>NZ_BCPR01000010.1 GCF_016586165.1 Dyella sp. EPa41 | reverse complement strand
TACAAGGGAGTGCCACGCGAAAAAGGAGTGCCACACGAAGAGAAAGTGACGCGGGCCGCGGCAGCGGCTCGGAAGCCCGCCGCCCCACGGGGACTCCCTGCGGTCGCAGGCGAGCCAGGTCGCGGAAGACAGCAACTAAGACATCACGAACTACATGCCTGAAGAACGAGTGCTGCAGACCGGCGCGAAAGGCTGTCGCGCACTGGGTGCGCTCCTACCAAGGTCGAACACCCCGCTGGGCTCCGAACGCCGATGCTATCCTCGGCCACCGACCACAGAAGGACGCATCCATGCGCGCGCCGAGCTATGTCCAAGGCGTCAGCCGGCAACCGCTGCTGGGCGATACCGTGGGCTCCCTGCTCGACCGCATCGCGGCCACCCATCCCGAACGTCCCGCCCTGGTGGTGCGCTCGCAGCAGGTACGCCTGAGTTATCGCCAGTTCCATGCGGAAGTCGAGCGCGTGGCGGCCGGCCTGCTGGCGCTGGGGCTGCGGCGAGGCGATCGCATCGGCATCTGGGCGCCCAATCGGGCCGAGTGGGTGATCCTGCAGTTCGCCGCGCCCAAGGCCGGCCTGATCCTGGTGAACATCAATCCGGCCTATCGCCTGCATGAGCTGGAGTTCGCGCTCAACAAGGTGGACTGCAAGGCGCTGGTGTTGCCGCGCCGGTTCAAGACCTCGCATTACCTCGACATGCTGAACGAGCTGGCGCCGGAGCTTGCCGGGTGCCTGCCGGGGCAGCTGGCGTCGGCGCGGCTGCCCGCATTGCGCGACGTCATTGTGCTCGATGAAGAGGCCGCACCGGGCACTCGCGCATGGCGCGACGTGGCAGCGCGTGGCGATGCGCAAGCCCTCGAGCAGTTGCATCGCGTGGAGCTCGAACTCGGCTTCGACGATCCGGCCAACATCCAGTTCACCTCGGGCACCACCGGTGCACCGAAAGGGGCGACGCTCACGCACCACAACATCGTCAACAACGGCTACTTCATCGGCGAGGCGATGCGCCTCACCGAGCAGGACCGCCTGTGCATTCCCGTGCCGTTCTATCACTGCTTCGGCATGGTGCTGGGCAATCTCGCCTGCGTGACGCACGGCGCCTGCATGGTGATTCCGGGCGAAGGCTTCGACGTGCTCGCCACGCTCGAGGCGGTGCAGGAGGAACGCTGCACCGGGCTGCATGGCGTGCCGACCATGTTCATCGCGGAACTGGAGCATCCGGAATTCCGTCGCTTCGATCTCGGCTCGCTGCGCACCGGCATCATGGCCGGCTCGCCGTGCCCCATCGAAGTGATGCGGCGCGTGGTGAGCGAGATGCACATGAGCGAGGTCACCATCGCCTACGGCATGACCGAGACCAGCCCGGTGAGCTTCCAGACCACGCTGGATGATCCCCTGGAGCGCCGCGTGGACAGCGTGGGCCGCATCCATCCGCATATCGAGGTGAAGCTGGTGGACGAACAGGGGCGCGTGGTGCCGCGCGGCTCGACGGGCGAGCTGTGCACGCGCGGCTACTCCGTGATGCTCGGCTACTGGCAGGACGACGCGCGCACGCGCGAAGTGATCGACGAGGCGCGCTGGATGCATACCGGCGACCTCGCGGTCATCGACGACGACGGCTACTGCACCATCGTCGGGCGGCTCAAGGACATGATCATCCGCGGTGGCGAGAACGTGTATCCGCGCGAGATCGAGGAGTTCCTCTACACGCATCCGAAGGTGCAGGACGTGCAGGTGTTCGGCGTGCCCGACGCAAAGTTCGGCGAGCAGGTATGCGCATGGATCCGCCTGCGCGAAGGCTGCGACTCCAGCGAGGCGGAGATCCAGAGCTACTGCCGCCATCACCTGGCGTACTTCAAGGTGCCGCACTACGTGCGTTTCGTCGACGCGTTTCCGATGACGGTGACCGGCAAGGTGCAGAAATACCTGATGCGCGAGGCGATGGCCGAAGAACTTCTTTCGTAGGAGCGCACCCCGTTCGCGACCGCGGAGAATGGCCTAACCGCTCCGTAGGCTTTTCGCGCACCGGGTGCGCGCCTGCAGAAGACAGCTGACGCCTTAGACCACGCGGCGCGATGGCATGCCTTGGTGCGTGGTCAGCCAGGGCAGCACGTCGGCCGGCGGCAGCGGCCTTGCGATGTGGAAGCCCTGTGCCTCGTCGCAGGCCATCGCCAGCACGCTGTCGTAGAGGTGATCCGTTTCCACGCCTTCCACCACCACGCGAAAGCCCATGCTGCGCGCGAGGTCGGCCACCGAGCGCACGATCGCCTCGTCATGGCGGCTGGTGCCCATGCCGCGCACGAACGACTGGTCGATCTTCAGGCTGGTGGCGGGCATCTGCCGCAAGGCGGAAAGATTGCTGTAGCCCGTGCCGAAGTCGTCGATGGCGATGCCGGCGCCGAGCTGGCGTATCGCGGTGAGATGGCGGCGCGTGGTGGCGCTGTGCTCCATCAGCGTGTTCTCGGTGAACTCCAGCTCCAGCGAGTCCAGCCCCACCTTGTGGCGTTCCGCCACCTGCTGCACGCGATTGACCAGGTCGGCGCCGAGGTCGGTACTCGACACGTTGAAAGAGAGCTTGATGTCGTGGCCCTTCCTGCGCCACGCCGCCAGCTGCGCCACGCCGTGTTCGAGTACCCATTGGGTCAGCGAACGCATCAGGCCGGCACGCTCGGCCAAGGCGATGAAACGGCTGGGTGGTATCAGGCCGAGCGTGGGATGGTGCCACCGCGCCAGTGCTTCCAGCGCCACGCAGCGGCCACTGTCCAGGTCGACGCGCGGCTGGTAGTGCAGGTCCAGTTCCGTGCGATCGGTCAGCGCCGCCGCCAGTTCGGTGACCAGGAAGAATTCCTGGCGCTGGAGCTCGTCCTGCTGGCGGTCGTAGACGGCCCAGCCGCGCACGCTGTGCTGGGCGGCGTAGGACGCATTCATCACCAGCCGCAGGGGATCGCCGCCGCGCAGCTCGTTCTCGCCGATCTTCAGCAGCCCCACGCCGGGCTGGATGGTGAGCGGGATGCCCAGGCAATCGAAGGGCTCGCGAAGACGCGCCACCAGGTCATCCAATCGGGTCGTGTCCGCTTCGACATGCCGATCAGGCAGCACGGCGGCGAAGCGCGACGCACCGACCTGGTACAGGCGGGTATCGGGCGGAAGCCAGGCCAGCGTGCGCTGGGCCACCGCGCGCATCAGTTCATCCGCATAGGCATGGCCCATGGCGCGGATGAAAGCATTGAAGCGTTGCACCGGCGCCACATCGATGGCGATCACCCAGGCCAGTGGCGCGGCATCCTGGAAGTGCCGGCGCAGGTCGTCAAAAAAGGCGTAGCGATGCGGCAGCTGGGTGATCGGGTCGGTGCGCCCGAGATAGCTGCGCAGCACGACGCCGGCCCCGATGAGGGAAGCGGCGTCGCGCAGCGAGGTCAGTTCGTGTTCGCTCAGTTCGACGCGCGGCGCCAGGTCCATCACGCAGAGCGCGCCGATCTGCTGGCCGGTCAGCGAGCACACCGGTTCGCTGGCGAAGAAGCGGACCGGGCCGGAGCTGGCGCCCGGCGCCGGGGTGACGTCCTTGAAGCGGTCATCGGCCTGGGTATCGAGCACGACCAGCGGTTCGAGGCTGCGTGCGGCATCCATGTAGAGCGGGTGCAGGACGCGCGATCCATGCGGGGGCAGCGCGCTGCCGTTGGCAAACCAGTAGGCCGTGCCGCCATGGAGCACCAGCGCCACCAGCGGCACGTTGAGCGAGCGCGACACCAGTCGCACGACGGCATCAAAGCCCGGTACGGCGAAACCCTCGGACGACGCGCCATCGGCGGACGTCTGGACGGCTGATTCCCGCGCGTCCGGTTGCCCGCCGCCGTGCTGCCCCGGGTCGACTCCCGTGGTCGTGCGCATCGCGATCCCACCCCTGTGAGGAACGGCTCAACGTCTCCGTCGCGCGAGGCTACTGCAGCCGCGTAACGGCACGCAATGAGACATATGGAAGGCCGATGCGCCCATCTTGCCCATGCTTCCTACGCACCGGCCATCGGCCGGTTGGTCTAGTTCTTGATGCTGAAATCGATCTCGACCGGGTAGGGCGCCGGCGTCGCCGGCGGTGCCGGCAGCACCCAGTTGGCGAACTGGCCGGCCATGCAGCCGGCGACGGGGGTTGCCGGCTGCACGGCAATGTCGGCCAGATGGCCGTCCGGGCGCACGTTGGCCACGAGCGTGAAAGGCGACTTGTCGGCGGGCGTATTGCTGGCCAGGCAGGCCTTGTAGGCATCGGTGGTGGCGTTGCCGATGCGATCCCACATCTGCTTCTGGTAGTCCGGCCCGGTGGCCGCGCCTTCGGCCAGCTTGGCCTGTCTCACGCGTGCGGGAAAGTCGGCGCCGGCGGCCGGGCTCGACTGCAGGGCGAGGGCGAGCAGGATGGACATGAGGGCTCCAGCAATGCGCATTTACCGCACTGTAGGCGCGCACCCAGTGCGCGACAAGCCAACGGAACGCGGCCGTGATCGCGCCATGGGTGCGCGCCTGCCATGGCGGCGGGCCGATCAGGCCAGATGTTCGCTCGCCAGATACTCTTCGCTCTGCATCTCGATCAATCGCGATTCCGTGCGACCGAACTCCGCGCGCAGGCGTTCACCGTCGTACAGCTCGGTGATCGGCGCGGCGGCCGAAAGGATCAGCTTCACGTGGCGGTCGTAGAACTCGTCCACCAGCAACACGAAGCGCCGCGCCGCGTCATCGGTGTAGACGGTGAACTGCGGCACATTGGAAATGATCACCGCCGGGCCGGCCTTGGCCAGCTCGATGTAGTCGGACACGGCGCGCGGTCCCTCGCACAGCGCGGCGAATTCAAACCAAAGGATATTCGCCGCGCGCTTGCGCACCGGGACCGGGCGGTCGTTGAGGATGATCTCGCCGCCTTCTTCCACCGGGCCCTCGGCCTGGCTGGAGAAGATGCGCGACAGCGCGCGCTCGGCTTCCGCGCCCGGCGGCGTCTGGTACACCGCGGCCTGGGTCAGCGCGCGCAGGCGCCAGTCGTGCGAGGAGATCATCTGCACCACGCGGCAGTGCTTCTCGATCAGCGCGATGGCCGGCAGGAAGCGCGCGCGCTGCAGGCCATCCTTGTAAAGGTTGGCGGGGGCGGTGTTCGAGGTGGTCACCAGTGACACGCCGCGCTCGAACAAGGCCTGCAGCAGCGTGGCCAGGATCATCGCGTCGCCGATGTCGTTGACCAGGAATTCGTCCAGGCACAGCACGCGGCAGCGCGAGGCGATGTTGGCGGCCACGTCGAGCAGCGGGTCCTGGCGCTCGCCGAGCGCGCGCAGCTGGTCGTGCACCTCGCCCATGAAGCGATGGTAATGGCGGCGCAGCGCCATGCCGGACGGCAGGCTGGCGACGAACAGGTCCATCAGGAAAGTCTTGCCCCGGCCCACGCTGCCCCACAGGTACAGGCCCTGCACGCACTCGCGGGTCTCGTTGCCGAGCAGGGCTTTCAGACGTCCGAACAGTCCGCCGCCATTGGTGTTGGCGGTGCCGGCGATGAGCTCGGCGTGCATGCGGTCGAACTCGGGCAGCAGCGCCTGCTGGGCCGGGTCGGCCTCCCAGCGGTGCGCGGCGACGCCTTCGTGGTAACGCGCGCTGGGCGCGAGCAGGGGGGTATCACTCATGGGTACGGCGGATTCGGGGGATGGTGCGCCCGTGGGGAGCGGGCATGCGGAACAGGTGCGGCATCAGTCCTGCCGCGGCGGCGGCAGCCAGGGCTGCACGGCGTGCTTGATCACGCCGCGCAGGTCCATCAGGCGGCGGTGGAAGAAATGGCTGGTCTCGGGCATGCGCACCAGTTCGGGTTTTTTCGTCATGCCGTCGATCCAGTCGAACACGGCCTGCGGGTCGACCACCTCGTCCTCCTCGCCCTGCACCACCAGCCAGGGGCAGCTGGGCAGCTCGAAGCCCTCGAACGGCCAGCGCCCGGCGGGCGGCGCGATGCTGACCAGGGCGTCGGCGTGCAGGCGCACGGCGTTGCGGATGGAGACGTAGCTGCCGAACGAGAAGCCGGCCAGCCACAGGGCATCGTCCGGACGCAGCCGGCGCACCCACGACGCCACCGCCGCGAGGTCGTCGCCTTCGCCGTTGCCGTGATCGTAAATACCTTCGGATTCGCCCGTGCCGCGGAAATTGAACCGCACCGTGTCCAGCCCCGATTCGCGCAGCGCCCGTTCCACCATCGTCACCACCTTGTTGTGCATGGTGCCGCCCTGCAGCGGATGCGGATGGCAGATGATGGCGGTACCGCGGCGTGCCTCTTCGGGCAGGGCCACGTCGCTGATCGTTTCGAGCTTGCCGGCCGGGCCTTCCAGCGCGAAGCTGGCGGCCTGCTCGGGAAAATGGTCGGGCTGCGTGGGGAGCATGACGGGGTTCATGGACAAGATGATAACCGGCACATGTGCCTGTCGCAGGCGCCGAGCGGAGTCCACTGCATGAACCATCTGGCCCATACACTGCTGGCGGGCGATGACGAACTGCTGCAACTGGGCGGTTTGATGGGAGATTTCGTCCATGGCCAGCCCGATCCGGGCCTGCCGCAAGGCTTGATTGCCGGCATCCGCCTGCACCGTGCCATCGACGTCTACACCGACAGCCATCCGGAAGTCGCCGCCGCGCGCAGCCTGCTGCCGGCTCCCTTCCGCCGCTACGGCGGCATCCTGCTCGACATGTGGTTCGACCATCTGCTGGCGCGCGACTTTCCGCGCTGGAGCGAGCAGCGACTGGAAACCTACTCGCTCGGCGTGCGCGACCTGCTCGACCGCCATACCCCACTGCTGCCCGCAGGCCTGCAGCGCTTTCGCCATTACATGGAAGCCCACGCCCTGCCTGGCGGCTACGCCCGCCCCGAAGAGATCGCCGCCGCCCTCGACGGCATCTCCCACCGCCTCCGCCGCGCGAACCCGGTCGGCGAAGCCCTGCCCATCCTCACCGGCCTGGATCGCCCGCTGCAGGCGCATTTCGAAGCGTTTTACCCGCAGTTGCAGGCATTTGCGCGGGAGTGGGTGGAGGGTGAGGTGATGGGATAGGGGCGCCCTGTAGATAGGTGGTGTTACCGCAAGCACCCACCCCTCACCCCAGCCCTCTCCCCGGAGAGGGAGAAAGGGTGCCGCGCCCCATGGGCTTCATCACGGCTTAGCGAAGTGGCTTTAAGTCCTCTTCGCATCGGCGCGTTGCGGTGTGGCGGCTCCGTTCGAGGTAGTAACGAGCGCATCACGGCTGGCCTCGCTCATCCGACGCTTCTATCCCGCATATCGCTAAGAGCCTTGGCTCTGAAGGCCATTTTCTTTGGGTTACTTTTCTTTGGGCCAGCAAAAGAAAGTGACTCGGCGGCCGGCAGGACGTCGAAACGCCCGCTGCGTAGGCGGCACTCTTGCGGTAGCGTAGCTACCAAAGGCAACACCTGCACTCAAACAAAAGCCACAACCATGCAGCCCACCGCGAAAGGCTGTCGCGCACTGGGTGCGCTCCTACAGAGGGGGGAGAGGCCGGATACGAAAACGCCGCCCTATGAGGCGGCGTCTCGGACATCCAATGCGGGCGGGCCTATTACTTGGCCTGATCCACGATCCAATGCACCGCGTTCTTCACCTGCTCGTCGGTGAGCGCCGGATTGCCGCCCTTGGCCGGCATCATGTTGCCATCCGGACCCTTGTAGCCCTCGATCGCATGCTTGACCAGGGTATCGATGCCCTGGGCGATGCGCGGACCCCAGTTGCCCTTGTCGCCCAGCTTCGGCGCGCCGGCCACGCCAGCGGTGTGGCAGCTGTGGCAGAGGTTGTCGTAGATGGTCTTGCCGTCGGTGGTGCCACCGTAGGCGACCTGCGAGGCGGCGGCCTTGGCGGCGGCTTCCTGCGCGGCGGCCATGGCGGCGCGGCCCGTGTCGCCCGCGTAGACGGCACCCGCCGGCGCGATGCGCTCGGCCACCTGCTTGGCGGTCTCGGGATTGGTTTCCTTCGGCTCGTGGTCGTAGATCAACCAGGCGCCACCGATCAGCAGCAGGGTCAGCACGCCCAGGCCAGCGATCAGCAACGAGAAGCTGCGCATGAAGCTCTGGTCGGATTTGGTCATGGAACCGCTCACGCAATCACTCCATCTCTAGGACGGCCTTGCAGCCGGGTTAGGCACAGGTTCAGACAACAAGGACGGGAGTATAGACGAACCCCGAGCCAAGTTTCAGGGCGGCAATCGCCCGGTCAAACGGTTGCATGGCGTGGCCATTTCACGCACTTTTCTTTGTTTTGACGCGATCACGCGGTAAAAACCCTGCCATCGGTCATGGGGCACCCATGTCAACTGGCATTGTCTATTCCCGTTGATCTGACCCTATCCTTTCATCCGACGTACAAGTCAGGCGCACGGAAGATGTTCCTGCGGCGCCGGTGAGGTCGGGTGGGCCTGCCGTCTATTTCTGGGAGTTTTTTTCATGTCGCGTTTTTGGAAGATCGCGCTGGTCGTTGTGGCCGTGATCGTGGTGGGAGCGGTGGGCTTCCGTCTGCTGCACAAGCCGGCCGAGGGTGGCCAGGCGGGCGAGCAGAGCGGTCAACGCAAGGGCCAGGGGCAGGACAAGGACAAGGACACGCCCGTGCCGGTCACGGTCGAGCCTGTCGTCAAGCAGGACGTGCCGGTGTACCTCACCGCGCTCGGCACCGTGCAGGCGCTCAACACCGTCACCATCAACCCGCAGGTCAGCGGGCAGATGCTGAGCATCAACTTCAAGGAAGGCCAGGAAGTGAAGAAGGGCGACCTGCTGGCGCAGATCGACCCGCGCACGTTCCAGGCCGCCTATGACCAGGCCGTGGCCAAGCAGGAGCAGGACGAAGCCCAGCTCGCCACCGCGCAGAGCACGCTCAAGCGCAACGATGCCCTGGTCGCCAAGGGCTACGTGGCCCAGCTGGACATGGACACCTTCCGCAACAACGTGGCCAACCTGACCGCCACCGTGGCCGCCGACCGCGCCGCCGTGCGCTCGGCCAAGGTCAACCTCGACTACACCCGCATCGTCTCGCCGATCGACGGCGTGGCGGGCATCCGCAACGTGGACCCGGGCAATGTGGTGACCACCACCACGGCCGTGGTGACGCTGACCCAGATCCATCCGATCTACGTCACCTTCAACCTGCCCGAGCAGAACCTGGAGATGGTGCGCGGCGCCGCCGGCAAGGGCGATCCGCTGGCCGTGCTGGCGCTGGACCGCGCCGATGCGCACACCATCGCGGACGACGGCGTGCTCAACGTGGTCGACAACCAGATCGACACCACCACCGGCACCTTCAAGCTGCGCTCGATCTTCCAGAACGCCAAGGGCGACCTGTGGCCGGGCCAGTTCGTCAACGTGCGCCTGAAGGTGCGCACGGTGTCCGGCGGCCTGGTGATCCCGTCGCAGGCGGTGCAGCGTGGCCCGGACGGCGACTACGTGTACCTCGTGCAGCAGGACGACACGGTCAAGATGAATCCGGTGAAGGTCGCCGGCGAAGTGGGCGAGAGCCACGTGATGATCGGTTCGGGCCTGGCGCTCAACGACCGGGTGGTCACCGAGGGCCAGTTCCGCCTCAAGCCGGGCAGCAAGGTGAAGGCGCTCAAGCCGGGCGAAGTGCCGGCCGCGCCGACCCCGGCCGAGATGGACAAGGCCAAGAAGAACGCGCAGAAGCAGGGCGGTCGCCGCGGCGGCTGACGACGCGAGGCGCGGGACGAGGGATGGCTGGCGAGGGCGCGATACGCGGGCCGATCGCCATCCATCCCGGTGGCAGGGTGGCGCAAGCGTGCGCCCCCGCCACGCGTCCCTGAGCCCTGCAGCAAAAACACGAGGCGCCGCGGGACTGGCGCTCGCCACACACATCGACGGCTAACCCCATGGGCTTCTCCACACTCTTCATTCGCCGACCGATCGCCACCTCGCTGCTGATGGTGGCGGTGCTGCTGCTCGGCATCCTCGGCTATCGCGAGCTGCCGGTGTCGGCGCTGCCCGAGATCGACGCGCCCAGCCTGGTGGTCACCACGCAGTACCCGGGCGCGAGCGCGTCCACCATGGCGTCGCTGGTCACCACGCCGCTGGAGCGCAACTTCGGCCAGATCTCCGGCCTCACCATGATGACCTCCGACTCGTCGGCGGGCCTGTCCACCATCGTGCTGCAGTTCGCGATGGACCGCGACATCGACATCGCGGCGCAGGACGTGCAGGCGGCCATCAACCAGGCGCGCGGCACGCTGCCGGCCACGCTGCCGTATCCGCCGGTGTACAACCGCGTGAACCCGGCCGACGCGCCGATCATCACGCTCAAGCTCACCTCCGACAGCCTGCCGCTGCGCGACGTGAACAACTACGCCGACTCGATCCTGGCGCAGAAGCTCTCGCAGGTGCAGGGCGTGGGCCTGGTGTCGATCGCCGGCAACGTGCGCCCGGCCGTGCGCGTGCAGGTGAACCCGTCGCAGCTGGCCAACCTCGGCCTCACCATGGAGGACGTGCGCAGCGCGCTCACCGAGGCCAACGTGAACGCGCCCAAGGGCACGCTCAACGGCGCCACGCAGTCCTACAGCATCGGCACCAACGACCAGCTGGTCGATGCGGCCGAGTACAAGAGCACCATCATCGCCTACAAGAACAACGCGCCGGTGCGCCTGTCCGACGTGGCGAGCGTGGTCGATGGCGTGGAGAACGACCAGCTCGCCGCCTGGGCGAATGGCAAGCCCGCCGTGCTGCTCGACATCCGCCGCCAGCCGGGCGCGAACATCGTGCAGACGGTGCAGCAGATCCGCAGCATCCTGCCGCAGCTGCAGGCGGTGCTGCCGGCGGACGTCCATCTGGACGTGTTCGCCGACCGCACCATCACCATCCGCGCCTCGGTCGAGGACGTGCAGTTCACGCTGATCCTCACCATCTGCCTGGTGGTGGCGGTGATCTTCGTGTTCCTGCGCCGCCTGTGGGCCACGGTGATCCCGTCGGTCGCGGTGCCGCTTTCGCTCATGGGCACCTTCGGCGTGATGGCCTTCACCGGCATGTCGTTGGACAACCTCTCGCTGATGGCGCTGACCGTGGCCACCGGCTTCGTGGTGGACGATGCGATCGTGATGATCGAGAACATCGTGCGCTACATCGAGCAGGGCAAGGACGGCAAGGAAGCGGCCGAGATCGGCGCGAAGGAAATCGGCTTCACGGTGCTGTCGCTGACCGTCTCGCTGATCGCCGTGTTCCTGCCGCTGCTGCTGATGCCGGGCGTCACCGGCCGCCTGTTCCACGAGTTCGCCTGGGTGCTGACCATCGCGGTCGCCATCTCGATGCTGGTGTCGTTGACGCTCACGCCGATGATGTGCGCCTACCTGCTTCGTCCCGACGCGCTGCCCGAGGGCGACGATGCGCACGAGCGCCATGCCGCGGCGGGCAAGAAGACCTGGTGGTCGCGCCTGGTCAACGTGTACGAGAGCTCGCTCGATTGGGTGCTCGGCCACCAGCGCTTCACCATGCTGGTCGCCGGCGCCACCGTCGTGGTCACCGTGTTCCTCTACATCATCATCCCGAAGGGCCTGCTGCCCGAGCAGGACACCGGCCTCATCACCGGCGTCGTCGCGGCGGACCAGAACGTGGCGTTTCCGCAGATGGAGCAGCGCACCAAGGCCGTGGCCGAGGCCTTGCAGCGTGACAAGGCGGTGACCGGCGTGGCGGCCTTCATCGGTGCCGGTTCCATCAACCCGACGCTCAACCAGGGCCAGCTCAGCATCGTGCTGAAGGATCGCGGCGATCGCGATGGCCTCGACGAGGTGGTCAAGCGCCTGCAGCAGGAAGCGGCCGATATCCCGGGCGTGGCGCTGTACCTCAAGCCCGTGCAGGACGTGACGCTGGACAGCCGCGTGGCGGCCACCGAGTACCAGTACTCGATGTCCGACGTGAACTCCGAGGAGCTTTCCAAGTACGCCACGCAGATGACCCAGGCGTTGCGCGAGCGTGCGGAACTGGCCGACGTGGACAACAACCTCGCCGACCAGGGCACCTCGCTCAAACTCACCATCGACCGCGAAAAGGCCAGCCGCCTCGGCGTGCCGGTGCAGACCATCGACGACACGCTGTACGACTCGTTCGGCCAGCGCCAGATCTCGACCATCTTCACCCAGCTCAACCAGTACCGCGTGGTGCTGGAAGTGGCGCCGCAGTTCCGTTCCAGCACCGCGCTGCTCAACCAGCTGACGGTGAAGAGCAACGGCAGCGGCGCGCTGACCGGCAGCAATGCCACCAGCTTCGGCCAGGTGGCATCGAGCAACTCCTCGACCTCGACCGGCCTTGGCGTGGCCAACACGGGCGTGGTGATCGGCGCGGGCGGCACCATTCCGCTGGCCTCGCTGGCCACCGCCGAGGTGACCAACGCCCCGCTGGTGGTGAGCCACCAGCAGCAGCTGCCGGCGGTGACGATCTCCTTCAACCTCGCGCCGGGCTATTCGCTGTCCGAAGCGGTGAAGGCGATCCACGAGGTGGAGCAGCAGCTGAATTTCCCGCCGCAGGTGCGCGGCCAGTTCATCGGCAAGGCGGCGGAGTTCTCCACCTCGCTGACCAACGAAGTGCTGCTGCTGATCGCCTCGATCGTGGTGATCTACATCGTGCTGGGCGTGCTGTACGAGAGCTACATCCACCCGTTGACCATCATCTCCACGCTGCCGCCCGCCGGCGTCGGCGCGCTGCTCGCGCTCATCCTCTGCGGCATGAGCCTGTCGGTGGATGGCATCGTGGGCATCGTGCTCCTGATCGGTATCGTGAAGAAGAACGCGATCATGATGATCGACTTCGCGATCGAGGCGCAGCGTGAAGGCATGAAGCCGCATGAAGCGATCCGCCGCGCGTGCCTGCTGCGTTTCCGCCCGATCATGATGACGACGGCAGCGGCCATGCTCGGCGCACTGCCGCTGGCATTGGGCAATGGCATCGGCGCGGAATTGCGCCGCCCGCTGGGCGTGTCCATCGTGGGCGGCCTGTTGCTCTCGCAGCTGGTCACGCTTTACACCACGCCGGTGATCTACCTCTACATGGAACGTTTCTCCGACTGGCTGCGCGAGCGCCGCGAACAGCGCGCCCTCGCCAAGGCCCAGACGCGGGGAGCGATGTGAGACGAACGGCCGGGCCCGGGGCAACCCGGGCCCCCATGCATGTCCCCGAAGGGGCGCGGCCGGAACGGCGCGCCCCTTTCGGCGTTTGCGGCTTCCGCCATTTTCCCCTGTGGGAGCGCACCCTGTGCGCGACCGCGGAGCCATGGGATTACCTCGCTCACCGGCTTTCGCGCGTATTTGTCCTGCGGCATCTCCGCTTCATCGGCTTGTCGCGCACAGGGTGCGCTCCCACAAGGTGCGGCGCGCCTTCGCATTCAACCAATCCGCCCGTCATGCGTTGTGTAGACGTTGTGCGGTATATACGTCCATCCCGCGCGCCCTCGCGGCGCTATTCGAACAGCTCCCTGACCGGAGCGACTTCCCTGGCTTGTTGATGGCATGAACATTTCCGGTCCCTTCATCCGCCGCCCCATCGGCACGTCACTGCTGGCGATGGGTGTGTTCGCGGTTGGCTTGATCTGCTACGTGCTGCTGGGCGTGGCGGCGCTGCCGAACATGACCTTCCCGGTGATCTTCGTGCAGGCCAGCCAGGCGGGCGCCAGCGCGGGCACCATGGCCTCCACCGTGGCCGCGCCACTGGAACGCCACCTGGGCCAGGTGGCGGGCATCGACACCATGCGCTCGTCCAGCTCGCTGGGCAGCACCTTCGTGTTCCTGATGTTCAATGCGGGCCGCGACCTCGACGCCGCCGCGCGCGACGTGCAGGCCGCCATCAACGCGGCACAGTCCGACCTGCCCACCGGCCTCAACGCGCCGCCCAGCTACCAGAAGGCCAACCCCAACGACGACCCGATCATCGCGTTCGCGCTGACCTCGGACACGCAGTCCGCGCGCGACCTCTACGACGTCGCCGACTCGCTGCTCGCGCAGCGCCTGCGCCAGATCGAAGGCGTGTCCGAAGTGGACATCCTCGGCGCGGCCACGCCCGCCATCCGCGTCGACGTGAACCTGCGCCAGCTCAACGCGCTGGGCCTCTCGCCCGACCAGCTGCGCAACGCGCTCACCGCCGCCAACGTCACCTCGCCGCAGGGTTTCCTGTCGGACGGCAAGACCGTGATGTCGGTGACGGCCAACGATTCGCTGCACACGGCGGATGATTTCGCCAGCCTGGTGATCGCCTCGAACAGCGGCGTGCCGGTCCGCCTTTCCGACGTGGCCAAGGTGTACGACGGCACGCAGGACGCCTACCAGGCCGCCTGGTTCCAGGGCAAGCCCGCCGTGCTGATGTATGTGTACCGGCAGTCGAACGCCAACATCATCGGCACCGTGGATCGCGTGAAGGCCGCCGTGCCGCTGTTGCGCGATTACCTGCAGCCGGGCACCACCCTCACGCCGTACTTCGACGGCACGCCGACCATCCGCGCCTCGCTGCACGAGGTGCAGGCGACGCTGCTGATCAGCCTGGCGATGGTGATGCTGACGATGGCGCTGTTCCTGCGCCGCCTCGCGCCCACCTTGATCGCCACCGCCGCGGTACCGCTGTCGCTCGCTGGCGCCGCGATCGTGATGTACATCCTCGGTTTCACCCTCAACAACCTCACCCTGCTCGCGCTGGTGATCGCGATCGGCTTCGTGGTGGACGACGCCATCGTGGTGATCGAGAACATCGTGCGCCATATCGACCAGGGCATGACGCGCATGGATGCGGCGCTCGCCGGCGCGAAGGAAATCGGCTTCACCATCGTGTCGATCACCGCCTCGCTGGTGGCCGTGTTCATCCCGCTGTTGTTCATGGGCGGTATCACGGGCCTGTTCTTCAAGGAGTTCACCATCACGCTGGTGGCGGCCATCATCGTGTCGGCGCTGGTCTCGCTGACGCTCACCACCTCGCTGTGCGGCCAGTTCCTGCTCGGCCACGATTCCGAGAAGCCGACCACGCGCATCGGCGTGGCGCTGGACAAGTTCCAGTCCGGCCTGATCGGTCTCTACTCGGGCGCGCTGAAGTTCTCGTTGAAGCATGCGCTGGCGTTCTCGTTGACGCCGCTGGCGCTGATCGTGGCGACGGTGTTCCTGTTCGGCATGGTGAAGACCGGCCTGTTCCCGGCGCAGGACACGGGCTTGATCCGCGGCCGCGCCACCTCCGGCGCCACGGTGTCGTTCCAGGATGCGCGCGAACGCCAGCAGCGGCTGATCGACATGCTGCTGAAGGATCACGACGTCGCCCGCGTGGGCGCCCGCCTGGGCAGCAGCCGCCAGGGTGCGGCCGGCACCTTCGACATCGAGTTGAAGACGCATGCGCAGGGCCGCAAGGACGATACCTTCACCGTGCTCGGCCGTCTCAGCGCGAAGGCGGCGCGCTACCCCGACCTCAACGTGCGACTGCGTCCGATCCAGGACCTGCCCAGTTTCGGCGGGGGCGGTTCCAGCCAGGGCGCGCAGTACCAGGTGTCGCTGCAGGGCGACAATTCCGACGAACTGCAGGCGTGGCTGCCGAAGCTGGTGGCCGAGCTGAAGAAGAATCCCAAGCTCAAGGACGTCGGCAGCGACATCGACGACGCCGGCCTGCAGCAGAACATCGTGATCGACCGCGACAAGGCCGCGCGCCTGGGCGTGGGCATCGGCACCATCGACGGCGCGCTGTACAACGCGTTCGGCCAGCGCCAGATCAGCACCATCTATTCGGACCTCAACCAGTACAAGGTGGTGGTCAACGCCTTGCCGAACCAGACGGCCACGCCCGCCGCGATCAACGCGGTCTACGTGAAGAGCAACAGCGGCGCGATGGTGCCGCTCACCGCGTTCGCCCGCCAGGAAGCGGGACTCGCGCCCACGCAGATCACGCACGAAAACCAGTACACGGTGATGAGCATGAGCTTCAACCTCGCACCGGGCGTGAGCATGGGCGAGGCGCTGGAGATCATCCAGGCCACCGGCAAGCAGATGCGCTTGCCGGGCGACATCCGCATCAACATCGGCGGCGACTTCCGCCGCTTCCAGCAGTCGCAGAGCGGCATGCTGTGGTTGCTGCTCGGTGCCGTCGTGGTGGTCTACATCGTGCTCGGCATGCTGTACGAAAGCCTGATCCATCCGGTGACGATCCTCTCCACGCTGCCCGCCGCCGGCGTGGGCGCGTTGCTCGCGCTGTGGATCACCGACACCGAGCTCTCGGTGATCGCGCAGATCGCCCTGGTGCTGCTGATCGGCATCGTGAAGAAGAACGCGATCATGATGATCGACTTCGCGCTGGTTGCCCGGCGCGAGCGCGGCCTCAACGCGTTCGATGCGGCCTACGAGGCATGCATGGTGCGTTTCCGCCCGATCATGATGACCACCATGGTGGCCATCCTCGCCGCGGTGCCGATCGCGGTGGGCCTGGGCGAAGGCTCCGACCTGCGCCGCCCGCTGGGTATCGCGCTGATCGGCGGCCTGATCATCTCGCAGAGCCTGACCTTGCTCAGCACGCCGGCGCTGTACGTGATCTTCTCGTGCCTGGCCGACCGCTTCAGCGCCTGGCGCGCGCGCCGCCGCCAGCCCAAGCGGTTGCCGGCAGGCGAGGCGGTTTAGGGATCATGTAGGAGCGCACCCCGTGCGCGAAAAGCCGACGGAGCGGTGATGCCGCCACGCTGCGATCGCGCACTGGGTGCGCTCCTACGGAAAAGCGTAAGGCCCTGAATATCCATACGTTCGCGCATCGTTGTCCGGTGCGCTTTCCCCGTTTGGCCGAAATCGTGACAATGAGGGGCTTTCGTCCGCGGGTTCCGACCCCATGTCGACCGGTCAGGACGAACTTAGCGTCCGCGCGGGGCGCTCCGGCGCCCGCCATCCAGGTCATGCCAGCGAGGTCATTGCAACAATGTCGAACACGCCGAAGATCATCTACACGCTCACGGACGAAGCGCCGTACCTCGCCACGCAGTCGCTGCTGCCGATCGTCAAGGCCTTCACCGCCACGGCTGGCGTCGCCGTCGAAACGCGCGACATCTCGCTGTCCGGCCGCATCATCGCCCAGTTCCCGGACATCCTCCCCGACGACAGGAAGATCGCCGACGACCTCGCCGAGCTGGGCCAGCTGGCCACCACGCCGGACGCCAACATCATCAAGCTGCCCAACATCAGCGCCTCGATGCCGCAGCTGAAGGCCGCGATCAAGGAGCTGCAGGGCCAGGGCTATCCGTTGCCGGATTACCCGGAAGATCCGAAGGACGTCAGCGAGTGGAACGTCAAGGCGCGCTACGACAAGGTGAAGGGCAGCGCGGTGAACCCGGTGCTGCGCGAAGGCAATTCCGATCGCCGCGCGCCGCTTTCGGTGAAGAACTACGCGCGCAAGCATCCGCACAAGATGGGCGCGTGGAGCCGCGACTCGAAGTCGCACGTCGCGCACATGGACGGCGGTGACTTCTACGGCAGCGAAAAGTCCACCGTCGTCGCCAAGGCCACCAACGTGAAGATCGAGTGGTTCGGCAAGGACGGCAGCAGCAAGGTGCTCAAGGAAAAGACGGCGCTGAAGGATGGCGAGATCATCGACGCCGCCGTGATGAGCCGCAAGGCGCTGGCCGCCTTCATCGATGCGCAGATCGCGGACGCCAAGAACCAGGGCGTGCTGTTCTCGCTGCACCTGAAGGCCACCATGATGAAGGTCTCCGACCCCATCATGTTCGGCGTGGTGGTGAACGAGTTCTACAAGGACGTGCTGGCCAAGCACGCCGACGCGCTGAAGGGCGTGGGCTTCGAGCCGAACAACGGCATCGGTGACCTGTACGCGCGCCTCGGCTCGCTGCCGCAGGCCAAGCAGGATGAGATCCTCGCCGACATCAAGGCCGAATACGCCGAGCGCCCGGCCGTGGCGATGGTGAATTCGGACAAGGGCATCACCAACCTGCACGTGCCCAGCGACGTGATCGTCGACGCGTCGATGCCGGCGATGATCCGCGACTCCGGCAAGATGTGGAACGCCGAAGGCAAGCTGCAGGACACCAAGGCGGTGATCCCCGACCGCAGCTACGCCGGCGTCTACCAGGTGGTGATCGAAGACTGCAAGGCGAACGGCGCGTTCGATCCGTCCACCATGGGCAGCGTGCCGAACGTGGGCCTGATGGCGCAGGCCGCCGAGGAATACGGCTCGCACGACAAGACCTTCCAGATCGCCGCCGACGGCGTGGTGAAGGTGATCGACGAGGCCGGCAACGTGCTGCTGGAGCAGCCGGTGGAGGCGGGCGACATCTGGCGCATGTGCCAGGCCAAGGACGCACCGATCCAGGACTGGGTGAAGCTCGCCGTGACGCGCGCGCGCCTCAGCAATACGCCCGCGGTGTTCTGGCTGGACAGCAACCGTGCGCATGACAAGCAGGTGATCGCCAAGGTCGAGCGCTACCTCAAGGATCACGACCTCACCGGCCTGGACATCCGCATCCTGTCGCCGGTGGAGGCCACGCGCCATTCGCTGGAGCGCATCCGCAAGGGCCAGGACACCATCTCGGTGACCGGCAACGTGCTGCGCGACTACCTCACCGACCTGTTCCCGATCATGGAGCTGGGCACCAGCGCCAAGATGCTCTCCATCGTGCCGCTGATGGCCGGTGGCGGCCTGTTCGAGACCGGTGCCGGTGGTTCGGCACCCAAGCACGTGCAGCAGTTCCTGGAAGAGGACTACCTGCGCTGGGATTCGCTGGGCGAGTTCCTTGCCATCGCCGCCTCGCTGGAGCACCTGGCCAACCGCTACGACAACGCCGATGCGCGCGTGCTGGCCAAGACGCTGGACCAGGCCAACGGCAAGATCCTCGACAACAACAAGTCGCCGGCGCGCAAGGTCGGCGAGCTGGACAACCGCGGCAGCCACTTCTACCTCGCCATGTACTGGGCGCAGGCGCTGGCCGAGCAGAACGACGATGCCAAGCTCAAGGCGAAGTTCGCGCCGCTGGCCAAGGCGCTGACCGAGAACGAGGAGAAGATCGTCGCCGAGTTGAACGGCGCGCAGGGCAAGGCCGTGGAGATCCAGGGCTACTACCGCCCGAACCTCGACCTCATCGGCAAGGCGATGCGCCCGAGCAAGACGTTCAACGACGCGCTGGCTTCGCTGGGCTGATGGCCTGAGGCAGCTGCGTGACGGAGAAGGCCGCGAAAGCGGCCTTCTTTCTTTGCGGCGGGTCGTTGTGGGAGCGCACCTTGTGCGCGACCGCAGCGTATTGGGAGTGCCGCTCCGTTGGCTTGTCGCGCACAGGGTGCGCTCCCACAGGAAAGGCGCGGCCATCCATCCGCCTGTCGCATCACTGCGCTAGGCTGCGCCCCATGAGTGCCTCGTCGAACGACATCGAAAGACCGCCGCATCGCGCCGGCGAGGTCTTCCTCGCCTTCCTCGCGCTAGGCCTGCGTTCGTTCGGCGGCCCCATCGCGCACCTGGGCTATTTCCGTCGCGCCTTCGTCGAGCAGCGACGCTGGCTCGATGACGCGCATTTCTCGCAGCTGCTCGCGCTCTGCCAGTTTCTGCCGGGGCCGGCGAGCAGCCAGCTGGGTTTTGCCATTGGCATGCAGCGGGCGGGTTGGCGCGGTGCGCTGGCGGCGTTCGCGGGCTTCACCTTGCCCTCGGCCTTGCTGATGTTCGCCTTCGCGTGGTGGGCGCCCTACCTCAGCGGTCCATGGGGACAGTCGCTGCTGCACGGCCTGAAACTGGTGGCCGTGGTGGTGGTGGCGCAGGGCGTGCTCGGCATGTGGCGATCGCTGGCGCCCGACATGCCGCGACGCTTGCTGGCGCTTGGTGCGGCCGTGGTGTTGCTGTGGCAACCGTCGGCCTGGCTGCAGTTGCTGGTGATCGTCCTCGCCGCGCTGTTGTCGCCATGGGTATGCCGCGGGGTATTGCCCCGTCACGACACGGCGCCTTCGACCGGCTACGGGCGTCGCACGGCGTCTGTCCTGCTCGCCTGCTATGGCGCGCTGCTGGTGCTTGCCTTCGCCGCGACGGGCGGCCATCCGCTGGTACAGATAGCCACCGCGTTCTACCGGGCCGGCGCGCTGGTGTTCGGCGGTGGGCACGTGGTGTTGCCGTGGCTGCGGCAGGCCCTGGTCACGCCCGGCTGGATCGATGAAAACAGCTTCCTGGCGGGGTACGGCGCGGCACAGGCCATGCCCGGCCCGATGTTTTCGTTGGCGGCCTATCTGGGCAGCCGCATGTTTCACGGGCAGGGCGGCGCGGCGGGTGCGGCGGTCGCGCTGCTGGCGATCTTCCTGCCGGGCTTCCTGTTGTTGAGCGGCGTGCTGCCGTTCTGGCAGCGGCTTTCCGCGCGGCCGGATGCGGTGCGCGTGGTCGCAGCGATCAATGCCGCGGTGGTCGGCCTGCTGGCGTCGGCGTTCTACAATCCGGTCTGGATCGGCACCGTGCGTGGATGGGCGGACGTGATCATCGCCGCATGTGGCTTCCTGATGCTCGTGGTGGCGCGGCAGCCGGCCTGGATGGCGGTGCTGTGGTGCGTGGCAGCCGCCATGGCGAGTCACGCGTGGGTTCACTGAACATGGCGGCGGGCGCGCGGAACCGCGCCTGATCCGAGGCGGTCACAAGGCGGCCCCAAGCAAGGAATTCATCCGATGAACCCGTTCGTTCCTGGTCCGTTGCGTTGCCGCCCGTTGCCCATGGCCACCATGGTGCTGGCCTTCGCGCTGCCGGCATACGCGCAGAACGTGCCGGCGCCGGCGACTGCATCCACCTCGCAGGTGACCAATCTCGAAGCGGTGACGGTCAGCGGCGAACAGCCGGGGCCGGGGCTGTGGCGCGTGAGCAAGGGCGATCACGTGATGTGGGTGCTCGGCACGCTGTCGCCGCTGCCCGACCGCATGCAGTGGAAAACCGACGATGTGGAACAGACCATCGCCGGCTCGCAGGAGGTGCTGGGGCCGCCGTCCATCGCGCTCAAGCCCAAGACCAATTTCTTCGGCAAGCTGTTCCTGTTGCCCTCGCTGATCGGCGCACGCAAGAACCCCGACGGGCAGAAGCTCCAGCAGGTGGTGCCGGCCCCCGATTACGCGCGCTGGCTGACGCTCAAGCAGCAGTACCTGGGCAACGACCGCGGCATCGAGGACTGGCGGCCGATCTTCGCCGCGGTGGAGTTGTACGACAAGGCGATCAAGCGCCACGGCATGACCGCCTCCGGCGGCGTGAAGGACACCGTGCGCGATCTGGCCAAGAAGCACAACGTGAAGTTCGTGACCGCGCGTTACACCATGCTGGTGGAACAGCCGCGCGACGCGGTGAAGACCTTCAAGTCATCGCCCATGGATGACCGCGAATGCTTCGGCCGCACGCTGGACACGGTGGAGCGCGACCTCGGCCGCATCACCGAACGCGCCAATGCCTGGGCCACCGGCGACATCGACCTGCTGCGCAGCCTGCCGATGAACGACCAGCGTGAAGCCTGCATCGCTGCCGTGACGGAGGCGGGTTTCGCCAGGCAGCTGGGCTTCAGCGATGTAAAGCAGAAGGCCGAAGGCATCTGGATGGAAGCCGCCGAACAGGCATTGAATGCCAATGCGCAGACCTTCGCGATGCTGCCGATGGAGGAGCTGCTGTCGCCACGCGGACTGGTCGCGCGGCTGAAGGCGAAGGGTTACCAGGTGGAGGCGCCGGACGGCAGCGATGCGGAAGGTGTGGCGCCGGCGCAGCCTTGAGGGAGCGGGCATCGCGCACTGGGTGCGCTCCTTCAGGGAAGCGCTTTTGCAGGAGCGCACCCAGTGCGCGATCCAACCGGCCTCAGTACATCAATCAGCCACTCGCCTTATCCAGTAGCGCGATCTCTTCCTTGCCAAGCTGCAGATCCACCGCGCCGAACAACTCCTTGAGCTGCGGGATGCTCGTCGCGCTCGCGATCGGCGCCGTCACGCTCGGGCGCGCGATCAGCCACGCCAGCGCCACCTGTGCGGGCGTTGCGCCGTGCGCCTGGGCTACCGTGTCGAGCGCGGCCAGCACGCCGAGGCCCTGCGCGTTGAGGTACTTGCGCACCGACCCGCCGCGGGCCGCGCTCTTGGCCAGATCGTCCTCGCTGCGGTACTTGCCGCTGAGGAAGCCGCTGGCCAGCGCGTAATAGTTGATGACGCCGATGTTCTCCGCGATGACCAGCGGCTCCAGGTCCTTCTCGTAGCCCTTGCGGCTCACCAGGTTGTATTCGGGCTGCAGCGTTTCGTAGCGGGGCAGGCCCTGTTCCGCGGACACTTTCAAGGCCTCGCCGAAGCGGTCGGCGCCGTAGTTGGATGCGCCGATCACGCGAACCTTGCCTTGCTCGATCAGCTTGCCGAACGCGCCCAGCGTTTCGTGCAGCGGCACCGTGGCGTCATCCTCGTGCGCCTGGTACAGGTCGATGTGGTCGGTCTGCAGGCGCTTGAGCGAGCCCTCCACCGCCTGGTTGATGTTGAGCGGCGACAGGCCGGGATGCTCACCCCATTTGGCCACCTTGGTCGCGATCACCACCTTGTCGCGCTTGCCGCTGCGCTTGAGCCACTTGCCGATGATGGTTTCCGATTCGCCGCCGCGATTGCCCGGCACCCACGCGGAATAGACGTCCGCGGTATCGATGAGGTTGAAGCCGGCATCGACGAAGGCATCGAGCAGCTCGAACGAGCGCTGTTCATCGACACTCCAGCCGAACACGTTGCCGCCGAAGGCAAGCGGTGCGACCGAAAGCGATGAGCGGCCAAGGGGGCGAAGATTCATGAATGTGCTCCGTACGCGGTGATTGGGCTGCTGGCTTCGTGCATACTCGATGGATCGAGAGGCCGAAGTATACGCGCCACCTCCGTGATGCCGAGGCGAGCGCGTAGCCATGCCAACAGCGGAGGAACGCGAATGAAGGTCAAGGCGACGGGTGCATTGCGGTGCGCGATCGTGATGGGTTTGTGCATGTGGATGGGCGTGGCGGCGGCCCAGCAGGGCCATGCGCGGCCATGGAGCGACGCAACGCTGTCGCCTGATGCCCGCGCCAGGCTGCTCGTCGCGCAGATGACGCAGGACGAGAAGTTCCAGCTTATCCGCAGCTACTACGCCGGCCCGGATCGTCCTTCCGACAAGCCGTTCCCCAAGGGCGCCATCGCGTCGGCAGGTTATGTCCCGCCCATCGAGCGCCTGGGCATTCCCGCGCTGGAGGAAAGCGACGCGGGCCTCGGCGTGGCCAGTTCCGACCGCATGCGCCCCGGCGACAGCGCGACGCCACTGCCCGCCGGTCCCGTCACGGCAGCGAGCTGGGATCCGAAGGTCGCCTATCGCGGTGGCGCGATGATCGGCGGCGAAGCACACAGCAAGGGCTTCAACGTGCTGCTGGCCGGCGGCATCAACCTGATGCGCGATCCGCGCAACGGCCGCAATTTCGAGTATGCGGGCGAGGATCCGCTGCTGGCCGGCACCATCGTGGCCGAGGCGATCCGTGGCATCGAAAGCCAGCACGTGATCTCCACCATCAAGCACTTCGCCTTGAACGACCAGGAAACCGCCCGCAACACCATCAACGTGCAGATCGGCGAGAAGGCCATGCGCGAATCGGACCTGCTCGCGTTCGAGATCGCCATCGAGCGCGGCAAGCCCGGTTCGGTGATGTGCTCGTACAACAAGGTCAACGGCGACTGGGCCTGCGAGAACGACTACCTGATGAACCAGTTGCTCAAGCGCGACTGGAAGTATCCGGGCTTCGTGATGTCCGATTGGGGCGGCGCGCACAGCGCGGCCAAGGCGGTGAACGCCGGCCTCGACCAGGAATCGGCCGGTGAGGTGTTCGACAAGGAAGTGTATTTCGACGCACCGTTGCGACAGGCGCTCGCCAAGGGCGAAGTGAAGCAGGCGCGCGTCGACGACATGGCCCAGCGCATCCTGCGCAGCATGTTCGCCGCGGGCGTGTTCGAGCATCCGGCGAAGAAGGCGCCGATCGACAGCAAGGCCAACCTCGCCGTCGCGCGCGAAACGCTGGAGGCGGGCGCGGTGCTGTTGCGCAACGAGAACAACCTGCTGCCGCTCGATCTCGCCAGGCTGGAATCGGTGGCGGTGATCGGCGCGCACGCGGACAAGGGCGTGCTGGCCGGTGGCGGTTCCTCGCTGGTGACGGCCATGGGCGGCAACGCCGTGCCGGGCCTGGCGCCGACCACGTGGCCGGGCCCGGTGATGTATCACCCGTATCCGCCGCTCAAGGCGATCCGCACCGTAGCGCCGAAGGCGAACGTGCAGTATGCGGACGGCAACGATGTCGCCGCCGCCGCCGCGCTCGCGGCAAAGTCGCAGGTAGCCGTGGTGCTGGTGCAGAAGTGGGCGGCCGAATCGTTCGATGCGACCGACCTCGCGCTGCCCGATGGCCAGGATGCACTGGTCGATGCGGTCGCCAAGGCCAACCCGCGCACCATCGTGGTGCTGGAGAACAACGCGCCGGTGCAGTTGCCCTGGCTCGACAAGGTGGGTGCGGTACTGGAGGTCTGGTACCCCGGTGGCGATGCGGGCAATGGCATCGCGAACCTGCTGTCGGGCAAGGTGAATCCGTCCGGGCGCCTGCCGATGAGCTGGGTGCGTGATGCCTCGCAGTTGCCGCGCGCGGAGATTCCCGGTGCCGCGGGCGGCACGCCGCCGGAGTCGGTCGACTACAACATCGAAGGCGCGGACGTTGGCTATCGCTGGCTGCAGTCGCGTGGCCTCAAGCCGTTGTTCCCGTTCGGCTACGGCCTGTCCTACACGACGTTCGAGCATGGGGCGCTCAAGGTCGCCCCACGCGATGGACAGCTGCACGCGACGGTGACGGTGCGCAATACCGGTTCGCGCGCCGGTGCCGACGTCGCGCAGGTGTATGTGCAGGTGCCCGGCGCCAGGGCGAAGCGTCTGGCCGGCTATGCCAAGGTGTCGCTCAAGCCGGGGGAGCAGCGCGAACTCGATATTCCGTTGGAGAAGCGCCTGTTTGCCGATTTTGATCCGGCCAGGCACGCCTGGATGATCCGCGGCGGCGACTACAGCGTCGTCGAGGGGCGCTCTTCCGAAGACCTCGGCGCACCGGTGAGCGTGCAGCTTCCGGCCGGGAGCCCCTGACCGTTACCGGCGCCGCCGCGATGCGGTCGGCGCCGGTCGGTACCGCGGGGACATTCGTCAGGCGCAACCGCCCTGCGCCAGGGCGGCGGGCGAAGCGGCCTTGGACGGAGCACGATTTACCGTCGCCTGGCTTCGTTGGCGCTTGCCGGAAGGGCGCGTGGGCGACTTGGGCGTCTCGGCCAGGCGGCGTGCCAGCGCCGGGTCGGTGATATGGCCGTGCATGAACAGCAGATTGGTCCACAACGAGCTCATGACATCCTCCCTCGCATCGTGAGGCGTTCAAGATAGGCGCCTCCCGGTGGGCGAAAAAGCGATATATTCGCAAGCCAGACTTGAGGAAAATTCAAATGGGCCGCGTCTCGCTGGATCTCCTCCAACAGTTCGTGCAGGTGGCCCGTCTGGGCAACCTTTCGCGCGCCGCCGAGCAGGCCAACCTCACGGTGAGCGCGCTCAGCCATCAGGTGCGTCAGCTCGAGCAGCGGCTGGAGCGCCGCCTGTTCGAGCGCGGCCCGCGCGGCGTACAGCTCACCGCCGAAGGACGCCGCCTGTTGGAGGCGGTGGGGCATCACTTCGAAGGCATCGACCGCGCCATGGCCGGTTTCCGCTGCCGGCGCGAGAACGCGCTGACGCTGAGCGCGATACCCGGCGTGATGTCGAGCTGGCTGGTGCCGCGCCTTGCGCGGCTGGTCGCCGCGCATCCCGAGCTGGAGCTCAACCTGCAGTCCAGCGTGGAGCTGGTGAACTTCGAGCGCGAACCGGTGGATGCGGCCATGCGCTACGGACGCGGCCCCTGGCCGGGCCTGGTCACCGAGAGGCTGTTCGGCGAATGGATCGCGCCGGTGGCTTCGCCGGCCCTGCTGGCGCGCATGGGCGATGCCGATCCCAACGACCTGGGGCAATGGCCGTTGCTGGGCGATCCGGGCGATCGCTGGCCCGACTGGTTCGCCGCCACCGGCGGGCAACCGCCGGGCCGCTACGTCGCGCATTTCGACAACACCGACGCCTTGCAGCGCGGTGCCCTCGAAGGCATGGGCGTGGCGTTGGGGCGCATGGTGATGGCCCGCCCGCTGGTCGAGGCCGGTCTGCTCAAGGTGCTGGGCGATCGCTATCAGCAGATCCCGGAGGCCTACTTCCTGGTGTACCCCGAGCATGCGAAGGATCACGCGGGCCTGCGTATCTTCCGCGAGTGGCTGCTGTGCGAGGCGGGCAAGTATTCGGAGGCGATGTCGCAGGCGGCCCGCGCCACGGCCTAGGGCGTTGGCCCCAGACCGCCGCTTTTGCAGGAGCGCACCCCGTGCGCGATAAGGCTGCGAAAAGCTGACGCCACGTGCCGGAACAGGGGAGCAACGCCGCTACGCCGCGGTCGCGCACAGGGTGCGCTCCTACATGCAAGAGGGCGCCGTGCGAGAAAGCCCGCCTCCAGCTTCCCGTGGTTTGCTCGCGCTGATGGACGCGCGCGGTTGTCCATCCACCATTTGTATACGTAGTGGCCGGCAAGCTGGAGCCACTATGCTCTACACGCCGTTTTGACGTTTCTTCTAGGGGTAATCGATGAAAAGCCGTGTGATCCTGGGGCTGGCAGCGGTGCTGCTGGCGTCGTGCAGTGGCAGTTCCGCGCCGGCCAACGCGCAGGTGCAGGACCAGCCGGCCGGTGGACTGGTGCCGCCGACCACGGCGAGCGACTTCACCGCCACGCGGCTCGACCAGGTGCTGGCGGGCGACTGGCGTTCGCCGGAGCACAAGGCGCGCGACGTCTATCGCCATCCCAAGGCGACGCTGCAGTTCTTCGGCGTGCGCCCCGACCAGACGGTCATCGAGATCACGCCGGGCGGCGGCTGGTATTCCGAGGTGCTCGCGCCGCTGCTGCATGACAACGGCCACTACATCGCCGCCATCGCCAAGCCTTCCGGCGAAGGCGAGGCCAGCCGCGACCGGTCGGGCCTGCAGGCCAAGTTCGCCGCCGACGCCGCGCACTACGGCAAGGCGCAGATCCTGGAGTTCGACCCCAAGGCGCCGGTGTTCGGCGCACCGGGTTCGGCTGACGTGGTGCTGACCTTCCGCAACGTGCACAACTGGGTGGAGGCCGATACGGCGCCGCTGATGTTCAAGGCGTTCTTCGCCGCCCTGCGTCCCGGCGGCGTGCTCGGCGTGGTCGACCATCGCGCGGCGGACAACGCCAGCATGGAGTCGGTCAAGGAAAGCGGCTACCTGCCCACCAGCTACGTGGTGAAGCTGGCGACCGATGCGGGCTTCACGCTCGAGGAAAAGAGCGAGATCAACGCCAACCCGAAGGACACCAAGGACTATCCCAAGGGCGTGTGGACGCTGCCGCCGACCTTGACGCTGGGCGACCAGGATCGCGCGAAGTACCTCGCCATCGGTGAATCGGACCGCATGACGCTGCGCTTCGTGAAGCCCGCCGCCGCGGCTTCGCCGTAACGTCCACGCAAGACCGCGCGCCGCGAGGCGCGCGGGTCGTTTCCGCATGCTCATCGCCCTCAACAAACCCTATGGCGTGCTCTGCCAGTTCCGCGATCCGGACGGGCGACCCACGCTGGCCGAGTACGTCCACCAGAAGGACGTGTACGCCGCCGGACGCCTTGACCACGACAGCGAAGGCCTGCTGCTGCTCACCGACGACGGCGTGCTGGCCCACAAGCTCACCGATCCACGGCACAAGCAGCCCAAGACCTACCTGGTGCAGGTCGACGGGCAGGTCACCGACGAAGCCATCGCCGCCCTGCGTCGCGGCGTGACGCTCAACGACGGGCCGACCCTGCCCGCCGGCGCCGAGCACGCCATCGAACCGGAGTGGCTGTGGCCACGCGATCCGCCGGTGCGCTTCCGCAAGCTGATTCCGACCAGTTGGCTGCGCATCACCCTCCGTGAAGGGCGGAACCGCCAGGTACGCCGCATGACGGCAGCGGCGGGATTTCCCACGCTGCGGCTGATCCGCGAGCGCATCGGGCCGTATGCGCTGGATGGGCTGGCGCCGGGCGAGACGCGCGTGGTCGGGTGAGGTTCCCTGTAGGAGCGCACCCAGTGCGCGAAAAGCCTGCGAAGCGAGGCGGGCGCGATAGCCTCGAACAGAGGAACATCACGGCGCCGCGGTCGCGCACTGGGTGCGCTCCTACAAAGGGCTGGGGGTCAACCGAGGCGGAAGAACGCCGCGTGGCCTCCGTGAAGGGCGAAACCGCCAGGTACGCCGCATGACGGCGGCGGCAGGATTTCCCACGCTGCGGCTGATCCGCGAGCGCATCGGGCCGTATGCGCTGGATGGGCTGGCGCCCGGCGAGACGCGCGTGGTCGGCTGAAACTCCTGTGGGAGCACACCCTGTGCGCGACCGCCTTTCGCCTCGGTCCTTCCTATTCGTCACTCCTGCAAAGGCAGGAGTCCAGTGACGTTCGCTTCTGACCGGGCGTTCCCGCCAGGTTGCCGCTTACGCAGCGGGCGTTTCGACGTCCTGCCGGCGACGCGAAGCTAGTCCCGTGGGACCGCCGAGTCACTTTTCTTTTGCTGGCCCAAAAGAAAAGTAACCCAAAGAAAATGGCCTTGAGAGCCAAGGCTCATGGCGGTACGGGGGATAGAAGCGCCGGTCTACTGAGGCCAGCCGGATAGGCTCGTTGTTACCTCGAACGAAGCGGCTACACCGCCACGCGCCGTAGCGGAGAGGACTCAAGGCAACGTCGTTGAGCCGCGAAGGGATCTATTCATACCGCACCGCCGTCTTTTCTCCTCTCCCCTCCGGGGCGCGCGGGGAGCGGCCATGGATACCCGCGGCTTTGAGGAGCGAGGGGAGGGCTGGGGTGAGGGATGGGTGCTCGCGAGAGCCTCGCGTACCTCTGTAGGAGCGCACCCTGTGCGCGAAAAGCCTACGGAGCACCGAAGCCGACCGCACCATTCTTCAACAGAGGAGCACCATACGCGCCGCAGTCGCGCATAGGGGGCGCTCCTACAGAAGGGCGGGGGCTTGGGCGAGGTTGAAGAACGCCGCGGCGGTCGCCGTGCTGTTGGCCGCCGTCACCTCTACCGGCTCGCCGCGGTCGCGCGCGATCTCTTCGCAGATGTGCTTGAGGTACATCGGCTCGTTGCGCCGGTGCGAAGGCTGCGGGCGCACCGTGCGTGGCAGCAGGTAGGGGGCATCCGTTTCGATCATCAGGCGATTGGCCGGGATGTCCTTCACCAGCTCGCGCAGGTGGGTGCCGCGCCGCTCGTCGCAGATCCAGCCGGTGATGCCGATGTGGCAGTCCAGCGCGAGGTAGTCGCGCATGGCCTCGCCGGTGTCGGTGAAGCAATGCACTACCGCGCCGGGAATCCTGTCGCGATAGCGGCGCAGCAGCGCGACGAAGTCGTGGTGCGCGTCGCGCTGGTGCAGGAACACCGGCTTCTGCACGTCCACCGCGATCTGCAGCTGCCGCTCGAACACCGCCAGCTGCACGTCGCGTGGCGAATAGTTGCGGTTGTAGTCCAGGCCCGTCTCGCCCACGGCGCGCACTTCCCCGTGCGTGGCCAATCCGCGCAGCAGCGCATCGGTGGCCTCGTCGTAGTCGATCGCGTGGTGCGGGTGCACGCCGGCGGTGGCATAGAGCACGCCGGGGTGCTTCTGCGCGAGTGCCAGCGCATGCGTGCTGCCGTCGCGCGAGGCGCCGGTGACCATCAGGCGCGCTACGCCATGGGCGTGTGCCCGCGCCAGCACGTCGTCGAAGTCGTGGTGGAACGACTCATGGGTAAGGTTGGCGCCGATGTCGATCAGTTGCATGGGGGCGGAAAGGGGCAGGGCAAAGCATGCATTGTCCCAGCCGGCGGCCTGGCGGCAAACCCCGTGGCCGGCCGTTCCGCAAGATATCGCGGGCCGGCGCCGGCCCGAGCCGCCGCTGAATGGCCGGCCCGTCCGCAAGGCTACCGTCATGCGGCTTGTCTAGCCTCCGGCGGATTGAACGTGACGCCCTGCACGCGGTCGAAATCCAGGGTGTTCGGTGAGAAACCGTGCTCGCGCGGCAGACAACGGGTGTGCTACCAATGGTGTTCTCATGGGTGGCGTTCGGCGGCGACACCTGTGCCGGTGCACTGGATTGAAGCGGGGTGACGCATGTCGGCAGTCGCAAAGCCGGCGGCCAACGAGGAGGCGGCAATGGACGGCCGCGAAGCAGCGGTCTGTGCGCTGCTGGTCTCCCGTGGGCGGCTGAAGGAGTCGGATCTCGCGCGTGCGCGCCGGCTCCACGAGGAGTCGCCCGACGGCACGCTCACCGCGCTGATGGCCCGGCTGGGCCTGGTGTCCGAGCGCGACCTGGCCGAGGCCTGGTCCGAGCTGCTGCAGACGCCGCTGCTGGTCGCCCGCGAGGCGCCGGAACTGCCACCCACCGAGCTCGACATCTCCGTGCGCTTCCTCAAGCAGCAGCACGTGGTGCCGGTGCGCGTGGGCGAGGACGACCTGGCGCTGGCGGTTTCCGATCCCGCCGACCCCTATCCCTTGCAGGCCATCCAGCTGGCGGCCGGGCGGCCGGTGTCGCTGCGCATCGGCCTGCGCTCGGAAATCGACGACCTGATCGAGCGCTATTACGGCTCCGGGCGCTCGGCCATGGGCACCATCGTGGAAAACCTCGACGGCAGTGCCGCCGTGGAAGACGACGTGGAGCACCTGCGTGACCTCGCGTCCGAGGCGCCGGTGATCCGCCTGGTGAACCTGATCCTGCAGCGCGCGGTGGAGCAGCGCGCCTCCGACGTGCATATCGAGCCGTTCGAGAACCGCCTGAAGGTGCGCTACCGCGTCGACGGCGTGCTGCACGAAGTGGAGGCGCCGCCGGCCAGTTCCACCGCCGCGGTGATCTCGCGCGTCAAGATCATGGCCAAGCTCAACATCGCCGAGCGCCGCCTGCCGCAGGACGGTCGCATCCAGCTGCGCGTGCAGGGCAAGGAGCTGGATCTTCGCGTGTCCACCGTGCCCACCAGCTTCGGCGAGTCGGTGGTGATGCGTATCCTCGATCGCGAATCGGTGGTGTTCGACTTCGCTTCGCTGGGCTTCACCGGCAGCTTCCAGCAACGCTTCGTCGACGTGCTGGAACGCCCGAACGGCATCCTGTTGGTCACCGGCCCGACCGGCTCGGGCAAGACCACCACGCTGTATACCGCGCTGTCGAAGATCAACACGCCGGACGTGAAGATCATCACCGTCGAGGATCCGGTCGAATACCAGATCGAGGGCATCAACCAGATCCAGGTGAAGCCGCAGATCGGGCTGGATTTCACCGGCGCGCTGCGTTCCATCGTGCGCCAGGATCCGGACGTGATCATGATCGGCGAAATGCGCGACCTGGAAACCTGCCGCATCGCCATCCAGTCCGCGCTCACCGGCCACCTGGTGTTGTCCACCCTGCACACCAACAGCGCCGCCGGCGGCATCACGCGCCTGCTCGACATGGGCGTGGAGGATTACCTGCTGGGTTCCACCGTCAACGGCATCCTGGCGCAGCGCCTGGTGCGTCGCCTCGACCCGGAAACGGCGATTCCGTATGAGGCGCTGCCCGAGGTGATCGAGGAGTTCGAGCTGCACAAGTACACCGACGAGCGCCCGATCCGCTTGTGGAAGCCGGGCAGCAGCGCCGCCAACCCCAGCGGCTACCGCGGGCGCCAGGCGATCATGGAATTCCTGGTGATGAGCGACCCGCTGCGCCGCATGGTGATGCAGCGCGCCGATGCCGGCGAGATCGAGCGCCTCGCGCGCGCCGAAGGCATGCGCACGATGTACGAGGATGGCATTGCCAAGGCCGTGGCCGGCATCACCACCATCGAGGAGGTGCTGCGTGTCACGCAGGAAAGCTGAGAATAGGGAATGGGGAATAGGGAGTAGGAAGAGCGGGTTCCCGCAAGTTTGCGGGGCGTGCCTTGCCTATTCCCCATTCCCTATTTCCGATTCCCTGGCGGCAGCGGAGCCGCCGCCATGACCCAGTTCCGCTATCGCGCCGTCACCGCGTCGGGCGAAGTGCTGCAGGGCCAGATGGAAGCCGCCAGCCTCGACGAAGTGGTCAGCCGCCTGCAGGACCAGGGCCATACGCCGCTCGATGCACGCGCTGCCGATGCGGAAGCCGGCGGCAGCGGTCTTGCGGCGCTGTTCCGCCGTGGCCCGTTCACCGGCGACCAGCTCGCGCAGTTCACCCACCAGCTGGCCACGCTGCTGGGCGCCGGGCAGCCGCTCGATCGCGCGCTCGGCATCCTCATGGACCTGCCCGAAGGCGAGCGCGCGAAGCAACTGATCGAACGCGTGCGCGACCGCGTGCGCGGCGGCACGCCACTGTCGCAGGCCATGGACGACGAGCACGGCGTATTCCCCAAGCTCTACATCAGCCTCGTGCGTGCGGGCGAAGCGGGCGGCTCGCTGGAAGACACGCTGCGCCGCCTGGCCGATTACCTGGAACGCTCGCAGCAGCTGCGCGGCAGCATCATCAACGCGCTGATCTATCCGGCCTTCCTGATGGTCGGCGTGCTCGGCTCGCTGCTGTTGCTGCTGGCGTATGTGGTGCCGCAGTTCGTGCCGATCTTCGAGGACATGCAGGTGCCGATCCCGTGGATCACGCAGGCCGTGCTCGCCATCGGCAGCGTGCTGCAGCACTGGTGGTGGGCATTGCTGATCCTGCTGGTGCTCGGCGTGCTGATCGTGCGCGCCCGCCTGCGCGATCCGGCGATGCTGCTGGCCTGGCATGCCCGCCTGCTCACCATGCGCGTGGTCGGCCCACTGCTGTTGAAGATCCAGACGGCGCGCATCGCACGCACGCTGGGTACCCTGCTCAAGAACGGCGTGCCCTTGCTCTCCGCGCTGGGCATCGCTCGCCAGGTCACCGCCAACCGCGCGCTCGACGAGGCATTGGAACAGGCGGCCGAGCAGGTGAAGGGCGGCACCGGCCTCAGCCTGGCGTTGGCGCAGTCGCAGCGCTTCCCGCGCCTCGCCTTGCAGATGGTGCAGGTGGGCGAGGAAGCCGGCCAGCTCGACACCATGCTGCTCAAGGTCGCCGATACCTTCGAACTGGAGAGCCGGCGCGCGATCGATCGCCTGCTCGCCGCGCTGGTGCCTGCGCTGACCATCGTGATGACCGTGCTGGTGGCGATCATCATGGCCGCGATCCTGCTGCCGCTGCTCAGCCTCACCAGCAACATCCAATGACTCTTTTCCATCGAACGACCACGAGGTACGCCATGCGACAACGGACACTCCGCCCTCACCACGCCAACCGCGGCTTCACCCTGCTGGAAATGCTGGCGGTGATCGTGTTGATCGGCATCATCGGCGCGGTGGTGGTGACCCAGGTCGGCAAGAACGTGGACAAGGGCAAGTACGGCGCCGGCAAGGCCCAGCTCACCACGCTGAGCCAGAAGATCGAGAACTACGCGCTGGACAACGGCTCGCCGCCGCAGCAATTGCAGGACCTGATGACCAAGCCGGCCAACGCGCGCAACTGGCAGGGCCCGTACGCGAAGGAATCGGAGCTGCACGATCCGTGGGGCCATGAGTTCGGCTACAAGTACCCGGGCGACCACGGCAACTTCGACCTGATCTTCTACGGCCAGGACGGCAAGCCCGGCGGCGACGGCTACAGCGCCGACGTGGGCAACTGGCAATGAAAGGCAGGGAATCGGGAACAGGGGGTGGGGAATCGGCGGAGCGTAGAGGCTCCGGCTTTTCCTATTCACCATTCCCTATTCACCATTCCCGTAAAACCGCAGGTTTTACACTGCTGGAAATGCTGGCCGTGATCCTCTTGATCGGCATCGCCGCGGCGGCCGTCGCGGTGTCGGTCACGCAGGGCCTGGCCAGTGCGCGCGTGGCCGCGGCCAGCGGCGAGCTCGCCGCCGCGCTGCGCGCCACCCGTACGCAGGCCATCGTGCACGGCAACGAACACACCTTCGATGTCGACACGCGCGCCAACACGTATCGCGCCGACGACGGCAAGACGGTGCGGTTGCCTTCGGGCATGCGCATCGGCATCACCAGCGCGAAGGAAGACCAGGCCGGCGCCACCACCGGGCGCATCCGCTTCTTTCCCGACGGCAGTTCCACCGGCGGGCACATCACGTTGCAGCGCAACCAGCGCCAGTGGCGGGTGAACGTGTCGTGGCTCACCGGCGCGGTGAGCGTGGCCGACGTGAGCAGTCGTCGATGACGCAACGCGTGCGGGGCTTCAGCCTGCTGGAGGTGATCGCGGCCACGCTGCTGCTGGCGATCGCGTTCAGTGCGTTGCTCAAGGTGGCCGGCGGATCGATCGCGCTGACCCGCAACGCGGACGATCACAGCCAGGCGGCGCTATGGGCGCGCAGCCTGCTCGACACCGTGGATATCACCACGCCGCTGCGCGCGGGCGCCAGCGAAGGCCGTTTCGACGACCACTACCGCTGGCGCCTGGTGGTGACGCCGTGGACGGCGCCGCGGGCGCAGGCCGCCGCCCCGATGGCAACGCCGGAGCTGGCTGGCAACCCGATGCGGATGGTGAAGCTCGATCTCGATGTCTACTGGGGTGCACGCTCGCGGGAACGCTCCGCGCACTTCAGCACGCTACGGCTGCTTGGCCCCCCCGCCACGGGAACGCCATGACGAGCCCTCGCGCAGCTTCCATGCATGCAGGCACCGCGCCGGCGCAGCGGGGCTTTACCCTGCTCGAAGTGCTGGGCGCGCTGGCCTTGTTCACCCTGCTGCTGCTGGGCATCTATTCGGGCGTGCGCACGGCGACGCATGCCGTGCGTTCGGGCGAGACGTCGATCCAGCGGCTCGACGAGGTGCGATCGGCGCAGCAGTTCCTGCGGCGCGAACTGGCGCAGGCGCGGGCCGTGGCGATCGCGCACACCGATAAGGGCGACCCGTTGTTCTTCACCGGCGATGCGCACGAGCTGCGCTTCGTGGCGCCCTTGCCGGGCTACCTGGGCCGGCTCGGCCCGCAGTTGCAGCAGTTGAAGCTGGTGCCCAACGGCAAGGGCGGCTCGCGGCTGGAGGCGAGCTTCGCCTTGATGCCGCCCGACGGCAGCGCGGCGCGTCCGCTGGGCGAGCCCGAAGTACTGGTGGACAACATCCGCAGCGGCAGCTTCAGCTACCGCGCCCCGGACACGCAGCAGGCGCCGGGCGACTGGCACGATCGCTGGGACGGCAGCCGCAGCATGCCGCGCGTCGTGCGCATCGCGCTGGAGCTCGACGGGACGACGGCCTGGCCGCGGCTCGATGCGCCGCTGCGCGTGGATGCGTCGGCGCTGCAGGGCCAGACCGATTTGCTGCAGGGCCTGCAGCGCAGGACCGTCCAATGAGCCGCCCCTCGCACCGTGCGCAACATGGCGTGGCCCTGCTGGTGGTGCTCTGGGCCTGCACGCTGCTGGCGATCCTGGTGGGCGGCTACGCCATGCTGGCGCGCACCGAGGGGTTGCAGGCCCGCTACCAGTTCGCCCAGACCCAGGCCCACTACGCGGCCGAGGCCGGCCTGATGCGCGCCATCTACGCCTTGCAGGATCCGCAGCTGCAGCAACGCTGGATGCCGGACGGGCGCAGCTATCCGTTCGATTTCGACGGCGCCAAGGTCAAGGTGAGCATCGTCAGCGAAAACGGCAAGGTGGACCTCAACGCGGCCTCGCCGGACGTGCTGCAGAACCTGTTCAAGGCGGCTGGCCTGGCGGACAACGACGCCCAGTCGCTGGCCCGCAACGTGGTCGACTGGCGCACCTTCAGCGCCGCGCCGCCAAGCAATGTGCCCAATGCGGCGTACGCGCAGGCCGGGCGCGACTACGGCCCGCGGCACGGCCCCTTCGCCACCGTGGAGGAGCTGCAGATGGTGGTGGGCATGCAGCCGGCGCTGTATCGCACGCTGGCGCCCCAGGTCACGCTGTGGTCGGGTCGGCAGAGCCCCGACCCCACCACGGCGCAGGCGCTCGCGCTGGCCGCGGTACCCGGCATGACGCCGCAGCAGGCGCAGGCGGTGGTGGCGGCCCGTTCCGCGGGCGAGCCGCAACCCGCGCTGGCTGCCTTGCAGGGAGTGACGCATAGTATTCGCTCAGAGGCCACGCTAAACGACGGCACGCGCGCGATACTGCGGGCGACGGTGCGATTGCAGGGCGCACGCCCGGGCGCATTGCCTTACGCGGTGCTGCGTTGGCAGGAGGGAGACGGGGAATGAACTCGGCTACGCAGCCGTTGCAATTGCAGCTGGACCGGGTGCGCCGCGCATGGCAGGCCTCGCCGTTGCCGCGGTTTCTTTCGTGGTGGCGCGGCGAGCTGTTCGCCTTGCTGCCGGCGCGCTGGCGCGCGCGCTTCGGCGGCGGCCTCGCCTGGCATCTGCTCCAGAGCGATGGCGATGAGTGGACGCTGCGGCGCATAGGCGACATCTATCCGCTGGCCCGATGGAGCAGCCAGCTCGATGCAGGCAGCCAGCAAGTGGCGTTCGGCGATGCCCTGCGGGGCGTCGATCGCGAAGACCTGCGCATCGCGCTGTGCCTGGATGCCGCCCATGCGTTGCGGCCGCGCCTGAACCTGCCGCTCGCGGCGCGCGACAACCTGCAGCAGATCGGCGCCTTCGAGATGGATCGCCAGACGCCGTTCCGCGTCGACCAGGTGCGCTACGGCGTGCGCGAGCTGCGTGCGAATGCGCCGGCCGGCCGCTTCGCGGCGGAACTGGTGGTGGTGCCGCGCACCACGCTCGACCCCCTGCTGGCGCGGCTGGCATCGTCAGGCCTGCAGGTCGACGCGGTGGACGTGGCCAACGGCAACGATCGCCTGGGCGTCAACCTGCTGCCCGCCGACCAGGTGCCGCGCCGCCAGCATCCGCGGCAGCGGCTCAACATGGCACTGGGCGTCGCGGCGATCGTGCTGCTGGTGCTGTCGCTGCTGCAGTTCCTGCACAACCGCGAAGCCGCGCTGGAGCAGATGCGCAGCGAGGTGGAGGGCATGCGCACCGACGCGCAGCAAGTCGCCTCGTTGCGGCAGCAGCTGCAGGACAATGCGGGTGCGGCCGGCTTCCTGGCCCAGCGCAAGGCGCGCACGGTCTCCGCCCTGGCCGTCCTGCAGGACATCAGCCAGCGCCTGCCCGCCACGGCGTGGCTCGAGCGCCTGAGCATCGACAACAGCGGGCAGGTGGGTTTCCAGGGCCAGAGCCCGCAGGCGGCGCGCCTGGTGGATGCGCTGAAGGGCTCGCCTGTCATCACCGACGCGAATTTCCAGGGCACCATCCAGGTGGATCCTTCGACCGGCAAGGAACGCTTCTACATGGTGGCGCAACTGCGCAAGCCCGCTGACGCCAAGCCCAAGGCGGCACCGGCGGGAGGCATGCCATGAAGATGACGGCGCTCAAGCCGCGCGAAAGCCGCATCGCCGCCGTGCTGCTCCTGCTGGCCGTGCTGGTGGTCGCGTACTTCGCCCTGCTGCATTGGTGGTTCGTGGCGCCGCTGCGCACCATCCACGCGGAGATGGACGACCTGCGCGACACGCATTCGCGCTACGCCGCCGCCATCGCCGAGAAGCCGCAACTGCAGCAGCGCCTTGCCGCGATGGGCGCAGGGCAGGCGGCGAGCCATGCCTTCCTTCCCGAAGACGATCCGAACGCCGCCGCCGCCGGGCTGATGCAGCGCGTGGTCGATGCGGTGGCTGCGCATCCGGGCGGTGCCTGTGACGTGACGCAGAAGATGCCGGTGCCCAATCCGCCGGCCGCCGCCGACGAGCCGTACCGCAAGGTGGCCGTGAGCATCAGCCTGCGCTGCGACGTGCAGCCGCTGGCCGAGACGCTGCACGACCTGGAGCAGGGCACGCCCTACCTGTTCGTCGACGACCTCAGCATCTACCGCAATCCGGTGGCGGCCATGCAGCAGAACAGCGCGCCGCTGGAGGTGCAGTTCACCTTGTCGGGCTACGTGCGCCAGCCGCGCGCGGCCGGTGGCGAAGCGTCGCAGGAGGCGCCATGAACGCCGCCGCGCAACGCCGACTGACCCCCATCCTCGGCGTCTTCGCCGCCGTGTTCGGCGTCGTGCTGCTGTTATTCCTGGTGGGCGTGGGCCGGGGCGTGAACTGGGGCGCGCCGCGCCCGGCGACGCCGCTGCCCGAAACCCATGACCAGGGTTTGCCGCCGCCCATACCGCTCGCGCAGTTTTCCGCGGTGTGGCAGCAGCCGTTGTTCAGTCCCGACCGCAAGCCTAGCCTGCGTACCGCCAGCGGCGGCGCCAGCCTGGGCGACATGCAGCTGACCGGCATCATCGTCACGCCGGCCCTGCACATGGCCTTGCTGCACGACAAGGGGGGCGATCGGGAAGTGCGCGTGCGCGAAGGCGACACGCTTCCCGATGGCAGCTGGCGCCTGGTCGAGCTCAAGCCGCGCGCCGCGGTGTTCGAATCGGCCAGTGGACGCACCGAGCTGGAACTGCCGGCCGGCGCACCGATCGACATGCCCAAGAACACGCCGGCGCCGCCCGCACCCGCGCAGGCAGCCACCAATACGCCGCCCGCGCCTGCACCCGCCGGCGGCATGCAGATGATGATCGGGCCGGTCAAGCCGCAAGGCCCACCCGCGCCCGGCGCCAACATGGCGCCCGACCAACCCAACAGCACGCAGGCCGATCGCCTTCGCGCGCTGCGAGAAGCCATCCAAAAGCGTCGCGCCCAACAGCAGGCAGCGAACCCCGAGGGAGCACACTGAGCCATGACCACCCACCGCACACGGCGGTTTCACCGCATCGGCACGCTTGCCATGGCGATGTGGCTTGCCGGCTGCCAGACCTTGCCGCCCCAGCCCGATGACGGGGCGCTGCAGCGCGAGGCGATGGCCGGAACGGAAAAACCGGTGCCGCAGCCCTTGCCACTCAATGCCGGCAACAGTGCGGAAACCGCCGTGGTCCCACGTCCCGACGTGAACAGCGGCAGCGGCCAGTTCATTCGCGCGACCGGGCTGGCACAGCCACGCAAGGCGGCCAGCGGCGACGGCGCGGTCACCTTCAATTTCGAAAACCAGCCCGTGCAGGCGGTGGTCAAGGCGATCCTGGGCGACCTGCTCAAGCAGAACTACACCATCGTGCCGGGCGTGCAGGGCAACATCTCCTTCTCCACCGCCGAACCGGTGGACAGCAGCCAGGCCATTCCCATCCTGGAGACGCTGCTGTCCTGGACCAACAACGCGCTGGTCATGCAGAACGGCCATTACGTGGTGATGCCCGCCAAGGACGCGGTCGCCGGCAACCTCGTGCCCAGCCTCAACGCGGTGGCGCCGCAGGGCGGGCTGCAGGCGCGCCTGTTCTCGCTGCGTTACATCTCGGCCAACGAGATGCAGAAGCTGATCAAGCCGTTCGCGCGCGCCGATTCCATCCTGCTGGTGGATCCGTCGCGCAACCTGATCGTGCTTTCCGGCACGCCCTCGGAGCTGGACAACTACCAGCGCACCGTCCACACCTTCGACGTGGACTGGCTGCGCGGCATGTCGGTGGGCGTGTTCAGCCTGCAGCACGCCAATGTCGCCGAGCTGATGCCGCAGCTCGACCAGATCTTCGGGCCGAAGGGCGACACGCCGCTGGCCGGCATGCTGCGCTTCATCCCGATCGAACGCACCAATGCGCTGGTGGTGATCAGCACGCAGCCCAACTACCTGCAGGAAGTCGGCGACTGGGTCGCCAAGATCGATCGCGGCGGCGGCAACGAGCCCAACCTGTTCGTGTACGACGTGCGCAACATCAAGGCGTCGGACCTCGCGCAGTACCTGGCGCAGATCTACACCAACGGCGCCGGCGCGGGCGGCGCCAACAACGGCAAGGTCGCTTCCGGCCTTACCAGCAATACGCTGGGCACCAGCGAAAACGCCAACGGCTCGGCCAGCGGCATGGGCAGCACCGCCGGCAGCTTCGGCAGCAGCACCGGCGTCAACGGCGTGGGCGGCGGCTTCGGCAGCGCCGGTGGACTGGGAACCACCAGTGGTACCGGCACCAGCACCGGCAATGCGTTCGGCAACACCGGCAGCGGTTTCGGCAACAGCGGTGGCGCCGCCGGCACCTTCGGCAATGCCAGCAACGCCAACGGCAGCGGCGGCAACGGCGCGGGCGCGCAGTACACCTCCGAAGACGGCAGCATCCGCATCAGCTCGGTGGATTCCAACAACCAGCTGCTGGTGCGCGCGCGTCCCTCGCAGTGGGCAGAGATCGAACAGGCCATCAAGCGCCTGGACAACGTGCCGCTGCAGGTGCAGATCGAGATGCGCATCCTCGAAGTGGATCTCACCGGCCAGCTGGAATTTGGCGTGCAGTGGTACCTGCAAGGCCTGGCCAACAGTACGCCGACCTACGACAGCAGCGGCAACATCAATGGCGCCACCTCGGCGTATCCGGGCATGCTCCATCAGGGCGCGCTGGGTGGTGGCGGTAACAAGTATGGCGGCGAGCCGTTCTTCTATTCGTTCCTGAGCGGCAACAGCAAGCTGCAGGTCGCGGTGCGCGCGCTGGAAACCAATGGCACCACCAAGACACTGTCGGCGCCGTCGCTGGTGGTGTTGAACAATCAAGTCGCGCACATCCAGGTCGGTGACCAGGTGCCGATCAACCAGACCTCCATCGTGACCGGCCTGGGCGCCACCACGGCCGGTTCCACGGCGAGCAGCGTGAGCTATGTGCCCACCGGCGTGATCCTCGACGTGCAGCCGCGCGTGAATCCGGGCGGGCTGGTATATCTCAACGTGCAGCAGCAGGTGAGCAACACGACCGGCGCCGCCAACTCGCAGGGCAACTTCACCATCCAGCAGCGCGCGGTGGGCACGCAGATCGCCGTGCAGAGCGGACAGACCGTGCTGCTGGGCGGCCTGATCCAGCAGAACGAGGGCAACACCGATACCGGCGTTCCCGGCCTCAACCGCGTGCCGGTCATCGGCCGCCTGTTCGGCACCACCAACCACAACCGCAACCGCACCGAGCTCATCGTGCTGATCACGCCGCGTGTCATCACCAGCAGCGAGGAAGCCAAGCAGGTGACGGACGAGTACCAACGGAAGTTCGAATCGCTGGCTCCGTTGCGCGCGGCGAGCGAGACGCCATCCACCCACTGAACTTGTCGTTCCGACGGGCAGGGCATGACGCCCTTCCCACCGGCATTTCGGCGACTGCCGGAATGCCGGCAGCCTTCGTCATCGCCGGCGCGCCGTTATCATGTGCGCGATGAGTGCATCGCCTTCCTTCCCCATCACTCCGCTGCTGCCGGAGATCCGCGCTTCGCTCGCCGCGCATCCGCGCCTGGTGCTGGAGGCGCCGCCCGGCGCAGGCAAGACCACGCAGGTGCCGATCGCCTTGCTCGGCCAGCCGTGGCTGGGCGAGGGCAAGATCCTCATGCTCGAGCCCCGGCGTATCGCGGCGCGGGCGGCGGCGCAGTTCATGGCGCAGCAGCTGGGTGAAGAAGTCGGCCACACGGTCGGTTACCGCATCCGCTTCGAGGCGAAGGTGGGCAAGGCGACACGCGTCGAAGTGGTGACCGAAGGCATCCTCACGCGACTGATACAGGACGATCCCGAACTCACCGGCATCGGCGCGATCCTGTTCGACGAATTCCATGAGCGGCACCTCGCCGGTGATCTCGGCGCCGCGCTGGCGCTCGACGTGCAAGGCACGCTGCGGCCCGACCTGCGCATCCTGGTGATGTCCGCCACGCTGGACGGCGAGCGCATCGCGCAGTGGCTGGATGCGCCGCGCATCAGCAGTCCCGGCCGAAGCTTCCCGGTCGCCGTGGCGTATCCGCCTGCGCGCGTGCAGGAAAGCACCGAGCATCATCTGGCGCGCGTCGTGCGCCAGGCGTTGCAGGAAAATCCAGGCGACGTGCTCGCCTTCCTGCCGGGGCGACGCGAGATCTCACGCACGCAATCCGTGCTGGAATCCGCGCTCGACGAGAACGTTGACGTCGTCCCTTTGCATGGCGAGCTTTCGCTGGCCGAGCAGCAGACGGCGTTGAGTCCAGCCGAGCCGGGCACGCGGCGCGTGGTGCTCGCCACCAACGTCGCCGAGTCCAGCGTGACCTTGCCGGGCATCCGCGCCGTGGTGGACAGCGGGCTCGCGCGCGAGCCGCGCTTCGATCCCAACTCGGGTTTCACGCGGCTGGAAACCGTGAACATCTCGCAGGCCTCCGCCGACCAGCGCGCCGGCCGCGCCGGCCGCGTGGCCGAAGGCACGGCGTATCGCCTGTGGCCGCAGAGCAAGCGGCTCGATCCATCGCGCACCGCGGAAATCGTGCAGGCCGAGCTTTCCGGTCTTGCCCTCGAGCTTGCGGCCTGGGGCATCACGGCGGGCAGCGGCGTCGAGCTTCCCTGGCTGGAGTCGCCGCCAGCCGGCGCGCTGGCGCAGGGGCGGGATCTGCTCACGCAGCTCGGTGCGCTCGCGGCCGATGGGCGCATCACGGCACTCGGCCGCGAGATGCTGGAACTGGGCGCCACGCCACGTCTTGGCGCAGCGGCGCTGCGTGCGGCGCCGGAGTTGCGCGCGCTGGTCGCCGACCTGCTTGCCTTGATGGAGGCGCGTTCGCCGCTGCGCGGCGAGCAGGCGCGCACCGACGACTTCCGCGCGCGCGTCAGCGCGCTGCATGCCTGGCGCGACCGTCACACGGCCGGCGCGCGTACCGGCGCCGATGCGGGTGCGCTGGCAGCGATCGAGCAGGCCAGCAAGGGTTGGCGTCGCCGGCTCGACGTGCGTAGCGCGGCCAGCGGCGTGCCCGACAGCCACGCGGTGGGCGATCTGTTGCTGCATGCTTTTCCCGATCGCGTTGCGCGTCGCGACGACGCCAACCCGCTGCGCTACACCCTCGCCAATGGCCGCGGTGCGCGCCTGCATGAGGGCACCGCGCTGCACGGCGAGCCCTGGCTGGTGGCGCTGGACCTGCGCTTCGAGGCGCGTGACAGCTTGATCCTCGCCGCCGCGCCCATCGATGCGCGCGTGCTGGAACGCGAGTATCCCGCGCAGTTCAAGCGCGAGCGTGTGCTGCGTTGGAACGATGAGCGCCAGGCCGTCGAAGCCTTCGAGGAGCAACGCTACGCCGCCATCGTGCTCGATCGCCGCAGCGTCCCGGTGAAACCCGAGGATGCCTTGCCGGCGCTGCTTGCCGCGGTTCGCGCCAAGGGCATCGGCGTCCTGCCGTGGAGCGAGCACGCCCATCGCCTGCGCGCTCGCATGCAGGCCCTGCGCGCCTGGATACCGGAGCTCGGCTTGCCCGATGTCTCCGACGCCGCGCTGCTGGAGTCGCTCGACGACTGGCTCGCGCCTTATCTCAACGGCAAGCGCAGCCTTGGTGCGCTGGGCGCCGACGAACTCTCGCAGGCACTGGGCAGCCTGTTCGACTACGAGCAACGCCGCCAGCTCGACGCGCAGGTGCCCGAAAGCCTCACGGTGCCCAGCGGCATGAGCCGCCGGCTGGAATACGCCGAAGGCGAACCGCCGGTGCTGGCGGTGAAGCTGCAGGAGCTGTTCGGCCTCGCCGACACGCCCCGCGTTGCCAACGGCCGCATTCCGGTGACGCTGCACCTGTTGTCGCCGGCCGGCCGCCCCATCCAGGTCACGCAGGACCTCAAGGGCTTCTGGGAGCGCACCTATCCCGAAGTGAAGAAGGAACTGAAAGGCCGCTACCCGCGTCACCCGTGGCCGGACGATCCATGGACGGCGGCACCGACGCATCGGGCCAAGCCGCGCGGCACCTGAGCATCGCCTCGTGGCGTCAGCCCGCTGCCGGAATCAGAAAAGCCCGGCGGGTGCCGGGCTTCTCCTGAGTCTTCCCTTGCGCGGCACGAGGCGGGATCAATTGCCGTCGTCGTCACCATAGGGCGAGCCATAGACGACCGTGCCGGGTTGCACCGGCGCGTCTTCATAGACCACGGTCCTGGGCTGCTCATACACCACGGTGCGAGGCTGGCGATAGACCACCGGCGGATCCTGGTAGACCACCGTCGGCTGCTGCGCGTAGTAGGTCGGCGCCGGCGCCATCGCGCTTTGCACGAGCCCGATCACCGCGCCAGCCACCACCGCGCCGGCAATCCACCTGCCGCCGCTCCAGTGACCGTCGTGATGGCCGTAGTCGCGGCGCCAGCCGTCACGGTCGTGGTAGCCGCCGCGGTCCCAGCCGCGGTGGTAACCGTTGTCGCGCCCCCAGCCATCATGGGCCGACGCGACCATGGGCGCGGCTGCCATGGCGGCGACGGCAAGACCCATCAGTACCCGACTACCCATCACGCGCTTGCTCATGACACTTACCTCCGTTGGTTCGGCGCTGATGCTCGGCTTGCCGCGCTTAATGCGTACTGAAAAAAATTTCGATCGCCATGGCTCCAGTTACCCGGCAGCAAGCTGCGTCGCCGGGGGCTAAGGCAATGCTAAGGCAGCGCCGTTGCCGAGGCGGTTACAAGCCACGCCAGGGGGCGGGAGGCATGTCGGAGCGTGGAGTCGCCCGGTATTCCACTGTCCGCTCAACGCAGCGTGCGCGTGTTCGATCCTTCGGGTGCAGGCGACTGGGGATGGATCAACGACCTGCTGCGCCTCGCTTGCGCCATCGCCGCCGTGATCGTGGTTTGGCGCATCAGGGAGAGACGCGGCAAGGCGCTCGATGTGAAGCAAGTCGCGCCTGCCTGGGCGAGTTACGGCGAGGACATTGCAACGCTGCTGTCATCCGGCGCACCACGGCAGGCGCACTGGCAACGTGTTCCAACATGTGTAGACTCCGTTGATCACCAGCGTCACCGGCTTCGCCGCGAGCGTTTCTGGTTCGTGCGCGCAGTCGACAGTCGAGCGTTTCCTCTATCCGCGAGGTGCTCCATGTTGCCGCGATGTTTCCTGTTCCTTGGCCTGATCGCCTGGGCCATGCCGACGGCGGCAGCCACGCCTGCCCCCGGTGCCGCGGGCACCACGGTCAAGGCGGACACACCGAAGACCACCTCGGCCGGTACGCAATTCGTCGTGCCCTCCGACTGGGCGATGCATGCCGGCGGCAACAAGGTCACCCTCGATCCACCGGAGTCGGGCTCGCAGGTGGTGTTGGTGGATGTGCAGGCGGCCGATGCGGATGCCGCCGTCGCACAGGCCTGGAAGGCGTATGCGCCCGCAAGGACATGGCCGCTGCAAGTGGCCACCGACAGTGCGCCCCGCGACAACTGGGATCAGGTGCGCGTGTACAACTACGAGACATCGGCCAACGACAAGCGCTCGGTCTTTGCCATCGTCTACCGGCGCGCCAACCAGTTCACGGTGCTGATCTACGACGTGGCCATCGCCGTGGGCGAGAAACGAAGCTCGCAGTTGCGCGCCATTTCGGACCGGCTGTTGCCCAAGGGCTACAAGCGCGAGAGTTTCGCGGGGAAGAAGGCGCATCCGCTGGATGCCCGGCGCGTCGAAACGCTGAAGAACTTCGTGGACAGCGCGCGCAAGGCCTATGACGTGCCCGGCGTCGCGCTGGGGCTGATCGATCACGGCAAGGTGGTGTACGTCGGTGGATTGGGCGTGCGCGAGATCGGCAAGCCCGAGCCGATCGATGGCGACACGCTGTTCATGATCGCCTCCAACACCAAGGCGCTGACCACGCTGATGCTCGCGAGGCTGGTGGACCAGAAGCGGTTCGACTGGAACACGCCGGTGGTGGAGGTGATGCCCTCGTTCAAGCTGGGCGACGCGGACACCACGAAACAGGTGCTGGTACGCCACCTGATCTGCGCCTGCACCGGCATGCCGCGGCAGGACATGGAGTGGGTGCTCAACAGCCGCAACGCCACGCCGGAAACGGTGATGAAGTCGCTGGCCGGCATGCAGCCCACCAGCAGGTTCGGCCAGCTGTTCCAATACTCCAACCTGATGGCCGCGGCCGCCGGTTACATGGGCGGGCACGTGCTCTATCCCGACTTGGAGCTGGGCGCGGCCTATGACCTGGCCATGCAGAAGCAGGTGTTCGATCCACTTGGCATGCGGCAGACGACGTTCGACTACGACCGCGCACTGCTCGGCAACCACGCCACGCCACACGGTCTGGACGTGGACGGCCATACGGCGGTGGCGGGCATGGGCATCAATGATTCCATCCGCCCCGCCCGTCCCGCGGGTGCGGCGTGGAGCGCGGTCACGGACATGTTGCGCTACGTGCAGATGGAGCTGGCCGACGGACTGCTGCCGGATGGCTCGCGCTACGTATCGAAGGAGGCACTGCTCGAGCGCCGCAAGCCCAACGTGGCGCTGGGTACCACCGCGACCTACGGCATGGGCCTGATCGTCGACAACACCTGGGGCGTGCCGGTGGTGCACCACGGCGGCGACCTCACCGGCTTCCATTCCGACATGTACTGGCTGCCGCAACAGGGCGTGGGCGCGGTGATCCTCACCAACGCGGACGCGGGCGTGTTCATCCGGGGTCCGTTCCAGCGGCGCCTGCTCGAAGTGCTGTTCGACGGCAGGCCATTGGCGCAGGGCGACATCGATGCCGGCGTAAAGCGCCTGAAGGCGCAGGTGGCGGCGGAGCGCAAGCGCCTGACGGTGCCCGCTGATGCCGAAGCGTCGTCCAGGCTCGCCACCAACTATCGCAATCCGGCGGTGGGCAGCATCCAGGTCACCCGCAACGGCAAGTCCACCGTGTTCGATTTCGGCGCCTGGCATAGCGAGATGGCCTCGCGGAAGAACGACGATGGATCGCTGTCCTTCGTGACCATTTCGCCGGGCGCGGACGGCTTCGAGTTCGTGGTGTCGGGCTCGCCGGACAGCCGCAAGCTCACCCTGCGCGATGGCCAGCACGAATACGTCTACGACGAGGTGAGGTAACCATGCCCTTATCGACAGGCATCGGTCGTCACGTGGCTGCAGGCCTCATGGGGTCGTGCCTGCTGTGCGGATGCACCACGGCGGATACATTCCACGTGCCGGGCATCGAGGTCGCTTCCACCTCGACCCATGCCTACCAGTGCGAAGGCGGCAAGGCGCTCACCGTCACCTACTGGAACAGCCAGTCCGGGCAGGGCTTCGCGCTGCTCGCCGTGGACGGAAAGCCGATGCTGTTCGTCGATACGATCGCGGCCTCGGGCGTGAAATACATGGCCGGCCGTTACACGTGGTGGACCAAGGGCGAGCGTGGCGACCTTTACGATGCCCTGGCGGGTCCGAATGCCGCGCCTGTCATGTCGGCATGCATGGCGCGCACGGCGAAGTAGGGCGTCGCGAGGCTTTCAATACGTGACGCAGTTTGTCGACGCCTCTTCATCATCGTGAATGGCGTCCGCGAAAGATGCTGCGTCGCATGATGACGCAACAATTTCTCTCGATCATCCTCCGCCTGCACTCAGGAACCGACGACCTTGAGCTGGCCGTCCATCGGTCGGCGCAAATTCTTGCGTTTCGTGCCCAGCTGCGCGGGGGGCGCAGCTTCCAATACCAACAATACGGGGAAGGGAATGAGCTACCGTTGCTTACCGCCGATGCGGATCGTGCGTTCCGATCTTGGCCGCCGTCGTCCGCTGTCCGTTGCTTGCGCCGCGCTGTTCGCATTCACCACGATGGGCATCGCCCACGCGCAGGACGCACAGAACCCGGCCGCCAATAGCCAGCAGCAAGCCGCGCCGCCCGCCAACAACAAGCAGGCCACCAAGGACCAGCAGGCGACACCGGCATCCAGGCGCTCGGAAGACACCGCGAAGAACCTCGACGCCGTCGTGGTCACCGGCATCGCGGCGAGCATCCAGAATGCGCTCAAGACCAAGGAGAACGCGGACGACATCGTCGAAGCGATCTCTGCCGAAGACATCGGCAAGCTGCCGGACGCGAGCATTGCCGAAAGCCTCTCCCGCCTGCCGGGCCTGGCCACGCAGCGTGCCGACGGCAAGGCGAACCTCATCTCCATTCGCGGCCTCTCGCCCGATTTCGCCGGCACCACGCTCAACGGCCGCGAGCAGGCCACCGTCGGCGAGAACCGCGGCGTGGAATACGACCAGTATCCTGCCGAGCTGATGACCGGCGCGGTGGTCTACAAGACGCCCGACGCCAGCCTGATCGGCCAGGGTCTTTCCGGCACGGTCGACCTGCATACGATCAAGCCGCTGGACCTGCCCAACCGGGCGATCGCCGCGAACATCCGTGGCGAGTACAACACCAACGGCAAGCTCAACCCGGGCAGCGGCGTGGGCGATACCGGCCATCGCGTCAGCTTCTCGTACATCGATCAGTTCTTCGACCACACGCTGGGCCTGGCGGTGGGCTTTGCCCAGCTCGACTCGCCCATCCAGGAGAAGCAGTACCAGGCGTGGTGGTGGAGCATCGACAACGGCCCGGGCAGCATCGAGGACGCGTGGGGCGGCCCCCACACGCCGGGCATGCCCGATGGCGTGATCTCGCAGCAGGGCATGCAGCTTCGCGCGCAATCGCAGAGCCAGCTGCGCAACGGCTTGATGGCCGTGCTCGAGTGGGCGCCGAATGACGCCTACCACTCCACGCTGGACATGTACTACTCCACGTTCAACGAGAAGAAGTACACCAACGGTGCGCAGTGGGCGAGCGGTCCGTATGACAACGCGGGCCCCGCCGTCTACAGCAATGTCGGCGCCGTACCCTCGCAGCCCTATCCCATCGTCACGACCGGCACGATGGGCAACATCGCGCCGATCCTGCAGAACGACTACAACAAGGAACACGACAAGCTGTTCTCGGTGGGCTGGAACAACCAGTACGACTTCGGCAGCGGCTGGCAGGGCATGGCCGATCTCTCGTACTCCACCGCCAAGGTGAACCTGCGCGACGCGTACCTGTTCACCGGCCTCGCCAATGGCGCCACCACCAGCGTGAACTTCGCCACGCCGGTCAACTTCGGTTTTCCCAACTTCCGGACCGACGCGAGCCTGTCCGACCCGGCCTCGGTGGTGTTCACCGATCCGGACAACTACGGCTACAACGGCCGCGAGGAGTTCGACAAGCAGAAGGACACCATCAAGGCCATCCGCCTGCAGATCTCGCATCCGCTCGGCTGGATCTTCAGCACGTTCGACCTGGGCATGGATTACTCCGACCGCAAGAAGACCAAGTCCGCGGACGTCTATTTCGCGTGGCTCAACGGCAACGGCTCGGATTCGGGCTCGTACGACCACACGCTGGGCGTGCCGGTGAACCCGGCATACCTGCACGGCCCGACCGACCTGGGCTATGGCGGCCTCGGCGGCATCCTCAACTACAACGTGCTCGCCGCGTTGTCGAACCAGTTCTACCTCACCCAGCGCAACGGCCAGTCGGACTGGAGCCGCAACTACTCGATCGAGGAGAAGGTGCCGGTCGGCTACGTGAAGTTCAACATCGACACGGCGCTGGGCGATGTGCCGCTGCGCGGCAACGTCGGCGTGCAGTTCGTGCACACCGACCAGTCGTCCGACGCGTACCAGACCAATGGCGACGCGCTGGTGGGAACGCTCACGGGCGGCACCACGTACAACAACGTGCTGCCCAGCCTCAACCTGATCGCCGACCTGGGCAATCGCCAGTACCTGCGTTTTGGTTTCGCCAAGACCATGGCGCGCGGCCGCATCGACGACGAGAAGGTGGCCAGCTCCGCGGGTGTCTCGGAAGTGACCTCCGGTCCTGCGGCCGGGCAGGTACTGTGGTCCGGCAGCGGCGGCAACCCGCAGTTGAAGCCTTACGTCGCCGTCGGCGTGGACCTGTCGTGGGAAAAATATTTCGGCCAGTCCAGCTACGTGGCGGCCGCGGTGTTCGGCAAGAACCTGCTCAACTACATCTACAACAAGACCGTGCTCGACTTCAATTTCGAGCAGGCTGGTTATGTCAACGACAATCCGACGCTCACGCCCACCAGCCCCATCGGCGCGTTCACGCGTCCGGAGAACGGTACCGGCGGCAAGATGCAGGGCCTGGAATTGTCCGGCGCCATCGAAGGCGGCTTGATCAACCCCGCGTTGGACGGCTTTGGCGCGCAGGCCAATTTCTCGCTGACCAACAGCAGCATCCCGGTGAGCTCCATCTCCTCGGTGCCCGGCGGCCCGGCCACGCTGCCGGGTCTCTCGCGCAAGGTGGCGAACCTCGCGCTGTACTACGAGAAGTATGGCTGGTCGGTGCGCATCGCCGAACGTTATCGTTCCTCGTACACCGGCGAGGCGATCGCGCTGTTCGACCAGCTGGGCTACATCCAGGTCCTCCCGGAACTGGTCACCGACTTCCAGGCCGGCTATGCCTTTCCCGACGAGGGCAAGTGGAAGGGCCTGTCGGTGCTGTTCCAGGTCAGCAACCTCAACAACGAAGCTGCCAAGACGCGGCAGATCTCCGCGCTGCCCAACAACGTGGAAGTCGGACGTCCGCTCGACTACAACACCTGGGGTCGCACGGTGCTGCTTGGCCTGAACTACAAGCTCTGAATTCGGCACGGGCGGATGCCGCGGCGCATCCGCCCGTGCCGTCTTCCGGGAGCTTCGTTCGCGGGGTTATGCTCGCGGGACACGACGGAGCCTTCCCATGCGCGAGCTGTATCCCGAGATCGAGCCCTACGCCCAGCATCGACTGAAGGTCGATGATCTCCACGAGTTGCATATCGAGGAGTGCGGCAACCCCAACGGGTTGCCCGTCGTCTTTCTGCATGGCGGGCCGGGCGCGGGCGTGTCGCCGTACCATCGCCGCTTCTTCGATCCCGCGCGTTATCGCATCGTGCTGTTCGACCAGCGTGGCGCCGGGCGTTCCACGCCGCATGCGGAATTGCGCGACAACACCACCTGGCACCTGGTGTCCGACATCGAGGCCGTCCGCGAGCATTTCGGCATCGAGCGCTGGGTGGTGTTCGGTGGATCGTGGGGCTCGACGCTGGGGCTGGCCTACGCGCAGAAGCATCCGGAGCGCGTGCTCGGGCTCGTGCTGCGCGGCATCTTCCTTGGCCGCGATTACGAGTTGCGCTGGTTCAACGAACGCGATGGCGGGGCGCAATGGATCTTCCCGGAGCGGTGGGAGCGATATCTCGCCCATATCCCCGAGAACGAACGCGACGACATGGTCGAGGCGTACTGGCGCCGTCTCGACAGCGAGGATGAAGCCGTGCGCTTCGCCGCGGCGATGGCCTGGGGCAACTGGGAGGGCGGCAGCACGACGCTGGTGCACGACCCTGATGAACCGGGCAATTTCGAGGACCCGCAGGCCGCGATCAGCGTGGCGCGCGCCGAGGCGCACTATTTCCGCCATGGCATCTTCCTGGAGCCAGGCCAGCTGCTGCGCGATGTGGAGCGCATCCGCCATATCCCGGCTGCGATCGTGCATGGCCGCTATGACATCATCTGCCCGGTGAAATCGGCCTGCGATCTCGCCAAGGCCTGGCCGGAAGCGCATTTCGACATCGTGCTGGCCGGCCACAGCGCCGCCGATCCGGCGATCGTCGACAAGCTGGTGAGCGCGACCGACAGCCTGGCGGACCGTTACTGTTGAGCCCCACGCGCGCGCGTCTTCACGATGCGCGCGCAACCGATCCGCTAAGACAGGCAGGCGCCGTGCCCCAGCCGCACGGCGTTCATTGCGCGAGGAGACAGGCATGAGCAGTCAGGACGGAGAGATCGACGTTGACGCCGCGCCCAGCGGCACGGGCTGCGTCGAATGCATGCAGGCCGGCGGATGGTGGTTACATCTGCGGCGGTGTGCCCAGTGCGGCCACATCGGGTGTTGCGACAACTCTCCGCATCAACACGCCACCAAGCATTTCCACGCCACCGGGCATGCCGTGATCCGCAGCTTCGAGCCCGGCGAAACGTGGTTCTACGACTTCCGCTCGCAGCAGTTCTTCGACGGCCCCGCGTTGCATCCCCCGATGTCCCATCCGCTCGACCAGCCGGTGCCCGGTCCCAAGGGCAAGGTGCCCGAGGATTGGCAGGACCTGCTGATGTAGCAGGCGGCGCAGCCGGCTTTCCATCGGCGTAAGCTGTCAGGCATTGCCATATTCGTGGGATGCATCCCCACGGCCCGCGGGGACCGCATCTCCAGGTGAGGTCGAGCCATGCGTTCCGGTGGCATGTTCAGCCTGCTCTTGTGCCTCGCAACGCCGGTGTTCGGCGCGGGGCCTGTCCCGGGCCCGGCGGATCATCCGTCGATCAAGCTGGTGCTCGACGGCAAACCTTCCGATACGTTCGATCGCGAGGCGCTGGCGCTGATGCCGCGAACCAGCGTGCAGGCTGCGACGAACGGCGGGCCACCCAGCACCTGGCAGGGCGTGGCGCTGGAAGATATCGTTCGCCGCACCTGCGTCGCATCGGGAGATGCGCTAAGCGGCCGCGCCATCGCGAGGCTGGTGCGCGTCACCGCGGCGAACGGCTACCAGGTCGTCTTCAGTGCGACCGAGCTCGATCCCGATTTCGGCAACGTCGAAGTGCTGCTGGCCGATACCAGGGACGGCAAGCCGCTCGCGCAGGACGGGCCCTTCCGACTGATCGTGCCCAGGGACAAACGCACCGATCGCTGGGTCGACCACGTTACGACGATCGAAGTCGTGGACGCCTCGACGCCCTGAAGTCCGAAACGTTGCCGTCCCTGGATGCGGTGCCCGCTGGGCTGTTGCGCCTCGCGTGAAAACCTGCGACTAGCCGTCGTTGCCGGCCCTGTGCGCAGCCTCCTGCACGCCTCTTACCGCCGCGGCGATGACCAGCCCGGTCATCAAGAGGCCTACCAGGCCAAGCAGCAGCGCATCCAGGCGGCCGAAGGGCGTGGTGGGCACCACGTCGCCATAGCCGATGGTGAGCGCGGTGATGGCGCAGTAGTAAAACGTCTCGCCCGGCGGCGACGCGGATCGATCCGAGGTTTCGACCGGCCCGCCGAAGTAGTACATGGCGATGGTGAGCAGGATGAACAACAGGAGCTGGCCGAGCATGATCGCGCGCAGGTACCACAGGGTTTCCAGGAACTCGGCGAGCACGTCTTTCGCCTTCAGATGAGTTCGTGCATCTCTCACGTTGATTCCCATGATGGAAGCCTCCGGATGATGGGTGTCCTGCGAGGTCGGGGTGACTATCGCGACGGTGGCGGTGCGTGCCCCGCCTGCTCCAGCGGCGCGCCGCGTCGCAGGCGGGGGCGCGCATCGAGCAGTTGAAGCATCAGGCAGGCATAGAGGGTGACCGCGATGAAAAGGCCCATGCGCACGATGAAGGCGGTATAGACGTCCTTGCCCGCCACGCTGTCCTGCACCGACTGGCCGAGCAGGATGATCAGCGTAACCAGGCTGTTGAGCCAGAAGCCGGGCGTGTAGCGGGTCGGCTTGAGCCGGTACAGCCTGCGCGCGACGAACAGCCCGAACAGCAGCATCCACAGGAAGAACATCCACAGGTGCACGAACCACTTGAGCGCGAACCAGAACACGATCGCCATGGCGCCGCCAAGCAGGGTGGAGCCGAGCAGCTCGCGCGCGGCGCTTCGTGCGGTCGTCGTGCAGCTCTGCCTGCCGAGGCTCACTGACTTCATGATGATCGGCATGTAGCTGGCCGGATCGGCCAGCGCCAGCAGGAAGGCCGGCAACACCACCAGCGCCGCGCGCAAGGCGAGGCGCGTCGCTTCGGCGCGTGAAGGAGGAGGTCGGGCGGGCGGCCTCGGAGCGCTGGCCGGCTCCGGAAGCATCGCGTGTCCCATGCCCAGGACCAGCACGGCGAGCAACAGCCCCTTCACCAGCGCCCCGACCACGGTGAGAGCGAGCTGGAGATCGGCGGTGCCGGCGGCGGAGATCATGGTGAGGCCGGCGGCGAGAAACGTCGAGACGAGGTGGTTGCCTCCGCCCAGGCCATGGCGAAACGCCAGGAACAGGCACAAGCCGACCAGCAGCACGCCACTCATGACGTAATAGCGCAATACCGGTGCGAGCAGCAGCCCGCTGCCCGTGGTGAGAGCGACAACCAGCACCAGTCCGATACCTGCCTTGGGCGAAAGCGGTCGTGGCATCGAGGCGAACAGGAACACCGACAGCACGGGCGCGATGAAAGGAATGGGCAAGTCCATGCCGAAGCTGATGGCGAGGCAAAGCGCCGTGCCAAAGGCCAGGCGCAGTGCGCGACGGCCGAGCAGTTCGCGTTGGCTCATGGCGCCGGTCATCAGTAGAGATAGGAAAGCCAGCTCATCACGCGCAGGAAGACCCTTCCCAGCGGGTTGAGCGGATTGCCCCGGGTGGGAAACGCCATCACCTCCGCCTGCCCGCCGACGCGGATGTCGCGAACCGGCACGGTCTCGCCGGCGGCGAATTCGACGACCACCGGGAATCGCTGCGCGGGTCGCAGCCAGTCGCGGCTGTTCTGTATGGTGGGAAGCGTGCCGGGCGGCGAACTCTGGCCGGCGCTGACGCCGTAGCCGATGCTGCGGATGCGCCCGTGGAACAGTTCGCCCGGACGCGAATCCAATGCGATGACCACCGGCATGCCCGGCTCCAGGTGACCGAGATTGTTCTCGGTCATGTCGGCGCTCACCCATACGTCATGGTTGGCGATCAGCGTCATGACCGGATGGCCTACGGCGGCGAACTGGCCCACGTCCGTGCGCAGGTCGGTGATCAACCCCGCGGAGCGCGCATGCACCTTGGTGTTGGCCAGATCCAGTTCGGCCTTCTCCACGGCTGCTGCGGCGCTGCGCAACTGCGCGTTCTCGGCTTCACTGCCTCCTTGCTGCTCCTTGGCGCGTTCGACTTCCGCGCGCGCGGCGCTGACCTGGCTGATCGCCTGCTCATGCGTGGCGCGCGCCACTTCCAGGCGACGCAGCGATACGGTGCCCTGGTCTTCGCGATACAGGCGTTCCAGGCGGTCGCTGTCCTGTCGCGCCTTCACTTCGTTGGCGATGGCCGCACGCAACGATGCGGTCGCCGAATCGATGCCGGCGGTGCTGGCGCCGATCTGCCGACGCGTCGACTCCAGGTCGGCGCGCGCGCGAATCAGTGCGATGCGGTACGGCTCCGCATCGATCTCGAACAGCACCTGTCCCGCGGCGACCTGCTGGTTGTCGTGCACGAACACGCGCGTCACGCGACCGGCCGCTTCCGCGGCGACAGGAATAACGAAGGCCTGCACGCGTGCCTGCTGCGTATAGGGCGTGTAGCGATCGGCCAGCAGGTACCAAAGCAGGCTGGCGCCGATCAGCACGAGCACCCATTTGACGCCCTTGCCGGAAGGCTCGGCGGCTGCCGGCGTGGATGGGGCGGGCGCAGCCGTCTCGCTCATCGTGCGGGGCTCGCTGGTGCGCGGGCGGAGGCCGATGGCGACTCCACCTCGTCGAACAGGTCGCCCCAGTCGGTGCGTTGCTTCATCTGGTCGCGCGTGGCCGGATCGATCATGGGCTGGTCCGTATGCCAGCCACCGCCCACTGCCTTGTAGAGCGCGATCAGGCTGCCCACCGCGTTGCTGCGGTTGACGACGTACGCATCCTGCTCGGAAGACAGCGCCCGCTGGGCATCGAGCACGCGCTGGAAGTCGGAATAGCCTTCACGATAAACGGTGTTGGCCAGCGTGAGCGAGCGCCGCGCCGAGGTCTCTGCATCGCGCAGGATGCTGTCCCGCTGCAGCGCGGAGATCAGCGCGGTAGCCGCATCGTCGGCCTCGCGCGCCGCTTCGCGCACCGTGCCCTGGTAGGTGACGACCAGTTGCTGCAGCCGGGCGTCCTGGACGCGCACGTTGTTGATGATCCTGCCGTGGTCGAATACGTTCCAGGTGACGCTCGGGCCGACGGCGAGGGCCAGCGTGCTGGGTGATCCGGAAAGCGAACTCGCACTCCACGCCAGCGTGCCGAGCAAGCTCACCGAGGGATAGAGATCCGCCTTGGCCACGCCGATGAGCGCGGACTGCGCGGCCATCTGCCATTCGGCGGCGCGCACGTCGGGGCGACGAAGCAACAGGTTCGCCGGCACGTCCTGCAGCACGGCGCGATCGACCAGGGGGATGAAGCCCTGCTTGCCGGATGATTCGTCCAGTTCGGGCATGGGGCCGGGTGGCCGGCCGACCAGTACCGCCAATGCGTGGCGCGCGAGCGCGATCTGGCTCTCGAAGTCCGGGATGCTGCTGGCCGTGCTCAGGTACTGCGTCTTGGCCTGCTGGAAATCGAGCTCGTCGCTTTCGCCGCTCTTGAACAGCCGCTCGGTGATCTCGAAGCTGCGCTTCTGCAGGTCGGCATTCTCCCGCGCGATGCGCAGGCGCGCCTCGGCCGTGCGCATCGTGTAATAGGTGTCGGCCACCTGGGCGTGCATGAGCACCAGGATCGCCTCGCGATTGGCCTGCGAGGCGAAATAGGCCGCGTCGGCCGATTCGATCGCCCGCTTGAAGCGCCCCCAGAAATCCAGCTCCCAGCCGAGGTTGAAGCCTGCGCCGTACTGCCAGGAGCCCGGGATGTCCGGCGTGGGCTCGTGGTGGTTGCTGGTTTTCGTGTATGCCGCATCGGCGCCGATCTGCTGCACCTGCGGATAGCGGCCGCTCAGCGCGATGCCCAGTTGCGCGCGCGCTTCCAGCACGTGCAGGCCGGCGACCTTGATGTCGGTGTTGTGCGCATCGGCTTCGGCGATCAACCGTTGCAGGTTCGGATCGTCGAATACCTGCCACCACTGGCTCGCATCGGCCTGCGTCTGCGGCGTGGTGGCTTGTTCGATCGCGGCACTGGTCCAGCGGGCGGGCCAGTCCTCATGTCGCGGCTGGAAATCCGGCCCCACCGTCGCGCAGCCGCCGAGGCACGCCACGCTCGCCAGCAGCAGTCGGCGGGAACCGGTAAGGCACGACACGTTCGACCTCCGCCCGGGTCAAGGTTGTTTGGGCTCGATGGGCACCTCGACGGTGTGCGGCTGGTCTTCCACCCAGCGCCAGAACAGTTGATAGCCGACGGCAAGCACCACCGGGCCGATGAAAAGCCCGATCACGCCACCGGTCACCATGCCGCCGAGTGCGCCGATCAGCACCACCGGCATCGGCACGTCCACGCCGCGGCCCAGCAACAGTGGCTTGAGCACGTTGTCCGCGAGGCCGGCGACGAACACGTAGACCGCAAACACGATGGCGCCGACGGTGAAGCCCTCTTTGGCGAACACGAAGATGATCACGGGGATGGTGATCAGCGTGGCCGGCAATTGCATGATGCCCAACAGCAGCACCGCAAGCGCAAGCAGGCCTGCGCCCGGGACGCCCTTGACCACGAAGGCGATGCCCACCAGCAACATCTGGATGAACGCGATGCCGACCACGCCCTGGGCCACCGCGCGAATGGTGGCGGCGCAAAGTTCGGTGATCTTGGGGCCGGTCTCCTGCCCGAACAGGCGCGAGGCGATCTTCATCGCACTGGCCCGAGCTTCCTCGCCGTAGGCCATGAAGATGCCCGAGATGATCAGCGCGAAGATGAAGATCAGCAGCCCCGAGCCAACGCTGGTGGCGACGCCGAGCAGTGCCGAGCCAACGCCCTTGAGCTGCGGCGTGAACTTCTGGATCAAGCCGGTGAGGTCGGTGGAGGCCTGCGACCAGAACGCATAGATCTTGCCGCCCACGAGCGGCCAGCTCGCCACGGATTCCGAAGGCGGAGGAATGCGGATGCTGCCTTCCTTGGCCACTTCCATCGCATGCTCCACTGAATCGACCAAGGCGACACCCAGCAGATAGGCGGGCACCATGATGACGATGAGGGAGAGCACGACGATGAGTGTCGCCGTCAGGCCATTCTTGTTCGAAAGGCGTTTGCGTAGTCGAAGGTGCAGCGGATAGAGCGTGATCGCGAGAATCAGCGACCACACCAGCAGGCTTCCGAAGGGATAGAAGATGCGGAAGCAGAACACGGCAAGTACCGTGATCAGGCCGGCTCGAATGAGGACGTCGAGCATGCCGCGGGACAGGGTCTTTTCGGAAATGAGCGTGGACAGCATCGACGATCTCCTTGCGTGTTGCCGTAGAGATGCCCGAGCGGCGAACCAGGCTGTTCTGGCCGTACCACGTCGAACGCGGCGACGTGGCGGCGCGATGTTCCGTCAGTCGACGTATGCGTCGCGAGAAAGCCGGGCTGCCAGGCATGGTGCCATGCGCGATATGCCGGTGGAGGCACGCGGTCGAGCGAGAGGGGATGCCGGGGTTGGCCACCGCAACGGCGATCGTCTCGATGAAGGTGTGCTTCCGCCTTGGCCAATGATCGTCTTCTGGTCGCCCGCCGTCTTCCCTCTGTGAGTCGTAAGTAGATTTACCTAGGTTGCGTGAGCGGCCACGTGGCGGTGCCGCGCATGACATGCGCGTTCGATCGCGCGAAGGGTCGTGCGATCCGGACGGGCGCTGCTTTTCTCATCCTCCTGCCGTTGGCGCGTCGGCGTGGTCCGCGCGCCAGCGGCTTCGTCGATATGCCTGGCGGTTCCAGGTAGAACTACGTGCGGCACGCATCGTTTCCCACGCATGCGGATGATGGTGCGCGTCCACGCGGCTTCCCGCGAAGTCCGCCGACCTCGTGGTGAGGCTGTTTCGCCTGCATGCCGTCGTGGGATGTGCGTCGCCAGGGAGGGCTTGCGCCACCGTGGCCGACTGCGCGTCACGGGCTTGCCTCGCTGTCCGACGGGATGGTCCCTGCCACGCAGGGCGCAGGCCGGGTGCTTAGACCCTTGCGTCAACCTTGCGCATCCACTCGAGTCCACGCAGGACGGAGCGGGTGACGTCGTTCCTGGCGCAGGCGGTTTGCAGCGCAGTGGCGCCGTCGATGCTACGCGCACGGCCATTCAGCACGACGTTGGCGATCCAGATCGCCTCTTCGTCACCGCTGTGTTCGTACCTGACGCGCACCTGCGCACCAAGGAAATCGCAGCTGAAGGTCTTCACCATGAACGCCCCCTCCGACGCGGACCTCATGCTGTGCCCGCTCGCGGACCGGTGCAATCGTCCTTTTGGCAGAGCTTGCGCGATCACCGCGTCCCTTCGGTCGTCCTTGCGAGTGGGGCGCCGATGGATGAGGAATCCGCGTGGAGGAAGCGGATGCCCCTGGCGTCGCGATGCTTCAGTCGTCTGCCGTCACGCCATGCACGACGCCAGGCGCCTTGCCGATCTGCGACGCCAGCCCGAAGGCGATCGCGCCGTAGATGGTGATGCAGAGCAGCGACAGCAGGGTCAGCACGAGTGCCATGCCGGACGGCTTCTTGAGCTTGAACTTGTTCATAGGCGTGTTGCCCGGGCGCAGCCCGTGCGAAGACTGAAGTGGTGGGAGCTCAAAGTCTGACAGCTGTCTGGATCAGTGCTGCGCGGCAAGAAAGCACATGCGGCAAAACGTCCGGGTATCTCAGCCCAAGAGGAAACGGCAGCTCTGCGGCGCCTGGAGCACCGTCCTGATGACCACGGCCGGGATGCGCGACGTCCCATGCGCCACTGCGTTGTCGCCGCCCCAGGATTGACTCCATCGTGGCGTCAAAAGGGCCGATGTGGCCCGCATGCTCCGGTTCGTGTGGCGGCACCTGGTGCCGCTGCGGTCCCGCAGGGTTTCCAGGCATCAACCAGGAGGATGCGCCATGAAGTCATGGGCGATTGCGCTTTGCCTGCTCGCCGCGTGCGCCAACGCGCCGGCGGAAACGATGGTCTGGCAGCCCGCCGCCGGCCATGCGCAGATACCGCTGTGGCCCGGCACGCCACCGCATGCTCAGCCCATGCCCGGGCCCGAGACGGTTGAAACCAACCCCGAGGCGCTGATTGGCGGCAAGTCGGTGACTGCGGTGCGGAACGTGTCGCTGCCCACGATGACTGTTTACGCCCCGCAGGGGAAAAACACCGGCGCGGCGGTCGTGGTCTTTCCTGGCGGCGGCTTCGAGATGCTCGCCATCGATCTGGAAGGTACGGACGTGTGTGATTGGCTGACCGCCAAAGGCGTCACCTGCATCCTGCTGAAGTACCGCGTTCCGAGTGCGCCTTACGACTGGAAATGTGACTGCCGGCCGCACAATCTGGATCTGTCGATGCCGTCGTTGCAGGATGCGCAGCGTGCCCTGCGCCTGGTGCGTTCGCGCGCCGCCGAGTGGCAGATCGATCCGCACAAGGTCGGCGTGCTCGGCTTCTCCGCGGGCGGCTTTCTGGTGGCCGAGGTCAGCACGCAGTTCAAGCGCCGCACGTATGAGCCGATCGACGCGGCCGACAAGGAAAGCAGCCGCCCGGATTTCGCCCTGGCCATCTATCCGGGCCACCTGGCCACCGACAGCATCAAGTTCAACCCCCATATTCCGGTATCGCGCGAGACCCCGCCGACCTTCGTGCTGCAGGCCGAGGACGACCACGTGGATGGCGTGGAGCAGGCGCTGGCCTACTACAACGCGCTCAAGAACGCCGACGTGCCGGCCGAACTGCACATCTACCCCCACGGAGGGCACGCCTTCGGCCTGCGGCCCACGTCGCTGCCAATCACGCACTGGCCGGCGCTGGCCGAGACATGGATGCGCAGCCTCGGGATGATTCCCGCCAAGTGAGGCGGATGGGGAGGCCCGGGACGATTCCCGGGCGGCCATCGGCCATGGCGGTTTGCCTGCATCGCCGCGCGGGTGCCTACAATGCGCCATGCGCATACTTGTCGTCGAAGATGACGCCATGATCGCCAAGGCGGTCATCCAGGCCCTGCGTGATGCGGCCTACGCGGTCGATTGGGTATCCGACGGACAAACCGCCCAGCTCGCGTTGACGAAGGTCGAGCATGACGCCGTGCTGCTCGACCTGGGCTTGCCGCGTCGAAGTGGCGACGATGTACTGCGTTGGATCCGCCGGGAAGGCAAGACCGTGCCGGTGCTCGTGATGACGGCGAGGGACGCGATCGAGGACAGGATCGCCATGCTCGACCTCGGTGCGGATGACTACCTCGTCAAGCCCTTCGATCTGAGCGAGCTGTTGGCGCGCCTGCGCGCGATAGCGCGCCGACTTGCCGGGCAATCGTCCGGACGGCTGAACCACGGGGCGTTGTCCATCGACCCGGTGCGCCACGTGGCCTGGTTCGCCGGCGCGGAGCATGAATTGTCACCCCGCGAGTACGCCTTGCTCGAAGCCCTGGTGCTGCGCCGCCACGCGGTCGTCTCGCGCGCTACGCTGGAAACGGCGCTGTACGGATGGAATGAGGAGGTGGAAAGCAATGCGATCGAATTTCTCATCCATCGCGTGCGCAAGAAGCTGGGTGCATCCGTCATCCGGAATGTCAGGGGCATCGGATGGACGCTAGGCAGCGCGGGACGCCACGATCCCTGAGCCTGCGATTGTCGTTGTGGATCATCGTGGCCATCGCGGGCGTGGGCAGCATCGCGACGGTGGCTTCGTTCCGGTTCGCCGAAGGCGAGGCACATGCCCTGCAGGATGAAACCCTCAAGCAGGTAGGCGCCTTGATCCGCCGCATTCCGCCCGCGGTGATCGACCAGGCCGGCATCTTCCGGCCGTCGCCGCCCTCCTCGGAAGCCGTCGCGGTCGTTCGGTTGCGTGACGATGCAGGTGGCCTCTGCGGGGCAACGCAGGGCATCGCCTTGCCATGTGGGTTGGGTGATGGCCTGCACACCGTCATGTACGGTGGCGAGCGTTGGCGGGTCTGGGTCGTTTCCGGTGATGCGGGCCTGCGTTTTGCGGTGGCGCAACCTACAGCGCTGCGCGATGAGATCGCACGCGACGGCTCCCTGCGCACCCTGGTACCGCTGCTGTGCCTGATGGTGGCGCTGATGATGGTGGTGGCGTGGGTGGTGCGACGCTCGTTCAAGCCCATCACGCAATTGGCCGAAGCACTCGATCGGGCCGGGCGCAAGGAGATCGGTACGTTGCCCACCGCGGGCATGCCTTCGGAAATCGAGCCTTTCATCGTATCGATCAACCGCCTGCTTCATCGGTTGGGCGAGGCGCTGGAACAACAGCGTCGCTTCGTGGCCGACGCCGCCCACGAGCTGCGCTCGCCGCTTACCGCGCTTACCCTGCAGGCGCAGAACCTGGACACGGTGGCCATGGCGCCGGCGGCGCGCGAGCGCGTCGATGAGTTGCGCGTCGGCCTCAAGCGCAGTTCCCGCCTGGTGTCGCAGCTGCTTTCGCTGGCACGCCTGCAGCAGGGCGCGGCGGATAACCACGGCGTCCTGTGGCTTGCGGATATCGTGCGGCAGGTGGTCGGGGAGGCGCTGGACTTTGCCGAAAGCAAGCGCATCGATCTCGGTGCGGATCGCCTGGAGCGCCTGGGTTTGCCAGGCGATCGTCTGGCCGTCCAGACCGCGCTGCGCAATCTGGTCGACAACGCCATTCGCTATACCCCGGCGCAAGGACGCGTGGATATTCGTGTCTATGCGGATGGCACGTGGGCATGCATCGAGGTCGAGGACAATGGCCCGGGCATGACCCCGGATGATCTCGGCCAGGCTTGCCGGCCGTTCTTCCGCGCGACGCAGACGGCAGAGACCGGCAGCGGCCTGGGCCTGGCCATAGCCAATGATCTGGCGCGAAGCATGGGCGGCGAACTGCAGCTGCACGCGCCGGGCACGGGGTTGCTGGTGCGGTTACGATTGCCTGGTGTGCGCGCGGGGTGAAGCGGGGGCCGGCATGCACCGATGAGGCCGGTAAAGCGCGCGGCACGCGCCGAATGCCTGTCGAAGGCTTTCCGAATCGATCGGCTTTCTTCTTTGCCCGTTGAGCGCGACCGGAGGACGACCCATGAGCGACATCGAAGATCGGCTGGCCACGATGGGGCTGGTGCTGCCGCCGCCGTTTCCGGTGCCGGCCCATCTGTCGCTGCCCTTCGATGTCGTCCAGGTCGACGGCCTGCGGGTATGGGCCTCGGGCCATGGGCCGCAGGCCGCCGACGGTTCATTGGCGGGGCCGTTCGGCAAGGTGGGCGCCGATCTCACGGTGGAAGAGGGCTATCGCGCCGCGCGGCTGGTCGCGCTGTCGATGCTGGCGAGCATCAAGCGGAGCATCGGCGACCTGGACAGGGTGCGCCGCTGGCATCGCGTGTTCGGCATGGTCAACTCCGCGCCGGGCTTCGCGCAGCAGCCGAGCGTGATCAACGGTTTCTCCGACCTCATCCTCGAGTTGTACGGTCCCGGGCGCGGCGCGCACACGCGCAGCGCCGTGGGCATGGCGGAGCTGCCGTTCCATATGCCGGTGGAGATCGAAGCCGAGCTTTCGCTCGTTCCGTGACGTGCATGGCTGACCGCAGCCGCAGGGACGGCGCGGAGGGCATGGCGATGTCCGCCGCGGCGTGGTTTGGTATGGTCGGATGATCCAGCGCATCAAAGTCCCCCTGTTCCGCCTCCGGAGGAGACCCCCATGCATCGCCCGCTGTCACGTTTTGCCCTGTGGATGTCGTGCTTCTTCTGCTTCGCATCGGCCTGCGCGGCAACCGGCGGCGAAGCGCACTGGATAGGCGCATGGTCCGCGTCGCCGGATGCGGCGGGTCCGGCCGTGTCCGACCAGACGATCCGACAGGTGGTGCGCATCAGCGCGGGTGGCACCGCCGTGCGCGTGCGCTTGTCCAACCTCGATGGCGCTGCACCGCTGATGCTCGGCCCCGTGCGGGTGGCGTCCCATACGGAAGGAGGCGCCATCGCGCCGGGCACGGATCACGCGGTGTCGTTCAACGGCAAACCAACCATCACGCTCGCCAAGGGCGAAGCGGCATGGAGCGATGCGGTCGAGATGACGGTGAGGCCGTTGCAGGAGCTGGCCGTCAGCCTCTACGTGCCGGCCAACGCGGGCGTGGCATCCACCCTCCACAGCGCGGCCATGGCGACGGCTTATCTTACGGAGCAGGGCGACGCCACCACCTCGGTGCGGTTTCCCGGAACGGAGACGAACGGCAGCCGCTTCTTCCTCACCGATGTCGACGTGGCGTCGGTACCGGAAGGCGCCACGATCGTCGCGTTTGGCGACTCCATCACCGATGGCGTCGGGTCCAACGCCGACGCCCAACAGCGCTGGCCGGATGACCTCGCCACGCGCCTGCAGGGCGATGCGCGATTCCAGGCCGTCGGCGTGGCCAATGCGGGCATCGGCGGCAATCGCATCCTGCATGACGATTACGGCCCGAGCGCCCTGTCGCGCTTCGATCGCGATGCGCTGGACAAGGCGAACGTACGCTGGATCGTGCTGCTGGAAGGCATCAACGACATCGGCAACTCCGGCCCCCAGGCCAAGGCGGAAGACCGCGTCACGGCGGAACAGGTCACCGGCGGCATGAAGACGCTGATCCAGCGCGCGCATGCACGTGGCATCCGCATCGTCGGCGCCACGTTGACGCCGTTTGGCGGCGCCTCGTGGCCTTATCACTCCGCCGCCAATGAAGCGAAGCGCAAGGCGGTCAACGACTGGATCCGCCACGGCGGCGCCTTCGATGCGGTGGTCGACTTCGACAAGGCCATCCGCGATCCGGCACACCCCGACCGGATGCTTCCCGCGTACGACAGCGGCGACCACCTGCACCCCAACGGGGCGGGTTACAAGGCGATGGCCGCGAGCATCGACCTCGGGCTTTTCCAGGCGAAACACTGAGCCGCGAGCGCGGCTCAATCCTCCCGGACGACATACGTGTAGAACCGTACCTTGTCGCCCTCGGGCACCTGGTAGACGCCCTGCACTTCATAGGAAAAACCGGGGAAACGGTTGCAGCTTTCCTCGAATGCAAGGAAGTAATCGATCATCGGCTTGGCACGATCGTCGTAGCGCTCGCCCGGCACCACGATGCCGATGCCGGGCGGATAGATCAGCGCGAGGGTCGCTGCGACGCGGCCCTTTACCTGGTCCATGGGCACGAAGTCGACGCGGCCGCTGACCAGGGCTTCGTTGGCTTCGCGCGCCGACATGGCCTGCTCGGGGAACGATTCGTAGCGGAAGCTCAGGCGCTGCAGTTCCTTGACGTCCCTCGACGCGTAGAAGTCGTGCATTTCCTGCGCGATCTGGCGCACGGTGTATCCCCGGTACCGGGCTTCGTATTTGCGGGCGACGCCAGGCAAGACCTGATCGAGCGGGCTGTCCTCGTCGTAGTGGTCCCGAAAGCGTTCCAGCGCTGCCAGCAACATCGCCATCTTCCCTTCGCCCACGGCGGGAGTCATGAGGAAGAGGATGCTGTTGAGGTCATTCTTCTCCGGAATGACGTGGTTTTCCCGCAGGTAGTTGGCGATGATGGTGGCGGGTATGCCACTGCTGGCGTATGCGCCTGTTCTTGCGTCGATGCCTGGCGTGGTGAGCATCAGCTTGGTCGGATCGACCATCGCCGCGTCGGCACCGAGATGCCGATAGCCGTGCCACGTTTCATGCGGGTCGAGTTGCCAGTACTCCTGTTCGGTGGCGAGGGCATCGGTCGGCACGTCCTCCCATTTGATGCGCTCGCCCTGGTATTTCACGGTGTCAGGCACGAACGGGTTGAGGAAGCCGGCGAATCGCTTGCGGATCGCCTTGCGCGCCTCGATACCCAGCCGCACCATGTCGTCCCACAGCACGCGGCCGGCCTTGTCGGCGTGCATTTGCGCGTTGACGTCAAGGCTGGAGAACAACGGATAGAACGGCGACGTCGACGCCTGCAGCATGAACATCTCGTTGAACCGCTTGTGGTTCAGGCGAAACGGCTGCTCGCGGATGTGCGCATCACGTACGTGGATCTGCGACGCCTGTGAAAAGCCGGCCAGTTGCTTGTGCGTGGACTGGGTGGCGATGATGCCGGGGTCCTTGCCGGTCAGGGACAGGCTCATGCCGAAGTGATCCTTCATCAACGGATGGAACGCGCCGAAGCCGGCCCAGGCCTCGTCGAAGTGGATGTACTCGCACAGGTGGCCGATCTTCTCCAACACCTTCCTGGCGTTGTATACGGTGCCGTCATAGGTGCATTGCTCGATGATGGCCACCCGGATCGGGCGTTCGCGTTGCCATGCGTTGGTGCCCTTGAGGCGCGGGTGGTGCTTGATCTTGTCGCGGATCGACGCCTCGTCGAAGGCCGTCCAGTCGATCGGCCCCACCATGCCGAAGCCGTTGCGGTCGGCTTCCAGATAGATCGGTATCGCGCCGGCAAAGACCAGCGAGCCGTGGTGGTTGGACTTGTGGTTGTTGCGGTCGAACAGCACGATGTCGCGACTGGTGAGCAGCGCCGTGTTGACCACCTTGTTGGAGGCCGACGTGCCGTTGAGCACGAAGTAGGTGCGATCGGCCTGGAACACGCGCGCGGCGGCCTGTTGCGCGGCGAGCGCGGGGCCTTCGTGGATCAGCAGGTCACCCAGCGACACCATGGCGTTGCAGATGTCGTCGCGGAAAACGTTCTCGCCCATGTGCTCGTAGAACAGGCGGCCCGCCGGGTGGCGCATGAACATCTGGCCGCCCTGGTGGCCGGGGCATGCCCAGGTGCGGTTGGCGTCGAAGTCGTATTGCATGAGGGTGCCGAAGAACGGCGTGAGCAGGCTCGACACGTACTGTTCCACCGAGGCGACCAGGCGTTTCTCGTAGAAGTCGCGGCTTTCCAGATCGGCGATGACGATGCCGTCCAGCGATTTCAGGAAGGGATCGTGGAACGTCTCCTCATGACGGTCGGTCATCATGAAGATGGGCATGCGCAGGCCACGGTCGTCGCGCGCCGCAATCGCCGTCGGCGCCAGCGCGCGGGACACCACGATGGCGCCCAGGTCCGCACCCGAGCGGATGGCTTCTTCGACGCCCGATGGGGGCGCGACGTGGACCCTGAAATGCAGGTCCTGCTCGATGATGCTGGCGACCTCCTCGGCCCGGTCGCCGGCGACGAGGATGCGGAAATAATGGATGAAGGGGATGCTCATCGTTACCACTCCCGAGAGAGGGCGGCATGCGCCGATGCGGGCCGGTGTGTAGGATCCCCTGGTGATTCGAAGGGGCGTCCTACCCCGGGCGGTGCCGGCGATTGTGGGCGCGATGGCGTGAATCGGCTGCGAAAGTCGGCATGTCAATCGGGTGACATGCATGGTTGTCATTCGTCGATGGGCAAGGCGTCGTGTGGCGAGGCGAACTGGTGAAGGATACCGCCCAGGCTGCGCAGGTCCTGGCTGTTGTGGTGCGCGACGCGATGCAAGGGCGCGGCGTCACCACCGCGCAGGAAGCCGAGCCATGCGGCGGGCGCTTCGGCGCCGGGCAGGTCGTCTTCGCGCACCACCTGCAACAACTGGCGCTCCGCGGTGGCGAGGCGGCAGTTCTCCCACGCGCCGCGCCAACGGCGGCGCACGGGATGCAGCAGGTCGATGTGCATCAGGCCGTCGAGCGGGCTGGCGCGCCGCTGCAGACGAAAGCGTGTCTTGAGCAGCGGCGCGTCGTAGGACTTGCCGTTGTAGCTGACAAGCACGCTGTCGGGCTTCAGCCAGGAGGCGAAGCAGTCGAGCATCGCCGCTTCGCCGGCAAGCGTGGTGATCAGCAACTGGCGTTCGCGGAAGTGGCCCTCGTGCCAGTGGCCCACGCCGATCATGAAGGCGCGCGTGCCGGTGCCACCCGCGAGCCCGGTGGTTTCGGTGTCGAACAGCACGAGCCGTTCGGGCTCGATCCACGCCTCCAGCCTGGCGAACTGGGCATGGAACAGCGGCGGTGCGGGCGGCCACGCCACGTTCGCCTCGCACAGCTGCAGGCCTGGCGCGAGGGTGCGCCCGGGCAAGCTCGCTGGCGCTGCGGCCACCTTGCGTGGCGCCGTGCCCTTGTGCCGCCGCACGCCGAGCAGCGCGCGCAGGTTGTCGGGCAGGGGTTCGGGACGCCGCACCGGCGCAGGCCCGGGCGCGGCGGGCACCGGCACGCCGGCTTGTCGGCGCAGGCCGCGCAGCTTGTCGGCGAGTGCGCTCACAGGGCGACGATCAGGTCGAGCACGCGCGTGGCGAGCGACTTGAGCGAACGCTCCTGCTGCTCGTCCGTGGCAAGCACGGGGCCGACGCAGGCCGGGCAGCCCGCGTGGCAGTCGCAGCGATGCACGAGGTCGCACGCCAGGCGCACGAGGTCCTCGCGCCGCTCGTACAACGGCGCACTCAGGCCCACGCCGCCGGGAAACGCGTCATAGAGATACAGCGTGGGGACGAACGGGCCGTGCAGTACCGCTTCGTCCTCGCCGAAACCCGCGCGAATCTGCGCGCGGCCATTCGCGTCGGGCGTGGCGAACCACGCGCCGTCGCCGCTGCCCACGGCTTTCTGCAGGTCGCGCGCCTCGGCCATCACCGCGACGGTGGCGACGATGTGCAGCGCGTGCGCGGCGGCAAGGAAACCGTCCAGCGCCTCCTGTCGATGATCGAAGGCCTGTTCCAGCGCGCGCTGCGGCAGCTGCCACCACACGGCGGTGGTGTGCAGTTCCAGGTCGGGCAGGTTCACCGGGCCGTAGCCGATGTTCTCGTGCGTGTAGTAGCGGATCTTCTTGTAGCCGGCCACGCGCCGCGCCACGTGCACTTCGCCGTGGTGCGCGCTGCCGCGTCCGGCGGACGAGCCATCGAAGGCCTCGAGCACCTTGAGCTTGGTGTAATCGATGGCGTCGGTGTAGTAATCCACCTGCGTGCGCGTGACGTAGGCCTTGCGGCCGGTCCAGTCCAGCTTTTCCACCTGGTAGGGCACGGACTGGATCATGTGGATGGCGCCTTCGTACAGCGTGAGCGAGGCCGCGCTGAAATCCACCTCGGCCACGATGGTCTGCCGGCCTTCGGTGCGATCGACCACCACGAAGTTGCCGTCGGCCACCGAGCGCAGCGACACCGCATTGGCCGGATAGCTGTCGGCGATCCATTCGAAGCGTTCGCCCTCCTGGTGCAGCACGCCTTCCTCGCCCAGCACCTGCAGCCACGGCGTGGCGTCCTGCGGGCCGTACAGCTCGCCTTCGCGGAACGGCAGTTCGAAGGCCGCGCAACGGATGTGGTCGAGCAGGATCAGCGGCTGGTCGGGCGCGATGCGCGCATGCTCCGGCGGCGCGCCCTGGAAGAATTCGGGATGGCGCACGAGGTACTGGTCCAGCGGATCGCTGCTGGCCACCAGCACGCCGAGCGAGGCCTGCTGGCGGCGACCGGCGCGGCCAAAGCGCTGCCACGTCGCCGCGACACTGCCGGGATAGCCGTTGAGCACCACCACGTCCAGTGCGCCGATGTCCACGCCCAGTTCCAGCGCCGAGGTGCTGACGATGCCGTCCACCTGCCCCGCGCGCATCTCGCGTTCGGCGGCGCGGCGTTCGGTCGGCAGGTAGCCGCCGCGATAGGCGCGGATGCGCGGTGGCTTGCGCGGATCGCTGTCGAACACGTCCTTGAGGTACTTGGTGAGCACTTCCACCATCAGCCGCGATTGCGCGAACACCAGTGTCTTCAATCCCGCGCGGATCGCCGTGCGCGCGATGCGGTTGGACTGCGAGCGCGCCGAAGCACGCAGGCCGAGGTCGGGATTCACCACCGGCGGGTTCCACAGCAGCACGTGTTTTTCGCCCACCGGCGCGCCGCTCTCGCTGATGGCGGTGACCGGTTGCTCGATCAGCGCACTGGCATGTTCGGCCGGGTTGCCGATGGTGGCCGAGCACAGGATGAACTGCGGCGACACGCCGTAGAACGCGCACACGCGCTGCAGCCGGCGCAGCACGTTGGCCACGTGCGAGCCGAACACGCCGCGATAGGTGTGCACCTCGTCGATCACCACATAGCGCAGGTTCTCGAAGAACTGCGCCCACTTGGTGTGATGCGGCAGGATCGCCTGGTGCAGCATGTCCGGGTTGCTCACCACGATGTCGCCGTGCAGGCGGATCGCCTGGCGCGCATCGCCCGGCGTGTCGCCGTCGAAGGTGAAGGCTTTCACGCCCAGCCCGCCGGCCTGGTTGAGCTCCAGCAGCTCGGCCACCTGGTCCTGCGCGAGCGCCTTGGTGGGAAACAGGAACAACGCCTTGGCGCGTTGGCGGATCGCGGCGCTGATCACCGGCAGCGTGTAGCACAGCGACTTGCCCGAGGCGGTGGGGGTGGCGATCACCACGTGCTTGCCGGCCGCCGCGGCGCTCCAGGCCTGTGCCTGGTGGTCGTAGAGCTGCTCGATGCCGCGCGAGCGCAGCGCCTGCGCGAGGGCGGGCGGCATGTCGCCGGGCAGCGGTGCGAAACGCCCTTCGCGCGCCGGCTGCACGAACGAGCCGGTGATGCGGTCGCCATAGCGCTTGGCCAGCCGGCTCGCCAGCTCATCGCCCCCGGGCACCGGGGCCGCCAGCGCGCCGTCCTGGCGCACCGCGCGCCGGGCGAGGGGATTGGGCAAGGCATTCATGGCGCGCTCCGTCCGGCAGGGAGCGGCATTGCAGCCGGTGACCGTCTCATCGGATGAGACGCGAGGCGTGCGCTAGTCGTCCGCCGCGCGCATGCGTTCGGCCAGGAAGTCGATCAGCGTCCGCACCGCCGGCAGCATGCCGCGGCGCGAGGGGTACACCGCATGCACGATGCCGAGCTTCGGCGACCAGCCCGGCAGCAGTTCCTCCAGCTCCCCGTTCTTGAGCTGGTCGGTGACCACCATGCTGGGCAGCTGGGCGATCGCGACGCCATGGATGGCCGCCGCGCGCAGCGCGATCAGGTCGTCGGTGACCATGCGCGGCGTGTGGTGCAGCGTGGCGCGCGCGCCGTTGGGGCCGTCCAGCTCACAGGTGTGATGCCCGGCGGGCGGCACGGTGTCCACGGTGGGAAAGCGGTTGAGGTCCGCCGGCACGCTTGGCCGGCCCAGCTCGGCGATCAGCGCCGGACTCGCCACCAGCCGCCAGCTTCGTTCGGCAAAGACGCGCATCACCAGGTCGCTGTCTTCCAGCGGCGGCGGACGGGCGCGGATGGCGACATCGAAACCTTCGGCGATCACGTCCACGCGCCGGTTGGTGCTTTCCAGCAGCAAGGTCACCTTGGGATAGCGCCGCATGAACTCCGCCAGCATGTCGCCGACGCGGGCATGCAGCAGCGCGATGGGGCAGCTCAGCCGCACCACGCCCTGCGGTTCGGCGCTGCGCAGGGCGATCACTTCGTCCGCCGCATGGGCCTCCACCAGCATGGCGCGACAGTGGCTGTAGAACTCCTGGCCGATCTCGGTCACCGAGAAGCGGCGTGAGGAGCGCTGGATCAGCCGTACGCCCAGCTCCTCTTCCAGCAGCGCCACGCGCCGGCTGAGCTTGGACTTGGGGATGCGCAAGGCGCGGCCGGCCGGCGCGAAGCCCTGGTGCTCGACCACCTGGGCGAAGTAGTACAGGTCGTTGAGGTCGCGCATGCGGTCTCGTCTATCGTTCCAGATATGGAACGCAGGAGGCGAAAATTGCTGTCTACTGGGCTCATCGTTCCAAGCGTATCGTCCCCTGTCAATGGAGCAGCCCAACTGGCGCTGCCCGAACCGGAGACTTCCATGAAGAAGGTGCTTGGCCTTTACAGTGCGCCCCACGGCCATTGGGTGGGCGACGGTTTCCCCGTGCGCTCGTTGTTTTCGTATGACAGCCACGGCGAGCACCTGAGCCCGTTCCTGCTGCTGGACTACGCCGGGCCGCTGAACTTCAAGCCCGGCGAGCGCCCGCGTGGCGTGGGCGAGCATCCGCATCGCGGCTTCGAGACGGTCACCATCGTCTACGAGGGCGAGGTGGAACACCGCGACTCCACCGGTGCCGGCGGCCGCATCGGCCCGGGCGACGTGCAATGGATGACGGCGGCTTCGGGCATCCTGCACGAGGAATTCCACTCGGCCGAATTCACCCGCACCGGCGGCGTGCTGGAGATGGTGCAGCTGTGGGTGAACCTGCCCGCGAAGCACAAGATGGATGCGCCGCGTTACCAGACCCTGCTCGATGGCGAGATCCCCTCGGTGGACCTGCCGCAGGGCGTGGGCCGGGTGCGCGTGATCGCCGGTGATTACGACGGCCGTCGCGGCCCGGCGCAGACCTTCAGCCCGATCAACGTATGGGACGTGCGCCTCAATGCGGGTCGCCAGGCACGCTTGTCGTTGCCGGCCGGCCACACGGCGGCGCTGGTGGTGCTGCGCGGCACCGTGCAGGTGAACGGCAGCCAGGTGGCGCGTGATGCGCAGATGGTGATGCTCGATCGCGAAGGCACCGACGTGGTGATCGAGGCCGACACCGACGCCACCTTGTTGCTGCTGGGCGGCGAACCGCTGAACGAGCCGATCGTCGGACGCGGCCCGTTCGTGATGAACACCATGCAGGAAATCCACCAGGCCATCGCCGATTTCAGCAACGGCCGCTTCGGGCGCATCCCGCCGCAGGGCGCGTCCTAAGGTTGCATGCCGTCGCGCCGCAGGGCGGCGCGACGGCGCCTTCCACTGCTTGCCTTGCTGGCGATGTCGTCGCCGGGCACGGCCGGTCTTTGTCCTTCACTCCACGCCAGGAGGTGCAGCATGAGCGTTCCCGCGGACCTCACGGCAAGGTCCCCACCCTCGACCGCCATGTTGCTGATCAACCACCCGAGCGGCTTGTTCCAGGCCGTGGCCGGCATGCCGGTGATCCGCACGGCATCGGTGCCGCAACCGCCCGGCGGCCCGCTGGTTCCCGAGACCCTCGATTCCGACCGCCCCCTTATCCGGGCGCTCACCCATCCGGCGCCGCGCGCGCTCTTTCACCCCAGGAGACATGACCATGGCCAGTGAACCCATCCGCGATCCCGTCAACGACGAATTGCTCACGCCGCAGAACGCGGCCTTCGTGATCATCGACTACCAGCCCGTGCAGGTGAACTCCATCGCATCGATGGACCGCCAACTGCTGGTGAACAACATCGTGGGCACCGCGAAGGCCGCGGTGACGTACGGACTGCCGATCGTGCATTCCACCGTCAACGTGAAAACGGGCCTCAACAAGCCGCCGATCCCGCAGCTGCGCAAGGTGCTGGACACGTTTCCCACCTATGACCGAACCAGCATCAACTCGTGGGAAGACGTGGAGTTCCGCAAGGCCGTGGAAGCCACGGGGCGCAAGAAGCTGATCATGACCGCGTTGTGGACGGAGGCGTGCCTGACCTTTCCCGCCATCGATGCGCTGCGCGAAGGCTACGAGGTCTACGTGGTGGCCGATGCGGTGGGCGGCACTTCGGCCACGGCGCACGAGATGGCGCTGCGCCGCATCGAGCAGGCTGGCGGCAAGATGATCAGCGTGGCCCAGCTGTTCTGCGAGCTGCAGCGTGACTGGCAGCGCAAGGACACGGTGCCGGCCTTCATCAACCTGTTCATCGAGACCGGCGGCACGGCGGGTATCCAGTTCGCCTACGACAAGGATTGAGGCCACGGTGCCGTCGCTTCCCGTCCATTGCCTCCGGCGCGGGCGGGAGGCGGTGTTTTGGTCATTCATGAGTCGCCTCCCGCATAATGGGCGCTGTCCGCGCTGCCAACGGGAGCCAACGGCTCGTGCACATTCTCCTGGTCGAAGACGACGCGCAGCTTGGCGCCGCCATCCAGCGGACGCTGGAGCGCCTGAGTTACACGGTGTCGTGGCTGCGCGACGGCCGTTCGGCGATGAACGCGATACGCGATCGCTCGGCGGACCTGATCCTGCTGGACCTCGGCCTGCCGGGCCGCGACGGCATCGACGTGCTGGTGGAGGCGCGCCGCGCGCATGTCGACACGCCGGTGCTGGTGATGACGGCGCGTGACGGCGTGTCCGCCCGCGTGGATGGATTGGACGCGGGCGCCGACGACTACCTCACCAAGCCCTTCCATGTGGACGAACTGGCCGCGCGCATCCGTTCGCTCAGCCGGCGCATGCGCGGGATGGCGGTGAACCGCATCGACGCCGGTGCGCTGAGCCTGGACGTCGGCACGTCCGAGGTGGTGTTCCGCGGCAAGCCGGTGGACCTCACGCGCCGCGAGTTCGCGCTGCTGCAGGCGCTGATGGAAAACGCCGGCAAGCTCGTGCGCCGCGAGAGCCTGGAAAACTCCTTGTACGGGCTGGACCACGTGGTCGGCAACAATGCGCTGGAGGTGCTGGTGCACTCGCTGCGCCGCAAGCTCAGCTTCGAAGCCATCCGCAACGTGCGCGGCTTCGGCTACATGGTTCCGCGGGATCCGAAGTGAAGCCCGGCAGCCTGCGTTCCCGCCTGCGCTGGTTGATCCTGGGTGTGATCGCCCTGGTGTTGCTTCCCCTGGGTGTCTTCAGCATCAAGCGCACCACGCAGGAGGTGGGCGAACTGTCGGATGGACGACTCGCGCAATCGGCGCGCACGCTGCAGACGATGATCGGCAACGTCGGCCTCGAGACCATCCGGCGCAAGGCGGGCGAGGGCGGCGTGGTGGTGCCGATCGAAGCCAAGTCCACGCAGGAACGGGCGCTGCACGAACAGACCTACGAATCCGAAGTGGGCTTCCAGGTGTTCGACATGCAGGGCCGCCTGTTGATGGTCACGGGCAATATCGCGGACCTGCCGCCGCCCACCTTGAGCGATGTCGGCTATGAGGACGTGGAGCTGGGTCGCTACCGCTGGCGCCTGTTCACCCTGCCGGCGACACCCGAAGGCGTGACCATTCGCGCCGCCGAACGTTATGACAGCCGTCGCGACATCGCCAATGCGCTATGGATGGAATACGTGCTGCCGCCCATGATCGGCCTGCCCGTGCTCGCCTTGCTGGTGGGCTGGGCAGTACGGCGCGGCCTGCGGCCGCTGGATGCGCTGGCCTCGCTGCTGGCTACGCGCAAGCCCGGCAGCCACGAGACGCTGGCGCTGGCCGATGCGCCGCGCGAGCTCGAGCCGGTACTGGCGGCGCTCAACGCCCAGCTGGGCCTGCTCGAGGAGGCCCTCGAGCGCGAGCGCCGTTTCAGCGCGGATGTGGCGCATGAGCTGCGCACGCCGCTCGCCTCCACCATGATCAACCTGGAAAACGCCGAGGCCACGCGTGACACGCACGAGGCGGACGTGGCGCTCGCGAGCGCGCGTGAAAGCCTTGCGGCGCTGGCCCGGCGCGTGGAGCAACTGTTGTCGCTGGCCCGCCTGGAGGCCAGCTTCCGCGATGGCGAGCGCAGCGTCGTCGACCTTTCCGCGGTGGCGAGAATGGTGATCGAGGAACTGTCGCCCTTGATCGCCGACAGCGACGTGGAACTCGACGTGGAACTTCCGGACCGGCCGGTGCCCGTGCATGGCCACGAGGTCGCGCTCGCGGCGCTCATGCGCAACCTGCTGGAAAACGCCTTGCGTCACGTGCCGGGCGGCGGCCGCGTGCAGTTTGCGGTGGGCAGCGAGCGGGACAAGGCGGTGATCGACGTGATCGACAACGGCGAAGGCATTCCGCCGGAACGACGCGCCGCGGTGTTCGCGCGCTTTCATCGCGAGGCTGGCAGTCGCGGCGATGGCTACGGCCTGGGCCTTTCCATCGTGCAGCGTGCGGCGCAGTTGCATGACGCTTCCATCGAACTGCTCGATTCGCCGTTCGGTCGCGGCTTGCGGGTGAGCGTGCGGATGCCCCTGGCGGCCTGAAGGTTGCCAGGGGCTTCGTGCGCGAGGCGGTACCCCATCGCAGGTATTTGCCGCTCGCCGGGCCTGTCACGCGAGGCTGGCAGGCGATGGCGGGCGTTGGGCCGCCTATGTCTTGCGGCACACAGCAAAGAGAAAGCTAAGGCAATAACGTTAGGGTGTGTACTCCCCAACGGTGTACGGACACTCGGTGCGATTGCCTTTCCCCCCAGCGCTACTGAAGGTTCATGGCCGCGCCATGGCCCTGATGGCCGGTGCCTGCCTAGCCGGCTGCGCCACCTACCAGGCCAGGCCGCTGCCGGAACAGGCGACCTCGGCTTCATCCCTGGCGCAACTGCACGGCTATGACGCCGCGGCACAGCCTTTCAGCGCGGATGCGATCGAGCGCCTGGCGCTGCTCAACAATCCGGATCTCAGGAGCGCGCGTGCACGTCACCAGGCGGCACAGGCACAGCGGCAGCAGGACAGCGTGCTGCCCAATCCGGTGGTGGGCGGCAGCATCGGCTACCTGCTCTCGGGCCCCGGCGACGCCACGGCGTGGACGGCCTCGATCACCCAGGACATCACCTCGCTGATCACGCTCAAGCCGCGACGCGAGGCCGCCAAGGCGACCGCCGACGAAGTGGACGCAAGCCTGTTGTGGGAAGCATGGCAGACGATCGGCAAGGCGCGCCTGCTGGTGATCGATCTCGTCGAAGGGCAGCGCCAGCTCGAGCTGCAGCAACAGGCGCTGGACCTGCTGACGCAACGCGAGGCGCGCATCACGCATGCGATCGGCGCAGGCAACGTCGATCGGGTGACGGTGGCCTCGGATCTTTCCGCCGCCGCCGATGCGCGCACGGCCTTGCATGACCAGCAGCGCCGGCAGCTCGACCGGCAACAACAACTCGCCGCCCTGCTGGGACTGAAACCCGGGGTGGCCGTGCCTCTCGCCACGCCGCTGGCGCCGGCCGATCTCGATGCCGCGTCGATTCGCCAGGACGCCGACAGCATCAGTCGTCGCCGGCCCGACCTGGTTGCCCTGCAGTTGGGTTACCGGGCGCAGGAGGCCACGCTGCGCGCGGCGGTGCTCGCGCAATTCCCGCCGCTGTCCATCGGTTACGACGCCTCGCAGGACAACAGCCGCGTGCGCAATGGCGGACCGGCGGTGTCGTTCGCGCTGCCGATCTTCGACCGCAACCAGGGCAACGTGGCCATCGCCAAGGCCACGCGCGAACAGCTTCATCAGGAATACACGGTGCGCATGGCGACCTCGCGCGACGAGGTGGATGCGCTGCTCGACCAATACGCGCAGCTGCAACGGCAACGCCGGGCGCTGGTGCCCGCGCAGGACGATGCCGTGCGCGCCGCGGCCCAGGCCAGGCGGGCCTGGCAGGACGGGCTGGTGGATATGCGCAACTACGTGGACCTCGAAGTTGCCGCGCTCAATCGCCAGGCCGCGCTGGTAGCCACCGAGCAGACGATGCTCGAACAGCAGGCGGCGGTGGAACTGCTCGTCGGCCGCGGCATGCCCACTTCACTCGAACAGGATGTGATCGCTCCATGATGTTTCGTCAGCCATGGTTGATGCCCGCGCTTGCCGCACTGATGCTGGCGGCCTGTTCGCGTGGCGAGGCACCGGATGAAGCCGCGGTCAGCGCCGCCGTGACAACCGTGCCGGTGCGTCAGGGCAGCCTGCCGGAGCTGGTGGTGGCCTACGGCACGGCCGGGCCCTCGTCCGATGCCACGCATGTCATGAACGTGCAGGCCGCCGGCCATGTGGCGCAATGGAACGTGACGGCCGGCCTGCCGGTGAAGCGTGGGCAGCGGCTGCTTACCTTCGCCCTCTCGCCATCGTCCATCGCCGCCTATCAACAGGCGCTTTCGGCGCAGAAGGTCGCCGCCGCGGCACGTGCGCATACGGACGAACTGTTCGCGCAGCAACTCGCGACGCGCGACCAGAAGGAGCAGGCCGACAAGGCCTTGCAGGACGCGCAGGCCAATCTCGACGCCCTCGTGCAGCAGCAGGGGCGCCAGCCCACCGTGGAGGTCACCGCGCCCTTTGACGGCACCGTGGTGAGCGTGGATGCGTCGCAGGGCGATCAGTTGCAGCCCGGTGCGCCGCTGCTCACGCTGCAGCGCGGCGATGGTCTGGTGGTGACGGCAGGCATGGAGCGCTCCGCGATGGGGCGCGTGCAGTCGGGCGCCAGTGCCACGCTGACGCCGCTGGATGCCGCCGGGCCGATGCACGGCACCGTGCGCCGCGTGGCGCGCGCATTGAACCCGCACACGCACCAGCTGGACGTGGAGGTGGTGCCGGATGGCGCCCTGGTGAGCGGCGAGAGCTTTCGTGCGGACATCACGGTGGGCCAGTGGCAGGGCTGGCTGGTGCCGCGCGATGCCTTGCAGGGCGACGAAGCGGACCGTTACGTCTTCCAGGTGGCCGACGGCAAGGCCGTGCGCGTGCCGGTGAAAGTGCTGGGTGAATCCGACAGTGCCAGCGTCGTCAGTGGTGCCCTGGACGCCCATCGGCCGCTGGTGACCGTGGGCGCCACCCAGCTCGATGACGGCATGGCGGTGCGTGCGCCCGGGGCGGACGCCAAGCCATGAGCATGCCGTCGTTTCTCGCCAGGCACGCGCGTGCCATCGTCATCGTGGCTTTTGCGTTGGCGCTGGCCGGCCTGGCGAGTTCGTTCACCCTGCCGGTGGGCTTGTTCCCGCAGGTATCGTTTCCCCGCGTGGTGGTCGACCTCGATGCGGGCGATCGTCCCGCCGACCAGACGGCGCTGTTGCTGACGCGTCCCGTCGAAGAAGCCATCCGCACCGTGCCCGGCGTGGCGAACGTGCGCTCGGATACCACGCGCGGATCGGCGCAGATTTCGGTCGACTTCGGCTGGGGGCGCGACATGATCGCGTCCACCCTGCAGGTGGACGCGGCGATCGCGCGCGTGCTGCCGAGCTTGCCGGCCGGCGCCACCTACAACGTGCGGCGCATGGACCCCACGGTGTTCCCGATCATCTCCTATGCGCTGCAATCGGACACGCTGTCGCCGGTTGCGCTGCGCGACCTCGCGCAGTACCAGATCGTACCGCTGCTGGCCTCGGTGGAAGGTCTTTCGCGCGTGGACGTGCAGGGCGGCGAGACCGCCGAGCTGCAGGTGGATGCCGATGCCCGCAAGCTCGCCCAGTACGGCCTGGGGCTGGACGATCTGGTATCGGCACTGTCCGCCGCCAACCAGCTGGAAGCCGTGGGGCGCCTGCAGGATCGCAACCAGCTGTATCTGGTGGTGGCCGATCACTCGCTGCAGCACATCGAGGCCTTGCGCAAGGTGGTGCTGAAGAGCGACCCGCACGGCTGGGTGCACCTGGGCGACGTCGCCGACATCCATGCCGGCTACGTGCCGCAGTGGGTCAAGGTGAGCGAGGACGGCAAGCCCGCCGTGCTGCTCAACGTCTACGAGCAGCCCGATGGCAACGCCGTGCAGATCGCCCGCGCCGTGCGCCAGAAACTGGCGGCGTTTCGCCTGCCTGCCGGCGTCAAGCTGAAGAACTGGTACGACCAGAGCAACCTGGTGGTGGATTCCGCGCACAGCGTGCGCGATGCGGTGCTGATCGGGCTGCTGCTTGCAGCCGCGGTGCTGCTGCTGTTCCTGCGCAACCTGCGCGTGACGCTGATCGCCATGGTGGTGGTGCCGTTGACGCTGGCCGTCACGGTGCTGCTGCTGCAGGTGTTCGGCATGAGCTTCAACATCATGACGCTCGGCGGCATCGCGGCCGCCGTGGGCCTGGTGATCGACGACGTGATCGTGATGGTGGAGCACGTGGCGCGTCGTGCCGGCACGCAGGAGGGCGGCGGCAGGGAGGCCGTCTTGCCGGCCGCGCGGGAATTTCTCGCGCCGCTCACCGGCTCGAGCCTGGCCACGCTGATCGTGTTCATTCCGCTGGGCCTGCTGGGCGGCGTGACGGGTTCGTTCTCGAAGGCGTTGTCACTCACCATGGCCGCGGCGCTCACCGTGTCCTGGCTGGTCAGCGCATGGGTGGTGCCGCCCCTGCTGCGCTGGCTGGTGGATTTCAGGCGCTGGCACGATCCCGGCTTCACGCATGACCAGTGGCTGTCGCGCTGGCATGGGCGGCTTTATGACGGACTCGCGCGACGGCCTGCCTGGCTGTTGGCGATCGTCGTGCCGCTGCTGCTGGTCGGCGGCATCGCCTACACGCACGTGGCCACCGGCTTCATGCCCGACGCGGACGAGGGCGGCTTCGTGATGGACTACTACGCGAAGCCTGGCCGATCGCTGCCCGAAACCGAGCGGCAGATCGGCCAGATCGATGCCATCCTGCGCAAGACCCCGGAAGTGGCCACGTTCTCGCGCCGGCTCGGCACCGGCCTGGGCGGTGAACTGGGGCAGTCCTACCACGGTGACTACTTCGTGCGCCTCAAGCCCGATCACGCGCGCTCGACCGAAGACGTGATGAGCGATGTGCGCCAGCAGGTCGAGAGCGGCATACCGGGCGTGCAGGTGGAACTGGCGCAGCTGATGGAAGACCTCATCGGCGATCTCACCGCGGTGCCGCAGCCCATCGAGATCAAGCTGTACGCCGTCGACCCTGCGCAGCTGGTGCCGCAGGCGCAGAAGATCGCCAAGGCCCTGGCCGATATCCCGGGCGTGGTGGAGATCAAGGATGGCGTGCAACTTGCCGGCGACGCACTGAAGGTGCAGGTCGATGGCGACAAGGCGATGGTCGAGGGCATGACGGTGGGCGCCGTCACGCAGGCCGTGGACAGCGCACTCACCGGCGTCATCGCCACGCAGATTCCGCAGGCGACCAAGAGCGTGGGGGTGCGCGTGCGCATGCCCGATGCCATGCAATGGCGGGAGCCGCAGTTGCTCGCGCTGCCCATCCGCGCGCCGGACGGCCATGTGTTTCCGCTCAGCCGGGTGGCGACGATCGCGACGGAAAATGGCCAGCCGCAGATCTCGCGCGAGAACCTGCAGCAGATGGTTGCCGTCACCGCGCGCATCGAGGGGCGGGGCATGGGCGCCGCCGTGGCGGACGTGAAGCAGCTGCTGGCGAAGCCCGGCATGCTCGATGCCGACATGCGCTATGAACTCGGCGGCCTGTACCAGCAACAGCAGATCGCGTTCGTCGGGCTCACCAAGGTTTTCCTGATGGCGCTGGTGGCGGAGTTCGTGCTGCTGCTGTTCCTTTACGGCAGGCCCGGGCTCGCGGTCATCGTGATGGCGTGTTCGCTGTTCTCGGCCACGGCGGTGTTCATCGCGCTGTGGCTGTGCGGGGTCGACCTCAACATCACCGCGATGATGGGCATGACCATGATCATCGGCATGGGCACGGAAATGGCCATCTTCTATGTGTCCGAGTACGTGACGCTTGCGCGTACCCTGCCGCCGCACGAAGCCTTGCGCACGGCGAGCCGCGATCGCCTGCGCCCGATCACCATGACCACGCTGGCGGCCATCCTCACCCTGTTGCCGTTGGCGCTCGCGCTGGGCGCGGGGGCGGGCATCCAGCAGCCGCTGGCCATCGCCATCATCGCGGGCCTCACGTTGCAGTACCCGTTGGTGCTGCTGGTGCTGCCTACCTTGATCGGCCTTGCCGCGCGCCGTTCACATCGACCTGATGAGGGCCGTGTGACAAAGGCGCTTCCGTAAAGGGGCGAGGACATGACCGCCATCGCCTTGCCGCCCCGGGCCACGCCCGAGGCGGCAAGGAATGACACATGCCCCTAAGAATCCCGTAAGCGACGCTACGCAAGATTGATGGCATGGATTTCAATGTCAGTCGTGACGGTCAGTTGAAGATTCCACCGGCGCTGTGGCTGCTCGTGTTGTTGCCACTGCTGGTGGTGTTGCCGCCCGTGCCCATCGATGAAACGCGCTACCTGAGCATCGCCTGGGAGATGCGCCAGACCGGCAGCTGGGTCACCCTGCATCTCAATGGCGCCCCCTACTTCGACAAGCCGCCGTTGCTGTTCTGGTTGTTGAACCTCGGCTGGAGCGTGCTCGGCGTTTCCCTGTGGTCGTCGCGCGTGCTCGTGGCGCTTTGTGGGGTTGGCTGCATCGCCTTGTGCCAGCGGCTGGAAAAACGGCTGTCTCCCGACGCATCGGGGCAGGCGCCGTGGCTGTTGCTCGGCTTGATCTTCCTGGCGCTGTTTGCCGGCGTGGTGATGTTCGACGTGCTGCTGTGCCTGTGCGTGCTGCTGGGCTTCGTCGCCATCGTGGATTACGTGGGAGAAGGGCGCCCCGCGGCGTTGTGGCTGCTGTTCGCGGCCAGCGCACTGGGCATGCTCGCGAAAGGTCCGGTGATGCTGCTGCATCTGGCCGGCCCGATCATCCTGGCGCCATGGTGGTCCGCTGAAGGACCGCGTGCCTCGTGGCGCCGTTTGCTGGCGATGTTGCTCGTGGCCGTGTTGGGCGGCCTGCCGGTATTGGGTTGGGCATGGGCCGCGGTCCATCACCTCAGTGCCGCGGATGCCGACAACCTGCTGCTGCGCCAGACGGCGGGTCGGGTGGTGCAGAGCTTTGCGCACAACCGCCCGCTCTGGTGGTACCTGCCATGGGTCCCCGTGCTGTTGTTGCCCTGGCCGCTGCTGCTGCGCTGGCGCCGCGTGGCGAGCGCGATGCGCGGCTCACGTGGCTCGCGCGCCGCCCGCTTCGGCCTGTGCGCGTGCGTGCCGGCCTTGATCGCGTTTTGCGTGGTGAGCGGCAAGCAGCTGCATTACCTGCTGCCGCTGATGCCCGGCGCGGCGGTCCTGATGGGCGCCTGGCTGAGAAGCGAGCCCGCCCTGCTCGATATTCGGCGGATGTGGATACTGGTTGCGCTGGTCGCCGGGGTGCTGGCCTGGGCCATGCTTGGACCCGAGCCCATCGGTCGAGGCATCCAGCAGCGACACACCGTGGTGTGGCTCTACCTGCTGGCCGCGGCACTGTTGCTGGCGGCCGTCGTCTTTTTTCTCGCAAGCCGCGGCCTGCGCGTGGAGCAGCGTGCGTCGGTGGTCGCCCTGGCGTTGGCGATGGCCCTGCTGCCGCTGATCAGGCTGCAGGTGCTGGGCGCGCTGGATGCGCGCGAGGTCGCCCGTCGCGTGACCGAGCTGCAGGCGCAGGGCGTGCCGGTGGCGCGCATCCCCAACGACCCGGGTGTCATCACCTTCCTCGCGCAGTTGCCATCGCCCTTGCCCGAAGCAACCCGACCCTCCACCTGGGCGAAAGCGCATCCCGACGGCATGCTGCTGGCCTATGCGGGACGCGGTACGGCGCCGGAGGGCACCCAGAACGCCGTCAGGCTCGCCAATGGCTGGGTAGGCCTGATGCCATCGCCGACCGTCGAAGCCAATGCGGCCTTGCTCGACCGACTGGCGCCGCCGCCGGGCGATTGATGCCCTGATCCGTTGACGGGCGCCGCGAGCAGGCGCGGCAAGGCCGATCGATCAATGCGGCAGGTCGGCGAGCCGTTCGTCGTGGACGGCGCCATGGATCGAAGCCACCCCGGCCTCGGACACCGCGTCCATCTCATCGCCGTAGATCACCCGGTTGCGGCCATCGCGCTTGGCGCGATAGAGCGCGTTGTCGGCATCGATCATCAGCTGGCGCAGTTCATACCCGCTGCGGTCGGTGCACGCCACGCCGAAGCTGGCCGAGATCACCACATGCCGCGTCTCGCCCCACAACGGCGTCGCGGCTATCGCCTGGCGGATGCGCTCGGAACGTTCCTGCGCCTGCGCGGCCGTGCACTCGGGGAACAGTATTGCGAATTCCTCGCCGCCCAGCCGCCCGAACAACTCGTTGCGCCGCAGGTGCTGCTGGCAGGCAGCCACAGCGCGCTTCAGCACCAGGTCGCCAATGACATGCCCATGCGTGTCGTTGACCAGCTTGAAGTGATCCAGGTCCATCAGCACCAGGCACACGCTGCGCGTGGTGCGGGCCGCCTGGCGCAGCACCTGTTCCGCCTCGTCGACGAAATGCTGGCGGCTGCAGATGTGCGTGAGGCTGTCCTGCGTCGCCAGCCGCTTGAACCGCAATTGCGATCGCTTGGTGCGCAACAGCCAGAAACCGGCCGAAGCGAGCACGGTGAGCAGCAGGGCGATGTACAGCCGGCTGGTTTCCATGGCCTTGTGATCGAGCTCGCGCTGGAGCTGGAGTATCTGGTTCTGGCGGTTGAGGGTGTCGACTTCGTTCTTCTTGGTCTGTACCTGCTGTTTGACGGCCTGATAGGCCAACGCTCCCGCACTGACGTCCGTCAAATAGCCTTTGTCCGCCGCCATGAATTTTTCGTGGTAGGCGAGTGCTTCCGTCGCGTGGCCCTGCTGATTCTCGATGCGGTAGAGCAAATCGTAGGCCTGGCCCAGCGGCTCGCTGATCTCGTTTTCAACCGCGCTTGCGATCGTGGCGAGCGCATAGCGACGGGCCTTCACCAGATCGCCCAGGCGGTAATAGCCTTTCGCGAGCAACACATTGAAGTACTGCATGAGGGCCGGATATTCGTATCCCTGCACCTCGGCATAGTGTCCTTCGAGCAGGTGCACGGCTTCGACAGGGTGCCCTTGCTCGATGTCGAGTGTCGCCATGTCGGTGCGGACGGCATTGGCCAGCAGCGACTCGTTGGCGCCCATGCATAGATCCACTCCTTCCTGGAGCTGGTTTTGCGCGAGCCTGACCGTCTTGCCATGAAAGAGCGCATGGAGCTTGAAATAGAGGGCCCGGCATCCATTCATGCCGTCCGGCACGCTCTTCATCATCTGGTCGGCGTACTCCACCGCCTGGTCGTACTGGCGGGCGATGATGAGGAATTGCGCCGCATCCGCCATGGCCGCGTAGCGCGCTTCCTTGTCGGTGATCTGCGGCAATAGCTCGGCGAGCTGGTTCAGTTGGATGAAGGCTTCTTCATAGCGGTGACCGAAGCCAAGGATATTGATCAGCGTACCTATGGCGCGCAGCCGAAGCGCCTTGTCGGGCGCCTGCTCGATGATCGTACGGAGCGAGGTGGTGGCGCGTGGATAATTGCCGTCGAAGGCCCACTGCCACGCATTGAGATAACGCAACTTCCACTGCTCGTCGACGGGCAGGTCGGCAGCGTTCTGGTCGAGCTGCTGGAGGACTTTAAGGAACTCGACGTGATCGGCGGTCTTGATCGCGTCGGCGCGCTTGAGCAGTTGTTCGGGGACTTCCGTCGTGGGCGCGGCGTTCGCCACGCCCACGACCATGCCAAGCAGCAGCATTGCCGCGGCTGTCCAACGGCAGGTTTTGCCTTGCCGAGGCACGGAAGGGCTTATCCCAGCGCGACGGTGGTGCGTCGTGCGGAAGGCAGCTCCGCGAGCTTGCGCTGCGACGGTGCTTCCTCGTCGTCTTCGCCTTCCTCTTCTTCCTCTTCCTCTTCCCGGCCAGGATTGTTCTGCACGTGGAACATGGGCTGCTGTTGATCCAGCAGCGCATAAAGATCGGACGTGCTGCGGGCGATGATCGCCGCCCCGACTTCGGCATCGACCTGCGACGCTTCCACTGCTACGGCGATCTCTTCCTGCGATGCATGGCGCAGGAGTGCGTCCGCACCCATGCGCTCCAAGAACTCGATGACGCTCGACATGGCTTTGATTTCCCCTGATGGTCGTTTGATGCGACGCACCCCCCTCCGACTTGCCGTTCCCCTCTCCCCGGGGAGTACTGGGAGAAAGCGATCATAGCTCTGTTTTAAGGCAAAAATGTCTAGATGACACCTGGCTTGGCGGGCGGCCAAATCAGTTGGCTGCAAAAGCCGCATCCAGCGCCGTCAGTCGGTCGCGTATCGCGTGATCGACCTCCATCTCTCGACAGGGCGGCACTGCAAGGGTATCGGACATGGTGAGATCGATATCAGTCAACCCCGAAATTGGCAGGCGCTCCATACGCGGAGCTTGCAACGGTAATGTGGCGGCCCGGTAGACGGTCACTTCGTGGTCGGCCGGGTAGTCACGCAACAGGACGTCCACCAGCACCCGGCGGTAGGCCGGGCCCGTGGCAAACCGGCGGCCGGTCTGTTCGCCCGCCAGGCCGACCTGCCACAGGATCAGCCACGCGCTCGGGTCGACGTTGCGGCGGAAGAGCATGAACTGGGTGGTATCGAAATGCTGGCAGCCCACCCTGCCGGGGTCGATGCCCAGGTCGGCATACAGGCAGTCCTCCGAGGAAATGCCGGGCTCCATATGCGCGCGATAGCCTTCCTCGCGAGCCACCTTGATCGCCCGGTGCGGCGCCCACGCGAAGACGCCCGGATGACCGTAGAACACGCCGCAGACGCGCTTGCCGGCGCGCACCTCGGTCATCATGGCTTCCACCATCTCGCGATAGGTCTGCGGGCGTGGCTTGCCCTCGGCGTAGAGGGGCTGGAGGCTGCGCACGTCCGGGTTCATTTCCTTGAGCCAGAGCTCGACGATGCCATCGGACACGGCCGTGAACACCACGTTGGACGTCTCGATATGGCTGCGGGCCAGCGGGCTGATGTGCGATCCCAGGGTGATGCCGATGCCCACGCAGGCCAGGCTGCCGGTCGAGGTGGTGGTCACTACCTTGTGCTCCGTGATCGCGAAGGGCTGGGATGCCGGCGGCGTACGCCAGTGCCCGCAGCATAAGTGCAGCGCTTTGCGGCCCGCCAGCCGGATGAACGAATCGCCAGGGAGTGGCGCATCGCCGCTGGAGCGTCCTCCGCCCGGCCGGGTACAGTCTCGGCAACGATCGGTGGCCTGTCATGGATGAAGCGGAGGCGCGGCAGATGAAATGCACGATGTTTTGCCTGGCAATGGCGGTTGCCTGTGTGGCGCCGTCGCCCACGTTCGCGCAACAGGGGAGTACGACGCCGATGCTTTCGCCGCCGCCGCCGAAGCCCGATGCAGCGGCCGAGGCCGGCTATCGCGAACCGCTTGCCGGAAACGTGGCCGGTGCGGTCGAGCGGCCGCGGTCCGCGCCTCGCAGCCCGGTGCCGGTATTTCCCAGCGGACCCACGCAGGGCGAGCGTGTTTCGGCGGCGGCGTTCGGTTTCGCCGCCACATCCGCGTTCTCCCTGGCCGCGAGTCGTACCGGCACCGTCCGGCCCGTGCCGGCTCCCTCCTATGCACCCTACCGGCCGGGCATGCCCATGCCGGAGCCGGGTGCCGAAGCCATCCAATGCGAGCCCAACGGCGCGGTGACGACGCCTGCGGCTTGCGCGGGTCGCTGAAGACCGTCGTGGCGGCGTAGTAAGCTCCCGCAACATCCCAATCATCGCGGGCGCTTCATCAGCCCGGATGCCATGAAGGGCGACATGCGATTCTTGCGCTTCCAGCAGGGTGGCCGCGTGGGTCTGGCCGTGGATGCCGGCGAGGGTTTCCGCGCGCGTTTCGACGGCGAGCCGCATTATCCCGGTGATGTCTCGGCGCTGATGCGCATGGACGAGGCGCAACGTGCGCGCGCCATCGATGCCTTGCGCGAAGGCCTGCCGATCGATGCCGATGCCGTCGCCTGCCTGCCGCCGTGCGCGCAGCCGGGCAAGATCGTCTGCCTTGGCCTCAATTATCACGACCATGCGCGCGAGTTCGACTCGGAGGCGCCGAGCTATCCGGCCGTGTTCGCCCGCTTCGCTTCCAGCCTGGTCGGTCATGGCCAGCCATTGGTGCGGCCGCGTGTATCGGCCACGTTCGATTACGAGGGCGAGATGGCGGTGGTCCTTGGCAGTGGGGGGCGCCATATCGCCGAACGCGAGGCGCTGGACCACGTTTTCGGCTACGCCGTGTTCAACGACGGCTCGATTCGCGAGTACCAGATGCGCACGACGCAGTGGACCGTCGGCAAGAATTTCGATGGTACCGGCGCCTTCGGCCCATGGGTGGTCACCGCGGACGAACTGCCGCCGGGTGGCGTAGGCCTCACGCTGGAGACGACGCTCAACGGCACGGTGATGCAGCACGCGTCCACCGACGACATGGTCTTCGGCGTGGCGCGCACCATCGCTCTGCTCAGCGAAGCGATGACGCTGGAAGCCGGCGACGTGCTGGTGATGGGTACGCCATCGGGCGTCGGCTACGGACGCAAGCCGCCGGTCTACATGAAGGCCGGTGACGTGTGCGAGGTGTCCATCGAGCGCATCGGGACCTTGCGCAATAGGGTGGTCGACGAGCCGTAATGCCTTCGCCGCCGACGGCAGGAGCGCACCCGGTACGCAACCACAGCGCGGCATGAAGCCAGCTCGCCGGAGTCATCGCGCACCGGGTGCGCTCCTGCAGAAAGGCGTTATCCACTCACGGCGCCACTGCCTTTCAACGACGCCAGCGACGTCAGCAGCGTCTGGCCTTTGGGGCTGCCCCAGCCGGTACACGCATCCCAGCCGCTCGCCGCCTTGAAGGCGCCGTTGTTGCCCCGGGTGATGTCGTGGAACGCCTTCTTGCCGATACCGTAGAGCGCCTCGTGCACATCGCCCACGTTCTGCCCCAGTTGCTGGTTGAAACGCGCGATCAGCGCGGCCCATAGCGGCGCCACGGCACTGGTGCCGCCGATGACCTGGCTCTGCCCGTCGACCAGCACCTGGTAGCCGGTCTCCGGATCGGCGTTGCCGGCCACGTCAGGCACGCCGCGGCCGCTGAAGCCGTTGGCGCCTGCGGGCACCTTCGCGGACGCCTGCCATGTGGGCTGGCCGAAGCTGGCGCTGACGCCGCCGCCGGTCGCGCCTTCGTTCTTCGAGAGCTCGTTCCACACGGTTTCGCTGGAGATCTTGGTGCCGCTGCCGCTGAGCTTGGTGCCGCCGCAGGCGAGCACGTACGCGCTGGAGGAGGGATAGTCCACGTGCTGCTGGCCGTCGGTTTCGCCGTCGGTGGACCCGCTGTCGCCGCTGGCGGCGGTAACGGTGACGCCAAGCGTGGTGGCATCCTGCAGCGCGCTCTCCATGGCTTGGAGCGTGGTCGAGGCCCAGCTGTCTTCCGGGCCGCCCCAGCTGATCGAGATGACGGACGGATTGCGCGTGCTGTCGTGCGCAGCCTGCGAAATGGCCTCGTAGAAACCCTGGTCGGTATTGGGCGCGAAGTACACGGCGATGGACGCGCCCTGCGCGAGTGCGCCGATCACTTCCACGTCCAGCATCACTTCGCCGTCCGCGTCGCCACCGGGCTGGCTGGTGCCGCCAGCCACCGAAACCACGTCGACCTTGGGCACCTTGGTGATGCCCAGCGATTGCATGTACCGGCTGAAATCACTGGCGGTATAGCCGCCACCCAACTCGATGATGGCCACGGTCTGGCCGCTGCCGTCGGTGTTTGCCGGAAAACCATAAAGTTCACCGACCTGCAGCGGCGTATGGGACTTGGCGGCGGCCGCAGCGGCCAGGCGACGGAAATGCGGACGCGCGACCGGTCGCTGGTCCAGGCCAAGCACGGCGAGCACGGCGGGTGAAACGTCGCTGGGCAGCGTGGGCTTGCCGTGGCATCCGCGCTTGATCGGCCCGCCATCGGGCATCTGGTAGCTGCCCAGTTGGATGCCGAAGGCCTGCTGCAGTTGTTGCGGCGTGCCGCGCAGATGCATGACGCGGCGATGCAGATCGCATCCGGTCTCGGCCAGGCCGTGCTGCTGCGCGAAAGCGCGCAGCTTCTGCGCATCAGCGGGATCGGCGCCCCATTGCGTGTCGAAATCCTCACGCTTGCATGGCGGCCGGTGCGGCCACGCGGCGGGCGCGGGGTGGCCGCCACGTCGTCGCATCACGAGCGTGACATCGATCGGTTCCGTGCCCTGGTGCGGGCCGAGGTATTTTGCGTCTTTGCCAAGAGGCCATTGGCTGTGCCGGGCGGTGGACATGCTCATGGGCTGGGCTCCTTCGAGGGTCGATGGGGAGACTGCACCGGCGAACGTGTCAGCAGGGTGTTCGCAAAATGGTGCGTTCACGCATCGTGCGGGTCCCTCGTCTCAACCGCCGCGTCAATGCGGCCCGCGGGCAAACCGGCGGCGAGGCGTTAAAATGGGGGGGATGTCTTGCCTGAGAGCCCGTCGATGAGCTTCCCCGCCGTCCGTATGCGCCGTATGCGCCGCGATGCCTTCTCCCGTGCACTGATGCGCGAGCACACGCTGCTGCCGACCGACCTGATCATGGTCGCCTTCGTGATCGAGGGCGAGGGCCAGCGCGAGCCGGTGCCGTCCATGCCGGGCGTGGCGCGCCTTTCCATCGACGAGCTGCTGAAACTCGCCGGCGAGTGCGTGCGGCTCGGCATTCCCGCGCTGGCGTTGTTTCCCTCGCCGGGCGCGTCGGTGAAGACCGAGGACGCGCGCGAAGCGTGGAATCCCGATGGCCTCATGCAGCGCGCCACCCGCGCGCTCAAGGCGAAGTATCCGGAACTCGGCCTGATCGGCGACGTGGCGCTGGACCCTTACACCACGCATGGCCAGGACGGCCTGATCGACGAACACGGCTACGTGATGAACGAGCCGACCATCGAGGCGCTGATCAAGATGTCGCTGGCGCAAGCCGAGGCCGGCATGGATTTCGTGGCGCCGTCGGACATGATGGACGGTCGCATCGGCGCCATCCGCGAAGCGCTGGAAGACGCCGGCCACATCCACACGCGCATCCTCGCCTATTCCGCCAAATACGCCTCGGCGTTCTATGGCCCGTTCCGCGACGCGGTGGGCTCGTCGGCGAACCTCGGCAAGGGCAACAAGCACACCTACCAGATGGATGTCGGCAACAGCGATGAGGCGTTGCGCGAGATCGAGCTGGACATCCACGAGGGTGCCGATGCGGTGATGGTGAAGCCCGGCATGCCGTACCTCGACGTGCTGCGCCGCGTGAAGGATGCCTTCGGCATGCCCACGTTCGTCTATCAGGTGAGTGGCGAGTACGCGATGCTGAAGGCCGCCGCGCAGAACGGTTGGCTCGATGAGAAGGCGGTGGTGCTGGAGTCGCTCACTGCGTTCAAGCGGGCGGGGGCGGATGCGATCCTTACGTATTTTGCGGTGGATGCGGCGAGGTGGTTGCGAGGGGAGTAATGGCGCGGTTGCGTCCCGCACTCTCCTTGTAGGAGCGCACCCTGTGCGCGACAGCCTTTTGCGCCTGTTCGCATGTTTTCGTTCTTGTAAGAGCGGGGTATGCCTTCGGTAGCTCCGCTACCGCGAGAGTGCCGCTTACGCAGCGGGCGTTTCGACGTCCTGCCGGCCGCCGAGTCACTTTCTTTTGCTGGCCCAAAAGAAAAGTAACCCAAAGAAAATGGCCTTCAGAGCCAAGGCTCATAGCAGTACGAGAGATAGAGGCGTCAGCCGACCGAGGCCGGCCGGGATGGGCTCGTTACTACCTCGAACGGCGCCGCTACACCGCCACGCGCCGTAGCGGAGAGGACTCAAGGCAACTTTGTTGAGCCGTGAGGGGATCTATTCGCGCCGCACCGCCGTTTTTCCCCCTCT
>NZ_BCPR01000009.1 GCF_016586165.1 Dyella sp. EPa41 | reverse complement strand
CCGAGCGGCCCGAGGTAACGGCCGCGATCAACAGCATGGCCAGCAGGGCGAAGCGCAGCGTGCGCCGCTTGATCAGTTCAGGCGAACTGAAGAAGCCACCGCACAGGAAGATCATCGAGCCGTAGACGTGCATGGTGGCGCCGGCGAAGCCCTCGTTGAGATTGAGGTTGGCGCCCTGGAAAAAGAACGCTACGGCGGCGGCGCCGCGCGTCAGGTATAGATAGAAGAACAGGGCCACGCTGAGTACGCACAGCAGGCTCAGCACGGTGAACCACTCGACCAGGCGCTCGATGCCGATCGCGCGGCGCAATCCATCCGCGACGAGGATCCAGAGAAATGGCGTGACGATGTAGACCGCCGCCACCTGCACCAGGCCGATGAACGGTGCGCCGTGCATGCCGCCCACGACGAGATAGATCACCGTCACCATCGCCGAACACGCATACAGCGCAAGCAGGTTCTTGAAGCCCAGGCCGAAACGCATGCCCGGCAGCGCGAGCAAGGCGGCAAGCCCTATCGTCACCGCCGTGGGAATCGGCAGCGAGTTCGGCACGACCACCGTGAAGAGCAGCAGCAGGAAGGCAACACCGATGAACAGGTGCCGCACCGTCAGCCTGGGGGCATCCGTCTCGGGGAGTCGCGTTGGCACCGGAGGAACCATCGGTGCTGGATCATTCACGGAATTCATGCCGTCACCATGTGGGATATCCAGTGGTCGAGCAGGCTCGCCTGGGCGACCCTGCTATAAGCGCTGATGTCATGCCGCGATCCATTGGCCGGGCCAAACAGCGCCTCGCGCAGCATGGCCGCATTCGTGGACCCGTCTCCGATCAGCAAGGTCCGGCCGGCGCCGGTTTCACCAAGGATGACGGTGGCCGCGTTGCGCACCTGGGTGACGCAGACGACGTCCACCCCCGTCGCGAGGTAGTCGAACAGCTTGCCGGTGGCGCAGCTGACCCGCGAACCGGTAAGCAGCAACAGTTTGCTGCAGCGTTTCATCAGTTGAAGCGCCACGGTCCGCTCCACCGGTGGCACGACGCAGACGGGAAATCTTGCGCGGCCGATCGATGCGCGCTCGGCGGGCGTCAGCTCGCCGACGAACATCACCTGCTTGCCCGCGGTGATGTCGGTGCACTGATTCAATGTGTCGATGAAGTGCTCCAGCGTCACCGACGCCGAGCTGTCGCTCGCCCCGATCCTGCCGAAATGCCCGATCAAGGTCGCGCCCGGCGGCACGTGCTCGGCCATGATCGCGGTGGCGCGCCCGACGCCATCGGCGTCACCGGCAAGCCGCTCGAAGTCGGCGGGGTCGTAGCCGTTGGGCAGGACCTTGACGTTCTTGTGCGGATACCGCTGCCGGAAGTCCTCGACCAGCGGCCCACTCACCGAGGTGACCAAGCCGCTGACGTCCACCACACGCTTCTCGATCTGCGTACGCACCTGGTTGCGCAACCAGCCAGGCTTGCCCAGCGCCTCGAACACCAGGCCGTCGCGGAAATCCTGCATGCAGCCGATGCCGTAGCGCTTGGCCAGGCTGGCCGCCGCGATCAGAGAGTCGATCGGCGAATAGGTGCCGATGGCCACGCAGGATTCACCCGCGGCCACCCGCTCGCCACACAGGCGATCGGCTTCCGCCAGGGCCTGCATCAGCCAGGTGCGCGCGGCCCTTCCGCGCGGAACCACGAAGGGAAGCGATCGCACGAAGGCGCTCGCCATGGCCAGCAGCGACGACGGCACGGATGATTCGCTGCCTACGCATTGCCCCGGCAACGCGATGATCTGCATGCCGGCGTGGCCGGATGGCACGTTCACCGGCGCATCCAGCGAAACCTGGCGCGCAAAGACGAAAATCCTGTACTTGTCCGGGTCCAGGTACTTCAGCAGACCCTTGAAGCGCTCGGCGGCAACATTGCTGGACAAATGATGCGCCGCAAATACGAACAAATTGATCTTTGGCATCGCCTGACCCTCATTTGGCCTGCAGCGTTGCCCCCTGATTGGCTAAAGCTCGATGGGTTCACCCGGCATCGCTCCCCGCGGCCCGACCATCCCGCCCCACGCGAGGGTGACGATGGACCTTTGCGATGACCAAGGAAGAACATCACGTTTCGCGGGTCGTCTCCTCTGTCCAGTCTTTGGGTCGAATGGCGGATCGCAGTGCCCGGTACATGTCGGACCACTCCGAACGGAAACTCAGGAACACCACCGGCACCATCGCCAGCCAGACCAGGCTGACCGTCGCCGGCGTCTCCTCATCGAAGGCCAGCGTCACGATGGACAAGGCAACGGCCACGATCACCGATACGTAGAGCTTGGTGCGCGGAATGGGACGCCATACATAGGCCGACGCCTCCGTCCTCGCGATGAAGAACACCAGGAACGCCACGGCGTTGGCGACCACGGCGCCTGCCGCACCGTGCTTGGGAACCAGCCACACGCTGCCGATGACGTTGACCACCAGGGCCACCAGCGTCGACCACAGCGACAACATCGAGCGACGGGTGATGCCGATGCCCACGCAGGTCACCTCGGACAGCGTGTAGAGCAGCGGCTGGCCGATGCTGCACAGCATGAGGTATTTCACCTGCCGGTAATTCTCGGGCAGGACGAAATCGATCAACCATGAGAACGTTCCGCTCAGGACCCAGATGGCGCAGACCACGGCCAGCGCCTGATGCGCCACATGATCCACACGCTTCATGTCTGCACCATGAGCGACCCACTTGTAGACCATGGGTGCCCACAGCACGGTGAAAATCGTCTGGAAGACGATGCCAACCCCCGCAAAACTCATGGACACCGAATAGAAGGCCAGCTCGGTCAGCGTCGAGAGCGAACGCAACGCCAGCGTGCTCGTGGCATCCAGGCCCCAGTACGCGACGCCGGCGAAGATCAGCGGCACGCCGTAGCTGAGCAGGCCGCGCACCTGGTCGCTGGATAGCGAGGCACCCACCGCCGGGCGCCAGTCGCGGCGCGTATTCCAGCTGAAGGCGAACAACACGGACAGGAGCGAAACGAGGTAGGCGAGCTCCAGCTGCCAGAACGAGCGCGAAAACTGCGGCAGCGCCATGAGTCCGACGACCAGGAGAAACGCGATCTTCGGAAGAATCTGGCTCATGGAAAAGGCCATTCCGCGGTCCTGCATTCGCAAGATCAGTGAAAGGAATCTCGATATGAAGCTCACTACGACACAGGCAACCAGCATCCAGTAGTAGGCGACCTCATCCAGGCCAAACAACAGCACGGAAATGCGATCGCTGAACGGAATGGTCAACACCATGGCCAACAGCAGCAGCAGGAAGCCAGGAGCGAAGCAGGCCTTCAGCAACGCGCCGCGATCGGGCCACTCGTGATATTCGCGCACATAAGCCCGATCCAGGCCTAGGTTGAATAGTAGTACCCCGAACGACACTGCGATCTGAACAACGTTTAGACGTCCAACGTCAGCCGGCGCGAAGATCCACGTGATCGCCGGAACCGTCACCAACCCCAATCCCGCGGTGGCGATCGGGCCAAAAGCAAATGCCGCTATGGTTCTCAAATTCACTAGACGGCCTTCCAGTTTCAGCGGATGTTCGTGCCTGATCTATCGCGCACATGATGCTCGCACCTTCTTACACGAGCTTGACCAAGCATTCCCTGCGATACATCTCAGGAAGCACCGATAGACAACACATCGTGGATGAACGACGGATAATTCTTTGCCGCATCGAAACGTTCTTCGACGGCTTTTCGCGCATTCACGCGAAGCTCATTTCGCGAACCGTCGAACGCAAGCACGGTGATCGCATCCGCGATCTCCTTGTACGTGGGGCTCTTGCTCAAAAGCACGCCGCACTTGGCCGACACCAGGTTGGAGACGCCACCCACGTTTGGCGCGATGGCAATGACGCCCGCACTCATCGCCTCCATGATGGAAACTGGTATGGCCTCCGATTCGCTCGTGTTCATGAAGATATCGACCGGCATGTTCAGGTAGTACTTCTTCACCGCATCGTTGGGCAGTTCCCCGACCAGCGTGAATTCCATGTTGGCAAGGTCGCCAAGCCGGGCCCTGGCCATCTCCCGCATCTCATCGAGCAGCGGTCCGGCGCCGATATGCGTCCACCGCACCTTGAACTCGGGATGCTTGCCGGCGAACAGCCTCAGGCCTTCGATGATCCGGTCCATGCGCTTCACGGGAAGGCAGAACGACACGGAAACGATGTGCAGGCTGCCATCCGGACTCGGCCTGGAAAGACCGGGAACCAGGGGAACGCCGAGCGGAATGATGGTGATCTTCTCGAGCGGGGCGGCGTAGGTCTTCTTCAGGTAGCCCTGTGCCTCGGTCGAGAGCGCAAAAATCCGGTCGAACGAGCCGATGAACTGGCGCTTGAGCGGCATGTACTCGTGCATGCGGCGTTCCTGGTACAGATCGATGCCGTGCGCACGCGTCACCACCCGGCGGATGGCTCCCTTCTTTCGAGCGAGGATCGCCGCGTATGCCTGTGTGTCGTTCCAGTAGCTGTAGGCCACGTCGATGACGCCGTTGCGGCGCGCATAGCGCACCAGCGCGTCCCTCTGCTGCATGACCTTGGAGACATGCAGCAACGCGCGAACCACGGTACGACGGCACGACTTTCCGGACTGCCCGAGGTAGGAAAGCTCCTCGCGGAACAGCTTTGAGAACGCGGCGCGAACGATATACGGCAGGCGGCGCAGCGCACCTGGCTGCACCATGCAGAGGTCCATCGACACGCCCGGGGGCAGCGGCCTGGGCGACCCTTCGGCGACCGCCGGAAGCACCGTGGCCTGGGCATCCACGTCACGCGCCCAGTAGCCGATCTCGTCCTCGAGGAACTGCTCGCCGGGGTAGTAGGGAAAGGCGTTGGTAAGTATGGCTATCCTCATGCGTGCTCCACCGTGCCGGCCATGAGCGTGTCGATCATGCAGGTTCGATACGCGGCATGGTCCATGTTCAGAGGGACGCTGGTCTTGAAGCACGCCACCGTGGCCAGGCATTCGGAAAGCAGCCGGCGCCAGTTGGCGACCACCTGGTCCATGGTCAGCATGGCCGTGCGTGAAGTGGCCAGCGCGTTGTACTGCTCCCAATAGAGCTGGTCGTGGAAGATGCTGTACTCCGCGCTGATGACGGCGATCGTCATCTCGGCGGCAACCGAGGCATCAAGGCTCACGACGTGGAAATCGGCCACGTCCTCCCTCACCAGGTAGTAGAGGCGCGAGAGCGGAACCGGCGCGGACTCCACCTTGCGATACACCCTGTCGGGGCGAAGCTTGCGCCGCGTGCTCGCGACGTTGATCCACGCCTTGACGTTGAAGTGGGTGCGGTCGACCCAGCCGCGACCCGCCAGCAGCTCGACCTTGAGCGCCGGATCGGTGCAGTTGTAGCCGTAGATCTTCGGCCACGCCATGTTGGCGTACACCAGCGACGATCCGTAGGACATCAGCGAGATGTCGTCACTGACAAATCCCACGCCCTCGTGTTGCCTCAGCGCGAGCATGGCAGCCGACTTCCCCACGCCACCCGTGCCGGCCAGGAGGCAGGCTTCGCCGTTCACCGTGAGGCATGCGGCATGGATCGGCACCATGTCACTGAAGAAGTAGGTCGAAGGCACCAGCACGAACTCGTGGAGGATCTGCTCGAACGACTCCAGGTCGCTGGCGTATTCCACCGAGAGCAGCTTCTGCACGTTGCGCTTGACGCCCCGGCGCGAGCGCAGCGTCACCTCCACCTCCAGCGAGCCGCTCCCGGACCACCCCCAGTAGACGTCGGCCGCGGGGAAGGACGTCAGCATGCCGTGATCGAAGGTGCGATGCAGCCGGGGGTTCATGGCCACCAGGGCCCGGCCGGATATCTCCGAGACGATATGTATCTCGACCTGCGCCGGCAAATCACCCGCGTCCGCATAGAGCGCGAGGCTTTCGGCCAGCCATGCCTGGTACATCGGATCGCCGGAAAACGCGTAGCATTTTCCAAAGATGATCTTCTTCATACCGATCCTCCCGGCATGTCAGGCAAATGCCCTGGCCGCCAGCGCCGCGGCTACTTGCTCCTGCCTTCCTTCGTCGAGATAAGGCGACATGGGAAGGCTCATGACCTGGTCCGCGGCGAGATCGCATACCGGAAAGCGCGCGCGCTCATCCAGCAACGCAGGCTGGCGATACAGCGGCAGCGGATAGTGGACCGCCGTGGGCACGCCCGCCTCGTGCAGGCGCGCACGCAAGGCCTCGCGATCGCCGACGCGCACGGTGTACTGCGCCCAGGCGCTTACGTTGTGCTTCTCGATGACCGGCAGGCCGAGCTGGTCGTTGTCGCGCAGCAGCCGGTCGTAGGTCCGCGCCACCTGCTGCCGCAGCTGCATCTCTTCGTCGAACACCTCGAGCTTCGCCAGCAGGATGGCGGCCTGCAGCGTGTCCAACCGGCTGTTCACGCCGACGCAGATGTGGTGATAGCGGCGGTCCTGTCCGTGCCGGGCGATCAACCGCAGCAGCTTGGCAAGGGCCTCATTGCTGGTGAAGATCGCGCCACCATCGCCGTAGCAGCCCAGGGGCTTGCTGGGGAAGAAGCTGGTGCAGGCGATGGTGCTCAGGTTGCAGCTCTTGCGCCCCTTGTAGGTCGCGCCAAAGCTCTGCGCCGCGTCCTCGACCACCGGAATGCCACGCTTCGCGGCAATGGCGTTGATGGCGTCGAAATCCGCGCACTGCCCATACAGCGACACCACGATGATCGCCTTGGTACGCGAAGTGATCGCAGCCTCGAGCTGGGCCGGATCCAGGTTGTAGGTCAACGGATCGATGTCGACGTAGACCGGCCTGGCGCCCAGCACCGCGATGGCCTCGGCCGTTGAAATGTGGCTGAAGCCTGGCGAGATCACCTCGTCGCCCATGCCCACGCCCAGGGCCATCAACGCGATCTGCAGCGCGTCCGTACCGTTGGCCACCGAAATACAGTGGCTGGCACCGGTATAGGCGGCAAGGCGGGTTTCCAGTTCGGCGACTTCGGGCCCGAGGATGTACTGGCCATGTTCCAGCACTCGTGCGATACCCGCATCGATGCTTGCCTTGATGCGGACCTGCTGGGACTTGAGGTCGATGAAATCAATCATGTCACGGGCTCCAACTGACGTAGCGTGTTTCCCTCGAGGACGTAGCGCGCGCCGGTACGCGCGCAGACGGCCTCGCCCTCGCCTTCCAGCGGGAGATCGAGGCGTTCGCCGAATTCACTCATCCAGCCGATCTGCCTGGCCGGCACGCCGACCATCAACGCGTAGGCCGGCACGTCTTCGGTGATGACCGCACCGGCGCCGATAAAGGCGAACGCGCCGATGGTCACGCCACAGACGATGGTGCAGTTCGCACCCAGCGTCGCGCCGCGGCGGACCAGCGTGTCGCGGTACTCGTCCTTGCGCTCCACCAGGGCGCGCGGGTTGTAGACATTGGTGAACACCATGCTGGGGCCACAGAACACGCCCTCCTCGAGCGTCACGTTGTCGTATACCGACACGTTGTTCTGCACCTTGCAGCGGTCGCCGATCACCACCTTGTTGCCGACGAACACGTTCTGGCCGAGCGAAACGCCCTTGCCGATGCGCGCGCCGCCGCAAACATGGACGAAATGCCAGACGCGCGAGCCTTCGCCGATCACGGCGCCCTCGTCGACTATGGCGGAAGGATGCTGGTAGTGGTCCATGCGATGCTCACTTTTTCCTGAGAAACGGGTGGCCGTCTTCCCCTGCGGAAGCCGTCTTGCCCGCGCGAATGGCCGAGACTGTCTCGATGGCGGTGCGGTTCTCCTCCAGGCCGAACCCGCGCCCGGCGAGGATCTCCACGTAGCTGCGGTCGTGCAGGTCGGTAAACCCGCCGGAGAATTCGATCTCATCGCCGTTCACGGTGATCGACCGATAGGTCCGCTGGCCGCTTTCGCGCGCGTTCCCGGGAACGTCCTCGAGGTCCACCGACAGGAACCAGCGCACGCGCGCTTTTTCGTATTCGAGGTAGCCCGCGGACTTGGTGTCAGTGGAAAGGTGGACCACGTTGGACTGCAGGTCGCCGAACAGGTAGTGCAGCATGTCGAAGAAGTGCACGCCGATATTGGTGGCGATGCCGCCGGACTTCTTGGTGTCGCCCTTCCAGCTCTGCAGGTACCAGTGCCCGCGGGACGTCACGTAGGCCAGGTCGACCTCGTACTTGGTGTCACGCTTTTCGCTGCGCACCCGCTCGCGCAGCGCGATGATGGACGGGTGCAGGCGCAGCTGCAGGATCGTATTGGTCTTCCTGCCCGTCTCGCGCTCGATTTCCAGCAGGCCGTCGATGTTCCACGGATTGAGCACCAGGGGCTTCTCGCAGATGGCGTTGGCGCCCGAGCGCAGGGCAAAGCGGATGTGCGAGTCATGCAGGTAGTTGGGCGAGCAGATGGAGACGTAGTCGATCTGCGCGCCATTCTTCGCCCGGCGCCGCATGTCGACGTGGCGATCGAAGCGCTCGAACTCGGTGAAGAAGTCGGCCTCCGGGAAATGGGAGTCGATAATGCCGACGGAGTCGTTCGGATCGAAGGCAGCCAGCAGCTTGTTGCCAGTGCTCTTGATCGCCTGCATGTGGCGCGGGGCGATATAGCCCGCGGCACCGATCAGCGCGAAATTCTTGGTATGGGGCATCGGCCAAATTCCCTTCCTACATCTTTCCAGGCTGAGTGGTATGGACGGATCGCGCAAAGCGTCGATCCTTCGTGGAAACTCCTGCAGAACCCATGGGACCCCTGACCCCTCGCGGCGAGGCGGGCCACCTCGCCGCGCCCGCTACGACGGCCCTGCCCGCGCCGCTCGCGGGCCATCGCGCTCCGTGCCGGCCACCGCCGCGAGGGCGATGCTCACGACACCGCCTTTTCGACCGAGTAATAGGCATAGGCGTAGTAACCGCGACTGCGCTTCTCGACAGCGTTGAAGATGGCACCCTTGATCGATACGCCGTTCTGCTCGAAGCGCTGCTTGGCCAGGGCAAGCTCGCGCGTCTGGCTGAGGCCGAAGCGCGCCACCAGCAGGCCGGTACCGGAGTGATGGCCGATGACCGCCGCATCGGTCGCCGCCAGGATGGGCGGGGTATCGATGATGATCAGGTCGTACTTCGGCTTCAGGTGGTCGAGCAGCGCCGAGAACCGCGCATTCATCAGCAGCTCCGACGGGTTCGGCGGGATCTTTCCTCGCGTGATGTAGTGCAGCGCGCTGGGCGACTCGGCCTGGCGTATGGCGCCCGCCATGTCCACCTGGCCGGAGATCAGCTCGGACAAGCCGATCTCCGCCCTTCCGCCGAGGATCTTGTGCACCACGCCGATGCGCATGTCGCCATCGATCAGCAGCACGCGTTGGCCCGTCTGGGCCACCACGGCGGCGAGATTGGCCGACACGAAGGTCTTGCCCGCATTCGGGCTCGCGCCGGAAATCATCAGCACGTTGTTCTTTGCTTCGAGGCGGGCAAAGTGCAGGCTCGTGCGCAGGCTGCGCAGCGCCTCGGCGGCGAGGTCCTTGGGAGAGTCCTCGACCAGCACATGCTCCCGGCCGTCCGGCCGCGCACGCTTGCTCTGCAATGCACGCTCGCGCGGGCTGACCGGAATCGTGGCGTAGACCGGCAGGCCAAGCTTCTCGATGACGGCCGGATCCTCGATGCCGCGATTGAGCATCTGGCGAATGAAGACGTACAGCAGCGCCACGAAGCCACCGAACAGGGCGCTGCCCATCAGGATGAGGATCGTGCGCGGCCACACCGGCAGCGTCACGTCCACGGCCGCGCGGTCGATGATGCGCACATTGCCGATGGTGCCGGCTCGCGCGATATCCAATTGCTGGGCCTGGTTGAGCAGGCTGGTGTAGGTTTCGTTGCTCACCTGGACGTCGCGGGTCAGCTTCAGCAACTGCTGCTGGGTATCCGGCAGGCCACCCACCTTCTTCTCGATCGCATTCTTCTGCGCCTGCAGCTGGCCGATCTGTTTCATCAAGGACTGATACTGCGGATGCGCCGGCGTGAACTGACGCTGCACGTCAGCCAGCTGCAAGCGAAGCTGCTCCAGGTTCGTGTCGATGGACACCGACTGGTTCAGCAGCGTCTGGGTCTGCATGTTGATGTCGACCGACTGCGCCTTGTTCTGGAACTCGTTCAGCGCGGCGGTGGCGCGCTCCAGCTCATGCCGCACGTTGGGGATCTGGTCGCGCACGAACTTCAGGCTGTTGGCGGCCTCGGCGGAGTTGCGCTCCACGTTCTGGCGCACGTAGAGCTCGGCCACCTGCTCGAGGATCCTGGTTGCCATGACCGGGCTGGCGTTGTTGTAGGTCAAGCCGAGGATGCCCGACTCCTTGCCCTGCTCCGTCACGTTGATCTGCCGCTGCAGCGCGTTGATCACGGTGAGCTCGCGGCGCTTGAACACGCGGAAACGCGTACCCGGGTTGGCGGCGAGCGTTTTCACGTCGATCGTCACGCCATGCGCCTTGGCCTCCTGGCCGACGCGACCGATGACGAGGATGTTTCCGTCATCGTCCTGCAGCACGTAGAGGCCACCCTCGCCCGCGATGAAACGCAGCGGCTTGTCGAGCAGTTCATCGGGCACTTCCAGCCGGAAGATGTCGAGCTTGGAACCGCCCCAGTCGTAGTCGCTCATGCCAAGGAGAGGCGACGCGACCTTGCCTGGATTATTTTTCGCGAAGCGATGGGCGTAGAACGAACCGATCACCGGGAAGCGCCGCGGCGAGGTTTCCACCGTGAGGTTGAGCTTGTCCACCGCCTGGCCGATCACCATGCGCGAGGTGATCAGGTTGGTTTCCGTGGTGGCCTCGGGGCTCGCGCCCGCCAGTGTCTGGCTGAGCGCGCTCAATTGGGGCAGGTTCTGCACCTGCTGCTCGACCTGCACCATCGCCGTGGCCTGGTAGATCGGCGTGGCCACCATCGAATAGGCCACGGCCAGCACGATGAAGATGCAGGTGATGCCGAGGATCTTCCACTTGTGGTCCTTGAGCGTACCGACGACTTCACTGAGGTCGATTTCGCCGTCTGGCTGCATGGAGGGATATTGGATGATGGTCATGGCGATGGTCTTCCCATGGCATGAGGCAGGCTAACGTTCATAGGTAGCCCACCCAACTATCGACGGCGCGCCGGATCATTTCGTAGGCACGCACGAATACCGTGTGATGCTGTCGGTACGGGTCGGGTATGTCCCGCCCGTCCACCCATTTGTCGATCAGGAAGACCTTGCCTCGCGCCGCGGGTGCGAGCTCGACCATGGCGTCGACGTGGCTCTTCTCCATGCCGAGCACGAGGTCGGCCTGGAGCAGCATGGGCGGGGTGAGCTGATGGGCACGATGCGGCGAACCGTCTATGCCGCTTTCGCTGAGCAGGCGCATGACCGTCGCGTCCATGGGATCGCCGACGACTGCGCTCAACCCGGCGCTCTGCAATTGGATGCCACGTCCGTTCACGCGCTGCCGAAACAGGTACTCGGCAGCCGGACTGCGACAGATATTGCCCATGCAGACAATCAATATCCGCTTAAACACGTATTGGCATACTCCCGGATCAGGCCCACTGGCGCCCAACGACGCCAGCCGTTTCATCAGCCCCCTGTCCGATCCGGAAACCACCTCGAGGTGGCTCCCGGTTTCAGCTGCCAAAAACCAAGTAACACGGCCGTGATGAATGCACGCCTACGAAGCGCGATAACCATGGTTCGACAACGCGCTCTCCTTCACTTCGCGGATCGCCCGTCAACCGTGGCTCTTGCTGTCGACGCACTTGCAGTCACGACTGCAAGACACTCAGTACTCAGCAATCATGGCACGCTGTTATTACTTCACAGTGAACCGATACGAAATGATTTGGGCGGCTGAATGCGCATTCACAGGCCTTCACGAAACCTCTATGCGCGGCACCGGTGAGACGCCCGCAAATGTGGCGGGTCCATCGCAAGAGCATGCGTTGTATACCCCGCTAAATACGCGTCGACATGCCCTGGACATGGAGCGGAACATGAACGATGACTGCGAAGCGCCCGTTCGCTATGAAAACAGTCACCCTGCGATTTCCCGCGTGTTTTAGCCTGTTGCAGGTGGCGCTCGCTTCGTCTCGCTAAGCATTTCGCCAGCAAAGGCGCATACGCTGCGGTAGCCTCGTGCGCCACGCGGGGCTTCGATGGCCATCGAAGCCCATGCAGCGCCCCACTGCCGCGCACGATGCATGGCTTCCTGTTCATTGCTCGCCACCGGCACACCCATCACTGCGGAGCGAATCGATGAAGTGGCTTCATCCGATGACACAGTTGCAACAATACGTCGCCACCATGGTCTTCGCGGTCGCATCCGTTTGCTCTCCGCTTCATGCCGACGACCGATCCAGCCCTTCCGCCACGGCGATCCACCATGTCTTCCTGATCATGCTGGAGAACGAGCCCTTCGACATCACGTTCGGGGCACAGACGAGTTCGCCGTACCTGAGCCATGAACTCACTGCGCAGGGCGCGCTGCTCACGCAGTACTACGGCATCGGCCACAACAGCCTCGGCAATTACATCGCCTTGATCAGCGGGCAGGCCCCCAACCCGGCCACCCAGAAGGATTGCCAGAACTTCGTCAACTTCCATCCGACGGCCAGGCAGCTCGACGCCAACGGCCAACTCGCGGGCCAAGGCTGCGTCTACCCTTCTTCAGTCAAGACGGTGACGGACCAGATGCGCGATGCGGGCCTCAGCTGGAAGGGCTATATGGAAGGCATGGGCAACAATCCCAGGCGCGAGGCTCCACGCTGCGGTCATGCCGCCATCGGCGCGGTCGACCAGACCTATCGCGAAACGCTCACCGACCGGTATGCGGACAAGCACAATCCGTTTGTCTACTTCCATTCGATCATCGACGACAAGGCATATTGCAGCCAACACATCGTGCCGCTCGACGCCCTGCGCAGCGACCTGCAGCAACCAGGCACCACGCCCAACCTCGCATTCATCACGCCGGACCTCTGCCATGACGGGCACGATGCCCCATGCCTGAATGGCGAGACAGGCGGGCCGATATCGGCGGACGCCTTTCTGCGCGACTGGGTGCCGCGCATCATGGCATCGCCGGCGTTCCGGAAGGATGGCGTGTTGATCATCACGTTCGATGAAGGCACCGACGCATCGGCATGCTGCGGCGAAGAACCCCTGGGTGGCGGACCGCCTCCCGGCCAGTACGGGCCCGGCGGCGGACGCATCGGCGCCGTGGTGCTCTCGCCTTTCGTCAAGCCCGGCACCGTGTCCCATACGCCGTACAACCACTACGCCACCTTGCGCAGCATGGAGACGTGGTTTGGCCTGGACTATCTCGGCTACGCCGCCCAGCCACTGGTCCACGCATTCGGCGAAGACGTGTTCACCCGTCCACCTGGCAGCGACTAGGGCCTGTCAACGCCATGGGCGCGGCCTTGCGCCCGCGCGTCGACGAAACGTCGCGGCGCCCTTGTGCGGCCGCATTCACGCCGCGACTTCGCTGGGTGTGGCACTTTCATCGGTTGCGGCCCGCCGCCAGCCGGCGCCGAACCCATTGATAGCCACGGTCAATGACGATGATCCCAACAATCAATTGGATCAATTGATCGAAAATCTCTATTCTTAGGCTTCTACCAACCACAACCAACGGAAAAACAACGATGTCGTTGATCAACACCGAAATCAAACCGTTCAAGGCCCAGGCTTACAAGAATGGCCAGTTTGTCGAAGTGACCGATGCCAGCCTTAAGGGCAAGTGGTCCGTGGTGGTGTTCTACCCCGCCGACTTCACCTTCGTCTGCCCGACGGAGCTCGAAGACCTGGCCGACTACTACGACCAGTTCCAGAAGCTGGGCGTCGAGGTCTACTCGGTGTCGACCGACACGCATTTCGCGCACAAGGCGTGGCACGACACCTCGGACGCGATCAAGAAGGTGAAGTACACCATGATCGGCGATCCGACCGGCGCGATCACCCGCAACTTCGACGTGATGATCGAAGAAGAAGGCCTGGCGCTGCGCGGCACGTTCCTGATCAATCCGGAAGGCCAGATCAAGCTGTGCGAGATCCACGACAACGGTATCGGCCGCGACGCGTCCGAGCTGCTGCGCAAGGTGAAGGCCGCGCAGTACGTCGCCTCCCACCCGGGTGAAGTGTGCCCGGCCAAGTGGAAGGAAGGCGAGAAGACGCTCAAGCCGTCGCTCGACCTGGTCGGCAAGATCTAAGACACCGCCGTTCTGCACGTGGCCCGCTGCATCGGGCCGCCTCGGACCCGGCATTCCGCCGGGTCCGCTTTCCGAAATTCAAGGTGCGCGCATCGTCCGGCCAGACCGGGCGCCCGACGCGCTCACCCCGAAGAAACCGATGGAGTTCCCATGTTGGATGCCGATCTGAAGACCCAGTTGCAGGCTTACCTCGAAAAGGTCGTCCACCCGATCGAGCTCGTGGCCTCCCTCGACAACGGCGAGAAGTCGCAGGAGCTGAAAGGCCTGCTCGACGACATCGCCTCGCTGTCCAGCCAGGTATCGGCCCGCTTCGACGGCAACGACGCGCGCAAGCCGTCCTTCGCGATCAACCGCGTCGGCACGGATGTGAGCGTGCGTTTCGCCGGCATCCCGATGGGCCACGAATTCACCTCGCTCGTGCTCGCCCTGCTGCAGGTCGGCGGCCATCCGTCCAAGGCCACGCAGGAAGTGATCGAGCAGGTGCGCAACCTCGAAGGCGATTTCCGCTTCGAGACCTTCATGTCGCTCTCGTGCCACAGCTGCCCGGATACCGTGCAGGCGCTGAACCTGATGAGCGTGCTCAACCCCAACATCAAGCACGTGGCGATCGACGGCGCGTTGTTCCAGGGCGAAGTGGACGAGCGCCAGGTGATGTCCGTGCCCACCGTGTTCCTCAACGGCGAACTGTTCGACACCGGCCGCATGTCGATCGAGCAGATCGCCGGCCGCCTCGACGCCAATGCCGGCGAGCGGGCCGCCGAAAAGCTCAGGAACAAGGCACCGTTTGACGTGCTGGTGATCGGCGGCGGCCCGGCGGGCGCGGCGGCGGCGATTTATGCCGCCCGCAAGGGCATCCGCACCGGCGTGGCCGCCGAACGCTTCGGTGGCCAGGTGCTGGACACCATGGCGATCGAGAACTTCATCTCGGTGCCGTACACCGAGGGCCCGAAGCTGGCCGCATCGCTGGAACAGCACGTGCATGAGTACGACGTGGACGTGATGAACCTGCAGCGCGCCGAGAAGCTGATTCCGGCATCGACCGAAGGCGGCCTGCACGAGATCGTGCTCGCCAACGGCGCGTCGCTGAAGTCGAAGTCGGTGATCCTGTCCACCGGCGCCCGCTGGCGCAACATGAACGTGCCGGGCGAACAGGAGTATCGCAACAAGGGCGTGACCTATTGCCCGCATTGCGATGGCCCGCTGTTCAAGGGCAAGCGCGTGGCGGTGATCGGCGGCGGCAACTCCGGTGTCGAGGCGGCCATCGACCTGGCGGGTATCGTGGGCCATGTCACCCTGCTCGAATTCGACGGCAAGCTGCGTGCCGACGAGGTACTGCAGCGCAAGCTGCGCAGCCTGCCGAACGTGGACGTGATCGTCAGCGCGCAGACCACCGAGGTGCAGGGCGACGGCCAGAAGGTCACCGGCCTCACCTACACCGATCGCACCCGCGGCGAAAGTCGCCAGGTGGCGCTGGAAGGTGTTTTCGTGCAGATCGGCCTGCTGCCCAACACCGAATGGCTGAAGGGCGCGGTGCAGCTGTCGCCACGAGGCGAGATCGAAGTCGACGTGCGCGGCGAGACCTCGGTGCCTGGCGTGTTCGCCGCCGGCGACGTCACCACCGTGCCGTACAAGCAGATCGTGATCGCCATGGGCGAAGGTTCCAAGGCCTCGCTGAGCGCCTTCGACTATCTCATCCGCCTGCCGGTGGACGAGGTGAAGAAGGAAACCGTCGCCGCCTGATGCGTGGTTCCCATGCCCGGCCCCGCGCAGCCCCCTCGCGGCTCGCCGGGCCGGGCTTTTTTTGTGCCCGCCGCCAGTCCGCAACCCAAGCGGGGCGCGGCTTATAACCACCGGTTCTATCCAGATGAGAAACCCTCATCTGCGTAACCCTTTCCATCGATCCAATCCCGGGTTTTCATAGGCGCAACCCACGAGGCCGGCGCGCAGAGCGCGGCCACCATCGCGGCGCCGGCATCCCCATGCCGGCAAAGGGGTTCGTTTCTCCAAACGCTGTCACTGGCGCGGGCGTCGCCGATTCCCGCATGCGCATGGACGCACACCAGCGACAGCCATTTCTCCGTTGCGACCAGAGAACCAGGATTTGAACAAGCAGATTGCGTTATCTCCACGGGCCCTCACCGTGGCGCTCGCCGCCCTGTTGACGCTGGGCACCGCCCCTGCCTTCGCGCAGTCCACCACGGGCAGCATCTTCGGCCAGGTTCCCGCCGCCAACGGCGAGACGGTGCAGATCAAGAGCGCGACGGGCATCACGCGCACGGTCGCGGTGGATGATCGCGGCCGTTACGTCGCCTCCGAACTCCCGTTGGGCACCTACACCGTATCGCTGCTGCGCGACGGCAACGTGGTCGATACGCGCAACGACATCAGCCTGCGCGTCGGCGCGGGCACCGAAGTGTCCTTCGAGGCCGCGGCCGCCAGGGAACTGGGTGCGGTGAGCGTATCGGCCAGCACCACGCCGCAGATCGACGTCACCAGCGTGGACTCGCGCACCGTCATCACCGCACAGGAACTCGCCCGCCTGCCGTTGGCGCGCTCGGCGGAGGCGATCGCCCTGCTCGCGCCCGGCGTCACTCGCAACAGCGGCGGCTACACCGGCCCGACGGGACAATCGCTGGTTACCTTCGGCGGCTCCGCGGCGAGCGAGAACGCGTACTACATCAACGGCTTCAACACGACGGAAAGCCAGCGTGGCCTGGGCGGCCTCACCCTGCCCTATGGCGCCATCGAGCAGCAGGAAATCTACACGGGCGGCTACAGCGCCCAGTACGGCCGCTCCGATGGCGGCGTGATCAACATGGTGGGCAAACGCGGCACCAACGAATGGCACTTCGGCGGCCAGGTACTGTGGGAGCCCGCGTTTGCACAGGCCAACGCGCGCGACACGTACTACACCAACGGCCTGCCCGCCTCGCCCACCGCCGGCGGCCTGTACGACCCCAACAGCCGCAACCGGCAGTGGACCACCACGGTGGATGCCTATGCCGGCGGCCCGCTGATCAAGGACAAGCTGTTCCTGTTCGTTGCCGCCGAGGCCTCGCGCCAGGAAGGCACCACGGTCAACAACGTGTCCAGCGCCAAGCCCTCCGTCGACTATCGCTACACCACGCCCAAGTGGTACGCCAAGCTCGACTGGAACATCACCGACAGCAACATCCTCGAGGTCACCGGCGCGTCGAGCAAGCGCTCCACCTCGGGCTCGATCTATGCCTACGACTACAACGCGCTGTCGCGCGGCGGCTACATCAACGCCAACGACAACACCAAGACCGGCGGCGACCTCTACACCGCCAAGTTCACCAGCTACCTCACCGACCGCCTGACCTTCTCGGCGCTGTACGGCAAGATGAAGACGGTGAACTACGACGTGCCGGGCAACTACGACGGCAGCCTGACCTACCTCACCTACATCCAGAACCAGAACCCGGCGTTCAACGGCGGCAACCCGATCGGCAACAGCCAGGTCACGCAATCGCTGTTCAATCCCAATCGCCACAACAACAGCAACAACCTGCGCATCGACCTGTCCTACCAGCTTGGTTCGCATACCTTGTCGGCGGGCATCGACAACCAGAATGCGCGCGCCATCGACCAGGGCAGCCAGAACTCGGGCCCCGGCTACTACTGGCAGTATGCCAACACCACCACGCCCAACGTGGCGCTGATTCCCAGCCTTGGCGTGGGCGCGCCGGCGGACTACCCGAATGGCGCATCCGGCTACTACGCCATCCAGAACGTCAACAGCTCCATTGCCAGCGTGCGTTCGGCGCAGCGCGCCCAGTACATCGAGGACAAGTGGCAGGTAAACGATCGCTGGCTGCTGTCGCTGGGCCTGCGCAACGACCAGTTCACCGACTACAACGCCAATGGCGATGCATACATACGCCAGCGCAGCGCGCAGTGGGCGCCGCGCCTGGGCTTCACCTGGGACGTGAACGGTGACTCCAGCTTCAAGGTGTACGGCAACGCCGGGCGTTACTACCTGGGCCTGCCGCTCAATCCCGCGCTGAATGCCGCCGGCGCGTACGTCTCCACGCAGCAGTACTTCACCTATAGCGGCATCGCGGCGGATGGCACGCCCATCGGCCTGACGCCGTTCTCCAAGCCGGTGTCGTCCAACAACACGTACGGCGTGCTGCCCGACCCGAAGACGGTGACGGCGCAGGACATCAAGCCGGAATACCAGGATGAATTCATCCTCGGCTTCGACAAGACGCTGGGTTCGAACTGGACCTACGGCGCCAAGCTGACCCAGCGCATCCTGCGCACGGCCATCGACGATTACTGCGATGTGCCGGCCATCGAGAACAAGGCCGCGCAGCTTGGCTACGCGGTGAGCGCCACCAACAGCTGCTACCTGATCAACCCGGGCCGCTCCAACACCTTCACGGTGGTCGATGACGGCGGCGCCTATCGCAGCGTCTCGTTGAGCAACGCCGAGATGGGCTTTCCCTCGCTCAAGCGCAAGTACTACGCGCTGGAGGCCTACCTGGAACACCCGTTCGACGGCCGCTGGTACGGCAAGGTCGATTACGTGTTCTCGCGCAGCTACGGCAACACCGAAGGCCAGCTGCGTTCGGACATCCAGCAGACGGCGGCATCCACCAGCATCGATTGGGATTTCCCGGCGCTGATGTCCTACGCCAACGGCGCGCAGAGCAACGACCACGCGCACCAGGTCAAGCTGTTCGGCTACTACCAGATCACGCCGGAATGGCAGGTGTCGGGCAATCTCTCGATCGTCTCCGGCAACCCGCGCAACTGCCTGGGCTACTACGGCCCCCAGCAGACCGATCCGAACGGCTACGGCAGCTACTACCACTGGTGCGGCGGACAGCCGTCGCCGCCGGGTACGCATCGCCTGCCGTGGAACAGGCAGCTTGACCTCGGCGCCACGTACCGCCCGGCGTTTGCCGAAGGCAAGCTGGGTTTCTCGCTCAACGTATTCAACGTGTTCAATTCGCAGGCCATCCTCAACGCCTACCCGTATTACCAGATCTCACCCGGCACGCCCGACCCGCTGTACGGCTCGGCGGTGGTTCGCCAGCAGCCGCGCTACCTGCGGCTGGCGGCGACGTACGACTACTGAGCATGCGTCTTGATGCGACGGTCCCTCGCCGTACGCATCGGGCGGGATGGTCTTGGGGCCATCCCGCCCTCCTTTTCCACCGGCACGAAACTCGAGTGAGGCACGCCGCCATGTCGAACCTGCTCCGTCGCACCACCGCTCCGCTCGCCGCGGCCCTGATGCTGGCCTCGCTGCAGGCGCCCGCCGCCGACAAGGCGCCCACGACCATCGCCGATGCGCTCAAGGTGGCGGCCACGCAACATCGTCCCGTACTGGTCGATTTCCAGGCCGTGTGGTGCTACTCGTGCTACTACATGGCGAGCCACGTGTTGAACGGCCCCGAGTGGGAGGCCGCCCAGCGCAAGGCCATCGTCGTGGAGTCGGATGCGGACTCGCCGGAGGCGCAGACGTGGATGAAGAAGCTCAAGACCTCGTTCCTGCCCACCTACGTGGTGCTGGACGAGCATGGCAACGAGCTCGGCCGCATCACCGCCGAACAACCGCGCGAGAAGTTCTACCCGCAGCTGGACAAGATCCTCGCCATCGGCAACACGCTGGATGGACTCAAGGGCAAGGCCGGCAAAGGCTCGGTCGATGCGGTGGCCGCCGTGCTCGATGCCTACCAGGCACGCGGCGAAGGCGATGAAGGCTTCGCCTGGTTCGGCGGCCTGCCCGCATCGCTGCAGCAGAACGCACGCAAGGATGCACGCGTGACCCTGGCGCTGGACCAGCTCTCGCTGGCGAAGGCCAAGGCGTCCAAGGATTCGTCGGCCATCGCCTCCAGCGCTCAGAAGGTGCTGGCGCAGGACATCGGTTGCCAGCGCCCGTACGTGCTGGACAACCTGCTGGAAGCCACCGGCAAGCTGCCAGCACCGCAGCGCCAGGCCACGCTGGAAGCGCAACGCAAGCCGCTGGATCACTACGTCGACAGCCAGGTGCTGGTCAGCCAGCCCGCCTGCGCCGACCAGCGCAGCGCCGTGCTGGCGAGCGCCGATCTCGATGAAGCACTGGGCGATCAGGCCGCCGCGACGGCCGTGCTCGATCGCGCGATCACGCTTACCCGCCAGCGCCTGGGCAGCAACCTCGCCGGCGACCGCAACCTGGCGGACAACCTGCGCATGTATCTGCTGCGCGCCAAGCGCACGGCGGAACTCGACGACTACCAGCGCAAGTTGATCGCGGCCTATCCCGATGACTACGTCTATGCCTATCGCTACGGGCGCAGCCTCATCGATGCGGGCAAGCCGGCCGATGCCCTGCCGTACCTCGCGCAGGCGGCGGACAAGGCGTACGGCGCCAATCGCCTTGCCGTTGCGCAACAGCGGGTGAAAGCGCTGAAGGCGCTGCATCGCGCCGATGAGGCCAGGCAGGTCGCCGCCGATGTGCTGGAAACCAACGGCCCCTGGTTCCCCAAGCAGGCCGCGGCGCTCAAAGCCGAACTCAACGCGTGAAACGGATACGGGTGATCGTCATCGAACGATCGCCCGCATCGACACACGTATCGCGCACACGAAGACAGCGCGACTGACGCAAGGTCGTCGCGCTATCAAGCGGGCATGCCAGACGCACCCCGCACCGCACTGAACAGCTGAGTCAGTGCCGCAGTTGCTGCAGCAGCTGCTCCAGCTCCCCACGTAAACGCAGCACCTCCGCCTGCGCGTCATCGCGAGCCCTGACCACGTCGCGATGCACCGCCATCGGCACGACATGCATCGCCAGGGTTTTCTGCCTGGCGCGGTAGCGCCGTGCGCGTTCGGCCGGTGTCAGCGCGTTCGGCTTTCGCGGGCGGCCGCGGGCACGCCTGAACGTCAGCGGCAACGCAAGCGTGCCGGGATCAAGGGGGTCAACCATTGGCGCATCCTCCGTCAATTCGGCCCATATTTTGCGTTACGTCACAAAAAATAGCAAGCAAATTCAGGCAGGAAATCAATGGCTCAGAACTGATTCCTCATCCCAATTGGACGCCACAGGCAACCGGTTTCCCGACGCCTGGCGCGTTCACGCGCCAACGAGACGCGGCCCACTACCGTGCGGCTCACCACGTGCCGGGGTCGGCGCGGCGGCGCAGGAGCACCCCGCCCGTGCAGCCTGGAGGACACAGGAAAGATGGACTCGCTCTACGAGCTCTCGTCGCGTGCGATACGGCGCATCTATGACGCGCGCCTGGATACGCCGCCCGTGCTGGAGATCGACAGCTGCTTCCCTGCCGCGCGCCGTTTCGAAGCGGCGTGGATGGAACTGCGCGAAGAAGCCCGGGCCGTCCTGCGCTCGGCCACCTCGATCCCCCGCTTCCACGAAATCATGCCAACGCAGGCCGAAATCTCGGCGACCGACGGGCGGGACTGGCGCATGTTCCTGCTCAAGGTCTATGGCCAGGAACTGCGCGCCAACCTGCTCTGCTGCCCCGTGCTGGGCGAACTGCTGGCGGACACGCCCGAGGCCATTTCGGCCACGCTGTCCTTTCTTGCGCCGCACAAGCACATCCCCCAGCACCGCGGCCCCTTCCGCGGCATCCTGCGCTACCAGCTCAACCTCGACGTACCGCCCGATGGCGAAGGCAGGCCCGGCGCCGTGCTCTGGCTCGCTGGCCACGAGCATCGGTTCGGGGCCGGCAAGTCCCTGTTGTGGGATGACACCTTTCCGCACGAAGTCTGGAACCACAGCGAGAGCACGCGCATCGCGCTGTTGCTCGACGTGTACCGGCCCGAGATGCCGCTGGATCTACGCCTGCTGTCGCGCACGATCACGGCAGGCGTAGGCGTGGTGGCGCGGTTGCGCGGATTTTCCTGAGCCCACGTCAACGCGGCGCCACCGAGCCCTCCGGCGAGCGGCTCGCCGATGCGTCGAGCTCGCCGCGCAGGCGCGGCAGTGACTGCGGATAGCGGTCCTGCACGAAGGCGATCAGGCCTTCGCGCACTCGACAGCGCAGATCCCAGTTGCGGCCGGAATCGGTCGAGCTCACCAAGGCGCGCAGCTGCACCGCGCGTTCGCTGGCATCGGTCACCTGCAGCACCGACACGCGGCCATCCCATTCCGGCGCTTCCTTGCACAAGCGCATCAACTCATCGCGCAACGGCGCCATCGGCACGCGGTAGTCCAGCCACAGGAACACCGTGCCGATCAGCTGCGAGCTCGTGCGCGTCCAGTTCTGGAACGGGTTTTCCATGAACCAGTTGAGCGGTACCACCAGGCGCCGGTCGTCCCAGATGCGCACCACCACATAGGTGCCGGTGATTTCCTCGATGCGGCCCCATTCGCCCTGGATGATCACCACGTCGTCGAGGCGGATGGGCTGCGTCAGCGCGATCTGCAATCCGGCCACCAGGTTGCCGAGCACCGGCTTGGCCGCCAGGCCCAGCGCCAGGCCGGCCAGGCCGGCGGACGCCAGCAGGCTGGTGCCCAACTGGCGCACGCCCGGAATGGTCAGAAGGATCGCGCTGGCGCCGAGCAGGACCACCACCACCTCGGCCGTGCGTCGCAGCACGCGCACCTGGGTCAGCATCCGGCGCGCGGAAAGGTTGTCGCTGACGTCCAACGGATAACGCCGGATGGCGACGAGCTCGAGTGTGCGCAGGCAGCGCAGGACAAGCCATGTCACGCTGATCATCAAGGCGATGACGAGCACATGCTCAAGCAAGGCAAGCGAGGGCAATGCCTCCGTATCCGGCACCACGCGCAACGCCGCCACCAGCATCAGCAGCGGGATCACCCACTCCATGGGCGCACTGGCCCTGCCCAGCATATTGGCCACCACCGGCCGGCGCCGGGCCAGTCGCCCCAGCACGGCATAGGCAACGGCACGCAACACGAGCGAAACGAGCAGCGCCACGACCGCGGTCATGCCCAGGCGCGTCCACGCGCTGTCGCTCCACAGGTGGCCCAGGACGTTCATGCGACACGTCCCGGCGGATTCGAAGGCGACCGGGCCTTCGCCAGGCGACTCATCGCGCGCCGAAATCAGTCTTCCGGCGCTTTGGCCGGAATGAAGGGCGAAACGGGATCGCTGGCCGGGAAGGTTTCTTCCAGGGCCTGGTCGTGGTTTTCGCTCTCGCGGCGCTTGCGCTCCGCGCGCTGCCCCTGGCTCTCGCGCTCCGGGGCCTTGTGCTTGTCGTGGGTGTGATCCACGTCTTTGCGATCGTGACTGGACATGGCCAATTCCCTGCGTATCGCTGCTCTTGACGTCGATCTTCAGACAGCAAGTGTTAGCGTCATGCCTCCATGGCGTGACCAGGCGTCGACAACGTTCAAGTTGCCGTCAAACGACGGGCCGGCCACCGCGACCGGCCCGTCCGTGCATGCGAGCCGTCGGTCAGGCGCGCCGGCTCGTCTCGAACAGGAACCACACGCGGCGCTCGGCCTCGTCGATCCAGTTTTCCAGCAGGCTGGCGGTCGCCACGTCGCCGTACTCGTCGCACAGCTCATGCGTCTTGCGCATATAGCCGATCAGGCTGCCGTTGTCCTCGCGCAACTCCGCGAGCATGTCGTCCGGCGTGACGAAATCCGCGTCGTTGTCGAGCAGGCGCTTCATGCGCGACGCATGCCCCAGGGAACGCAGGGTGGTGCCGCCGATCTTGCGCACGCGCTCGGCGATCGGATCGACGGTCGCGTAGATCTCATCGGACTGCTCGTCGAGCAGCAGGTGGTAATCGCGGAAATACGGCCCGGACATGTGCCAATGGAAGTTCTTGGTCTTCAGGTACAAGGCCAGCACGTCGGCCAGCAAGGCATTGAGCTCGCCGGACAAATCGCGCGTCGCCTTCTCGCCCAGCGTGGATGGCGTATTGAGGGCCGCCTTCTGGCGGGTCTTGGCTTTGCTTGTGTCGCTCATGGTGTGCTCTCCGGGGTCATGGGAGGTGGAACGAACATCGGGAATCATTTGGGCGCGGCGGCTTCGTCCGCGTCGTGATGGCGAAGGTAGGCGGCCAAGGCAACGACCGGCGGCGCCACGAAGCACCACATGCCGGCATAGGCATACAGCAACGCGGCCGCCGCGCAGCCAAAGGCGAAGGCCAGCACGGCCACGCTCATGCGCTTCAGGCGGGTGTCCACCGCCGCCTTCTGCTCGGGCGCCACGCCGTGGAGGCGGTCGGCGATGTCCAGCATGATCTGCGTCGTGGTGCCGGTCATCAACGTCGACGGCGGCATGCTGCCGAGATGCACGCGATGCAGGGCGTTCTGGATCGCCATCGCCGCCACCATGGTCATGCCGAGCAACGTGGAGGACCAGCTGTCACCCGGGCCAAACGGGCCATAACGCAAGGCGAGCACGGCGGCCACCACGAACAGGGCGAACTTCAGGAACAGCAGCGTGCGCACCACCGGCAGGCCTCGCCCCACCAGCCAGAAGTGCAGCAGGCGCGCCAGCACGATGACCACGCAGAACACGGGCAGCGCCAGCAGCTTGGCGATGATGCCGGAGGTGCCCAGCACCAGCGCCGCGCCAAGGGTGACGAAGTTGCCCGTCACGTGCGCGGTGAACAGACCATGCAAGGCCATGAATCCCGCGGTATCGACGTAGCCCGCGTTGACGCTCAGTATCGTGGACAAGGGTGCCTGGTTGGCCATGCTGTCGCTTGCTCCGGTGGCGCGTGTAAAAACAGGCGACCTTTTCGGTCACCAGATGTATTTGAGTTCGATGCCCAGGTAATGGCTGTCGTGCCCGCCGGCGACATGGATCACGCGGCCGGCGTCGTAACGCACAGCTTCCACTGCGCCGGTGAAGTTCGCGTTGAAGACGTAGTCCATGCGCAACTGGCCGTAGGCGCCCGTCCAATGGCCGCCCTGCCCGGCGGTGCCCGGCAAGGGGATATTGGGTTGCACATAGACCGCATCGTCGACGGTCTCGCGCCACAGGAACCCAAGCGCCCCCATCACCGTCAGCCTGGCCGAGGGTTTCAAGGTCAGGCTCGGCTTCACGTGGCGCAGGTTGGCGTAGCCGGTAAATCCGGCCAGGGTGAAGTAGTAGCCATTCGGAAACAGCGGATTGAACGTGCCGAGCGTGCCATCGCCGTGTCGCCCGTCGCCCGAGGCGGCATCCAGTTGCAGGCCGACGCGTGGATGCCAGCCCGCCTCCCAGGTGTAGCCGATCCGTGCACCGCTGCCCCAGGCATCGATGGCCTTGCTGCCCACGCGGCCACGTTGCGCCATGCCTTCGATGTCCCAGTCCACGCCGGCCGCCTTTCCCGCGAAACGCGCGTCATAGACGTCGCGTCGCTCGTCGCCCGTGGCATCCAGGTACCGCGCACCATCGCGGCTATAGCGCGAGTAGTAGGCCGACAATTCGTTGCCGCCCAGCACCTGGCGCTCCACGCGCAGGGTATCGAACCGAAAACGGTGGCTGGACGTATCGTCGAAGGGATGGCGGTCGTCGTACTGCACCGGCTGGCTGAGGAACCCGATGAAGCGCCACTGCCCCGTTTCCCAGTCGGCCCAGATCGCATCGAACGATTGCCGCACGTTGGGTCCATCGCGCAGCGACACGAAGCGCTGCAGGTCGAAGGCGAAGTCCTGCCGCCCCACGCGCGCCTTGAACGTACCCGTGCCGAAACTGCGCACATAGGCCAGGAACGCCAGGCGCAGATCCCAGGGGTTGCGGTCGGCGCCGCCGATCACCTGCTTGTTCACCGTGCGCGCATCCTCGATCTGCACGAAAGCCTGCCAATACGAGGCGAAGCGCAGATCGGCATGCAGCTGCAGGCGTTGCAACAGGTAGGTGTTGTCGGCGTTTCCGATGCCGAAGCTGGCGGCGTCGGAGATTTCCGTTCGCTCACGCAAATTCACGCCCAAGGAAAGATAGGTGTTCTTGTCCGTCGCGCTGAGCGGGATGTACTTGAGCGCATCGCCCCTTTGCGTGCGCAGCGCAGGGTCGGCCAGCGCCGACCAGTCTTCCTGCCAGCGGTTGCTGCTGAATGCAGGTCGAGCCGCAGGCGACTGCATCGGTGCGTCGTCGATCGCCTGCGCATGCAACGACATCGGGCAGGCCACCGCGCCGAGCCACATGGCGCCGGCCGAACGAACGCCACCCGCACAGGCCGCCCGCACGCAGCGGCGCCAGCAAAGCACCCTGCCCGGCCTAGCGGGCCGCGCCGGCGTGGATTTCGGCGACGTAGCCACCGGGGAATTCCACCATTGCCGATTCACGTCCCTCGCTGCTGAAGGGTTCGACCAGCACCTTCACGCCATGCGCTTTCGCCTTGGCCAGCGTGTCGGCAAGGTTTGCGACCTCGTAACCCGTCAGTTCGTGCCCATAGGGATACGGCAGATGGCCGTCGGTCACGAAAACGGTCAACTTGCCAAAGGTGGATTCGATGCGGACGCGCCGGTAGCTGTCTTTCGGACGGCCAATCTCCACGCCGGGCGCCTGCCTGGCGTCGGACGCCACCTTGCCATGCGAGAACGCCAGGAAGCTCTTCACGAACGCGTCGGCGCGATCCGACGAGACATACACGCGGTTCTCGGGAACCGTCTGGAACGGCGTGTAGTTGGGCGGCGTGGTGTGCCAGTAGAGCTGCATGTTCACGCCACCGGGCCACTGGACCACCGCATCGCGGCCGATCGGGTCGGGAAAGATGTCGACGATGACGTCCGCACCCGATGCGCGCGCAGCCTTGACCGCAACGTCGAGATCCGTCACCAGGTAACCGGTGCGCTCAAGACCGAACGGATGCGGCACCGGCGTGCGGAACCCGAACAGCGACACCGTACCCACCGGCGTCTGCAGCAGCTGCGTGCTGGTGCTGCTGGGCGTGGGCGTCACGGTCGCGATGCCTTGCCTGGTGCTCTGGCCGCCGAAGGTGCCGAGGAAACTGTCGACGAAACGATCGACCTCCGCGGGAGCGACATAGACGTGGGTGGTGTCGTACTGCGAACCCACGGCCACCATCGGCGTCGCCGGCGCTTCCCTGGCCATCGCGGACATCGGCGAGCCGATCGCGGCGATGCCGAGCGCGAGGGCGAAGAACTTGGAATACATGCGCATGGAAAGACTCCCTTGGAATGTCAGGATCGGGCGACCGGCGAAACCGGCGCCGTGCGTTCGCGCAGGTCATGCCAGGCCACCAGCACGAAGCCACCCACCAGGCCCAGGTGCTCGAAGAAGGCGTTGGTCATGCCAAAGCGCTGCGCCGCCGGAGCGGCCCAGAAACGATTGGCCACGAAGGTCGCGGCCAGCGTGAAAGCGGCGAGCAACAAGGCCCCCAGCCAGCGGGCGCGGTGACACAGGATGGCGAGCGAGGCGCCCAGTTCGAGCACGATCACGGCAACGGTCACCGGCACGGCGGGTGTCATGCCGAAGTGCGCGCTCTCGGCGACCGCGCCGTTGAAGTCCATGAGCTTCTGCAGGCCGCCCTGCAGATAGGCGGCGCACAGTGCCAGCAAGGCGAACCAGTGCACCATCGGCGTGACGGGCCAGCGCGTGGGGATGTTCGAAGGAGTGTTCACGACGATACTCCTAGACCGCCCAGCACGCGCAGCCCAGCGCGCCCCAGAACGACTTGAGGTCGGATGCCGGCACCTTGCTGGCCCAGGCCGCGGCATGATCGTGGCCGTGCACGCCGCAGCCATGCCCGCAAGCGCAGGCCACGCGTGGCGCGACCGCCGTTTCGCGGCGATCCTGCGCCCAGGCGCCGTAACCGCCATAGGTGCGCACCGGCGACCACTCGGGCATCGCGGGCGGCACGCTGACCTCCTCGAACGAGGCAAAGTCGCCAGCGCCATACACCACGCGGCCGCCGACGATGGTGAGCAGCGAGGTCGTATCGGCGATGTCCTCTTCGGGGCAGCGGAAGAAATCGCGGTCCGGCACGATGAGGTCGGCGAGCTGCCCCACCTTGATCTGGCCCTTGTTGCCCTCTTCGTTGGAGAACCAGGTGACGTGCTCGGTCCACATGCGCAACGCCGTCTCGCGATCGAGGCAGTTGCGGCGCGGATAGATGCCGAGGCCACCCACGGTCTTGCCGGTGATCAGCCACGCCAGCGACACCCAGGGGTTGTACGAGGCCACGCGCGTGGCATCGGTACCCGCCGAGGTCTTCACGCCCTTCTCGAGGATGCGCGCCACCGGCGGCGTAGCCTGTGCCGCGGCCGCCCCATAGCGCTCCACGAAATATTCGCCCTGGTAGGCCATGCGATGCTGCACGGCCACGCCGCCGCCCAGGGCCGCGATGCGATCGATCGAACGCTCCGAAATCGTCTCGGCGTGGTCGAAGAACCAATGCAGTCCGTCCAGCGGAATATCGCGGTGGACCTTCTCGAACACATCCAGCGCGCGGCTGATGGTTTCGTCGTAGGTCGCATGCATGCGCCACGGCCAGCGGTTCTCCGCCAGGATGCGCACCACCTCTTCCAGGTCGCCTTCCATCTGGGGCGGCATGTCGGGGCGCGGCTGGCGGAAATCCTCGAAATCGGCCGCGGAGAACACCAGCATCTCGCCGGCGCCGTTGTGGCGGAAGTAATCGTCACCCTGCTTGTACTTGGACGTCCGCGTCCAGTTCAGGAAATCGTCCTTTTCCTGCCTGGGCTTCTGCGTGAACAGGTTGTACGCCAAGCGGATGGTGAGCTGGTCGTGCGCCGCCAGCTTCTCGATGACGGCATAGTCTTCCGGGTAATTCTGGAAGCCGCCGCCGGCATCGATCGCACCGGTGACACCGAGGCGATTCAATTCGCGCATGAAATGGCGCGTGGAGTTGAGCTGGTAATCGAACGGCAGCTTCGGCCCCTTGGCCAGGGTCGCGTACAGGATGGCCGCATTGGGCCTGGCCAGCAGCAGGCCCGTCGGGTTGCCCGCCCCATCGCGCGTGATCTCGCCGCCGGGCGGCTCGGGCGTGTCCTTCGTGTAGCCCACGGCACGCAGCGCGGCGCCGTTGAGGATGGCGCGGTCATACAGGTGCAGCAGGAACACCGGTGTATCCGGCGCCACCGCATTGAGTTCGGCGATGGTGGGCAGGCGCTTCTCGGCGAACTGGTGTTCGGTGAAGCCACCCACCACGCGCACCCATTGCGGCGCCGGCGTGATCGCCACCTGTGCCTTGAGCATGGCCATCGCGTCAGCAAGCGAACGCACGCCATCCCAGCGCAACTCCAGGTTGTAATTGAGGCCACCGCGGATGATGTGCAGGTGGTTGTCGATCAGGCCCGGCAAGGCCCGGCGACCGCGCAGGTCGATCAGCCGCGTCTGCGGGCCGGCCAGCGGCATGATCTCGGCAGCACTGCCCACGGCGCTGAAGCGGCCATCGGTGATCGCCACCGCATCCGCTTCCGGCCTGGACCGATCGAGCGTGGCGAAGCGCCCGCCATGAATGATCCACCCGGGCGCTGCATTCGCTGTATTCATGAATGCCGGTCCTTGCCCGCATCACGCGCGGCGACCACCGGCTTCGGGCCCGGCAGGGTGCCGAACATGTGCGGCTTCACGTGGCCGCGCACCCAGCTGGTGCCCACCGCCTCGTGCCGCCACAGGTGTTTCACCAGCGGAGGAATCTGCTCGCCGACCAGAATGCCGAGCAACCCGACCAGGGCGATCACCGGCGGCGCCGGCGAGCGCACGTTCAACAAGCTGTAGATGATGCCGACCAGCAGGCCGGCGCCAAGCGAAAACAGATACGGTTTCATCGGGAATTCCCGCAACGTCACGCGAACCGGCGGATGACCCGCCGGCATCGCTTCAACCTTCGTGGCCGCCAAACATCGCCTTGGCATAGGTGATGCCCAGCCCGTAGGCACCCGCAAACCGCCTGGCGATGCCCGTGGTGCTTTCGTACGTTTCGCTACGCGCCCAGTCGCGCTGTAGCTCCAGCAGGTACTGCACCGAGGTCATCGGCCGCACGCCGGCCTGGATCATGCGTTCCATGGCGCGGTTGTGCGCTTCGGCCGAGACATCGCCGCATGCATCGGCGATCACGTACACCTCGAAGCCCTGGTCAAGCGCGGACAGCGTGGGCCCGACGATGCACACCGAGGTCCAGAGGCCGGCGAAAACCAGGCGGCTCTTGCCGATGCGGTTCACCTCGCCGATCACGGCCGCGTCTTCCCAGGTATTCATGGACGTGCGGTCCAGCAGCGCCTGGCCGGGGAACGGATCGGTCACTTCGCTGAACATCGGGCCCGAGAAGGATTTCTCCGCCACGGTGGTGAGAATGGTCGGCACCTTGAAGCTGGCGGCGGCGTTGGCCACCAGCGCCGCATTGGTGCGCAGGCTGACGGCATCGATGGAATGGGTTGCAAACGACATCTGCGACTGGAAGTCGATCAGGATCAGCGCGTGATCCATCGGCGTGAGCAGTTGCTTGCCCGGCGTCGGGCTGGCTTGGATGGCCATGAAAAATACCCCTCTGGCACGGTCCCGGCACGTGCGCGTGCCGGGACCATGGAACGATCAGGAACGGATGAAATCGAGCAGGTCCTTGTTGACCTGTTCCTGGTGGGTGGCGGTGAGGCCATGCGGCGCCCCCGGATAGACCTTCAGCGTGGCGTTCTTGATGATCTTGGCCGACAGGCGACCGGATGCATCGATCGGCACGATCTGGTCGTCATCGCCGTGGATCACCAGCGCAGGCACGTCGATCTTCTGCAGGTCCGGCGTGTAGTCCACCTCGGAGAACTGCTTGATGCAGTCGTAGTGGCCCTTCAGGCTGCCCATCATGCCCTGCAGCCAGAACGAATCGCGCATGCCCTGGGTGGCCTTCGAACCGGGCCGGTTGGCGCCGAAGAACGGACCCGACAGGTCCTTGAAGAACTGCGAGCGGTCGGCCAGCGTGTTCGCCCGGATACCGTCGAACACCTCGATCGGCAGGCCGCCCGGGTTGTTCGCCGTCTTCACCATGATGGGCGGCACCGCGCCGATCAGCACGATCTTCGCCACGCGCGCGTTGCCGTGGCGGCCGATGTAGTGCGCCACCTCACCGCCACCGGTGGAATGACCCACCAGCACGATGTTCTTGAGATCGAGCGTTTCGATCAGCGCGGCAAGGTCGTCCGCGTAGGTGTCCATGTCGTTGCCGTTCCACGGCTGGCTGGAACGGCCGTGGCCGCGACGATCGTGCGCGATGGTGCGGAAGCCCTGCGAGCTGAGAAACAGCATCTGCGCGTCCCAGGCATCCGCCGACAGCGGCCAGCCATGGGAAAACACGACAGGCTGACCCTGTCCCCAGTCCTTGTAATAGATCTGCGTCCCGTCTTTCGTCGTGATCGTACTCATAGTGGGATGTCCGTGCGGGTTGAGGAAGCGCCGTGGCGCCGGGGAAGACGAAGGCAAAAACCGGTTCACTGATCGGCATGGAAGCGCTCATCCATGGGCCGCCGTTGCGGAACCGGTCGCTGACGATGCGGCGTGGCCGGTCTGGGCGAAGTGAACTGCGGGGAAGAGCGAACGTGTCGCTTATTCTGTCGTCGCAACGGCGAGACCGTATGCCCCAAGGTAGGAATTCTTCGCTACCCGATCAGGTACACGCGCCGGTATCGCGGGCGCATGCGAGGCCTTGTTGCATCGCTGTTACAACAAGGGGTCAGCCGTCGAAGAAGCCGCGGTTGCGCGCCAGCGTCACCGCGTGCGTGCGGTCCAGCGCGCCGAGCTTGGTCATGATGTTCTTGAGGCGCGCCTTGACCGTGTCTTCGGACACGCAGAGGATGTCGGCGATGCGCTTGTTGGTGTGGCCCGTCGCGACCAGCCGAAGCACGCTCAGCTCACGATCGCTGAGCATTTCCGACCAGGCGTGGGAGGCGATCTCGCCCGCCACCTCCGTGGCGACCACGCGGCGGCCGTTCATCACCGAGCGGATCGCGCCAAGGATCTCCTCGCGCGTCGCGGTCTTGAGCATGTAGGCATTCGCGCCCAGCGTGAGCGCGCGCTTGACGCGGGCGTCGCCCGGATAGGACGTGAGCACGATGATGCGCGCCTGCGGAAATTCCGCGCTGATCGCGTGAATGGCCTGCAGGCCGTCGACGCCCGGCATCTGCAGGTCGATCAGGGCCACGTCGGGGTGCAGCTCGCGGAAGCGGACGATGGCCTCCGCGCCATCCGCGGCCTGGCCGACCACGTCCATGTCGGGACTGCTTTCCAGGGCCACGGCGATGCCATCGCGCATGATGGGATGGTCATCGGCGATCAGCACCCGGATGCGGTCTGCGCCGCCTGTCACCATGACTCCTCCTGCGCGCCATCCGTCGTCTGCCTCGCGGGGCTTCGATGGCGCGGCCACTATGTTGGCACGACCGACGGCGATCAATGCCCGATCGGGTGATTTTGCTCGCCGCGTACGCACGCGATCGCTATGCTTCATGTCCGCAGGCAGTGGAGAAGCATGACGATGGTTGGCCGGCGAGAGGCGCTCCAGCAACCGGGAGGCACGCCCGCGCGGGACCGCGCACACGCTACTGCGCCGGCTATCTGGCGCGCATGGCGACGGCTGTTTTTCGCGCTGTGCTGCCTGTCCTGCCTGGCGAACGCGTTCGCCACAGGCAACGCGATCGAGTTCCGCCGCAAACAGTGGGCCATCGACTCGGGCGCCCCGGCCGATATCTGGGCGCTGGCGCAGGACGGGGGCGGCTATCTGTGGCTCGGCACCGGCAACGGCCTGTACCGCTTTGACGGCGTGCGCTTCGAACGTTTCGAACCCAGGCCGGACGAGGCCTTTCCGTCCCATGACATCACGGCCTTGAAGATGATGCCGGACGGTTCGCTGTGGATCGGCTTCTACTACGGCGGCGCCAGCATCAAGCGCGGCCGCCATCTCAGCCATTACGCGCCTGGCGAGGCCTTTCCCTCCGGCATGGTCTACAGCTTCGCGCAGACCCGCGACGGCAGCCTATGGGCAGCCACCGAGGGCGGCCTGGCCCGTTTCGACGGCAAGCAATGGCACACGGCGGGCGATGACTGGAGCTATCCGGCCGGGCATGCCGACTGGGTGCTCGCCACGCGCGACGGCACCTTGTGGGTCACCACCGGCGAGAAGCTGCTGTTCCTTCGCCCGGGCGCGACGCGATTCGAAGCCACCGACCAGCGGGTGTACCGCAACAGCACCATCGCGCAGGCGCCGGATGGCACGCTGTGGCTGTCGGACCACGACCACGGCACCCGCGCCCTGCCCGGCCTGGATGCGGACCACCCGCGCCTGGGAACCCAAGGCCTCGATGCCGACGACGTCAGCTGGAGCCATCGCCTGCTGTTCGATCGTCAGGGCAACCTGTGGGGCACCGGCGTCGACAACGGCGGCATCTATCGCGTCGCGGACTACACCCATGTCGAGCATGGCAAGACGCTGCAGCGTGCCGACATGGCCGACCTGGTGGATCGCGGCAACGGACTGATGACCAACCGCACCGTGCCCTTGCTGGAAGACGCCGAAGGCACGATCTGGGCCGGCACCAACATGGGCTTGGTGAGCTTTCACCGCAACAACGTGAAAGTGCCGACGGACGTCCCCCTGGGCGCCGCGTCCAACTACGCCATGACCGTGGACGACGCCGGCACGCCCTGGATCATCAACAACGGCACGCTGTGGCGCATCGATCCGCAGTCGGCCACGCGGGTGCGCTCGGACCTGCACGACATCCACAGCGCCTCGTTCGACCGTGACGGCAACCTGTGGATGGTCGGTCGCCACGATCTTTATCGACTGCATGCCGATACGCTGGAAAACCTGCCGTGGCCGGCGGGCACCACCATCGTCAATGCGCTCGCCATCGACCGCGCCGGCGAACCCTGGCTGGCCTTCGCCGATCACGGCCTGTACCACCTCGAAAACGGCCGGTTCGTGCACAAGGCGCTTTCACCCGCGCTCGAGGGCCTCACGCCCAACTCGCTGGCGGTCGATGACGCGGGGCATCTGTGGCTCGGCTACCCCGACAGCCAGCTTGCCGAATTCGATGGCAGGCAGACGCGCATCTACACGCGCGCCGACGGCCTGCACCTGGGCCACATCACGGTCGTCCAGCCACTGGCCGACGAGGTGCTGATCGGCGGCGAACTCGGCATGGCGCGCCTGCGCGCCGGCCGCGTGCAGTCCATCGTCATCGCGGACAATGATGTCTTCAGCGGCATCAGCGGCATCGTCAAGGCGCCCAATGGCGACCTGTGGCTCAATGCCGGCAAGGGCGTGGTCCGGCTGGCGGCGCACGAAGCGGAAACCGCATTCGACCACCCGGGGTATCGGCCGGCGTACCGCCTGTTCGACTACGACGATGGCCTGCCCGGCATCGCCCTGCAGGCAGCGATGACGCCCACCGCCTTCGGCGACGGCCGCCACAACCTCTGGTTCCTCACCAACCAGGGGCCGGCCTGGATCCAGCCCGACCACCTGTTCGCCAATCGGCTGCCGCCGCCGGTGGAAATCCTTGGCCTGACCGCCGATGGCAAGCGTCGCGCGCTGACCGATCACCTGACGCTGCCCAAGGGCACGGACAACGTGCAGATCCAGTACACCGCCGCCAGCCTGGCCATCCCGAGCCGGGTGGGCTTTCGCTACAGGCTCGACGGCGTGGATGCTGGCTGGCAGGACGCAGGCACGCGCCGCGAGGCGTTCTATTCCAATCTCGGTCCCGGCACGTATCGCTTCCGCGTCATCGCCGCCAACGACGACGGCCTCTGGAACACGCGGGGAGCGGAACTCACCTTCACCATCGCGCCATGGTTCTACCAGACGATCTGGTTCGCGCTGGCCTGCGCGCTGGCCTTCCTCGCGCTCGTGTTCCTGTTCATCGCGTGGCGCATGCGACGCGCCGCCGAGCGCGTGCACCTCAAGCTGACCGAACGCATGGACGAGCGCGAACGCATCGCACGCGACATCCACGACACGCTGCTGCAAGGCATCCAGGGGTTGCTGCTGCGCCTGCAGGCGCTGGTTTCCGGCATGGCGCCCGGCGACCGCAACACGGCAGCGCTCAAGGACGCCATCACCCAGGCGCGCGAGATGGTCATCGAGGGGCGCGGCAAGATCATCTCGCTGCGCGGCGACGGCCCCGAATACACCGAGCTGGTGCAGTCGCTGCTGGCGGTGGGCGAAAACCTCGCCTCGCTCTACCAGACGGCCTTCCACATCCGCTCGGAAGGCAAGACGCTGCCGATCCTGCCGAGTGCCTTCGATGAGATCCTCGATATCGTGCGCGAGGGCATCCGCAACGCCTTCCTGCACGCGCAGGCGAGCCGCATCGACGTGCTGGTGGCCTACGAGGCGCGCCAGTTGCGCATCATGGTCGAAGACGACGGATCCGGCATCGACCCGAAGGCGCTGCGCAAGGCCGCCGAGCGAGGCCACTGGGGCGTGACAGGCATGCGCGAGCGCGCCGCCAAGCTGGGCGCGAAGCTGGAGTTCAGGCATCGCGCCCCCCACGGCACCGAGCTGACGCTGACGGTGCCGTGCCGCGTGGCGTTCCGCGATGACACGACCCGCGGCGCGACGCGCGGGCGACGGGTCGCGTCCTGAGCAGGCCTACTTCGCTTCCTTGTCCATCAACTTGTCGACCAGGCTGGCGGGCACTTCCTCGTAGTGGTCGAACTCCATGGTGAACGTGCCGCGCCCGCGCGTGGCCGAGCGCAGGAAGTTGATGTAACCGAACATCTCCGCCAGCGGCACGAAACCCTGTACGAAAGCCTGCGCGCCGCGCTGCCCCTGGTCGCTCACCGTGCCGCGACGGCGGTTGATGTCGCCGATGACGTCGCCGAGGTAATCGGCCTCGGTGACCACCTCCAGCCGCATCACCGGCTCCAGCAGCTTGGGCTTGCTGAGCTTCTGCGCCTCGCGGAAGCACTGCTTGGTGGCGATCTCGAACGCGAGCGCCGAGGAGTCGACGTCATGGAACTTGCCGTCGATCAGGCGCGCCTTGAAATCCACCACCTCGTAGCCGGCCACCTGGCCTTCGCGCGCCTCCACCGTGACCGCGTGCTCCACCGCGGGAATGTATTCGCGCGGAATGCGCCCGCCGACGACCTCGTCGGAGAACACGACGCCACCGCCCGTCTCCAGTGGTTCGAACACCATGGTCACCTCGGCGAACTGGCCCGAGCCACCCGACTGCTTCTTGTGCGTATAGGTGTGCTGCACCGCCTTGCCGAACGCCTCGCGGAAGCTGACCTTGGGCTTGCCCATGTTGGCATCCACGCCGAGCTCGGTGCGCATGCGGTCGATGGTCACCTCCAGGTGCAGTTCGCCCATGCCCTTGAGCACGGTCTCGCCGGTTTCCTTGTCCACTTCCAGCTGCAGCGACGGATCGGCCTTCACCATCTTGTAGAGCGCGGCGGAGAGCTTGTCGACGTCGTTGCGGTGCTTGGGCTCCACCGACACGCTGATCACCGGGTCGGGGAAACGCATGCGCTCGAGCAACGCCGGATGCGCCGGGTCGCACAGCGAGTCGCCGGTCTCGGTCTCCTTCAGGGAAACGAAGGCGCAGATGTCGCCGGCACGCGCCTCGTCGATCTCGCGCGTGGCGCTGGCCTGCACCTCGACGATGCGGCCGATGCGCTCCTTCTTGCCGCGCGTGACGTTGAGCAGGCTGTCGCCCTTCTTGATCACGCCCGAATAGATGCGGCAGAAGGTCAGCGTGCCGAACGGATCGTTGATCACCTTGAAGGCGAGCACGCGGGCCGGCGCGTCGTCGATGACGCCCTGCTCGCCCACCACGTGGCCGTTTTCGTCCACCAGCGCGATGCCGCCGTTCTCGCCCGGGAAGGGCAGGTAATCCACCACGGCGTCCAGCAGCTGCTGCACGCCCTTGTTGCGATAGGACGAACCGCAGAACACCGGCACGAGCTTGCCCGACACACAGCCCTTGCGGATGCATGCCTTCAGCGTCTCCATGTCGAATTCGCCGGTTTCGATCAGCTTTTCGAACGCCGCGTCGTCCATCGACAACGCGCGCTCCAGGGTTTCTTCGCGCAGCTTCGGCAAGTCGGCGATCCACGCCTGGTCGGCGGCGGCGGAGAACTTGACCCGGCCGGGAATCTCCTCGAGCGGCACGGTTTCCCACGTGCTGTCCTTGTCGTCGCCCTGCCACAGATAGCCCACGCCGGCCACGAGGTCGACCATGCCGATGAATTCGTCATGCGAACCCAACGGCACCTGGCACAGCAGCACGTTGGCGCCGAGGCGCTCGCGGATGCCCTTCACGCAATGGTCGAAATTCGCCCCGATGCGATCCATTTTGTTGACGTAGCACAGGCGCGGCACGTTGTACTGGTCGGCGAGGCGCCAGTTGGTCTCCGTCTGCGGCTCCACGCCGGCCACGCCGTCGAACACCACCACGGCGCCGTCGAGGACGCGCAGGCTGCGGTTCACCTCGATGGTGAAATCCACGTGACCGGGCGTATCGATCAGGTTGATCTGATGGCCCTTCCACTCCGTGGACACGGCCGCGGACTGGATGGTGATGCCGCGCTTGCGCTCCTGCTCCAGGTAGTCCGTCGTGGTCGAGCCCTTGCCCTCCTTGGTGTCGTGCACGTCGATGATCTGGTGCTTTTTACCCGTGTAATAGAGGATGCGCTCGGTCGTGGTGGTCTTGCCGGCGTCGATGTGGGCGATGATGCCGATGTTGCGGTACAGCCGAAGCGCTTTGTGCCGAGCCATATGATCCTGTCCAGAAAAATCCACTTAGCCGGAAGGACGACGACCTGATCGGCCATCGTCATCCGGAACCCTCGCCACACATAAGGTCGTTCAGCCGCGCATCAATGCCGCGTGAAGGCCGCTCCCGGGCCCGCGGGGCGACCGATAGCACTTGACGCGGCCGCCGGGCACGTCGCCTGATGGCTGGCACCGCCCCTTCCCCAGTCCCCGCTCCGCCCGGCCGCCGTCAAGGCCCTGACGGGTCGTCGCGTCATGACGATGCGTTATGAGCCTGAAACCATTCGTCATTGGACATGTTTGGACGTCTATACCGCTATTGACGCGGTCGTCACATGGCGTATAGCCTGCCCATTGTTGCACCGCATCAATCACGTGGGATACCTAAAAACATGCATAAAAACCGCCCCCTCCCCGCCAACACCCCGACCCTGGCCGCCTTGGCCCTGCTGACTTCGATCTCCAGCCTGCACGCGCAGGACGCGAACCCGCCCACGCCCGACAACGCCAAGAAACTCGGCACGGTGATCGTCACCGGCACGCGCGCGGACAATCGCACCGAAAGCAGCTCGCTCACCCCGATCGACGTCGTTTCCGCCGAAACGCTCAAGCAGACCGGCACCACCGAACTGACCACCGCGCTGGCCCGCATCATCCCTTCGCTCACCTTCCCGCGCCCCGCGGCGGCCGATACGGCCGATTCGCAGCGCCCGGCGCAGTTGCGCGGGCTTTCGCCGGACCAGGTGCTGGTGCTGGTGGACGGCAAGCGCTGGCACCCGGGCGCGATCCTGCTCACCAACGGCGTGCTGGGACGCGGCTCGCAGGCCGTGGACCTCAACACCATCCCGATGGGCGCCATCGACCACATCGAAGTGCTGCGCGACGGCGCATCCGCCCAGTACGGCTCCGACGCCATCGCCGGCGTGATCAACATCGTGCTGAAGAAGGGCGCGCAAGGTGGCGACGTCGAAGTCACCGGCGGCCAGTATTCGGCGGGCGACGGCCGCCAGTGGCAGGGTTCGGCCAACTTCGGCATACCGCTCAACGACGACAAGGGCTGGATCCGCTTCACCCTGCAGGACGGCAACCAGGATTACAGCAACCGCGCCGAGCCCAATCGCACGCGCCCGTGGGAAGGCACCACGCAACGCTACGGCGATCCGGCGGTGAAGGACCACAACCTGTTCCTCAACGCGCAATACGACCTGACGCCCGGCGTGCAGCTCTATGCGTTCGGTCACTACAGCAATCGCGACACCACCTCGCCGGCGTTCTTCCGCAATCTCGCCAGCAGCAACTCGGTGCCTTCGCTCTATCCCCATGGCTACCTGCCGCTGGAACACGCCGACTCCACCGACCAGTCGCTGGTGTTCGGCGTGCGCGGCAAGACCGCCGGCGGCTGGCGTTGGGACGTGAGCGGCAACTACGGCGGCAACCGTGTCTCCTATGCCACGGAAAACAGCGTCAATCGCGCCTTCCTGCACGACTTCGGGTACAGCCCCACCGAGTTCCATGACGGCATCCTGCGCTCGACCCAGCAGTCGTTCGACGTGGATATCGCCAAGGAGCTTTCCACCAGCTGGCTGCCCAACCCGGTGACGCTGGCCTTTGGTGCCGAATACCTGCGCCAGACTTACAAGATCGAGGCCGGCGACCTGCCCTCGTGGTACACCGGCACCTCGGGCGTCTCCGGCGGCGCGCAGGGCTTCGGCGGTTACCAGCCGACGGACGCGGGTTCGTACAGCCGCCATGACGTGGCCGAGTACGTGAGCGTGGAGACCAACCTCACCGACCGCTTTGGCACCTCGCTCGCCCTGCGCCACGAGGACTACACCGACTTCGGCAACACCACCTCCGGTGCACTGGCCGGCCGCTTCGACTTCACCGATCGCTTCGCCATCCGCGGCAGCGCCACCACGGGCTTCCGCGCGCCTTCGCTGGCCCAGCAGCATTACTCGTACACCTCCTCGCTCTATTACGGCGCGGGCAATTCACTGCAGTTGCCGCCGGGCATCTACAACACGGGCCTGGTGCCCGTGAACAGCCAGGTCGGCCAGTTGCTGGGCGCCGAATCGCTGGAGCCGGAGAAGTCGCGCAACTTCACGCTGGGCCTGGTATGGAACCCGCTCGATGCGCTGAACCTGAGCCTGGACATCTACCAGATCAAGGTGAACAACCGCATCACGCTGAGCAGCAACCTCGCCACCACCTCGCCCGCCGTGCAGGCCTACCTGGCCGCCAACGGCGTCACCAACACCAACTACAGCGGCATCGCGTACTTCACCAACGCCGTGGACACGCGCACGCGCGGCGCGGACCTGGTGGCGAGCTATCTCAGCGACTTCGGCAACAACGGCACGCTGCAGAGCACGCTCAGCTACAACTACAACAAGAACAAGGTCACCGACATCAAGGCCAACCCGGCGATCCTCGACCAGCTCGGGGTGAACCTCAAGCGCATCGACCGTCGCGACCAGTACGGCCTGCTGGCCGACACCACGCCGCGCAGCAAGCTGATCCTCAACGAGGTGTACGGGGTCGGCCACTGGGGCTTCAACGGCACGCTCACGCGTTACGGCAGCTTCGTGTCGTACAACTCGACCACCGCCTCGCTGGACCAGACGTTCGGCGCCAAGTGGATCCTCGACCTCGCCGTGAACTACAACCTGGATCGCTGGACCTTCACCCTCGGCGGCGACAACGTGCTCAACACCTATCCGGACAAGGTGATCCACGCCAACGACAACAACGGTACGCTTCCCTACTCGGTGTTCTCGCCGTTCGGCTTCAACGGCGCCTACGTGTACGGCAAGGTCGCCTATCGCTGGTGACCGGAGCGGCGCGCATCCGCCGGGTGCGCGCCACCCTCCATGGTGGCCCCGCCCTTCACCGGGTTGAAACGGCGGCTATGCCATAGCTAGGCGCACACCTTTCCCTCCCGGAGATACCCATGCCCGCCGACGCCCACCTGAGCCCGGAGTTCATCGCCAAGCAGCGCCAGCGGCTGGAGGCCTTGCGGCAGCAGGTGCTGGGCGGCGAGCTGTCCTCCAATGCCCATCGCCGTTCCTTCGAGGAAGAGCATGGCGACGAAGCCATGGAGTTCGAAGACGAAGCCCAGGATTCGGCGCAGGAGGAAGTGCGCCAGGCGCAGCGCGATACGGATGCCCAGCGCATCGACCATATCGAGCGCGCCCTGCGGAAGATCGACGACGGTACCTATGGCTACTCCGACCTCAGTGGCAAGCCGATCCCGCAGGCGCGGCTGGAAGCGACGCCCGAGGCGATCTTCACCATCGACGAGGAGCGCGCCGGCGAGCGCCGCCAGCCTTGATTCCACGCCGTATGCCACGATCTAGGGGCGAGCCGCCGGCGACCTGCCGGCGTACCCCACCCTGGATCGCCGAGGAGCATTTGTCGTGAGTGCACCTGCCCCGTTCGACCTCTCGCCGCCGTCTCCGCTGCAGTTCGACCAGCTTGCCGCCACGCTCACCGCCGGCGAGCGCGACGTACTGCTCGCCCACGGTACCGAATCACCGTTCTGCGGCGTGCTGCTGACGGAGAAGCGCGCCGGCGTGTATTGCTGCCGCCTGTGCGGATTGCCCCTGTTCCTGGCCGGCGACAAGTTCGACAGCCGCACCGGCTGGCCGAGCTTCACCACGCCGTTCGACGAGCACCACCTGACCTACGTGCGCGACACCAGCTACGGCATGGTGCGCACGGAAATCCGCTGCGCGCGTTGCGGCAGCCACCAGGGGCACGTGTTCGACGACGGCCCGCCGCCGACCCACCAGCGCTACTGCATCAATTCGGTCTCGCTCGAATTCGTGGCCGAAACCGACCCCTTGCCCGACAAGCTGGGACGCGGCGCTCCCGAAGGCGCGCCCTGGCGTCTCGCCTCGGCCTAATCGACCATCCATCCTCGAGCAGGAAGCCTTTCATGACTCTCCATTCGCGCTATCGCCACCCGGTGTGGCTCGCGGCGGGCGTGCGCACGCCTTTTTCCAAGGTGGATGGCGCGTTGGCCAGCTACGACGCCATCGCGCTTTCCGTGCCGGTGGTGCGCCACATGCTGGACAGCCTGCCCGGAGGCAAGACGCCCGATGTCGCCGTGTGGGGCACGGTGGTGCCCAATCTCACCTGGAGCAATCTCGCGCGCGAAGTGCTGATGGATGCGGGGGCGCCCGCCACCATTCCGGCCTTCTCCACCGTGATGGCCTGTTCCACCAGCATGATCGGCATGATCGAGGCCGCCGGCATGCTCGACGACGACAGCATGCAGCTGGCGCTGGTCGGTGGCGTGGACAGCCTGAGCCGCATCCAGCTTGGGCTCAACCAGCGGCTGTCGGACTGGATTCGCCGCTTCCAGAAGGCACGCTCGGTCGGCGAGAAGGTATCGCATGCGTTGTCGCTGAAACTGGGCGACATCAGTCTCTACATCCCCGGCATCGTCAACCGCACCAGCGGCCTGAGCATGGGCGAGCACACGGAGATCACCGCGAAGGAATGGCACCTCAGGCGCGACGACCAGGACCAGATCGCCTACGACAGCCATCGCCACGCCGTGGACGCATGGAACAAGGGTTTCTTCGATGACCTGGTGATTCCCATCGGCGAGTTCCGTCGCGACAGCATTCCGCGCGCGGATACCTCGTTGGAAAAGCTTGCCAAGCTTCCACCGGCGTTCGATCGCACCAGCGGCCAGGGCACGCTCACCGCGGGCAACTCCTCGCCACTGACCGATGGCGCCGCCAGCCTGTGGGTGGCGACCGAGCGCGGACTCGGCCGCCTGCCCGGCCATGTGCCGCGCGTGAAGCTGGTTGACTGGGAGATCGCCGCCGTCGATTTCCGCACCGAAGGGCTGCTGATGGCGCCGGCCTATGCGATCCCGCGACTGCTGGCGCGCCACGGGCTGGGTTACCAGGACATCGGTCTGTGGGAAATCCACGAGGCGTTCGCCGCGCAGGTGCTTTCGCATATCGCCGCGCTGCAGAGCCGCGAGTTCCTTACCCACAAGGCGGGCGTCGACCGTGAGTTCGGTGCGTTCCCGCGCGACCTGATGAATCCCAACGGCGGCAGCCTTGCCATTGGCCATCCGTTCGGCGCGACGGGTGCACGCATTCTCAGCCAGGCGGTGAAGGAACTCGCCGTGATGCCGCCCGGCACGCGCGCCATCGTCAGCATCTGCGCCGATGGTGGCCAGGGCACGGTGGCCCTGCTCGAAGCGGGTTGAGCCACCGCGCCTGGCGCCTTTGCTAGGATGCATCCCACTTCATCGGTGGGGGAACACCATGGCATGGCAGCGATCGCTACGCGCGGCGGTACTGGCCGGCTTGTTGACGTCGACCGCGGCCTTCGCCGCCGACAAGCCTGCAGGCAACAGCGACTTCGTCGCGTACCCGCAACCCGTCATCGCCTTCACCCACGCCACCGTCGTCGACGGCACCGGCGGCAAGGCGAAGACGGGACAGACGCTGCTGATCGACCAGGGCCGCATCGTCGCGCTGGACAAGGACAGCCGCGTGAAGATTCCCGACGGCGCCACCATCATCGACGCGAAGGGCAAGACCCTGCTGCCCGGCTTCGTGATGGTGCACGAACACATGTTCTATCCGGCCGGCGGCGTGGAGTACAACGAGATGAGCTACAGCTTCCCGCGGCTGTATCTCGCCGGCGGCACCACCACGATGCGAACGGCCGGTTCGATGATGCCGTACGCCGACCTCAACGTGCGCGACGCGATTGCGCACGGCGACGCCATCGGCCCCGACATGGACGTGACCGGCCCGTACCTCAACGGCCCGGGCCTGCCGATACCCGCCGTGCATTCGCTCAGCGGCGTGGACGATGCGGAACGCACCGTCAACTACTGGGCCGACGAAGGCGTCACCTCCTACAAGGCCTACATGCAGATCACGCGTGCGGAGCTGCAGCGGGTGATCGAAGTGGCGCACCGGCGCAACGCCAAGGTCACCGCGCACCTGTGCTCGGTGACCTACCGCGAAGCGGTGGACATGGGCATCGACAACCTGGAGCACGGCTTCTTCGTCTCCACCGATTTCGTCAAGGACAAGCAGCCCGACGCCTGCCCCCGCGGCGCCGACGTCGCGCAATCATTCGCCACGCTGGATCCCGGTTCCCCCGAGGTGAAGGCACTGATCAAGCGGATGATCGACCACCATGTGGCGCTGACTTCCACGCTGACCGTGTTCGAGACCTTCGTCACCGGTCGCCCGAAGGCGCCGCAGGGCGCGCTGGACCTGATGCTGCCCGAAGTGCGCGCGCAGTACGAGGACAGCTGGAACAAGGTGCAGACGAACAAGGGACGATTCACGCCGGAGATCTACGCCAAGCTGTCCCGCCTGGAAAAGCAATACGCCGACGCCGGTGGCCTGCTGCTCGCCGGTACCGATCCGACCGGTTTCGGCGGCGTGGTGCCGGGCTTCTCTTCCAAGCGCGAGGTCGAACTGCTGGTGGAAGCGGGCTTCAGCTTCGAGCAGGCGATCAAGATCGCCACCTTCAATGGCGCCAGGTACCTGGGTCGCGACAAGGAGGTCGGCACGCTGGCCGTCGGCAAGCGCGCCGACATCGCCGTGGTCGACGGTGATCCGCTCAAGGACGCCAGCGCGTTGGAACACATGCCCCTGGTCTTCAAGAACGGCATCGGCTACGACACGCAGAAGATCTTCACGGCGATGCACGGAACCGTCGGCCTGCACTGAGCGGCCGGCCGCCCGCAGGCAGGCGGAGCGAAGTCATCGATGCCGTGGGTCGTGGCGCAGGGCCAGCCACGCAGCGTGATCGGCCGGCGTATCGATGTCGAAAGCGGCCGCGGGCAGATCGTGGGCGTCGACACGTCCGGCGTACTTCTCCAGCAGCGAGCGCGCGCCGTGCGCCCCGCGGAGCGTAGCGAGTTCGCCGGCCCAGCTGCGCGGGAACAGGCACGGCGGACCCAGCTGCGCGCCATGGCGCGCAGCGAGGATGCGCTCCGGGTGGCGGGCATGCGCTTGCAGCATCCCGGTCAGTTCTGCCGCACCGAGCGACGGCTGGTCGGCGAGCAGCACCATCAGGGAGGCCACCGCGGGCGCCTGCTCCAGCAGCGTCCGGACGCCGGCGGCCAGCGATCCGCCCATGCCGCTGGCCCAGTCGCCATGCTCGACCTGATGGACGTCCAAACCATCCAGGCTCGCGGCCACGGCGCCGTGATGGGCGCCGGTGACCACGATCACCGGCGACAGCCCGGCCGCGAGTGCGGCCCTGGCCGCGCGGCGCACCATGGGCTCGCCGTCGATCACCAGCAACTGCTTGGGCGAGCCGAACCGGCTGGCGGCACCTGCCGCCAGCAGCACCGCACCGACGCTGGCGCGAGAAGACATCATGCGTGGATGGGCGCGCGGGACCGCGACAACAGCCCGCCTTCCTTGCCATTGCGCAGGGCGAGGATTTCCGCAGCCACGGCCAGCGCGATCTCCTGCGGCGTTTCCGAGCCCACGTCCAGCCCCGCGGGAACGTGCAGCCGTTCATCGGCCCGCGCCAGCGCGGCGGTGATCTGCGCTGCGCGCCGGCGCGAGCCGATCACGCCGATGTAACTCACGGGGCTGTCGAGCAGCGCGGCGAGGTAGTCGAGATCGCGCTCCAGGCGATGCGTCATCAGCACCGCCGAAGTCATCGCATCGAGCATGACCTGCGTGGCCAGGGCTCGCGCGGTGGCCGCGACGCAACGGATGCCGCCCACGACATCGTCACCCGCCCGCGCGGGGTCCACCAGGGTCGTGTGCCAGCCCAGCTGCACCGACAATTCGGCCAGCATGCGCGCCCCGATACCGTCGCCGATCACCACCACGGCCTGCGAGGGCCGCAAGGGCTCGACGAGCACGTCGTAATCGCTGCCGCCGCTTATTACCCGGACAGATGTCGCCGCCGTGCCCGCCTGGAACGAAGGCAGCACGGCCTCGACCTGCACGCGCAAGGCATCGTCGTCGATGTCGCTCCAGGCCACGCCCTGGCCCTGCACGATGCGCCACGGCCGGGGCGAAAGTGGCTGTCCGTCCACCGCGTAGACCGTGGCGAGCGCGCCGGGCCGGCGCCGCGCGCGCAGGTCGGCCATCGCGTGCAGGAACCGTAGATCGCGCTTGGCGCGCAGGGGTTCGATCAACACGTCGAGTTCGCCGCCGCAGCCCGTTTCCAGCATGACGTCGTAGTTCGCATCGCGCCCATAGGACACGAGCTGCGCCTCGCCGCGTTCCATCACCTGTTGCGCACGCCATACGATGTCCCGCTGGGGACAGCCGCCCGAAAGCTCGCAGACCAGGCTGCCATCGCGCAGCACCAGCATGCTCGCGCCGGCCCGCCGAAACGTGGAGCCACGCGTACGGGTGATGGTGGCCAGGGCGGCATCGGCCGTCGTGGAAGCCAAAGACAGGGATTGCGCAGCGCGGTACAGCGGATCGAACTCTTGGGCGACGTTCATGGCTCGGTGCCGGCTGGGTCTGGCGACGATGTTCCGTCATAACGGGTCGCCGGCGCCAGCGTCGTTGCCAACCCGGATGCCCGGTGCCTTCACTTGTCTTTTCTCCGGCGAAGAGGAAGATGCGGCAAGGTCAGGACCAAGCGCGACCGCCTGGCGGTTACCTTGTGCAAACGACCACGACGCACGTCGCAGGGGAAGTTGCCGCGACATGCGTACCCGGCATACCACGCCTTGAAGGGACATCCGCATGATCGTTCTCACCATCAACGGTCACGACACCCAGGTCGACGTGCCCGATGACATGCCGCTGCTTTGGGTGCTGCGCGACGTGGTCGGGCTCACCGGCACCAAGTTCGGTTGCGGGATCGCCCAATGCGGCGCCTGCACCGTGCACCTGGACGGACAGGCCGTGCGTTCCTGCGTGCTCCCGGCGAGCGGAGCGGTGGGCAAGAAGATCACCACCATCGAAGGCATCGGCGGCACCGACGTCGGCAAGCGCGTGCAGCAGGCATGGCTCGGCGTCGAGGTGGCCCAGTGCGGCTACTGCCAGACCGGACAGATCATGAGCGCCGCGGCGCTGCTCGCGCAGAAGCCCTCGCCCACCGATGCGGACATCGATACCGCCATGTCCGGCAATCTTTGCCGCTGCGGTACGTATGTGCGCATCCGCGCGGCGATCAAGCAGGCGGCGACGGGTACGACCGTCGTGCCGCAGACCATCGCCTGATTTCGAATTCCACCCCGCCGGCATCGTTCGAGAGGCAGCCATGAATCTTCGCGTTCCACCCTCCCCGCACGACGTCGACCTGCAAAGCCCTTCGCGCCGCGAGCTGATCAAGCGCGGCGGCCTGGTGGTGGCTTTCATGTGGCTGGGCGGCGCCGGCCGCGTGTGGGGCCTGCCGGACAATGCGCGTCTCGATCCCAGCCATCCCGCGTTCGCGCCGAATGCGTTCGTGCGCATCGGCAACGACGGCAGCATCCAGCTGGTGATGCCCACCGTGGAAATGGGACAAGGTTCGTACACCGGACAGGCCACCCTGCTGGCGGAGGAGCTGGACGTCGGCCTCGACCAGATCACGGTCGAACACGCACCACCGAACCGCAAGCTGTATGCCAACCCGTTGCTCGGCGACCAGGCAACGGGTGGGTCCACCACCATCCGCTTCTGCTGGACGTCGCTGCGCAATGCGGGCGCGGCCGCGCGTTACATGCTGGTTGCGGCGGCGGCGCAGCGATGGAAAGTGGATGCAGCGCAGTGCACGGTCGCGCGCGGCGTGGTCACGCACGCACCCACCAACCGCACGCTGCGTTACGCCGAACTCGCCGATGCCGCTTCCAAGGTCACGATGCCCGACAAGGTATCGCCGAAGGACCCCAAGGATTTCCAGCTGATCGGCAAGCCGCTGCGCCGCGTGGATACGCCCGCCAAGGTCGATGGCACCCTGCCCTTCGGCATCGACATCCGCGTACCGGGCATGAAGGTCGCCACCGTGCGCGCCTGCCCCACCTTCGGCGGCAAGCTGGCCTCGGTGGACGATACGCGTGCACGCGCGATACCGGGCGTGCTGAAGGTGGTGAAGACCGACAACGCGGTCGCCGTGATCGGCGAACATTTCTGGGCCGCCAAGCAAGGCCTGGAAGCGCTCGACATCACATGGGAGCGCGGCCCCAACGCCAGCTTCAGCACCGGGCAACTGTTCAAGGACTTGGCCGAGGCCTCCGAGCACGGCAAGCCCATCCTCGGCCGCGAAGTCGGGCACGTGGACAACGTGAAAGGCAAGGTGGTCTCCGCCACCTACCAGCTGCCCCTGCTCGCGCACGCGACGATGGAGCCGATCAACACGACCGTGCATGTACGCCCCGACAGCTGCGAAATCTGGGTCGGCACGCAGGTGCCCGCGCGTTGCGTCGACGTCGCGGCGAAGGTCACCGGACTGCCGCCGGAAAGCATCACGGTGCACAACCAGTACCTCGGTGGCGGCTTCGGCCGCCGTCTGTTCGAGGACTCGGTGGAACAGGCCGTCGCCATCGCCAAGCAGGTCGACTTCCCGGTCAAGATCGTCTGGACGCGCGAGGAAGACATCGCGCAGGACCGCTATCGCCCCGCCTACTACGACCGCATCTCGGCCACGCTGGACGACAACGGCAAACCGATCGCCTGGACCGACCGCACCACCGGCGCCTCGGTGCTCGCCACGTTCGCGCCGGGTGCGATGGGCAAGAACGGGCTGGATGGCGACCTGGTGGAATGTTCCGCCGAACTGCCCTACGCCATCCCCAACATGCGCGTCGACTGGGTACGCCACGACATGCCGGCCGGGCTTGCCGTCGGCTGGTGGCGCGGCGTCGGCCCGACGCACAACGTGTACGTGGTTGAAAGCTTCGTCGATGAACTCGCGCATGCCGCCGGCAAGGACCCGCTGGCCTATCGGCGCGACCTGCTGGGCGACAACCCGCGCGCCAGGGCCGTGCTGGAACTGGCGGCGCAGAAAGCCGGGTGGGGACAAGGCCAGCTGCCGCCACGCCACGGCCGTGGCGTGGCGCTGGCCGCGCCTTTCGGCAGCTACCTGTGCGTGGTGATGGACGTGGAAGTGACACCGCAGGGCGAGGTCATCATGAAGCGCGCCGTGGCCGTCGTCGATTGCGGCTGGGTGGTGAATCCCAACACGGTGGAAGCGCAGATCCAGGGCGGCATGGTGTTCGGCTGGAGCGCCGCATTGTACAGCGGCATCACGCTGAAGAACGGCGCGGTGGAGCAACGCAACTTCAACGACTACCGCGTGCTTCGCCTCAACGAGACGCCCGAAATCGAGGTGCACATCGTGCCGAGCACGGAATCGCCGGGCGGCATCGGCGAGACCGGCACGGTGATGGCCATGCCTGCCTTGACCAATGCGATCTTCGCCGCGACCGGCGTGCGCATCCGCACCCTGCCGATCGATCGCCATGCCCTGGTGCAGGACCAGAACGCGCTCAAGGCCGTGTTGTCGGACGCAACGCCAGCGGACGCCGCATCCGGCGACGCGGCCGCCACGGCGAGGAGGCTCGCATGAAGATCGGGCGCATCATTGTCACGCTCATCGGCCTGGTCGTGCTGGTGGGTATCGTGTTCACCGTCTATGCCCTGCATACGGTCACGCACGGCGGCGACGAAAGCGCGAAGCAGCCGGCCGTGGCCGGCGCTCCCGCCGACATCACCGATCCGAAGGCGCGAGGCGAATACCTCACGCGCGCCGCCGATTGCGCGGCGTGCCATACGGTGCCCGGCGGCCAGCCCTTTGCCGGCGGCGTGCCGTTCAAGCTGCCGTTCGGCACCATCTATTCGTCCAACATCACCGCGGACAAGGACACCGGCATCGGCAACTGGAGCGACGACGATTTCGTTCGCGCCCTGCATGCCGGCGTCGACAAGGATGGCCACCCGCTGTACCCGGCGTTTCCGTATACGTCGTACACCGCGTTGAGCCGCGACGACATCCTCGCCATCAAGGCCTACCTTTTCAGCCTGCCCGTCGCGCATGCGCCGGCGCGCGCCAACGACCTGTCGTTTCCCTACAACCAGCGCTGGGCGGTCAGCCTGTGGAACGCGGTGTTCCTGAAGAAGCAGCGCTTCGAGTCCGTCGCCGGCAAGCCGGATGCGTGGAACCGCGGCGCCTACCTGGCCACTGCCCTCGGCCATTGCGGCGAGTGCCACACGCCGAGGAATGCAGCCTTCGCGATGAAGCACGGCGAAGCGCTTGCCGGCGCCGCGTTGCAGGGGTGGAAGGCCTACAACATCACTTCCGACAAGGACCACGGCATTGGCGCCTGGAGCGACCAGGAGCTGGCCGATTATCTTGCCAAGGGCCATGCCGCCGGCCGCGGCACCGCCTCCGGGCCGATGGGCGAAGTGGTGGAAAACAGCCTGCAGTACCTCTCGCCTGCGGATCTTTCCGCGCTGGTCGCCTATCTGCGCGACGTGCCACCGCAACAGGGAGGCGTATCCACTCCGCCCGCCGCAGCCACGGGCGCTGCCGCCAACGCCACCGCCACGGCGGGCTTGGGCGAAAAGCTGTTCGTCGGTGCCTGTGCCGGCTGCCATCTCGACAACGGACAAGGGCGGCAGAGCGATTACGCCTCGTTGGCCGGCATGCGCTCCGTGCGCGATCCGCACGCCACCAATCTCACGCAAGTGGTGCTCGGCGGCTCTCGCCTCAATGTGCGTGGCCAGCACGTCTTCATGCCCTCGTTTGGCGAGGCGTACAGCGACGCCGAGATCGCAGCACTGTCCAATTACGTGCTGGGTCGCTTCGGCGGCCAGCCAGGCACGCTCAGCGCATCGGACGTGGCTGAACGCAGGAAAGGCCTGTAGCGATCGGCTGTCCTCCTAGCGACTCCTGCACGGACGGTTCACGGCGCGGGTACGCCGCAGGGCGCAGCGTAGTCAGCCACGCCACCCATCGGGATCGTGACATGCGCGCAGGCTCTATCGTCATCGGCATCGCTTTCATCGCTGCACCCGCGTGCCTCGCGCAGACGGCGCCTCCGGCAGGTGCAGGCACCGTGCCGACGCCGCACGAGCCCACGATGCCCCTGCCAATGCACGACCCCCGGAATCCGAGCCGGGTGATTCCCTCACCCAGCGCGGCCGACCAGCAACTGGCCGCCAACGTCCAGCAGATACTCCAACGCGACAACTCGCTGTCGCCCCAGGGGCGACAGGTGAAGATCATCGCGTCGGACGGCGCCGTCGTCCTGCGCGGCCCCGTGGCCAACGATGCGGAGAAGGCGAAGATCGACTCCATCGTGCGCGGCATCGCCGGCGTCAAGGAAGTCACCAACGAGCTCGACATCAAGCGGTAATCGCTTCGTCATGCCACGCGTCCGTCATGACGAGGGCGGCGGCATGCCGTGACAGCACCTCCACGCCCACGCATGCACGATGCCGGCTTCCCGTGCGACGGAAGGTTGCGTCATGCCCAAGCTCGACCCTGCATTGCTGGAGAAGATGCACCGTTACTGGTGCGCGGCCAACTACCTCACCGTGGGCCAGATCTACCTGCGCGAGAACCCGTTGCTGGAACAGCCGCTGACGCTGGACCACATCAAGAAGCGACTGCTGGGCCACTGGGGCACCACGGCGGGCCTCAACTTCATCTACACGCACCTCAACCGCGCGATCAGGCAATACGACCTGGACATGATCTACGTGATCGGTCCGGGCCACGGCGGCCCGGGGCTGGTAGCGCATTCGTATCTCGAGGGTTCCTACACGGAAACCTATCCAAGCGTGGAACGCACGCGCGAGGGCATGCGCCTGCTGTTCCGCCAGTTCTCATGGCCCTACGGCATCCCGAGCCACGTGGCGCCCGAGACACCCGGTTCCATCCATGAAGGCGGCGAGCTCGGCTATTCGCTGTCGCATGCCTACGGCGCCGCCTTCGACAACCCCGAGCTGATCGTCACCTGCGTGGTCGGCGACGGCGAGGCCGAGACCGGGCCACTGGCGACCAGTTGGCATTCGAACAAGTTCATCAACCCCGCGCGCGACGGCGCCGTGCTTCCGATCCTGCATCTGAACGGCTACAAGATAGCCAACCCCACGGTGCTCGCGCGCGTCGGCGACCGCGAACTCAAGCAGCTTCTGCGCGGTTACGGCCACGAACCCATCTTCGTGGAAGGCAACGAGCCGACCGCGATGCATGCGGCCTTTGCCGAAGCGCTGGACCGCTGCATACGGCGCATTCGCCGCATCCAGCGCGAGGCGCGGCGCAGCGATGCCCCGGCGAAGCGCGCGCACTGGCCAATGATCGTCCTGCGCTCGCCCAAGGGATGGAGCGGCCCGGCCTTCGTCGATGGCCTGCCCGTCGAGAACACCTGGCGTTCGCACCAGGTGCCGTTGTCGGACATGTCCAAGCCTGGCCACCTGGCCATCCTCGAGCAGTGGATGAAGAGCTACAGGCCGCATGAACTGTTCGACCAGCGCGGCACCCTGGTCGACGAGCTTGCCGCGCTCGCCCCCACCGGCGAACGCCGCATGAGCGCCAACCCGCACGCCAACGGCGGCCTGCTGCTCAAGCCGCTGCACCTGCCGGATTTCCGCGAATACGCCTTGGCTACTGGACAACCCGGTTCCGTGCGCGCCGAAACCACGCGTCACCTGGGCCCCTGGCTGCGCGACGTGATGAAGCTCAACCTGGAATCATCGAACTTCCGGCTGTTTGGCCCTGATGAAACCGCATCCAACCGGCTCGATGCCGTGTACGAGGTCAGCCCCAAGACATGGCTCGGCGAGACGCTGGAAACCGACATCAACCTCGCGCCCACCGGACGGGTGATGGAGATGCTCAGCGAGCACCAATGCCAGGGCTGGCTGGAAGGCTATCTGCTCACCGGTCGCCACGGGCTGTTCAACTGTTACGAAGCCTTCATCCACATCGTCGACTCCATGTTCAACCAGCATGCGAAGTGGTTGAAGGTAACGCGCGACATTCCCTGGCGCGCGCCGATCGCCTCGCTCAACTACCTGTTGAGTTCGCTGGTCTGGCACCAGGACCACAACGGCTTTTCCCACCAGGACCCCGGCTTCATCGACCACGTGGCGAACAAGAAGTCGGAGATCGTGCGCATCTACCTGCCACCGGACGCCAACTGCCTGCTGTCCGTCACCGATCACTGCCTGCGCAGCCGCCAATACGTCAACCTCATCATTGCCGGCAAGCAGCCGGAATGGCAGTGGCTGGACATCGATGCCGCCGTGGCGCATTGCGCGGCCGGCGCCAGCATCTGGTCATGGGCCGGCAATGAGGAAGGCGATGCCGACGTGGTGCTGGCCTGCGCGGGCGATGCGCCCACGGTGGAGGCCTTGGCCACGGTGATGCTGCTGCGCGAATACGTGCCTGACCTGCGCGTTCGCGTGGTCAACGTGGTCGACCTGCTGACCTTGCAGACCATGGACGAACATCCGCATGGCATGGATCACGAAACCTTCGATCGGCTGTTCACGCGCGACCGGCCGGTGATCTTCGCCTTCCACGGCTACCCCGGCATCATCCACCGCCTCACCTATCGCCGGCACAACCACGACAACATCCACGTGCGCGGCTACATGGAAGAAGGCACCACCACCACGCCGTTCGACATGATGGTCCTCAACCACCTCGACCGTTACCAGCTGTGCCTGGACGTGATCAATCGCGTGCCGACGCTGGAGCACCTGCGCAGGGAGGCGCACGAACGCTATACCAGCGCGATCGAACGCCATCGGCTTTACGTAAGCGAGCACGGCGAGGATCTACCCGAGATCCGCGACTGGCGCTGGCAGCCGGCATGAACATCCTCACGCTGAATGTCGGCTCGTCCTCGCTGAAATTCGGCTTCTACCAGGTCGCGACCGATGGGCCGGCCCTGGTGGCCGAAGGCAACGTCGACACCGGCGGCACGCGTCATCGACTGCGCTTTCGAGAGTGCGGCGAATGGCGTGAACTCGCGTTCGATGGCGATGCCGGCGAACAGGCATTGCGCCGTTTGCTCGCGCTTGCGCCGATCGTCGTGCTGGGCGCGCCTGCCGTGGTGGCCCATCGCATCGTGCACGGCGGACCTTCCGTGCGCCGGCATTGCCTGATCGATGACGCGGTGCTGGCGGCAATCGAGGCGGCGGCCAGCTTCGCGCCGCTGCACGTGCCTCCGGCGCTGGCATGGGTGCGCCATAGTCGCGAACTGCTGCCCGAATCGCAGCAGGTCGCCTGCCTCGACACGGCCTTCCACCACCCCTTGCCCGACCTGTCGCGCGTGCTGCCGCTGCCGCATGCGCTGCAACGCGAAGGCGTGGAGCGCTACGGCTTCCATGGGCTGTCGTGCGAATCGATCCTGGCACAGCTGCCGGTCATCCCGCCCCGCGTGGTGATCGCGCACCTCGGCAGCGGCGCCAGCCTCACTGCCGTACGCGATGGGCGCTCGGCCGACACCAGCATGGGGATGACACCCACCGGCGGCATCGTCATGGGAACGCGGCCGGGCGACATCGACCCGGGCGTGCTGCTGTTCCTGCTGCGCGAAAAACATTGCGACCCCGATCAACTGCAGGATCTGCTGGAGCGCCGCTCCGGCCTGCGCGGCATTTCCGATCTCAGCGCCGACGTGCGCGAACTCGCGCAGGCCGCCGGGCAACCGCTCGCGGAGCTGGCGCTGGAACAGTTCGCGATGTCGGTGGCCAGACAGGCCGCGGGCATGGCCGTCGTGCTCGGCGGCCTGGACCTGCTGGTATTCACCGGCGGGATCGGCGAGCACCATGCGCCGACGCGCGAACGCGTCATCGCGTTGCTGAGGCCGGTGCTGCCGGCGCTGCAAACCCGCGTGCTGCCTTCGCGCGAGAACCTGGTGATGGCCCGTCACGCCGCGCGCCTGCTCGCGTCGGCGCCCACCGATCAGAAGTAGATCTGCGCCCGCATCTCGAAAATGCGTGGGTTCACCTGCAGGTTGCCGCGATCGCTGAAGGCCCAGACGTAGTTCGCCTGCAACTTGAGGTGTTCGCCGAGATACCAGTTCGCGCCCACCGTCCAGTCGTGTTCCTTGCCGCCGGTGATGGCGCCGTCGTTGAGATCGAGCTCGCTGTAGCGCAGCGCCACTTCCACGGCGCCCCACGCATGGGCGGGCCGGATGACCTGCTGGTCGCGACCGGTGTAGCGACGGTCACCCACGTTGCCGTCGCTGTAATAGCGCGCCTCGCCGGTGAGCGTCCAGGTGGTGAATACGTAGAAGCCGCTGGCGTCATAGTCAGGCTTGCCGTTGTAGCGCTGGACCTTGGCCTGCAGGTATTCGCCCTGCACCGACCATGGCCCGTCGATCCACAGCGCTTCGAGCCCTTGCCTGTTGACGCTCTTGCTGTAGCGCAGGTTGCCCGAGTCCACCAGGCGCACCGGCGTCAGGCCGGCCTCCGGGCGCGCGCGCAGGCGCGCCGATGGCGGCACGCTGCCCTGGTCCGCCCAGTCCAGCTTCTCGCGGGAGGCCGACAACCCCAGGTGCAGCACGTGGCCCGGGTGATTGACCGGCACCCAGGCAGCGCGAGCCGCCCAGGTACTGCCCGGGTTGTTGCCGTCCAGATCCTTGCGCCAGAAATAGTCGCCCACGTTCAGCACGAAGTGCGGACTTATCCACGCCCAGTCGATACCGGCCCGGCGCCCTTCCCACACGGCCTGCGTAGGCAGCGCCGATTCGATGAACGTGGTGGCGGAGGTGCTCGTGACGCCCTCGAAGCCCACCGGCGTCTTCGAATAGCCGAAGCGGAAGTTGCCCAGGTCCTTGCCCAGCACGCCGCTGCTACGCAGGCGCACGAAGGCATCGGCCCATTGCCGTGCCTGGTAGTCGTACTGGGCGATGGCGTCATAGACGCCGGGTTTGCGCAGGTACAGGCCAAGGTAGCGACGCCGGTTGGTATGGGCGTCCTCCAGTCGCCCGTCGTCCCGGGAGAACTGGTTGATGTCGTACTGGTACAGCACGGCCAGGCCGAAATCCGTCCCGTCCGACGCGGTCACGTGGGTGGGCCAGTTGCCGTAGAAATCATAATCGGCGCCCAGGCTGGCCAGCGGCATGCCGAGCAGCAAGGCCATGGCGAGATATCGGGCGGCAACGGCAACGCGTGTTTTGGTACGTCCAGCCAATACGGTCATGCACTCGCCTCCCAACGAGGGTTTCATGCTGGCCATGCGCGACAGCCCGGGGAAATGACATTTGTGCATATGCACATGACGCCGCCGCGCGAAGCCCTTCGGTCATCGTTCGACCGATGACCTTACCGGCCCACCCGGTGCCGGCGACCTGCGCCATCTGCTTGACAGCCTCCCGCTCGCCACGGTCACGAAAGCTCGACGCGTCTGAACGTACACCTGTGCATACCGGCCTGTTCGGCGCGCGAGGCAGCCATGACCACGCATCCCACGCTCATCGTGCACAACGCGAAGATCCACACGGGCGTGCCGAGACGTCCTGAAGTGCAGGCCATCGCGGTGACCGGCAACCGCATCGCCGCCGTGGGCACCAACGGGCAGATCCGCTCATTGGCCGGACCGGCCACGCTGATCATCGACGCGGGGCGGCGACGGATCATTCCCGGGTTGATCGACTCGCATATCCACATGATCCGCGGCGGCCTCAGCTACAACCTGGAGCTGCGCTGGGATGGCGTGCCGTCGCTCGCCGACGCGATGCGCATGCTGGCCGACCAGGTGGCGCATACACCGCCCCCGCAATGGGTACGCGTGGTCGGCGGGTTCACCGAACACCAGTTCGCGGAAAAGCGCCTGCCGACGCTGGATGAACTCAACACGGTGGCTCCGGACACGCCGGTCTTCGTGCTGCACCTGTACGACCGCGCCTTGCTCAACGCGGCAGCGCTGTGCGCCTGCGGCTACACGCGAGACACGCCGGACCCGCCCGGCGGCCGCATCGAGCGGGATGGCGCCGGCACGCCCACGGGGCTGCTGCTGGCGACACCGAGCGCGATGCTGCTGTATTCGGCGCTGGCCAAGGGCCCTACCCTGCCTTACGAATACCAGATCAATTCCACCCGGCATTTCATGCGCGAACTGAACCGCCTCGGCATCACCAGCGTGATCGATGCGGGCGGTGGGCTGCAGCACTATCCCGACGATTACCGCGCCATCGAGGAATTGCAGCTGCATCGCCTGCTCACCGTGCGCGTTGCCTACAACCTCTTCACGCAACGGCCCGGCGAAGAACTGGAGGATTTCAGGCATTGGTCATCGATCCTTCGCCCTGGCGATGGCGACGAGTTCTACCGGGTCAACGGCGCGGGCGAGATGCTGGTGTTTTCCGCGGCGGATTTCGAGAACTTCCGGCAGCCGAGACCAGAGCTCCCGCATGCCATGGAAGACGAACTGGAACAGGTGGCGCGGCTGCTCGCCACGCGCCGGTGGCCTTGGCGCATGCACGCCACCTATGACGAAACGATAAGCCGTGCGCTGGACGTGTTCGAGCGCGTCGACCGCGATATCCCGCTGCAGGGCCTACGTTGGTTCTTCGATCACGCGGAGACCGTTTCGGACCGCAATCTCGAGCGCATGGCCCGGTTGGGCGGAGGCATCGCGATCCAGCACCGCATGGCGTACCAGGGCGAGTATTTCGTTGAGCGCTATGGCGCCGCCGCGGCGGAGCGCACGCCGCCAGTGGGGCGCATGCTGGAGATGGGCCTTCGCGTCGGCGCTGGCAGCGATGCCACGCGCGTCGCCAGCTACGACCCGTGGACCACCCTGCACTGGCTGACCACGGGCCGCACTTTGGGCGGCTTGCAGCTCTATCCGCACCGCAATCGGCTGGATCGCGCGACGGCGCTGGCATTGTGCACGCGCCACAACACCTGGTTCTCCGGCGAAGACGAGCTCAAGGGACAGCTGGACGTCGGACTGCTGGCGGATTTCGCGATGCTGTCGCAGGACTACTTCCAGGTGACCGACGATGAGATCCGCCAGATCGTCTCCGAGCTCACCGTGGTGGACGGGCGCATCGTGTATGCCTCCGGCGACTTCCGTAACCATGACCTCACGCCGCCGCGACCGATGCCCGACTGGTCGCCCGTCCACACCGGCAGCCAGTACTGGAAATCATCGCTCGCACGCGAACTCGTCGACGTCTCCACGCTTCATGCCGCCTGCGGCACGCATGGCCACGATAGGCATGCCTTGTGGGGCATGCCCGGTTGTGCCTGCTGGGCATTCTGAACGCGGCGCTCAGAACCTCAGCCGCACGAACAGCGACGGTCCCTTCAGTTTCATGTCCAGGTTGGCGCGGTAGTTCGTGCGGTTCTGTTCCAGCTTGATCCGCGTGTATCCGTATTCGCCGCCGATGCCCAGATTCTCGATCGGAAACCATTCGACACCGAGCGCCGCGTTGTAGATATGCCCGGCCAGATTGCCGCCGTTCTTCTTAACGCCGTAGGCGTCGAAATACATGCGCAGGTCGTGGGTGAAGGCGTGGCGCCACCCGAGCTGGAGCACCGGTGCCCAGGCCGTTTCATGGCTCGACGCCGCCGCTTGCGCGGTCTGCCCGTCCAGCGAGGCTTCGCCGGCGATGCGCGCTTTCACGCCGTAATAGGCGGCACCGACGCCAAAACCGAAGACATCGCTGCCGCCGCCGAACCACCAACGGTACGCGGCGCTGCCGAAGTTGAAGTTGAGCTTGCCGTCGACACGCGCGGACGCATCGAAATGCCGGCCGTCGTAGTCGAACGCGCGGCTGATGGATCGGCTATGCGTACGGTCTATGCCGAAAAAATCGAACGAAAAGCCCTGGTGCTCGCCGATGAGAAAATCCAGTCGCGCACGCGGCACCGCCTTGTGCCGACGAAAGCCCAGATCGTCCTCGAGGCCGACGCTGCCGCTGTACCGGCCGCTGCGGTCGCTGGCCCGATGCGTGTTTCCGTGTCGGAATAGAAGCCGCCGATCCATAGACTGGCACGGTCCAGCGCCGGCGACGTATCGGCAAAAGCCGGCGTGCTGCATGCCACGGACCAAGCGAGCCATGCGCCGCATATGCCGTGAATGCGGGCGGCGTTTCCACGTCTTGTCATGGGTTCATCTCCCTGGGCGATGCGGGTCACCTTGGAGATCGGAATGTCGACACGAGGTACCTGACGCGTGACTGTCGCGCGCAAGCGTTGTCGGCCAGTCATCGATGTCACGGCACGGCACGGCGCACGCTCGCTGCACGACCTGCGCACGCGCCATGGACGCGACGAGGACGCCGCGCACATGCCGCGTGCACATTCCACGTCGCGCGCGGCGCATCACTTCAAAAAGTGGATACCCGCACTCGTTCGACCATATCGAACGTGTTCGTCGAAAGGGCGGTACGGCAACGGCCGTGGGCGACTGCAATATCACTCCATCGATCCACACCTACCCAGGAGCAATGCCATGAACCGTTTCGCCAACAAGACCGTGCTCGTCACCGGTGGCAGCAGCGGCATCGGCCTCGCCGCCGCCCAGGCCTACGCCGCCGAAGGCGCCCGCGTGGCGATCACCGGCCGCGACCAGGCCGCGCTGGACCAGGCCACGCCATCGCTGGGCCATGAAGCCATCGCGATCTGCAATGACGCCGGCTCGGCGGCGTCGGCCAAGGCCCTGGCCGACGCGCTTTCCGCACAGGGCATCAAGCTCGATGCGGTGTTTCTCAATGCCGGCGTGGCGAAGTTCGCGCCGTTCGACGCTGTCGATGAAGCGCTCTGGGATCTCACCTTCCACACCAACGTGAAGGGCCCCTACTTCCAGTTGCAGGCACTGGCGCCGCTGCTCAACCACGGTGCTGCCGTCGTCATCAACGGCTCGATCAATGCGCATCTGGGCATGCCTTCGTCGTCGGTCTATGCGGCGAGCAAGGCGGCGGTGATCTCGCTGGCCAAGACGCTTTCGGCGGAACTGCTGCCCGCCGGCGTGCGCGTCAACGTGGTGAGCCCGGGGCCGGTGGAGACGCCGCTCTACGGCAAGCTGGGGCTGGACCAGGCCACGCTGGAAGCCACAGCTGCGCAGATCCAGTCGCAGGTACCGCTAGGCCGATTCGGCAAGCCCGCCGAGATCGCCTCCACGGTGCTGCATCTTTCCTCGCCGGAATCGGCCTTTATCGTCGGCACCGAGATCGTCGCCGACGGCGGCATGAGCCAGCTGTAATGCCGCGCCGGGTTTGCGGGACAATGCGCCCGCAAACCCGCCGGGATATTCTGATCCAGGTCAGAGCCAGGCCCGGAGCGACATTGCCAGACTGCGACCCGCCTCGGCCGTCGCACCTCACGCAAGCCGTCCATGACGATTCCCTCCTCCGCTCCCTCCCGCCCCCTTGATCCGCTGGCCATGCTGCTGGCGGCACCGCACCGGGCCATGTTCCTCATCGGCGCGCTGGCTCTCCTCGCCAACATGAGCTGGTGGACCTGGGCACTGCTGGCCTCCTGGCATGCCTGGCCGTTCGCGGCACAGGCCATGCCCTCGGCGTGGGCGCACGGCTTCCTGATGCAGTACGCGACGCTGTCGCCGTTCGTGTTCGGCTTCCTGCTGACCGTGTTCCCGCGCTGGCTGAATCTCGTGGAGGTGCCCCGACGCACCTATGCCGCGGTGTTCGCCTCGATCCTCGGCGGCGGCCTGCTGGTGCTGGCCGCGCAGAGCGGCCTGCCGGCCATGCTGCCCATCGGCCTCGCCGCCATGCTGGTCGGCTGGACGGTGGCGCTGCAGGCCCTCGGCCGACGTCTCGCGCAGAACCGCGCACGCGACGTGTGGGCCGTCTCGTGCGGCGCGGCGCTGCTGCTGGGCGCCGTCGGCGTCGCGCTGGCGCTGGCATTCGCCTGTGGCGCGTCGCCCCGCCTCATGCAGGCGGCCAATGCGCTGGGCACGTTCGGCTTGCTGCTGCCGGTCTACTTCACCGTCGCGCACCGCATGGTGCCGTTCTTCTCCAATAACGTGATCCCGGGTTACCGCGTCGTGCGCCCGGCGTGGTCGCTGCTTGCGATGTGGGTGCTGGTGCTGGGGCACCTGGCGCTCGATCTCACGGGCCTCGCGTCCTGGCGCTGGCTGGCCGACCTGCCCCTCACCGGCCTGCTGCTGTGGCAATGGCTCGCCTGGCAGCCGTGGAAGGCGAGCCGTCCGGGCCTGTTGACCGTGCTTTACGTGGCATTGGCCTGGTTGCCGCTATCTTTCGCGTTGTTTTCCGCCGACAGCCTGTCGCTGGCCTGGCATGGCACCAGCAGTTGGGCCCGCGCGCCGTTGCATGCGCTTGCCATCGGTTTCTTCGCCTCGATGCTGGTGGCGATGGTCACGCGCGTCACGCACGGCCATTCGGGCCGACCGCTGGCGATGGGGACGATTCCCTGGATCGCATTCATCGGCATGCAGCTCACGGCCATCGTCCGGGTGCTGGCCAATACCGCCCGGCAACCATGGCCGGTCTACACCTTGGCGGCGCTGCTGTGGCTGCTGGTGCTGGCCCCGTGGGTCGTGCGATCGGCATGGATCTACCTGACGCCCCGTCGGGATGGCAAGCCAGGCTGACCGGGATTGTTTTACGAATGGAACACATACCGATGGCGCTCTTCGAACAGGCCAACGAGATAGGCATTGCCACGCTGGTGGATCGTTTCTACGACAAGGTACAGGCCGACGCCCAGCTGGGCCCGGTGTTCAACCAGGCCATCCATGACTGGCCGGCGCACAAGGTCACGCTGCGCAACTTCTGGTCCTCGCTGATCCTGCGGTCGGGCCGTTATCGCGGCAATCCCATGGGCGTGCACCGCGCCCTGACGCGCTTCCCGCAGGCGTTGTTCTATCGCTGGCTGGAGCTGTGGCGGGAAACCGCCCGGGAAGTCTTCGCGCCGCCCGCGGCCGAGCTGTTCATCGGCACCGCCGAGCGCGTCGCGCAAAGCCTGAGCGTGGGCATGGAGCTCGGCCGCCTGTCGCTGGAGCAGCCGTCGCGTATCGTCGGCCCGCTGCACATCGTGCCCTGACGGCCAGGCGCGGCCACGAGGCGCCTCAGCGGATCAGCAGGCGCCGCTTGTCCGGCTTGCCGTCCCACTGCGCGGCGTCATCGAGCGCGGGAATCTTCGTGGTGATCACCGGCCACTGATGGGCCAGTTCGGCGTTGATGGTGACAAACACCGACTGCCCCGCCGGGACGTCGCCTTCGGCATAGATGGCGTCCACCGGGCATTCGTCGACGCACAAGGTGCAGTCGATGCACTCGTCCGGGTCGATCACCAGGAAGTTGGGGCCCTCGTGGAAGCAGTCGACCGGGCAGACTTCCACACAGTCGGTGTGCTTGCAGTTGATGCAGTTTTCGGTGACGACGTGGGTCATGCGGTACCTCTCGCGGCCGCCTAGTTTCCCCTTGGGACGACGGCGATCCCCTGATGCAGATCAGTAGAAACTCGGTGGCGGCTGACACGAGAAAGTCGCATCATCCGACGGGGGCAACTGATCTGCGTCAATGCGCCACGCCGGGTACGTGGTACCCGGCGGTGCAAAATTGACGTGTGTCATCGAAGTGCGTCGTTTACGCGAGGCAACATCGTCCAATTCACAGGGTGGTTCCAATGCCGAATACCGAGTACTACGACGACAAGGTCGTCCGCCTCTTTCTATTGGGAGCGGCCATCTGGGGCATCATCGGCATGTCGGTCGGCGTCTACGCCGCGGCCGAACTGATGTGGCCGGCCTTCAACTTCGACATCCCCTGGCTGACCTTCAGCCGCATCCGTCCCGACCACACGTTCGGGGTCATCTTCGCCTTCGGCGGCTCGGCCCTGATGGGCACCTGCTACTACGTCGTGCAGCGCACGGGACATACCCGGCTGGCCCTGCCGCGGCTGGCGGAAATGACCTTCTGGGGCTGGCAGCTGATCTGCGTGCTGGCCATGGTGACGATGCCGCTGGGCATCACCCAGAGCAAGGAATACGCCGAGCCCGAGTGGTTCGTCGACATACTGATCGCGGTGGTGTGGGTGTCCTTCGGCGTGGTGTTCTTCGCCACCCTGGCCCGCCGGCGCATCCGCCACATCTACGTGGCCAACTGGTACTACGGCGCGTTCATCATCGCGGTCGGCCTGCTGCACATCGTCAACAACGTCGCGCTGCCGATCAGCCTGACCAAGTCCTACCCGGTCTACTCGGGCGTGGTCGATGCCATGGTGCAGTGGTGGTACGGCCACAACGCGGTGGCGTTTTTCCTGACCGCGGGCTTCCTGGGCATGATGTATTACTTCGTGCCGCGCCAGGCGCAGCAGCCTCTGTGGAGCTATCGCTTCTCCATCGTCAATTTCTGGGCGCTGATCTCGGTGTACATGTGGGCGGGCTCGCACCACCTGATGTACACGGCACTGCCCGACTGGGTGCAGTCGGTCGGCATGGCGTTCTCGCTGATCCTGCTGATGCCGAGCTGGGGCTCGGCCGCCAACGGCCTGCTCACCTTCAACGGGTCGTGGCACAAGCTCAAGACCGACCCGGCCGCCAAGTTCATGGTGCTGTCGCTGGTGTTCTATGCCGCCGCCACCTTCGAAGGCTCGATGATGGCGATCAAGACGGTGAATTCGCTGTCCCACTACACCGACTGGACCATCGCCCACGTGCATTCCGGCTCGATCGGCTGGGTGGCGATGATCACCATCGGCTCGCTCTACGCCATGGCGCCGCGCGCACTGGGGCAGCCGGCGATGTATTCGCGCAAGGCGATGGAGCTGCACTTCTGGCTGCACATCACCGGCCTGCTGCTGTACGTGGGCTCGATGTGGACCGCGGGCGTGACCGAAGGCGTCATGTGGCGCGCCACCAATGCGGACGGCTCGCTCACCTATTCGTTCCTGGACAGCCTCATCGCGATCAAGCCGATGTACCTGATCCGCTGGCTGGGCGGCCTGTTCGTGCTGAGCGGCATGGTGGTGATGGCGTGGAACCTCTGGTACACGGCCGCCGACGCCCGCGCGCGGATCATCAAGCCGATCCCCGTCCCCATTCCCGAACCGGAGCCGCACCAGGTTCCCGCCCCGCTCCCGGCGGCAGGCTAAGGACCCGACCATGGCCTACAAGCATTTCGAAGCCATCGAGAAGCACGCCGCCCTGCTGGGCGTGCTCACCGCCGTCATGGTCTCCATCGGCGGCCTCGCCGAGATCACGCCGCTCTTCATGGAAGCGCACGCGGTCAAGGCGCCGGCCCATGTCAAACCCTATGACCCGCTGCGCCTGGCCGGCCGCGACATCTACGTGCGCGAGGGCTGCTACCTCTGCCATTCGCAGATGATCCGCGCGCTGCGCGCCGAGACGGAGCGTTACGGCCACTACTCGGTGGCCGAGGAGTCGGTCTACGACCGTCCGTTCCAGTGGGGCTCCAAGCGCACCGGCCCTGACCTGGCCCGTGTCGGCGGCAAATACTCCGACCAGTGGCACGAGCTGCACCTGATGGATCCTCGCCAGCTCGTGCCGCAGTCGAACATGCCGGGCTATCCGTGGCTGGCGAAGGCGAAACTGGATGCCAACGACATCCAGGCCCGCATGCGCGGCCTGCGCAAGCTCGGCGACCCCTACACCGACGCCGACATCGACAGCGCGCCCACCGCGCTCGAGGGCAAGACCGAGATGGACGCGCTGGTGGCCTACCTGCAGGGCCTGGGCATCAAGAACGAGCCCCAGGCAGCCGCGGGCGGCAAGCCGGCCAGCGATGGAGGCGAGCCATGAGCGAGATATGGGGACACCTCACCGGGGTCATCATCGTGACGATGATGGTCGCCTTCGTCTGCATCTGGGCGTGGGCGTGGAGCGGCTATCACAAGAAGGCGTTTTCCCGCATGGCCGAGCTGCCGATGGAAGACGAAGCCGACAACGGGCAGGACACTCACGCCATTGAAGGGGGCAAGCAGCCATGAGCCTGTTCTGGTCGCTTTGGATCATGTTCCTGGTGGTGCTCAACCTGGGCATCACGCTGTTCCTCTTCCTGTGGGCGCCGCGCGCCAAGATCCCCATCCAGGCGGATGGCACCAGTGGCCACGTCTGGGCCCACGGCGTGCTGCGCGAGGGCGTGCACAAGCTGCCGATGTGGTGGATCGTGCTGTCGGCCGCGATGTTCGTGATCGGCTTTGCCTACCTTGCCCTGTTCCCCGGTTTCGGCGCCTTCAAGGGCGTGCTGGGCTGGACGTCGCACAAGGAACTGGCGGAGGCTTCCGAAGCCAACCAGGCCAAGCTGGGCGAGCTGATGAAGCGCTTTTCGCTTTATCCGATCGAGCAGCTGGCCGGCGACCCGGCCGCGCAGCAGCTGGGCGAGCGCCTGTTCATGGACAACTGCGCGGCGTGCCATGGCCGCGCCGCCAAGGGCAACGTGCTGGTGGGCGCCCCTGACCTCACCGACAACGACTGGCTCTATGGCGGCGACGGAAAGGACATCTATACGTCCATCCACGACGGACGCAGCGGCGTGATGCCGCCCTGGGCCAGCCTTGGCGAGGACAACGTGGACCACCTCGTGCAGTACGTGCTGAGCCTGTCCGGCTCGCCGCACGACGAAAAGGCCGCGGAAGCCGGCAAGCCGCTGTTCGCCACCTGTGCGGCCTGCCATGGACCGGACGGCAAGGGCAATCCGGCCCTGGGCGCGCCCAACCTCACCGACCACATCTGGTTGCACGGCGGCACCGTCGCGGACATCCACAAGACCATCCACGATGGCAGGCAGGGCCACATGCCTGCCTGGAGCCCGCGCCTCACCGACGACCAGATCCGTGTGCTTGCAGCCTACGTGTACCACGTGTCCCACCATGGCAACGCCGGCAACCAGTAACGCCCGCGCCACGCCGTCAGCCTGGTACCAGCAGCCGGTCGTGTGGCTGGGAGTGGCGATCTTCCTGGCCTCGCTGGCCGGCTGTGCCTGGATGATCGTGCTGGGCGCCCGCCATGCCGATGAGCCGGTGGACGCCCCGCACGCCGTCTTCGGCGTGCCCTCCAGCTCGCACAGCAGCCACAAGCCGCCCTCCACGCCATGAACAGCTACGACGCATGGGCGCACCCGCGCCTGGCCGCCCAGGTGTTGCGCCCCCGCCGTGACGGCCACAGCGAGGTGGCGTTGCGCGTGGAATCGCTGCAAGGCGCCCAGCAGGTACTGAGGCTGGAGCAGGCGATCCATGCCCTGCCAGGCGTGCGCGGCGTGAGCGTCGACGCCCCGGCGCGGCGCGTCCGCGTCGTGTGGGACACGCAGCGCACCACGCTGCCTTCCCTGCTCCGGGCCTTCGCGTCGATGCGCTGCGCCGCGCAACCGCTGCGCAGCGACAGCATCGACGACACGCGAACGCGCGAAGCGCACGACATGCTCAAGCGCATGCTGGTCGCGGGCATGTTCGCGATGCAGGTGATGACCTTCGCGTTCGTGATCTACATCGGCGTGGTCGATTTCGTGGATTTCACCACCCGCGGCCTGTTCCGTTGGCTGAGCCTGATGGCCACGCTTCCCGTGGTGTTCTACTCCACGAACCTCTTCACGGCCGGCGCCCTGCGCGAGCTGCGCGAACGCAGGCTGGGCATCAACCTGCCCGTGGCGCTCGCCGTGTGGCTGGTCTTTCTCGCCAGCGCGGTCAACACCGTGCGCGGCTCGGGCGAGATCTATTTCGATTCGGTGACCATGTTCGTCTTCCTGCTGCTGGCCGGCCGCTACGTCGAGTTGCGCGCACGGCATCGCAGCGGTGCGCTGGGCGACGCGGTGATCGACAGCACCCCGCTGCTCGCCGAGCGCCGCAGGCCCGACGGCACGCTGGAAACGGTGCCGGCGATCGAACTGCTGCCCGGGGATTGCGTGCACATCGCCGAAGGTTCCACCGTGCCTGCCGATGGCGTGCTGGAAAGCGCGCGGGTGCAGGTGGACGAGGCCCTGCTCACCGGCGAATCCACGCCCGTCACGCGGCAACGCGGGGAACCCCTGGCTGCCGGCAGCGTGCTGCTTACGGGGCCCGCCCAGCTGCGCGTGGAACAGGGGGGCGAGGCCACGGCGGTCGCGCGCATCGGCGCACTCGGCGCGCGCGCCCGGCTGGCGCGCGAAGCATCGCTGCAGCGTGGCGATGCCGAGCTGCGGCGCTTCGTGGCCCGCGTGTTGATGCTTACCGTCGTCACGGCGATCGGCTGGCTGCTGGTGGACCCGTCGAAGGCCTTCGCCAGCGCGGTCGCCGTGCTGGTCATCGCCTGCCCTTGCGCCTTTGCGCTGACCGCGCCTGCCGCGCTCACGCGTGCCCTTGGCGTACTGGCCCAGCGCGGCGTGCTGGTCGCTGACAGCGCGGCACTGGCGGCATTGGATCGCGTGGATCTCGCCGTGCTGGACAAGACCGGCACGCTGACCGTGCCCCATCTCGATCGCCAGGACATCGAGGTGCTGCGCGAAGGCGACGCCAGCCCGGTGCTGGCCATGGCGGCCGCCCTCGCGCGTGAAAGCTCGCATCCGGTGGCGCAGGCGGTCGCGCAGGCGGCGGCCGGACTTCCGCTGCTGCGCGCGAGCGATGTGCTCGTCACGCCGGGGGGTGGCATCAGCGGCCGCATCGACGGACACGAATGGCGGCTGGGCCATGCCGGCTTTGCGCTTCGCGGCATGGAATCCCGCCCGGATGACCGCCTCTGGCTTGCCGACGACACCGGCGCCCTCGCCGCTTTCCGGCTGCGCGAGCAACCGCGGGAAGACGCGCAAGCCACGCTCGACGCCCTGCGTGCGGAGGGCATGGATCTGGCGATATCCAGCGGCGACACCGCGACGCGCGTGGCCGCCGTCGCGCGCGCCCTGGGCGTGGATGCGTGGCACGCGGCGCAAACGCCCGAAGGCAAGCTCGCGCTGCTCAAGCAGGCGCGCGAGCGAGGTTGCGTCACGCTCGCCGTGGGCGACGGCACCAACGACGTACCGGTGCTGGCCGGCGCGGACGTGTCCGCGGCCCTGGCCACCGGTACCGAAGTGGCGCAGGCGCAGGCCGATCTCCTGCTGCTGCACGGACATCTGCATGGCCTGGTGGAGGCACGGACGATCGCGCGTCAGGTGCAATACGTCATCGCGCAGGGACGCCGCTGGTCGCTGGGCTACAACCTCTGCGCGGTGCCATTCGCGGCGCTGGGCCTGGTGCCGCCGTGGCTGGCAGCGATCGGCATGTCGCTCAGTTCGCTGGCTGTGGTGGCCAATGCGTGGCGCATCGGCCGCCAGGGCGACGCCGAACCGGCGCTGCGCGCATGAACATCCTGCTTGCGCTGATTCCCGTCACGCTGCTGATCGTCGTCTGCGCGATCGGCATCTTCTTCTGGGCGGTGAATCACCGGCAGTTCGACGACCTGGACAGCCCGGGCGTGTTGCCGCTGATGGAAGAGGAACCCGTCGAGCCAGCCAGGGAAACCGCGCCGGCGGCAACACCCGCGGCGCAAGCCGGCGAAGCCGCCGGGCAGCCACGCGCCTCGCATTGAATGCCGCCTAGGCGTTCGCTTCCATCGGCCGCAAGGCCACGCCGGCCTCGCGCAATGCATCCATGCGTTGAAGCTGCACGCCGCGCCCTTCGATCGCCACCCAGCCTTGCCGGCGGAAACGGCTCAGCACGCGACTGACGGTTTCCGGCGCGAGGCGCAGGTAACTTGCGATGTCGCTGCGCGACATGGGCAACCGGAATTGCTGGAACGGCAGGCCACGGCGTGCATAACGTTCGCTCAGGTCCACCAGGAAGGCCGCCACGCGCTCATCCGCCGTGTGCTCGCCCGCGAGCAGGCTGGCCATGCCCAGCTCCTTGCTCAACAGGCGGAACAGGTGGCGCTGCACCACCGGCAGCACCGAGGCGAGGCTGCTCATGGCGGGAAACGAGAAACGGCAGAACTCGGTCTTCTCAAGCGTCAACGCATCGCAGGGATAGCAATCGGGATAGATGCCGTTGAGGCCGATGATCTCGCCGGGCAGGTAGAAGCCCAGCACCTGCTCACGGCCGTCACGGCTGAACAGCGAGGTCTTCACCGCGCCGCGGCGCACCGCGTAGAGCGCTCGGAACGTTTCGCCGCGCCGGAAGACATGCTCCCCGGCGCCGTGGGTATGCACGTGTTCGACCAGGCAATGCAGTGCGGCGAGATCCGCCTTGCCGTAGCCACTGGAGAGGCAGGCTTCGGAAAACGCGCAGCTGCCACAGAAAGACGCGGCATCGCCTTCGGCCTCATGGCAGGCGCCCTCCCGGCAAACCTGCCCTTCCGCGCACGTCGTCTCGATGCGTGTGGAGTCCATGGATGTCTCACCGCGATGTAGGGGCGTGGCCATTTTATCTGGCATGACCGCATGTGCCTGACCTGCGGCTTCGTGCCACAGGATGGAAACCACCCCTACGCTTGCGCCGTCGCCAGCTGCGCGGACGCCGCCGAACCGCGCGAGCCACGCCCATGGCGTTGACCGGCGCTAGGCCACGGCTTCGCCCGGCGCCACCGTACCCGATCGCTGGTGGAACTCACGGCAGAACTGTTCCACCAGTGCGCGATGGCCGGGCAGATCATCGGCTGCGTGCGCCGCCACCTGCTGGATCATCGCGAACTCCTGGCGTGCCTCCTCGAAGCGTGGATAGGCGCTGCGCATGGGCTCAAGATCGGTCTTGAACTCCATGCCGTAGAGCACGTACTGCCAGCTCGATACCAGGAACATCTCCAGGTCGCTTACAAAATCCAGCCGATGCGGCGGCCGGTGCTTCCACAGGGCGAGCTTGTCCTGCAGCGTCTGCGGAATGCTGGCCGGGTCGGCGTTGTCGATCCAGAAGGCGGAGTCACGCCGCTGGCTCAGGCAGTAATGCATCTTGATGAAGTCGATGATGCGGTCGTAGCGCGCCACCATCATTTCGTTGAAATGACGCGCGGCGAGTTCCATGCCCTCCGTGTCGCCGGGCAGCAGGTGCGTGAGCAGGTACGTCGCCAGTTCGATCAACGCGATGCCGGTCGATTCCAGCGGCTCCACGAAGCCACCGGCGAGGCCGACGGCGACGCAGTTCTTGCGCCAGTGCTCCGGGCGATAGCCCGTTTCGAACTTGATGTGCATCGCCTTCAGTTCGTCCGCGGCGGGACCGAGGTAGCGGCGAAACACTTCTTCCGCACGCGCATCATCCGTGTGACGCGAGGAATAGACGTAGCCCACGCCACGACGTTTCTGCAGGCCGATGTCCCAGATCCAGCCGGCTTCCTGCGCGGTGGAAATGGTATACGACGGAATCGGCGCGTCCGGCCGTTCGTATGGCACCTGCATGGCGACGGCACGATCGGCGAACAGCACGTCGCGCCGGCTGCGGAACGGCGACTGCATGACGCCGCCGATCAATGCGCCGCGCAGGCCGGTGCAGTCCACATACAGGTCGGCGGTGAGCTCGCCCAGTTCGGTGGTGACCACGCGCGCGATCGCGCCGCTCTCATCGAGCTCGGCGCGCTCCACCGTCGCCACATGGCGCTTGATGCCCAACGATTCCTGCCCATGCTCCGCAAGCACCCGCGCAAAGCAGGCCGCATCGAAGTGGAAGGCGTGGTTCATGGGCCCCTGGTAGTCAGGGTCTGTCGACCGCTTGGGGGCGCGACCGCGCTCGACCAGTCGGCTCTGCATGGTGACCGCATCGGCCAGCGACATGCCTTCGGGCGCGGCGCCCAGCAGCCAGTACGGCAACAGCTCCGGCCCGCCCGGCCGCTGGCTGGGCTGGCTGAAGGGATGGAAGAAATGGGTATGGCCAGGCGAGCCCGGAGGCCTCACCCAATGACGGTAGTGGATGCCCTGCTTGTAGGTCGCCGTCGCGCCGACCAGGAAGCGTCGTTCGTCCAGACCGATCGCCGACAGCGTGCCGCGGATCGACGGGAAGGTCGCCTCGCCCACGCCGAGCAGGCCGATGTTGCTCGATTCCACCAGGTGCACCTGCACGCTGCCGGGATCGACCGCGTTCACCGCCTTGGCGAGATAGCACGCGGCAAGCCATCCGGCCGTACCGCCACCCACCACGAGAACCTTCTTCAATCGCGCCATCGGTGCTTCCCTCCGCGGTGACCGGCTGTCGATACGACGATGCGTGTGTCCCTTAAAGGAGACCGGGTCCCCGCCGGGACCCGGTCAAATGCCATTCCGGGGAGGGTGGCGATGCCCCCGTCCGAGGGTATCGCCAGGAGAACGGCAAAACGTCGGCGGCGCCCCATCCACGGGCGCCGCCCATGACTGCATCAGAACCAGACGCCCAGTTGCACGCCGTACACGCGCGGCGGCAGGTACTGCGACACGTACTGGTACACGCCCGGCGAAAGCTGGAAGCGACCGGCGCTCGTGCGCACGCGACCATCGGTGAAGTTCTGCACGTACGCATTCACCCACCAGCGATCCTGCGGCTCGGTGTAGCGCAGCGACAGGTCGCCGCGGAAGTACGCCTTCTGCTTGTCGCCATCGCCCAGGTTGAACGTGCTCAGCCACTGGTCGGTCTGGTACTGGCCGCTGAAGCGCGGCGTCAGGCGGCCACCATTGCCCAGATGGAAGTCGTGCTCGTAGATCGCCGTGAGCGAGAACGTCGGCGCATGCGGCAGGTCGTTGCCCGTGATGTCCATGCAGCTGGCGATGCCCGACTGCGGCGCACAGGCCGGCAGGCCCTGGTAGTCGTTGCTGCCCGCATAGAGCAGCGTGCCGAGTTCCTTCTTCGGGATATACGAAAGCACGAAGTTGGCGCGGTCATCCTGCTGCTGGAAGGCGACTTCGGATTCGAAGCCGATGACCTTGGTGCTGCCGCCCACGTTGTTGAAGCCCAGGCCGCGGTTGCCGTCCGGATAGGTGATCGGCGCGGAGAGCTGGAAGTCCTTGAAGTCCTCGTAGTACAGCGCGCTGTTCCACGTCATGTGGCCATCGAGGAAGGCGAACTTCGCGCCGATTTCGTAGTTGGTCAGCTTCTCGGGCTTGTACAGCGTGCCGGCGTCCTGCGTACCGCCCGACTTGTAGCCGGTGGAGATGCTGCCGTACAACAGGCCGTTGTCGCTGACGTCGGTGTCGACGCGCGCCAGCCAGGTGACTTCATCATCGCTGTACTTCGCGTCGTTGTAGGTCGACACCGCGAAGCCGGTCGCCGCACCCGGAATCGTGCTCACCGCGATCGGCACCTGCGGCACGGTCGGGTCGTAGTCCCAGCCCCAGCCGCGGCCACCGATGTTCTTCTTCTCGTCGTCGGACCAGCGCAGGCCGCCGGTCAGGCGCCAGTGGTCGGACATGTGCCAGGTCGCCTGGCCGAACACCGCCTTCGAATCCACCGTTTCCTTCGGCTGGATGAAGGAGCCCTGCCACGACACCGAGCCGTACTGCGTGCCGTTCATGATCGGGATGTCGAAGCGGATGTTGTTGTCTTCGTAGCCGTAATACGCACCCACGATCCAGTCGAGCGTCTGCTGGCCCACCGAGCGCAGGTCGAACTCGTGGCTGTAGCTCTTGTAGTTGGAGTAGTTGGTGCGGTCGTTCTGGTTCGATGCGCCCGTGCTGAAGCTGGTGGGCACCTGCACGCCATTGTCCTGGTCGAACTGGCTCTTGCCCGAGAAGCGGTTGTAGCCGGCGACGTAACTGAACTGCATGCCGTCGTTGATGTTCCAATCCATGCGGCTGCGGAGCGTGCCCGAATTGCGATGCAGGTACGGCGCCGTGTCGATCAGCGCCGACCAGAAATCCTGGCCCTGGCGCGGCGTCTGCATCAGGCTCATGTCGGGCGTGCCGCGGTCGATGAAGTACTCGTACGACAGGTTCCACTTGAATGCTTCGTTCGGCTGCCACAATGCGCTCACGCGCGCAGCCGACTGGTCCTGCGCGTTGTACTTGTCACCGCCCTGCACGAACACGCCGGGGTCGATCGGCCGGAAGTTGGCGGCGGTGCCGCCACTCGCCAGATACGCCGCCTGCTGCTGGGCCACGGACGGCAACAGCGCGCCGGGGTTCTGGTAGTCCACGTAGCCGTCGTGCTGCTCGTGCACCACGGCCACGCGCATCGCGAACGTGTTGCTGATGGGCAGGTTCACCGCGGCGCGCGCGCCCATCTGGTTGTAGCTGCCCGCATCGATCTGGGCGTTGCCGTAGAAGCCGGCGTTGATGTCCGGCTTGGCCGTCTGGAAGCTGATCGCGCCTGCGGTGGAGTTGCGGCCCCACAGCGTGCCCTGCGGGCCGCGCAGCACTTCCACGCCATCCATGTCCAGCAGCAGGCCGGAGGCGGCTTCGGCGCGCGGCGCGTACACGCCATCGACGAAGGTGGCCACTTCCGGATCGGCGTATTCGGTCTTGGCGCTGTCGTTGCCGATGCCGCGCAGGGTCAGCGTCACGACGCCATGGTCACCCTGCGAGGTGCCCTGCAGGCCCGGAACCAGCTTGGTCAGGTCCTGCACCGTCATCACGCGCTCCTTGTCGAGCGTATCGGGCGTGATGGCACTGACGGCAACCGGAGTCTTCTGCAGCGGCGTTTCGCGCTTGGTCGCACTGACCTGGATCGCATCCAACTGCTTGACCTTCTTTTCGACCGGTACCGAGCCCTGTGACGGATCCTGGGACGTCGCATCCTGGTCGGCTGCCAGCACCACGCCCGGAGCGAGTACCAGCGACATGGCAACGTACAAGGCCGAGTAGCGCAGCTTCATTTAGCTTCCCCTCTCTTTGTTCGGAATAGTTTTGCGGCATCGCCCTCGACGTGCCGCGCTTGTCTTCCAATCCCCTGTGACAGCGCTGTCAGACTGCAATGACAGCGCTGTCATGGTTTGATCATAGAACGCTTTACCGGCAGATGCTTGCGGCACGGCAACAAACGCCGCAAGACATATAAATCGTTATTAATCAGTTGTTTATGCCACTAAATTTCTACCAGACCGGCCCCGCTTGATGCATGGCAAAGAAAGTGCCGATGTCCAGGACTCTTGAGACAGCGGCAGGGCCCGTGGCAACCCGCTCGCCTCTACTTGGCGCACTCCATGACCTGGTCGGCATCGGTGCCGAGCGCCGCACGGGAGATCGCCACATCCGCGCCCTTGCCGGCGCCCCAGGCAAACGGCTGCTCGATGTGATGCATGTCGGCACCGGCCTTGCGGAAGCATTTGAGCGGCACGCCGATGCGCACCCATTGCCCTGGCGCCAATCCGGCGAGCTGCGTGCCCAGCGCGACACGGCCCTCGCAACCCTTGCCGCAGCCCATGCCGATCCATGCATCCTTGCCCGGAAGTGCGTCGATGCGCAGCGTGACGATCAACAGCACGTCGCCATTGGTCTCGCGATCGAGATCCATCGGCGCGCGCGCACCGATGGCCAGTCGCGCGTCGCTCTTGTTCCATGCGAAGCGCCGCGCATCCTCCTGCGCCTTGTAATCGAGCGCCGTCATGCGCAAGGCGCCATCGCTGGTGGCGGCAGGCGAGACGTCGCCGGGTACGGCCGAACCATCGGCGCCAAACAGCGTGAAGGTGTATCCGTGTACCGGCTTGCCACGCTCGAGGTAGTTGCCGACGGGAATCTGCTCGCCACGGATGCCGGACACTTCCGGCAACGCGGGCAGCGCGGCATGGTCGCCGTAGGTCAGGCCATAACCCAGCGGAAACAGCGGCTCGCCCTGCCCCGATACCGCGCTGCGCGGCCACGGGAACGAGAGCTTGCCATGGAAATCGTGCGCGACCTTGCCGTCGCGGGTACGCAGCAGCACGTCCGCCACGCCGCCGCCTTCACTGCCAGGCAACCAGGCGGCCACGAATGCGTCGGCCGCATTGATCTCGCGATTCATCCACAACGGACGTCCGCTCAGGAACACCGCGACGACAGGCACGCCCTCGCCACGCAGACGGCGGATCAACTCGAGATCGTGATCATCGCCCGGGCGATACAGCAGGTTGGGAATGTCGCCCTGGAACTCCGCATAAGGGTCTTCTCCGAACACCACCACGGCCACGTCCGGCTTGCCGGCATGGTGGCCATCAGCGGCGATCTCCACGCTGCCGCCTGCCGCCTTCACCTGCTCCGCGATGCCAGCGCCGATCGACTGCGCACCGGGGAAGTTCGCGTTCTTCAGGCCCGCCCCCTGCCACGTCAGGGTCCAGCCGCCACTCTGCCGCGAGATATTGTCCGCGCCATCGCCGGCGACCAGGATGTGCTTGCGCGGATCGAGCGGCAGCAAGCCATGGTTGTTTTTCAGCAGCACCAGCGATTCGCGCACGGCGCGCCGGGCGATTGCTCGATGTGCCGGACTGCCCACGACTTCAGCCGACCTGGCAGCCAGGGGGTTCGACGAAGGCAGGCCCGCCTCGAACAGGCCCGCACGCAACTTCACGCGCAGGATGCGGGCCACCGCGTCATCCAGCCTGGCCATCGGAATCACGCCGGACTTCGCTTCGGCCAGCGTGTGTTCGTAGAGGCCACGCCAGCTGTCCGGCGCCATCAGCATGTCGACGCCGGCGTTGATCGATGCCGCGCAATCCTCGTTCGTGCAACCGGGCACCTGGCCATGGGCGTTCCAGTCACCGACCACGAAGCCCTGGAAATCCATGCGGCCCTTGAGCACGTCGGTAATCAGGGCCTTGTTGCCATGCATCTTCTGGCCGTTCCAGCTCGAGAACGACGCCATCACGCTCTGCACGCCCGCATCGATCGCCGGCGGATAACCGGCGGCATGCACCGTGCGCAACACTTGCTCGCTGACCTGCGCGTCGCCCTGGTCCTTGCCGTCTTTCGTGCCGCCATCGGCGAGAAAGTGCTTGGCCGAGGCAACCACATGCGAGCTGTCGAGAAACTGCGGCGTCCCGACCTTGCCCTGCAGGCCTTCAACCGTTGCGCCGGCATACTGCGCCACCAGTTTCGGATCCTGCGAATAGCCTTCGTAGGAGCGCCCCCAGCGTACGTCCTGCGGCACCGCCAGTGCGGGAGCGAACGTCCAGTTGATGCCGGTGGCGCGCACTTCTTCCGCCGTCGCCGCGCCGATCTCCCGCATCAACGCCGGATCGTGCGTGGCGCCCAGGGCGGAGTTCTGCGGAAACAGCGTCGCGCCGACCGCCCCGTTGTGGCCATGCACTGCGTCGATGCCGAACAACAGGGGGATCGCCACATGACCACCGCTGGTGTCCATCGCGGCACGGTGGAACGCATCGGCGAGCGCTATCCACTGCCCGGCATTGGCCACCAACTGGCCACCCGGCTTGGAATTGCCTCCCGCCAGGATCGAACCCAACCGGTACTTGCGCACATCGTCCGGGGTCACGCTGAGGATGTCCGCCTGAACCAGCTGGCCGACCTTCTCCTCCACCGTCATCTTGGCCAGCAACGCCGAGACGCGCTGCTCCAGCGCGGCGTCCCTGGGCAACGGCCAGGTGGCCTTGGCCCAGAGCGCCGGATGGACAGCGGTGTCACCGGCAGCCAGCGCACCGCCGGCCAGCCACGCCGCACAGGCCGTCGCCAGGACGGTCGAAGCCACACGCAAACCACGGCGGATCAAAGGCACAAATGCTCTCCCCAACGGACTTGTCGCGGCTCCCAAGGAGCCTCGGGAGCGGCAGCCTGACAGAAATGACAGCGCTGTCAATTCGCGGTGCAACAAGCAACCGCTAGTGCCCCGCCGGCGCATCCCGGCGCGGCCGCTCGGGCACCCTGCCCGTCGAGCCGCGCAGGCACAGCGCGAACTTGGCGTAGACCATGGCGCCCTCGCCGTCCCTGATGGTTCGCAGCAACTGGGTGGCGGCGATCCTCCCCATGTCCCGGCATGGCTGGTGGATCGTCGTGAGCGATGGCCAGATCTGCCGCGACATCGGCGTGTCGTCGAAGCCGCATACGGACAGGTCGCGCGGCACCGCCAGCCCTGCCTCGCTGGCAGCCCAGATGACTCCGGCAGCCATGTCGTCGTTCGCGGCAAAGATCGCGGTCGGCGGCGACGCCAGCGAGAGCATCGCTCGCGTCGCCACCACGCCGGAATCAAACGAGAAACGCCCCTGCATCACCAGGCGGTGGTCGTAGCGCAGCCCGCTCTGCTCCAAACCATCGCGATAGCCGTCCAAACGCCAGCTCGATGCGCCATGGTCCGGATGGCCAATGATGTGGCCGATGCGGCGATGGCCCAGCGAAGCCAGGTGCATGACCATCTCGCAAGCGGCACGCCGCTCATCCAGCACGACGCCCGCGCATTGGCGATCGCGGGGTGCAACGCAGGCAAAAGGAACGCCCCATTCCCGCAGGCATGCGAGCAGATCGGCGTGGTCGCTGATCGGTGGCGTGAGGATAAGACCGTCCAGCCGGCGCTCGGAAATCAGTTTCCCGACCTGCTCCACGAAGTGCGGGCTGGTGGCATCCAGCGGCTGGAGCATCATGCTGTAGCGCTGCGCATCGCACGCCTCGAGCACGCCATCCTGCACTTCCATCATGTAGCTCGGCGACGGGTTGTCGTAGAGCAGGGCCACCAGGAACGAACGATTCGCCGCAAGGCTGCGTGCCGAAGGATGCGGCCGGTAATCGAGCGACCTTACCGCCTCGAGGATGCGCTGGCGGGTGTCTTCCCGCACATTGCGTTCGTTGTTGAGCACTCGCGAAACAGTCTTGGGAGACACTCCCGCCACTTTCGCCACGTCTTCGATGCGTGCGCGCATAGTCACCTGAAGTCACGATCGGGGCGCCCCGGCGGATCCCTGTCGACACGCTCGGAAACATCGCCGCGTTGGCGGGAGGGGCGTCGTCATCCTAGCACCGGCTCCGGGCGCTGCTGGAAGCGCCGCCGGCGCGCAACGTCTTGCCCATTGCATTCGCCTGTTTTCGCCCCACATCTGGTTCCGCGCGCGTACGCGCGACTACTGTTGGTGTGCGGATCATGCCGCCAAGGGCTTTTTTTCTGGGAAAATGGCCAGGAGCAGCGCCGCAGCAACGGCGCGACGTACCGACTTCAGGCAGCAGGTGACGCAGTGATAAAGCTGGTGGGTTTCGATGGCGACGATACGCTGTGGCACAGCGAGGGCTTCTACCAGTCGGCGCACGATGCGTTCGAACAAGTGCTTGGCAACTACGTCGACCTCGCCAATCTCGGGCTTCGCGATCGCCTGCTCGCCACCGAGCGGCGCAATATCCGCCTGTTCGGCTACGGCGCCAAGGGCATGACCCTGTCGATGCTGGAAGCCGCCATCGACATCACCCAATCGCGCATCAGCGCGGCAGACCTCCATCGCATCATCGCGATCGGCAAGGAAGTATTGGCGCATCCGGTGGAACTGCTCCCCGGCATCCGCTCGGCGGTCGAAGCCGTCGCCAGGCACCACCATGTGGTGCTTGTCACCAAGGGCGACCTGTTCCACCAGGAGCAGAAAGTGGCCAGCAGCGGACTGGCCGATCTTTTCCATCGCATCGAGATCGTTTCCGAAAAGGACGAGCGCGCCTATCGCCGCGTGCTCGCGGAGTTCGATCTCGAACCGCGGCACTTCGCCATGGTCGGCAATTCACTGCGCTCGGACATCGCGCCCGTGGTCCAGCTCGGCGGGTGGGGCGTTTACATGCCTTACCACGTCACCTGGGCGCATGAAGCCGACACCGATTTCGTCGACCATACGGCGCATGTCGCCCAGGTCGATGGCCCGCACGGCATCGCCGCGGCCATCGAGGAGTTGCAGGCCCGTGCAGCCGCGTGAATCCACCACGGTGATCGATGCCGCTCTCGCGCGCGACCATCGGCGCCTGCGCGAATTCATCGCGATGCATCCGAAGCTGTTCGTGCTCACGGGCGCAGGATGCAGCACCGATTCGGGCATACCCGACTATCGCGATACGAACGGGGGCTGGAAGCGGCCGCAACCCGTCACCTACCAGGCCTTCATGGGTGACGTGCGTACCCGCCAGCGCTACTGGGCACGCAGCCTCGTGGGCTGGCGCCGCTTCGGTGCTGCCCGGCCGAACGACACGCACCATGCGCTCGCGCGACTGGAGCAGCGGGGCCACGCCCATGTGTTGCTTACGCAGAATGTCGATGGCTTGCACCAGGCCGCCGGCCATCGCAACGTGATCGACCTGCACGGCCGCCTCGATGAAGTGCGTTGCATGGCCTGCGCATACCGTCTTCCACGCGACGCCTTCCAGCAGCTGCTGGTTGCGCGCAATCCCCTGTGGGCATCGCTGGACGCGGGCGACGCCCCCGACGGCGACGCCGACCTGGACGCGAAGGATTTCTCCAGCTTCGACATACCGCCCTGCCCCGAATGCCATGGCGTGCTCAAGCCGGACGTCGTGTTTTTCGGCGAGAGCGTGCCGCGTGGTCGCGTTGACGCCGCCATCACGTCGCTGAACGAGGCGGACGGCGTGCTGGTGGTGGGCTCATCGTTGATGGTGTTTTCCGGGTACCGCTTCGTGGCCGCGGCAGCCCGCGAAGGCAAGCCGGTTGCCGCCGTCAACCTGGGGCGGACACGTGCCGACCCGCTGCTCACCCTCAAGATCGAACAACCTTGCGCCGCGGCGCTGGCCTTCATCGCCTGAGGCGAGCGGTGTGGCCAAGCGCCGCTCGCGCCGCATGACCATTTGATGCAAAGTAGACATCCCGGCCGGTCGGAAGCTTTTCCATGAGTGCCAGGCTACAGCATCGCGCGGCGTCACCACGCGCCCCATCGGGCCATGCCATGGTCAAGTCCACTGCCCCCTCGGCGTTCGAACGCATCCGGAAGAATCTGGACGGCTATTTCGCCAAGGCGCGGGATGCGCGCAAGCGATTGATCGACGGCCCCTACGACGCGAAGCTGCTTCACGCATGGCGCGTCAACCTGCGCCGGATCACCGCCACGCTGAAAGACGTGGCGCAGTTCTCCGACGACGATCTCGGCGACGTCCACGCCTATCTGCGCGAGTGCCGAGAGGCAACCGGTGAAACCCGCGATCTCGATATCCTGGCCGATGAAACCTTGCCGCATTTCGCGGACAAGCACGACAAGGACAAGGCCTCCATCGAGGCCGCCGCGAACGCATTGAAGGCCCGCCAGGCTGAAGCACACACGCTGGCCATAGCCGCGTTGAAGCAACACGATCTGGCCATGCCGATGCGTGCGTTGCGCCATTGGGAAGCAACGCTCGAGCCGCCCACCGACAACATGACGCGCAAGCTGGCTGCCACCTCCATCGAGAAGCACTACCGGCAGCTGGCCAAGCGCGCCGGCAAGCTCGACGGCGGACAGAAAACCCTGCATCGGCTGCGCACGTCGACCAAGAAGCTCCGCTACAGCATCGAGCTTTATGCGCACGTCTTCCCGAAGCAGGCCAGCGCTTCATGGCTCAAGCAACTTGCCGATCTGCAGAGCCACCTTGGGTTGGCGCATGATCGCCTGATGGGCCGCAAGCTCATCGCCACCGCGGCCGCCGACGATGCGAAAGCCCCGAAGCCATTCCGGCGATGGGCCAAGCGCACGGCCTACGAAGCATCGAAAGACGCCATGCAATCGCTGGCCAAGCTGGAGCATTTGCGCCACTACTGGCGCGCGCGGGCCAATTGACGCGCTATCGGCGGGCGCGAAAGAAATCGCGCAACATCACCGACGATTCGTCGGCCAGCAGGCCACCCTCGACCATGACGCGATGGTTGTGGCGATCCGACACCAGGGTATCGAACACGCTGCCTGCGGCACCGGTCTTGGGATCGGTGGCGCCGTAAACCACGCGACCGATACGTGCATGCACGAGCGCCATGGCGCACATGGCGCATGGCTCCAGCGTCACGTACAGCGTCGCGCCTGGCATGCGGTAATTGGCGAGTTTTTCGCCGGCTGCGCGCAACGCCATGATTTCCGCATGCGCGCTGGGATCATTGAGCGTGATGTTGCGGTTCCAGCCCAGGCCGATGATCTCGCCCTCCTGCACCAGCACGGCGCCCACCGGCACTTCGTTTTCGGCATCGCGCGCATGTCCGGCGAGCTGCAGCGCACGGCGCATGTAACGCTCGTCCTCTTCGGAAAAGGCCGGGGCCGAAAGCAGCATCTGGTCGGTCATCAAGAAAGTCAGGGCAGCGTACGCGAACCGTCATTCTAACGCTTATCCCCCGCGCTCCCCCGGTATGGCGGATCCGCGCTTTTCGAGGCCGTCCTCACGAACTGCCCACGCTTTCGGGAGCTGCCCGTGCCATGGCCCCGCCTAAGATGCCGGCATGGTTCCGCAAGGCATGCATGACGGCCATGGGAAACATGCGGCGCTGATCGTGGCCACCGGCCTGGCGGTGATGTTTGTCGCCGCCACGCTTCTTACGCCGCTCTACCCGCTCTATCGGCGAAGCTTCGGCTTCGGCGGGATTGCCCTCACGCTGGTGTATTCCATCTACGTGCTGGGCAATCTCGGCGCGCTGTTCTTTTTCGCCCGACTGTCCGACCAGGCCGGGCGCAGGTTTATCGTATGGCCGGCCGTAGGCATCGCCATCGCCAGCACGGCGGCCTTCGGCCTCGCCACCGGCATCGCCTGGCTGTTCGTGGGCCGCGCGCTCAGCGGGTTCGCCACGGGACTGGCTTCCAGCGCCATGGCCGCCTGGATCGCCGAGCTGCAACCGGAGGGCAAAAGCAACGCGGGCGCCGTGATGGCGAGCACGGCCAACTTCGCCGGACTCGCCGCGGGGCCGTGGCTCAGTGCGCTGGCCGCACAACTCGGGCTGCATCCGTTGCGGCTGCCGTTTGCGCTCTATGGCGTCGTGCTGTTGCTCATGGGCATCGCGCTTGGGCGCGTGCCGGAGACGGTGGCGCATCCGCAGCGGCGCCTTGCCGAGCTGTCGCTGCGCCCTCGCTTCGGCGTGCCCAAGAATATCCTCGCCGCCTTTGTCGCGCCGGCGGTGACGGCCTTCCTCACCTTTGCGCTGTTCGGCTTCTACGCCGCGCTGATTCCCGGCGTGCTGGCCGAGGCATTGAAGGATCCGCGGCCACTGGTCTCGGCGGCGGTGGTGTTCGTGCTTTTCATGGTGGCCGCACTGATGGTGGTGCTGGCGTGCCGCGTGCCCAGTCGCGCGGCGATGCTCTGGGGACTGGGGCTGTTCCCGCCCGGCGCGGCTTTGCTGGTGTTGTCCGAGCGGCTGCACGGCATGTCCCTGTTGTTGGCCGCCTCGGTGCTGGCCGGCGCGGCCGGATCGCTGGGGTATCGGGGGAGCCTGGCCGTGGTCAACCGGATCGCGCCGGCCGGACGCCGTGGCGAAATCGTGGCCACGTATCTGATCATGATGTTCTGCGGCAACTCGCTGCCGGTGATCGGCATCGGCCTGCTTGCGGCGAAAACCGGCGCACCCGCGGCGCACGTTGCCTTTGCTGGCCTGATCGCGGCGCTTGCCGTGATCGGGCTGCTGGTGGGTTGGCGATACGCGCCGCGCGACGGCTAGCGCGGCGCCGTGATGCCGATGACGAAGTCGAGGAAGGCGCGCACCTTGGCCGACGGATGGTGGCGCGAGGGATACAGGGCGTAGAGCGGAAAGCGCTCGTCGGGCCAATCGGGGAACAGCTCGACCAACTGGCCGCCGGCCACCAGCGGCCCGGCGGCCACCTCCATGACCTGGGCGATGCCGTAGCCCGCCACGCACGCCGCGTGCATGGTGCCGCCATCGTTGACGATCAGCCGCCCGGAAGTCTTCACCGCCAGCCGCCTGCGCTTGCGGTGAAACTCCCAGGAAAACGTGCGGCCCGTCGCCGGATCGCGGAACTCGATGCACACGTGCGTGCCGTTCTCCAGATCCTGCGGCCGCTCTGGCCGGCCATGCGCGCGCAGATACGCCGGCGAGGCCACGGTGAGAATGCGCGTGTCCAGCAGCTTGCGCGCCACCAGGCTCGAATCCGGCGGCTCGCCGAAACGGACGGCAAGGTCGAAGCCATCGGCCACGATGTCGCCCAACTGATCGCGCGTGGCCAGCTCCACTTCCAGTTGCGGGTAGGCCGCCATGAATTCGCCGACGCGCGGCGCCAGCACCAGCCGCGAGAACAACGGATCCACGTGGACGCGCAAACGCCCCCGCACGCTGGTGGCGCCCTGCGCCGCGTGGGCGGCGGCTTCTTCCAGCCCCGCCAGGAGGGGCAGCACCTGCGCGTGAAAGCGCCGGCCTTCGTCGGTGAGGCGAACCGAGCGCGTGGTGCGGTCGAACAGGCGGATGCCCAGACGGGCTTCCAGACGGGCGATGGCGCGGCTGACGCCAGGCGGCGACATGTCCAGTGCTTCGCTGGCCGCCGCGAAACTGCCGCCGTCGACCACCGCCGCGAACACCCTCATGCCGTTCAACATGCGCTCGTCGAAGGCCATGGATAAGTGCCCTTTTGTCACTTATGAATTGCCATTGATGTTATCGCGAAATGAATGGCGCCCTCCCAGAATCCTCATCCGAACGCGGCGTCGCCGCCTGGACGAGGATTTCGAACATGTATGCCGTGATGGGTGTCACCGGCCAGGTTGGCGGCCAGGTAGCGAATGAACTGCTGGCAGCGGGCCACGCCGTGCGCGCGATCCTGCGCGATCCGGCCAAGGCCGGCCGCTGGATCGAGCGCGGTTGCGAAGTGACGCTGGCGACCGCCGACGACGCGGCCGCGCTGGCCACCGCCTTCGCGGGCGCCGACGGCGTGTTCCTGATGATTCCGCCCGACTACGACCCCGCGCCTGGCTTTCCCAGCATCCGCAAGATCATCGACGCCGTGCGCCATGCCGTGGCAGGCGGGCGACCGCGCAAGCTGGTGTTCCTGTCCACCGTGGGCGCGCACGTGGACGTGTTCTCCTTGCTCAACAACTCGCGCATGGTCGAATCCGCCCTGCGCGAGCTGCCGATGCCCACCGCCTTCGTGCGCGCCGGCTGGTTCATGGAAAACGCCGCCTGGGATGTCGCCGCCGCCCGCTCCGGCCTGATTCCCAGCTTCCTGCAGCCGCTGGACCACCCGGTGCCCATGGTCGCCACCGCCGACATCGCCCGCGCCGTCGCCACGGCGCTGGCCGAAGACTGGCAAGGCCACCGCGTGATCGAGCTGGAGGGCCCGCGCCGCTACAGCGCGCTGGACATCGCCAACGGCTTTGCCGCCGTGTTGGGGCACCCCGTACGCACGGAGCCCGTGCCCCGCGAGACCTGGGAACACCTGTTCCACACGCAGGGCATGCAAAACCCTGAACCCCGCATGCGTATGCTCGACGGCTTCAACGAAGGCTGGATCGATTTCGAACACGGCCAGGCCGGCTCGCTCAAGGCCGAAACCACGCTGGAAACCGTGCTGCGCAGCCTGGTCGAACGATCCGCCCGAGCGGCATCCACGAGAGGCAACCCATGACATCGAACGAACAACAGAAACAGCAGACGGCGCTCATCGTGGGCGCCTCGCGCGGACTGGGCCTCGCGCTGGTGGAGGAGTACCTCAAGCGCGGATGGCGCGTCGTCGGTACCGTGCGCGGCCAGGCGCGCACGCCGCTGCACGATCTGGAGGCATCCGCCGGCGACCGGTTGCTGATCGAGCAGCTGGACATCGACGTACCCGAACAGATCGCCGCGTTGCGCGAACGCCTGCAAGGCGTGCCACTGGACGTGCTGTTCGTGAATGCCGGCATCGCGCTGGATTCGGACAAGCCCATCGGCGAACTGGGCACCGACGCTTTCGTCCGCATGATGGTGACCAATGCGCTCAGCCCCATGCGCGTCATCGAGACGCTGGACACGCTGGTGGCCCCTGGCGGCGTGATCGCCGCCATGTCCTCCGGCCTGGCCAGCGTGGGCAACAACACCGACGGCGGCTGGGAGGGCTACCGCGCCAGCAAGGCCGCGCTCAACACGCTGATGCGCAGCTACGCGGCCCGCCAGCCGGTGTCCACGCGCACCCTGCTGCTGATCGCACCCGGCTGGGTGCGCACCGACATGGGTGGCCCGGACGCGACGCTGGATATCAGCGAAAGCATTCCGCGGGTGGTCGACGTGGTGACCTCGCAGACCGGCTGCAGCGGCCTGCAGTACCTCAACCGGCTCGGGGAGACCGTGCCGTGGTGACGCAAGCGCGTGCCGCTCAGGCCTGGACGTAGACCCAGGCCTCCCTGCCGGACTTCAGGCGCACCGCGACGCGCCGATAGTCCGAGACCTCATACCGGTCAGCCGCGGCCAACTCGGCGATGCTCACACGGAACACCTTGCCGGGGACTTCGTCCGCCGGGTCGCCACTGGGGGCGACGATCGGGTGGAACCGCTCGCCACTCTGGCGAAGGACCGCCGGGTCGGTGATTTCCACCAGGGTCGGGCGGTAGCCCGGTATGGCGTCGTCTTCACCCTCCAGCAATCGGCCGAAGGACTCGAGTTGCACGCGCTCGAGCTGCAGCGTTCCGTAGGAGAACAACAGCTCGCATGGCGCGTCCGGCGGCAGCATCACGAATCCTTCCTTTTCAATGCATTACGACACGTTCTTGATGCTGACTGGGCAGCTGTCGTCCGCCAGGCTCACTCCCACTCGATGGTGGCGGGCGGCTTGCCGCTTATGTCATAAACGACACGAGAAACGCCACGCAATTCATTGATAATTCTATTTGAAACCTTGCCAAGGAAGTCGTACGGCAAATGCGCCCAATGCGCGGTCATGAAGTCGATGGTCTCGACCGCCCGCAGCGCGATCACCCACTCGTAGGCGCGCGCGTCACCCACCACGCCCACCGACTTCACCGGCAGGAAGACGGCGAACGCCTGGCTGGTCTTGTCGTACAGGTCCCAGGCGCGCAGCTCTTCGATGAAGATGGCGTCGGCACGGGCCAGCAGCTCGGCGTATTCCGGCTTCACCTCGCCCAGGATACGTACGCCCAGGCCCGGACCCGGGAACGGATGGCGGTAGACCATGGCGCGCGGCAGGCCGAGTTCCACGCCGATGCGGCGCACCTCGTCCTTGAACAGCTCGCGCAGCGGCTCCACCAGCTTGAGCTTCATGTGCTCGGGCAGGCCGCCCACGTTGTGGTGGCTCTTGATCACGTGCGCCTTGCCGGTCTTGCTGCCGGCCGACTCGATCACGTCGGGGTAGATGGTGCCTTGCGCCAGCCACTTCACCTGGCCGTGGCCGGCCTGGGTGACCTTGGCCGATTCCTCATCGAAGATCTCCACGAACAGGCGGCCGATGATCTTGCGCTTGGCCTCCGGGTCGGCTACGCCCTCCAGGGCCTTGAAGTAGCGCTCGGCGGCGTTCACGCGGATCACCTTCACGCCCATGTGCTCGGCCATGGTGGCCATCACCTGATCGCCTTCCTGCCAGCGCAGCAGGCCGGTATCGACGAACACGCAGGTCAGCTGGTCGCCGATGGCCCGGTGCAACAGGGCGGCCACCACCGAGGAATCCACGCCACCGGAGAGTCCCAGCAGCACATGATCGCCGCCCACCTGCTCGCGTACGCGGGCGATTTGGTCTTCGATGATGTGCGCGGCGGTCCACAGCGTCTGGCAGCCGCAGATGTCCGTGACGAAACGCTTGAGCAGGTTGGTGCCCTGCTTGGTGTGGGTCACTTCCGGATGGAACTGCACGCCGTACCAGCGCTTGTCCTCGTTCTCCATCACCGCAACCGGGATGCGGTCGGTGGTGCCGGTGATGACGAAGCCCGGCGGCGCCTTGGCGACGTGGTCGCCGTGGCTCATCCACACGTCCAGGCGGTGCATGCTGTCGTGGTCGCTGAGGTCCGCGAACAGGCGGCTCTTGGCGACGATGTCCACTTCCGCATGGCCGAACTCGCGCGCATCGGCGGCCTCGGTGGCGCCGCCCAGCTGCGCGGCCAGGGTCTGCATGCCGTAGCAGATGCCGAGGATCGGCAGGCCCGCGTCGAACACTTCCTGCGGCGCCTTGGGCGCGCCCGGCAACGTGGTCGATTCCGGACCGCCGGACAGGATGATGCCCTTGGGCTTGAACGCGGCGATCTCGGCCGGGTCGTGGTCCCACGCCCAGATCTCGCAGTACACGCCGATCTCGCGGACGCGACGGGCGATCAGCTGGGTGTACTGCGCGCCGAAGTCGAGTATGAGGATTTTGTCGCTATGGATATCGGTCATGGCGGCGAATGTCAGAGTTCGAAAATGAGAAAGGTCGGAACGTCGTAACGCCCCGACCTGCGAATGCATTCATGACCGTCATCCCGGCGAAGGCCGGGATCCAGCGACTTTTCTCGCAGCGCAGAAGGCGCTGGATTCCAGCTTGACCAGCTTCGCTGTTTTGAAGCTTCTCGCTGAAATGACGACCCAACATGGACATGATGCTGCGAGACGTGTGGGACAGCGCTCGCAGCATTCTTGCTTCCGGCCTCAGGAATTCAGCCGATAGTTCGGCGCTTCCTTCGTGATCTGGATGTCGTGCGGATGCGCTTCGGTCACGCCGGCGCTGGTCACCTTCACGAACTGCGCCTTCTGGCGCACGTCCTCGACGGTGGCGGCGCCCAGGTAGCCCATCGAAGCGCGCAGGCCGCCGATCAGCTGGTGGATGATGTTGCGCAGCGGACCACGGTACGGCACGCGACCCTCGATGCCTTCCGGCACCAGCTTGTCGGCGTCGGCCTCGTCCTGGAAGTAGCGATCCTTGGAGCCCAGCGCCATCGCGCCCAGCGAACCCATGCCGCGATAGCTCTTGTAGGAGCGGCCCTGGAACAGCTCGACCTCGCCCGGGGATTCTTCGGTGCCGGCAAACATCGAACCCAGCATCACGGTGGACGCACCGGCGGCCAGCGCCTTGGGGATGTCGCCCGAGTAGCGGATGCCGCCATCGGCGATCAGCGGGATCTCGTCCTTCAGCGCGGTGGCGACCAGGTCGATGGCGGTGATCTGCGGCACGCCCACGCCGGCGACGACGCGCGTGGTGCAGATCGAGCCCGGGCCCACGCCGACCTTCACGGCATCGACGCCCGCGTGCAGCAGCGCGCGCGCCGCTTCGCCGGTGACGATGTTGCCCGCGATGACTTCGACGTGCGGGTAGTTCTTCTTCACCCAGCCGGCGCGCTCGATCACGCCCTGCGAATGACCATGCGCGGTGTCCACCACGATCACGTCGACGCCGGCTTCGACCAGCGCTTCCACGCGCTGCTCGGTATCGCCACCCACGCCCACCGCGGCGCCGACGACCAGGCGCTCATGGCGATCCTTGGCGGCGTTCGGGTTGTCGCGGGCCTTCTGGATGTCCTTGACGGTGATCAGGCCGCGCAGCTGGTAGTCGTCGTTGACGACCAGCACCTTCTCGATGCGGTGCTTGTGCAGCAGCTGCAGCACTTCGTCCTGGTCGGCGCCTTCGCGCACGGTCACGAGCTTGTCCTGGCGCGTCATGATGTTGCGCACCGGATCGTCGTGCTTGCGCTCGAAACGCAGGTCGCGGCTGGTGACGATGCCGACCAGCTTCTCGCCTTCCACCACCGGCACGCCGGAAATGTTGGCGGCGCGGGTGAGCTGCAGCACTTCGCGGATCGAGGTGTTCGGACCGACGGTGATCGGGCTGCGGATGACACCCGCCTCGAACTTCTTCACCAGGCGCACTTCGGCGGCCTGCTGCTCGGCGGTCATGTTCTTGTGGATGATGCCGATGCCGCCCTGCTGGGCCATGGTGATGGCGAGGCGGGCTTCGGTCACCGTGTCCATGGCGGCGGACACGATGGGAATGTTCAGGCGCAGGTTTCGGGTAAGCCGCGTGGAAGTGTCTACATCACGCGGAAGGACGGCCGAATGAGCCGGAACTAGATAAACGTCGTCGTAGGTGAGAGCCTCGGCGAGGATGCGCATGCGAAAAGTCCCGCTGCAAAGAGGAGATTATACGCGGAAGCCGAAGAGCCCGCTACTGATCGCATGAACGAAAGGGTTATCCCAGCGCTTCCTTCGCGGGAGCGCACCCTGTGCGCGACAGCAACATCGCGGGAAATTCGGGCTTTCCGGGGCCTGCACAGGCACCCTCTTTGAAGGCAATCGATCCGCCCGGTCGCGCACAGGGTGCGCTCCTACAACCGGCAGTCGGACCTGCCGTCGACTCAGCCCCGGCGCTCCACATCCCGCGCCTCGGCCGCCTCCAGCGTGTTCTCCAGCAGCGTCGCGACCGTCATCGGACCGACACCGCCCGGCACCGGTGTAATCCAGCTGGCACGCTCCGCCGCCGCGGCGAAATCCACGTCGCCCACCAGGCGGCCATCTTCCAGGCGGTTGATGCCGACGTCGATCACCACGGCGCCCGGCTTGATCCACTCGCCCTTGACCAGGCCCGGCCTGCCCACGGCGACGATGACGATGTCGGCCTGGCGGATGAAGCTCTCGAGATCGCGGGTGAACTTGTGGCAGCACGTGGTGGTGCAGCCGGCGATCAGCAATTCCAGCGCGAGCGGGCGACCGACATGATTGGAGACGCCCACCACGACGGCGTGCTGCCCACGCACCGGACGATCGGTGTGCCCGAGCAAGGTCATCACGCCGCGCGGCGTGCAGGGACGCAGGCCGAATCGGCGCAAGGCGAGGCGCCCCACATTCACCGCCTGGAAGCCGTCCACGTCCTTGCCCGGGTCGATGCGATCGACCAGCGCGTCCTCATCGATGTGATCGGGCAGCGGCGACTGCACCAGGATGCCGTGCACGCTCGGATCGGCGTTGAGCTTGTCGATCAACGCGATCAGCTCTTCCTGCGTGGTGCTCGACGGCAGGTCGAAATCGAAGGAGCGGAATCCGACCTGGTGGCAGGCCTTGCGCTTGTTGCGCACATAGACCGACGACGCGGCGTCATCGCCGACCAGCACCACGGCCAGGCCCGGCTCCGCGAAGCCTTTGCCCTTGCGCTCGGCGACGCGGCGCTCGATCCGCTCCATCAGTTCCTGCGCAATGCGTTTGCCGTCGAGGATGCGTGCGGTCATGGTCGGGCCTGGCTGCAAAGAGACGTATTATCCCGGCTACCCCCGGCGCGTACAAACCGAACGCATGAACGACCCGACCAAGCTGGCCGCCTCCCTGCAACTGACGGCCCCCGGCCTGCGGCTTAGCCTGTGGCAGCCATCGCATGCCGAGGCGTTGTACGAGGCCGTCCGCGAGTCCATCCCGACGGTCGGGCGCTGGCTTCCGTGGTGCCATGCGGGTTACCTGCGTGAGGATGCGGCCGGTTGGATCGAACGCTGCCGGTCAGGCGCGGAAGGCGGCGAGCCTTGTGCCTTCGGCGTATTCGACGACAACGGCTTGCTGCTGGGTGGCGTCGGCCTCAACCGGTTCGACCGCCAGCACCGCAGTGCCAACCTGGGCTACTGGGTACGCACGCAGGCACAAGGCCGGGGCGTGGCAGCACGGGCGGCGCGACGCCTGGCGGCGTTCGGCTTCGACACGCTGGGACTCTGCCGCATCGAAATCGTCGCGGCGATGGGAAACCTGGCGAGTCGACGGTGCGCGGAAAAGACCGGCGCACGATTCGAGGGCATCGCCCGCCATCGACTGACGGTCGGTGGCGAGCCCGTGGATGCCGCCGTCTACGGTCTGTTGCCGGTCGACCTCGATCAGCCGGCGGATGCGCAGAGTTCGGCGATGTCCTGATAACCGCCGAACAAAACATGCGGGCCGCAACCCGGACAACCGGGGTCACGCGGCAAGCGCGTTTCACGGAAACGCATCGCCAGGGCATCGAATCCGAGCAGGCGGCCTACCAGCGGCTCACCGATACCGAGGATCAGCTTCAACGCCTCGGTCGCCTGCAGCAGGCCCACGATGCCAGGCAACACGCCCAGCACGCCGGCTTCGCTGCAGTTCGGAGCCTCCGCCGCCGAAGGCGGCTCGGGGAACAGGCAGCGGTAGCACGGCGAATCGGTACGCCGTGGGTCGAACACGCTGACGTGCCCCGTAAAGCGCTCGACCGCGCCATAGATCATCGGCAGCTGCAGCCGCCGGGACGCCGCGGCCACCAGGTAACGCGCGGGAAAGTTGTCCGCACCATCGATCACCAGATCATGGCCGGCCAGCAGGCGTTCGACGTTGTCAGCCTGCAGGCGTTCGTTGCGGATCTCCACCTGCACGCGCGGATTGAGCGCCGCCAGGGTGATCCGGGCGGATTCGGTCTTGTACATGCCCACGCGCGCGTCAGCGTGGATGACCTGGCGATGGAGGTTGGAACGCTCGACGCGATCGTCATCGATCAACGTAAGCTGGCCCACGCCCGCCGCCGCCAGGTACAGCGCCGCAGGAGCACCAAGTCCACCCGCCCCCAACAAGGCGATACGCGCCGACGCAAGCCTCGCCTGCCCCGCCTCACCGACCTGTGGCAACTGGAGCTGACGCGCATAGCGCTCGGCCGCGTCGCCATCCAGCGCGCCGGCGGCCACCGGCAAACCCTCCGCCTTCCAGCGCTGGAAGCCGCCCGCCACCGAAGCCACCTGGCGATAGCCCATGCGCTGCAGCGCCTCGGAGGCAAGCAGCGAACGCTGTCCGCTGCCGCACAACACGACGATCGGCCGCTGCCGATCGGCTTCGACCTGCTCGATGCGAAGCTCGAGGAAGCCGCGTGACAACCCAACCGCACCCACCGGCGTGCCGCTGGCGCGCTCGCCGTCCTCACGCACATCGATCAGCAGGCCACCCTGCGCCTGCCGCGCCAGCGCATCGGCGGGAGAAATCTCTGGAATGCTGGCGCGGAGCGTATCCAGCCAGCTGTCGCGATTGAGGCTCGTCATCGAGCTAGCTTACGGCGGACCGGGCAGGCACTCCAAATCCCACAGGCGCCCTCGCCCCCTTTAGGAGCGCACCCCGTGCGCGATGGGCCTTGCAGGAAGACCCGACCTGACGGTGCCCCAGCCGCAGGCGAAGAACGATTCGAACGGTGACCTTCCGCTCTGCGGTCGCGCACAGGGTGCGCTCCCACAACGAACGAACGGCGCCTATGATCGTCTCGACGCGATGTGCCGCGCAGTGGCACGAGCCTTCATCCATCCCCTGTGTGGCGGTGAGGGGTGCTCTTTTCTTTTGGTCACTTTTCTTTACTCCGGGCATCCTGCCCTTCACCCTTCCTCGCTCTTCAAAGCGGCGCCATCCATGGCGTCTCCCCGCGTACGGGCCGGCTTCGTCGTTCGCACGCTCCTGTGCGTGCGTGAGCAAGCAAAGAAAAGTGACCCGGCCTTCCCACGGGGACTAGCTTCGCGTCGCCGGCAGGAGGACGGAGGCCCGCCGCCCCACAGGGACTCCTTTCGGTCGCAAGCGAGCCCCATCGCACAAACCCGGCAACGACCGCATCAGAAATCTTCATGCACCGAAACGACGAACATGCAGACCGGCGCGAAAGGCGGTCGCGCACTGGGTGCGCTCCTACAGGGAGAGAGGTTGTCGCTCGCGATGTGCCGCGCAGCGGCACGAGCCTTCAACCCTCCCATGTGTGGCGGTGAGGGGTGGTCGATCAGGCCCCGCAGGGGTGCCCGACAGGACATCGGGCACTTTTCGACCGGGCAGGAGCCCGGTCGAAAAGCCCGGCCGCCCCTCACGGACTGGCTGGGCGAAGCCCAGACAGCGCCACGCGGGGTGCCCTTCTC
>NZ_BCPR01000008.1 GCF_016586165.1 Dyella sp. EPa41 | reverse complement strand
CGGGAGGAACGTGCAACCCCTCGCCCTTGCGCAACCGGTGCGTATCGCCCGCCAGCTCGATGCTGAGCTCGCCTTCGAGCACGTAGAAAAACTGCCGTGCCCGCGCGTGCCGGTGGCGGACCTCGCTCGCGCCGCCGGGCATGCGCTCCTCGATCACGCTGAGGTCCGCACCGGCCAGCAGATGCCAGCCGTCGCAACCCCGTCCCCACGTGTAGTGCTCGGCATTCCCTGTGCTGACAGTCCCCATGCCGAATCCTCGTTTAGCCGTCCAGATGACTCAGCCGATCGTGCAATTCGCCCAGGCGCAGGTCGTTGCCCGAGCCAGGCGAGACGCGTGCCGCCAGGCTGCCTTCGGGCGTACGCCCCTCGCCTGCCGATGCCGCGGCGTCCGCCGCCGCGCGATAAGCGTCGCGGAAGGGCACGCCGGCCGCGGCCTGCTCGATCGCCACGTCGGTGGCATACATGGCGGGCTCGATCGCCGCGCGCATGGCCGGCTCGTTCCAGGCCAGGCGGGCCAGCAGATCAGGAACCAGCTCCAGCGCGGCCAGGCCGTGGCGGCAGCCGTGGAACAGCGAACCCTTGGAGAACTGCAGGTCACGCTGGTAGCCCGAGGGCAACGACAGCAGTTGTTCGATCTCCGTACGCGCCGCCGCCACGCTGGCGTAGCTGGCGCGCAGCAGTTCCACCACGTCGGGGTTGCGCTTGTTCGGCATGATCGAGCTGCCGGTGGTGTATTCCGAAGGCAGCTTCACGAAATCAAACTCGGCCGTGGTGAACAGCGAGAGATCCCACGCGAGGCGGCGGACGTCCAAAAGCGCACCGGCGATCGCCTCCAGCACGGCCATTTCGAACTTGCCACGCGAGAGCTGCGCGTAGATCGGCGACACCTGCATGCGGGCAAAGCCCAACGCCTGCGTGGTGTGTTCGCGATCGAGCTTCAGGTTGACGCCATAGCCGGCCGCCGTGCCCAGCGGATTGGCATCGATCAGCGCCGCGGTCTGCCGTGCGCGCAGGGCATTGTCGATGAAGCCTTCGGCAAAACCCGCGAACCACATGGCCGTGGACGACACCACGGCGCGTTGCAGGTGCGTATAGCCCGGCAGCGGGATCGATGGCTGCGCTGCGCGATCGAGGCACACCTGGGCGATGGCCTTGCAGTGCTGTTCCAGCGATGCCAGCTGCTCCTTCAGCCACAGGCGCGTGGCAACCAGGATCTGGTCGTTGCGGCTGCGCCCCGTGTGCACGCGACGTCCCGCGTCGCCCAGGCGCTCGGTCAGGCGCGCCTCGATGGCCGAGTGGCCGTCTTCATAGCGCTCATCCAGCACGAAGTTGCCTGCACGGAAGTCCTCGGCCAGCACGTCGAGCTCGCGCTTGAGCGCAGAGGCCTCGTCCGTGCTGACCACGCCGATATTGGCGAGTCCTTCGACATGCGCCTTGCTGGCCGTGATGTCGTGCAGGAAGAACTCACGATCCAGCAGCACGTCATCACCCGCGAGGAACTTCATGATGCGGGCGTCGATCTTGATGTTGGATTTTTGCCAGAGGGGTTGGGTCATGGAAAGTGTCCCGCAAACGTTGGGTAGTGCGACCCGCTTGCCCACCATTCCGGCGCAGGCCGGAATGACGGTCAGGCAAGCGGAATCGCGGTGTACTCGTCCACGCCAATGGCGCGATTGATGTTCTGCATGGCCTGCGTCGCGGCCCCCTTGAGCAGGTTGTCCAAGGTCGCCACCACCACCACGCGCTTGCCATCGTTGGACACGGCGAAGCCGCCGATATCGACATGGTGCTTGTGCGCGATGTGGCTGACCCACGGCGCTTCGTCGACGACATGCACCAGCTTCTCGCCATCATAGGCACCATGGAAGCGCTTGACGATGTCTTCGCGCTTCACCTGGCGGGCGAGATACAAGTTGGTGGTGACGGTGAGGCCACGGAAATGCGGCGCCACGTGCGGCATGAACTCCACCGGCACGCCGAGGTGGCGGCTCGCCTCCTTCTCGTGCATGTGTCCGGTGAGCGAGTACGGCATCAGGTTGTCGCGCAGCTTTTCAGGATCATTGCGATCCGACGGCGTGGTGCCGGCGCCAGAGTAACCCGACACGCCGAAGCTCACCGGCGGCGCAGCCAGCAGGTCCTTCAACGGCGCAATGGAAAGCTGCACGGCAGTGGCGTAGCAGCCCGGGTTGCTGATGCGCTTTTCGCCACGCCAACGTTCGCGAGTCAACTCCGGCAGGCCGTAGTACCACTTCTCGTTGAAGCGATAGTCGGCGGAAAGATCGACGATCAGCGTTTCCGGCCTGGCCTTGTCGATCGCTTCCACGTACGGCGCCGCCTTGCCGTTCGGCAAGGCCAGCACCACCACGTCGGCGCCCTGCGCCGCCACGGCGTCGGCGTCAAGGCTGGCGTAGCGCAGCTCGCCCTGGAAGCCCTCCACCTGATCGGCCACGCGCTGGCCATCGAGTTCGCGCGAGGATACGAAGGCCAGCTCAAGCTCGGGATGCGCCGCCACCAACCGGATCAGTTCGGCGCCGGTATGGCCACGCGCACCGACGATGCCAATGCGATGCTTGGGTCTACTCATGATTCAGTCCACCAAAGTCGGCAGGCGTTGGGCGCAATGCGCCACGCAGCGTGCGATCGTGTCGAAGTCTTCGATGCCATACCAGAACACCTTCCAGCGCGGCTGCTTGAGGCAGCCATCCGATTCGGCATAGTAGAAATGGTTGACGTTGTTGCCATGGCGCGAGCGCCAGAACAGCTGCGGGTTTTCCTCGCGCATCACCTGCCATACGGCGCGGCCGAGGCCTTCGCCCTGCGCGTCGTCCAGCACGGCGAACTTGTCCAGGTACGGCAGCCCGTCTTCCAGGGTGAGGATCATCGCCGTGCGATAGTTCTCGCTCACATACACGCGGAACGGCCTGGTGCGCTCGAAGTAGTCCGCTACCAGGGTGCGGCCGAAGCTGGACTCGATCAAATCGCGCATGCGCGCGAGGTCGATGCCCTCCCACGACTCGAAGCGCTTCACCTTCTCGCCGCGACGCACCAGCGTGCCCGAACCCTTGTGGGTGAACAGCTCCTTGGCCAGTTCCGACGGCTGGGTGATCGACACCGACGAGGTGAGTGGCAGGTCGTTCAACAGGTCGGCGATCTGCTCGATCTTCACGCGCATGCCGCCGTTGATCCACGGCTGCGACATGAGGTGTTCGAACTCGGTGCTGAGGTTGATCGAGTCGATGATGCGCCCCTGGTCGTCCAGCAGGCCACCCGTGCCGGTGAGGAACACGATCTTGTACGGCTGCAGCACGCGCACCAGCTCGTTGGCGGCGAAGTCGGCGTTGACGTTGAGGATCTGGCCTTCTTCCGTCTCGCCCATGCTGGCGATGACCGGGATCGAGCCCGCGCGCAGGCTCGCCTCGATCGGCGCCAGGTTGATGCGGCTGACCTTGCCGACCAGGCCGTAGGTGTCGCGATCCAGGTAGGTCGACGTGAATACGCCCGACAGCACCGAGGTGGCGCGCGTATCCATGGTCTGCAGCGCCTCGACCAGGCGCAGGTTCTGTTCCTGGAACACCTTGCGTACGATGGCCAGCGCCTTCGGCGTGGTCACGCGCAGTCCATTCACCGTGTGTTTCTCGATGCCGGCAGCGGAAAGCTCCTCGTCCAGCTGCGGACCCGCGCCGTGCAGCACGATCGGCGTCAGGCCCACCTGCTGCAGGAAGGTCAGCGACGAGGTCAGCGCCGGCAGGTCGTCGCGCAGCACGGCGCCGCCGACCTTCACCACGGCGAAGCGCTTGGCGTCGAGCTGCGAAAAGCGCTTGAGGTATTGCTGGATCTCCTTCGCGCTGCCCATGCTCGAAAGCAGGCGGACGATGGTTTTCCTGGTGTGCTTGTGGGATTCCATAGTTATCCTTTGCGCTCATCCATGAGCGCGGGAATCAAAAAGTGGCCTTCCCTGGCCACGCTTTCCAACGATGCGGTAAATGGTGTCGGCGTAGTGCTTCAGTTGATCGAGCGAAACCCACTCGTCGGCGGTATGCGCCTGTGCGATGTCGCCAGGGCCGTAGACGAAGCTGATGTAGCCGGCGGCGGAGAACAGCGCCGCTTCCGTCCAGAAGTCCACGGCATTGCCGATCGGGATGTCCAGCTCGTCGGCCAGGTCGCGCGCGGCGAGGCGACGCGCCTCTGCCGTGGCCGTGTCGCCGGCCGGCAGCGAATCGCCGCGGAACAGTTCCTCGAATTCCACCGGCTGCGGCTCGACCAGCGTGCGGAAAGCGTGCAGCAGCTGATCCGGCGCCATGGTCGGCAGCGGACGGAAGCCGAAACGCACATCTGCCGACGGGGCGATCATGTTCGCCTTGATGCCGCCATCCACGCGACCGATGTTGAAACGCAGGCCGGTCAGGCCACCGAAACGTTCGTGCGCCTGCTTCTCCACGTAGTCGAGCGCGGCGCCGCCCCAACGGATGGCCTGGTGAACCGCACTGTCGCTCGGCTTCTGCTCGCCCGATGCGTGCCCGGCACTGCCCTTGAAGCGCATCTGCACCGAATGGATGCCGCGATGCGCAAGCACCGCCTCGCCCTTGGTCGGCTCGGCCACGATCACGGCGTCGTACGACGGCTTGTCCTTGAGGAAGCCGGCGATGCAGCGCGGGTCGTTGGCCTCTTCGTCGGTGGACAGCAGCAAGGCCATGTCACCATCGGTTGCATGGGCCACCGCAAGCAACGCGGCCGCGGCACCCTTGATATCGCAGGCACCCAGGCCGATGGCACGGTCTTCCGTCACGCGCAGCTCGTGCGGATTGGCCGTCCAATGCGGTGAGTCGGGCACGGTATCCAGGTGCACGTTGAACAGTACCCTGGGGTTGCCGCGCACGGCGTACAGGGTCACGGCGCCGGCGCCGTAATCGGTCACGCTGACGTCGAAGCCCGGCAGGTTGTCACGCAGGTAATCGAAAATGCCGCCCGTGCCGATCTCGCGCGGCGGATTGCGCGTGTCATGGCTGACCAGCGCGCGAAGATGTCGGAGGGTGTCGTCCAGTAGTGCGCTCATGCGATCGTCTGTTGAAAGGATGACCTCGAGGGCCAAACCGCCGTCCTTCCGGCTTTCGCCGGAAGGACGATGGCGCCCGGATCAGCTGCGGTTGATTTCCGCCCACAGCGTGCTGCTCATGCCGAACAGCTTGATGAAGCCCTCGGCTTCTTCCACGCCCCAGTCCGCCGACTGCGCGTAGGTAGCGCCCTTCGCGTTGAGGATATGCGGCGAGCGCACTTCCACCGCGGTGACCTGGGCGCCGCTCGTTTCCAGCACGACTTCGCCGTTCACCTGGCTCTGGCTGGAAGCCAGGTACGCCTCGAGATCGGTCTTGATCGGGTCGTGGAAGAAGCCTTCGTACACGACCTCGACCCACTTGCGCGCCACCTCCGGCTTGAAGCGGTTCTGCTGCTTGGTCAGCACCGCCTCTTCCAGCGCGCGGTGCGCGGCAAGCAGCGAGATCAGGCCCGGCGCTTCATACACGATGCGGCCCTTGAGGCCGATGGTGGTGTCCCCGGTGTACATGCCGCGGCCCACGCCGTACGGCGCGAACAGCTCGTTGAGCTTCGCCAGCAGCTTGGCGCCCGGCAGCTTCTGGCCATCGAGCGACACCGCCTCGCCCTTCTCGAAGCCGATCGTCACCGACAGCTTTTCGGACGGCCATTCGGCGCGCGGCTTGCACCAGCCACGGGCGCCGTCGCCCGGCGTCTTCCAATGATCGATCTCGCCACCGGACAGCGTCACGCCCAGCAGGTTCTCGTTGATGGTGTAGCTCTTCTGCTTGGCGCGCACGTCGAAGCCGCGCTCTTCCAGATAGGCCTGCTCGTAGGCGCGGGTCTGGGTGTGCTCCTTCTGGATCTCGCGGATGGGCGCCACGATCTCGTAGTCACCCAGCGCCTTCACGGCCAGGTCGAAACGGACCTGGTCGTTGCCCATGCCGGTGCAGCCGTGCGCGATGGCCTTGGTGCCCAGCTCCTTGGCGCGCGCGATCGCGGCGTCCACGATCAGGTAGCGGTCGGACACCAGCAGCGGATACTGGCCCTGGTAGGCCTCGCCGGCCTGCACGAAGGGCTTCACGAAACCGTTCCAGATGGCCGGGCCGCCGTCCACGGTGACGTGGCTCGCCACGCCCAGTTCCTTGGCGCGCTGCTCGATGTAGGCGCGCTCCTCGGCGTCCACGCCGCCGGTATCGGCGAACACGGTGTGCACGGCCCAGCCGCGCTCCTTGAGGTAGGGCACGCAGAAGCTGGTGTCGAGGCCGCCGGAGAAGGCGAGGACGATGTCTTTGCTCATGGCTTGCAGATCCTGATTTGGATGGCTAAACGGTAGACGGTCAAACCGATTCGACAATGATGCGCGGTTCGCAGCGCACGGGGAAGTTCACGGAATTGGCGATGAAGCAGCCATGGTGGGCGGCGTCGTGCGCTGCCCCGGCCTTGGCCGCATCGCTGCCGGCGGTGATGGTGACGACGGGGCGAAGCACCACTTCGGTGAAGTGGCCGCCGTGCACGTCCGTCTCCATGGTGCCTTCGGCGCTGTCGGCATAGGCGGTGACGACCACGCCGGCGAGCACCGCCTGGTGCAGGTACGACAACATGTGGCAGGTGGACAGCGCGGTGACCAGCATGTCCTCCGGGTTGTACTTGCTCGCATCGCCACGGAACATGGGGTCGGACGAGCCCTCGATGGCCGGCTTGCCCGCGATGCGGATCTCGTGCCCGCGACCGTAACCCTGGTAGGTGCTGGTGCCGGTGCCCTGGTTGCCGGTCCAGGTCACTTCGACCTTGTAGTGATGCTGGTGCGTATGGCTCACGGCCTGCCCCTTTCCTGTGGAGAGATGTGCTGTTGCGACATGAGTTCGGCCAGCGCCCCGTCGGCGCGGCGAGCGCGCTGTTGCAGGCCGGCCATCACGCCCGCGCGATTGGCGGCCGGATGGTTCTGGCTCAGCTTGAACTTGCCTTCGATGCGTTCGATCCGGATTTCCAGGCCGGTGATCGCGTGCAGCATCTTTTCGATGTGATCTTCCGGCGCTTCGGACACGCGCCACGGCTCCGGTTGCCCGGCTTCATGGCGATCGGTCAGCCGCTCCAGCAGGCCGCGCAGCCACGCCGCCTCATGGGTGACGCGCAAGCGGCCATGGACATGCACCACCGCGTAGTTCCAGGTCGGCACCTCGCGGTGGGTTTCCCGCTTGCTCGGGTACCAGTTCGGGCTCACGTAGCCGTCGGGACCACGGAAGACCACCAGGACCTCGGCGCCGTCCAGCTTCGCCAGCTCATTGCCGCGCGCCACGTGGCCGTGCAGCCGTGTCTCGTCGACCAGTTCCAGCGGCAGGTGGTTGGCGCATGGGCCGTCCTCGCCCCACGCGATCACGGTGGCGAACGGATACTCGCGCATCAGCGCGTGCAACTTCTCGCTGCGTGTTTCCTTGAAATGCGCGGGCAGGTACATCCGGGACTCAGCCCCGGCCGATCAGCGAAGCCATCACGGCCTTCTGCACGTGCAGGCGATTCTCGGCTTCATCGATGGCGATGCACGCCGGGGAATCCATCACCGCGTCGGTAGCCTTCACGTTGCGACGCAGCGGCAGGCAGTGGCTGAACAGGCCGTTGTTGGTCAACGCCATCTTCCGCTCATCGACGATGAAGTGCTTGTGCGCGTCGCGGATCGGCTTCTCCTGGTCCCAACGGCCAAAGAACGGCAGCGCGCCCCAGCTCTTCGCATAAACCACGTCGGCGCCGCTGTAGGCTTCCTCGATGTCGTGGCTGACCTTGAGCGAGCCGCCGTTTTCCTTCGCGTTCTGATAGCCGAACTCCATGTAGCGCTCGTCGAGCACGTAGTCCGGCGTCGGGCACAGCAGGGTCACGTCCATGCCCATCTTGGTGGCGATCAGCAGCGCGGAGTTGGCCACCGCGGTGTTGAGCGGCTTGGGGTGATAGGTCCAGGTCAGCACGTACTTCCTGTTCTGCAGGCTGCCCAGGTGTTCCTTCATCGCCATCGCGTGCGCGAGCTCCTGGCACGGATGCGTGATGGTCTCCATGTTGATCACCGGCACCGTGGCGTACCTGGCGAACGCCTTGATGACGTTGTCCTCGCGATCCACCGACCAGTCCTGGAACTTGGGGAAGGCACGCACGGCGATCAGGTCCACATAGCGCGACAGCACGCGCGCCACTTCGGCGATGTGCTCCTCGGTATCGCCATCCATCACGGTGCCCACCTCGAACTCGATCGGCCACGCATCCTTGCCCGGCGCCAGCACAATGGCATGGCCGCCCATATGGAACGCACCGAGTTCGAAACTGGTGCGCGTGCGCATCGACGGGTTGAAGAACATCAGCGCCACCGACTTGCCGGCCAGCTGCTGGCCGCGGGGCGAGCGCTTGAAGGCAGCGGCCTGTTCAAGCAGCGCATCGATCTCGGCGCGGCTGTAGTCCTGGGTGGTCAAGAAGTGGCGAAGAGTCATGATCGTGGATGCCTTTGTCGAATCTCGGATTCCGGAAACAAAAAAACCCGGCTGCAGGCCGGGTTTTGTCGTCGATACACATGAAACGCGTGCGACAGCCTACCCGGCCAGATGTCGGACCAGCGGTCGGCGAGCACGCGACGTCATGCCAGCGGCCATGCGGGCGCTGGTAAGGACAGTGGCGGTATAGACGGCTGCGGACATGGGTGTTCCGGGTGGTAGAACGCTCATCATGACGGGATTTTCGCTGCCATGCAACAACGGATGGGGCCTGGACGTCAAAACGCCGCCCGGAGGCGGCGTTCTGTGATCTCAGTCGGCGGGAGAAACGCTTACCCGCACCCTAAGGCGCTCGCCAGGATCATAGTTGAGGCGCGATACGTAGACCTCGCCGCGATAACGGTATTCCACGTCGTATCCCATGATGCGACGCTGCTCGCTGACCGCGGCGACCTGCCGGCAATGGGTCTCGGTGCTCTCGTATTCGCCGCCGCCCGAACGGGACACGCTGTTGCCGACGGCGCCACCGGCAACCGCGCCGGCGACCGTGGCCGCGGTGCGCCCATCGCCCTTGCCCACGGTGCTGCCCAGCACGCCACCCACCACGGCGCCGAGGATGGTGCCGGCCGCACTGCCCTGCGGCGGCGCCGAACGCACCACCGGCTGGTCGTAGCATTCCTGCCGCGGCACCTCGGTGCGGGCCACGCCATACACAGGATCGACGCGCAGCACATCGGCCCACCCGTAATGGGTGTTGTCGTCATTCTGCTGGTATTGCTGCTGGTACCTCGCATCCTGCGCGGACACGCCGGCGGCCATCAAGGACAGCACCAGCGCGGGGAACAACCATCGGGTCACTGCGGCCTCCGCTTAAGGCAATCGGGCGCATCTTTGCGCCTCTTACCATCCATTGCAGCAAATTCACTCTGAATCGACGCTTAGAACCTCGCCTCAAGCCTGACCGTTTCCCGGCGCGGTTCACCCCCCAGCCTGGCGGGGAGGCGACCGGGGCGCCGGCCTGCGCGGCGCCCGGCGGCTTGTTAAGATGCGCGACCGGCTTGCGCTGCCTGGCGCCTGCTTCCACCGTCCGGACCTCCTGACCGATGCCCATTTCGCTCCACAACAGCCTGACGCGCCGCGTCGAACCGTTTGCCCCGCTCGATCCGAACCGGGTGACGATGTACCTGTGTGGACCGACGGTCTACAACTACGTGCACATTGGCAACGCTCGCGGCCCGGTGGTCTTCGACGTGCTGGTCCGGCTGCTGCGCCGCCACTATCCGCACGTGGTGTACGCCCGCAACATCACCGACGTGGACGACAAGATCAATGCCGCCGCCCAGCAGCTGGGCGTGGGCATCGAGAGCATTACCGGCCGCTATGCCGAGGCATATCGCGAAGACATGGCCGCGCTGGGCATTGCGCCGCCGGACGTGGAACCGCACGCCACGACGCATGTCCCGCAGATCATCGCGATGATCGAGCGGCTCATCGCCAGCGGCCACGCCTATGCCGCGGAAGGCCATGTGCTGTTCGAAGTGGAGTCCTACCCCGCCTATGGCGCCCTCTCGGGCCGCGACCCGGAAGAGCTGCTGGCCGGCGCACGCGTCGAAGTGGCGCCGTACAAGAAGAACCCGGGCGACTTCGTGCTGTGGAAGCCCTCCACGCCCGAACTGCCCGGCTGGGACAGCCCCTGGGGCCGCGGCCGCCCCGGCTGGCACATCGAATGCTCGGCGATGAGCGAGGCCCACCTCGGCGAGACCATCGACATCCACGCCGGCGGCGTGGACCTGCAGTTCCCGCACCACGAAAACGAAATTGCCCAGTCCACCTGCGCCCACGGCGGCAAGGTGTTCGCGCGCTACTGGCTGCACAACGGCATGCTGACCTTCAGCGGTCGCAAGATGTCCAAGTCGCTGGGCAACGTGATGCTGGTGCACGAGCTGCTCAAGATGCACCCGCCGGAAGCGCTGCGCCTGTTGCTGCTGCGCGGGCACTATCGTCAGCCACTGGACTGGTCCGACGCCGCCGTCGCCCAGTCGATCAGCACGCTTGATGGCTGGTACCGCGTGCTGCGCGATCTGGCGGACGTCGAGGTGGACAACGATCTTCCGGTACCGGAGGCGGTCGAAGCCGCACTGTGCGACGACCTCAACACGCCCCAGGCACTGGCCGAGCTGTCCCAGCTTGCGGACCTGGCTCGCCAGGCCGGCGATGCGCAGGCGCGGCGCGCCGCCAAATCCGCGCTGCTGGGGGCAGGCGCGATCCTGGGCCTGCTTCAGCAGGATCCGGAGTCGTGGTTCAAGCAGGCATCTGGCGCCACCGAGGTCGACGAGGCGCGCATCGAGGCCTTGCTCGAGGAGCGCCGTGCCGCGCGCGCCGCGCGCGACTTCAAGCGCGCCGATGCGATCCGCGATGAATTGACGTTGATGGGCATCGTCATCGAGGACGGCGCACAGGGCACGCGATGGAGCGTAGCGAAAGGTTGAACAGGCACGCCTTGTCGCCATGACGTGAAAAGCGGCGATCCGGCAAACGCGCGATAATGAAAGCATGAACGCTATTGCCACATCGAGCGCCGAGCAGGCGCAGCAGGACATCGTCGAGGAATTCGGCTTCTTTGGTGACTGGACCGAGCGCTACCAGTACCTCATCGACCTGGGCAAGCAATTGCCGCCCTTTCCCGAGGAGCTGAAGACCGAGGATTACCGCGTGCACGGCTGCCAGTCGCTGGTCTGGCTGGTGCCCAGCGGAAATGTGGAGAAGCTGCATTTTCAGGCGGCCAGCGATTCAGCCATCGTTTCCGGCCTTATCGCGCTGGTGCTGCGCGTCTACTCGGACCGTTCCGCCCGCGAGATCGTCGCCACCGAGCCGCGATTCATCGAAGCCATCGGCCTGGCCAAGCACCTGTCGCCCACGCGCTCGAACGGCCTTGCCGCCATGCTCGCGAAGCTCAAGGCATACGCAGCGGCAACGCTGAACGCCTGAATCCCGGCCGCCGCTGCTTTCGGAACGACCGCGACATGCACGGTTGCGCATGCGGCCGGCGGCATCCGCGACCCTGGCTGCGGACGATGCGCCGGCAAGGGTCGGCCACAAGACAAAAAACAAAGCCCCGCCATGAGCGGGGCTTTGCCTGTCCGGATGTCCGGGCTGATCAGTCGCCCATCTGCTTCTGCAGATGTTCACGGCGCTCCTGCGCGTCCAGCGACAGCGTGGCGATCGGACGGGCGTCGAGACGCTCCAGGCCGATTTCCTCGTCCGTTTCTTCGCAGTAGCCGTACCGGCCTTCTTCGATACGACGCAGGGCCTTGTCGATCTTGGAGATCAGCTTGCGGTAGCGGTCGCGCGTGCGCAGTTCCAGCGAATTTTCTGTTTCGCGGGTGGCGCGCTCGGCCTCGTCGCCCACGTCACGAACTTCGTCACGCAGGTTTTCCATGGTCTGGCGCGACTCTTCCACCAGCTGTTCGCGCCATTCGCGAAGCTTGTTGCGGAAGTAGGCCAGGTGCTTGGGGTTCATGTACTCCTCGTCATTCGAGGGGCGATAACCCTTGGGCAGGTCGATCGTGGTGGTCGAAGGCAGCGCGTAGCGACCGTCTTCCCGTGTAATGCCGTTATCGAGGGTTGCGGATTTGTTCATCGAGGACTGCTGGGCTTTCTGCTTCTTGAGGGGGGTATGACGGGCGGTGGCACTGGCCACCTTGCCGGCAAAGGGTGGAGCTGCCGGCTTGGCCGGCGCCGGAGGTGGCGCCTTGGCCGGTGCCGGCGCCGCGACCTTGGCGGCAACGGGTTGCTGCTTGGCCGGAGCCTCCTTGGCAGCCGGCTTGGCCGGCGCCGCCTTGGCGGGCTTGGCCGGTGCCGCGACCGCCTTGGGCGGCTGCTTCTTGGCCGGAGGGGCCGCCTTCTTGGCGACCGGCTTGGCTACGTGCTTTACCACGGCCGGCTTCTTGGCCGGTGCGGCTTTCTTCGCCGGCGGCTTGGGAGCGGCCTTCTTGACTGCCACGGGCTTGGCGGGGGCCTTGGCGACCTTCTTGGCGACGGCCTTCTTTGCCACCACCTTCTTGGGCGCAGCCTTCTTGGCGACCGGCTTCTTGGCCGGGGCCGCTTTGGCTGTCGCAGCCGGCTTCGCCGCGCGCGCAGTCGCAGTCTTCTTGCTGGTCTTGACGTCCTTCACCTTACCGGCAGGCTTTCCCTTCTGCGGCTTGGTGGCTGTCGCACTACGCGTCGTTTTCGCCATTTCCCTTCACCATTTTGGCCTTGGCGGCCGGGTGTTATAGCCCATGTATCTAACACCGGCAACCTTGCTTCTGGAATACTTGCGACACTACATGCCGCAAACTGTTTCGGCAGCGTAAAACCGTCGTGACCCGACTAATACTTCTACTGCTCGGCTTCTACAAGCGCTGGCTAAGCCCCCTGCTGGGTCAGCACTGCCGCTTCCACCCCAGCTGCTCCGATTATGCACGGATTGCCGTTGCACGCTTCGGACCGCTGCGTGGCGGCATGCTGACCGGCTGGCGCCTGCTGCGCTGCCAGCCATTGTGCGAGGGGGGCGAAGACCCCGTACCCGAGCAGTTCACCTTCCGCCGTTGCGGTTCCGCTGGAGCAAACCATGTCCACTGAGTGGCTGATCAAGAACGCCGAACTGGTCAATGAGGGCCGTCGTTTCCATGCCGACGTGCGGGTCAAGCAGGGCCGCATCGACGCCATAGGCGGCGACCTCGACGCCCGTCCCGGCGAGCAGGTGATCGATGCCAGCGGCCTGTGGCTGTTTCCCGGCATGATCGACGACCAGGTGCATTTCCGCGAACCGGGCCTGACCCAGAAAGCCGACATCGCCCATGAATCGCGCGCCTGCGCCGCCGGCGGCATCACCAGCTTCATGGAGATGCCCAACACCAAGCCGCCGGCACTCGATCGCGACACGCTGGAGGCCAAGTACGCCCGCGCGGCGGAAACCTCGGCCGTGAACTACGCCTTCTACATGGGCGCGAGCAACGACAACCTGGAAGCCATCCGGCGCCTCGACCCGCTGGCGGCGCCGGGCATCAAGGTGTTCATGGGCGCCTCCACCGGCAACATGCTGGTGGACAACCCCGAGGTGCTGGACGGGATCTTCCGCGAGGCGCCCACGCCGATCATCACGCATTGCGAAGACACGCCGATGATCGACGCGAACCTGGCCAAGGCGCATGAGAAGTACGGCGACGACATTCCTGCCCGCGAGCATCCGCTGATCCGCTCGCGCGAGGCATGCATCAAGTCGACCCGCCTGGCCATCGAGCTGGCCCGGCGCCACAACAGCCGGCTGCACGTGCTGCACATCTCCACGGCGGACGAGCTGGCGCTGTTCGAGCCGGGCCCGGTCAAGGGCAAGCGCATCACCGCCGAAACCTGCGTGCACTTCCTGCACTTCGACGACCGCGACTACGAACGCCTGGGTTTCCTGATCAAGTGCAACCCGGCGATCAAGACGGCTGCCGACCGCGAGGCGATCACCCGGGCGCTCGCCGAAGGCCGCCTGGATGTGCTGGCCACCGACCATGCCCCGCACCTGCTGGACGAAAAGGGGCAGCTCTACGACAAGGCGCCGAGCGGCCTGCCGCTGGTGCAGTTCGCCTTGCAGGCGGCGCTGCAGCGCGTGTTCGAGGGCAAGCTGACGCTAGAGCGCGTGGTGGAGGCCGTCACTCATGCGCCGGCCACCCTGTTCGACGTGAAGGAGCGCGGCTTCCTGCGCGAGGGCTACGCCGCCGACCTGGTGCTGGTCGATCCGAACAAGCCGCACACCGTGCGTCGCGAGGAGGTGCTGTCCAAGTGCGCCTGGTCGCCGTTCGAGGGCTATACGTTCAACAGCTCCATTGCCGCCACGTTCGTCAACGGACAGCGCGTATGGGACGGCCAGAACGTGGATGGCAGCGTGCGCGGCCAGCGACTGGCCTTCGCGCGCTGATTTCCCTGCAGGGGCAGTAAATTACGGAACGGCCTTGAGCGTGATGCTCACCGGTCCGTTCTCGCCCGACCGCCCCAACACGCTCGTGCGCGTGTCGTTGATGGCCAGCAGCTTGTCGCCCTGTTGCAGCCGCACGTTGATGGCAAAATCCACGCCATCGCGCAGCTCGGACGGGTCGTAGCTGATCAGGAAATCCACCGGCGAAGCGCCGACAGGCTGGATGCGCTCCTCGGACACGGTACGCGCGGGTGCGTCCTGCCGGCTGACATCGGCCAGCGTCACCAGCAGGTAGGCGTCAGCGGGCACCGCCTGCGGCAGTTCGTAGCGGATGTCGCCCGTGATCGACTTCATCAGCGACTGGTGCACGGGCGCGGGCGTCGCCTTCGCGGCGGGCGCCTCGTCCTTGGCATGACGGGAAAACATCGAACAGCCAGCGAGCGCGAGGACGGCAACGGCCAGCAACGAAAGACGGGACAGCATGAAAATCTCCTGCGGAGCTCGATGAGAGCTCCGGGAATGCTAACAGGCGACGGCGGAACCCTGGCTCAGGCGCAACCCTTGCCCGCGTAGCCGCCTTCGACACCCTTGCTGGCATAGGCCACGGCGTCGTGCGGGTGCAGGCTCTCCTGATGTTCCACGCGGATGTGGAAATCGCTGAGCGCGTCATCGGCATCGAGCGCCTTCTGGATGCGGCGGGCCGCGTCTTCGCAGAACATCAGGTTGCCGCCGTTGGCGAGCGCAAAGGCCTGTTCGTCCTCGCGCTTCACCGCGGTCTGTACCGGCGTACCGAGCGCCTGCTCGGTACGATCGATCAGGTCGATGAGATCGAACTTCGCGCCCTCCGCGGGCCGCACGCGAAGACGCGCGACGCTGCGTTGCGCATGCGGCGTGGCGACGATGCCCTTCTCGCTGCCCAACCACGCAAGCACGGCGGCGTGGTCGATCGGCCGCCCGGCATCGAAATCCTTCGAGAACTGCTCCTGGATCAGCTGGCGCGACAAGGCGGCGGACGCGGGACAGGTCGACGAGTAGACCACTTCGGTGCCCAGCTCGAGCAGGAACGCATCGCCCACCAGGCTGGCCTCGATCGAGACCGGATACGCGCGCCAACCACTGTTGCCGCTGCGCAAGGCCGGGCGCCGCACCAGGTGCTCGAAGCGGATGCTCAGGCAGGCGCGATCGGAAAGATCCTTGTGCGAGTCGAGGAAGCCGCGCAGCAGCTCCCGCAACGACGTGGCGCTCAAGGTCTGCGTGCTCAACGCCTGCTCCACCTGCAGGTACAGGCGGGACATATGGATGCCGCGCTTGTCGGGACGGCGCAGGTTGACGAAGGCGCCGACACGGGCGCTGGCGCGCTGCACGTCGCCGTCTCCTGCATCGAAGCGCACGGGCACTTCGATGCCATCCATGCCGACCCAGTCCAGTTCGCCCGCCAGGTGCGGCTGGGCATGGACGGCCACGTCGGGCATCAGGCGGGCGGTGTTTTCCTCGGTATACATGGTGAATCCTGTGATCCGGCAGGCGCCTGGGCGCCGTGGCCCATCAATCTTGGGGCAGGCTGGTGCCGCCGCAATAGTGGCGTGGGAGAAACGCTGCGTCTTCAAGGATGCCCTGCCCCATGCCACGGGGGCGGCATGTGGCCCAGGAAGCCCGCACGATGCGGGGTGTGACGCCGTCCACGCCGGCCAGCAGTGCCCCGCGACCCGTGGGCTTTCTGGACATCATCCGAAAGGCCGTGCTACCCATCCGCGGACAGCATCGGCGATGCCCCTGCGGCATGGAACGGGGCATCCCTATTCGACCTGCTTTCGCCAGGCCCGCGCCGCCTGCCACGCCTGCCAGACCACGGCCGGACCCTGACGGCCCTGGCCCTGCCGCAGCACGGCCAGCGGGTCCGCCGCCTTGCGTGCCTTGGCGACGAGCGCGCGGCCATGGCGGGATTCCAATCCGCGAAAGGCGCTGAGCGGCCCCGGCAGGCGGTCAGCCTCCCGCCACGCCGCGTGCAGGTCTTCAAGCTGGGCCCGAATGGCGTCCTCGCGTGCGGGGCTGGCCATGCGCAGCTCGTTGCGACTCAGGCCGTGACGAGCCAGGCGCGCCATGGGCAGCGCCAGGCGATCGCGTTCGGCGTCTTCTTCCAGCCGCAGCAGCGAAAACAACAGGTGGGACAAGGTGGCAACACGCGCCGCCCGTGCCGAGAACGCGCCATTGCCGAACCACCACGTGGTTTCCAGTTCGGCGATCGCGCCGTGCAGCAAGGAAGCCGCAGCCACCTGCGCCTCGAAATCGGCGGCGGTGCCCTCCTCCAGCTGAGCCATTGCGCCCAGCACGGGCGCGACCCAGAACTCGGTGGGCAATGCGTGCGCCCGGTCGTCATCGAACAACACCTGGGTCAGCGGATGACGCCCGCCGCTGGCCGCGGCGCCCGAAAGCTCCTCGGCCCACCAGTTCAACTTGGTTGCCGCCACATGGGGCTCGCGAATGCCATACGCGGCGGCGAGCCACTCCTGCTCGAGCGCCGCCAGCGCGATATGGCCGGGGTACTTCTTCGAATCGACGAAGGCCAGCGCAATGCGCTGCTGCGGCTGCACTGCCAACCACTTGTCGATGTAGCTCTGCAGCGCGGTATCGCTCATGCCGCCACCCGGAGCCGGTGGGTGAGATCGGCCGGATGATCGATCACCAGGTCGGCGCCCCACTCTGCCGGATCGCCACCGTCGAGGTACCCCCAGCGCACGGCAACGGTATAAGCCCCCGCCGCACCACCGGCCAGCACGTCGCGACGATCGTCGCCGACGAACAGGCAGCGCGCCGGATCGAGACCCGCGCGTTCGCAGGCAAGCAGCACCGGCGCGGGATCGGGTTTCTTCACCGGCAGCGTGTCGCCCGACACCACGGCGACCATGCGATCGGCCCAGCCAATCCGCTTCACCAGGTCATCGGTGAGGAAGCCGGGCTTGTTGGTGACGATGCCCCAGGCGATGCCCTGGGCTTCGAGCACGGCAAGCAGTTCGTCGACGCCGTCGAACGGACGCGTGTGCTCGGCCATCACGGCCTGGTAGAGCTCGAGATAGCGAGGCAACAGCGGAGCCAGCGCGTCGTCGTCCAGGCCGGGAAACGCGCAGCGCAGGATCGCGCGCGAACCACGCGACACGACTTCGCGCACCATCGCAAAGGGCGGCGCAGGCACCTGCATTTCGTCGCACTGCTTTACCAGGGCGATATACAGGTCCATGGCGCTGTCGAGCAGCGTGCCATCGAGATCGAACAGCACGCCCTGGATGTCTTGGGGGAAAGGCTTCATGCGGGCTTGCGATCGAAGGGCGTCCCCGTGGAACGGGCGCTGATCAGGTAATTCACCGACGTGAAGCGGCTGATCCACGCCTTGCGATTGACCGGGTTGTAGCCAAGGCCGGAAACGTCTTCCACTTCGAGCCCTGCGTGGCGCAGCAGGCGCCCCAGTTCGGACGGCTTGAGGAATTGCGCGTAGTGATGCGTGCCGCGCGGCAGCATGCGCATGAGGTATTCGGCGCCGAGGATCGCTGCGCCGAACGCGGCCGGCGTGCGGTTGAGCGTGGACATCACCACCACGCCGCCCGGCTTCACCATGCGCGCCAGGTCGTTGACCAGCGCGGCGGGATCGGGCACATGCTCGATCAGCTCCATGCAACAGACCGCGTCGAAACCCTCCGGCTCGGACGATGCGAGTTCAGCCGAGGATTGCACGCGATAGTCGACGTGCAGGTTCGGGGCTTCCAATTTCGATTCATGCAGATGCAGGCGCGCGATCTCGATCACCTTCTCGCCCATGTCGATGCCGGTGACCTGTGCGCCCGACTTCGCCAGCGCTTCGCTGAGCAGCCCGCCGCCACAGCCGACATCGGCTACGCGCGCGCCCGGCAGCTTCACGCGTGCCGCCACATAGGCAGCGCGCACGGGATTGAGGTCATGCAACGGACGAGATTCGCCGTCCGGATCCCACCAGCGCGCGGCAAGCTTGCCAAAACGCGCGATTTCCTCGGGGCTGACATTCGCAGCTGCTTGCATCGGTTGCATCCTCAATGACTGACGACAGAGCTTAACGCGCCTGCCATTCGTAGACCGTGATTTCCCAGCCGCCGCTGGTATGGGCCGGATCCTGGTGAGCGATCGAAAGCGCTTCAGCCATGCTCTGCGCGAGCAAGAGATAAGCTCCACCGGACTTGTCGCTGAAACCGCCCGACAGTTCCAGGCGGCCACCCGCGCGCAATCCCTGCAGGAAGTCCACGTGCGGCTGCACCATCGCCGGATCGAAATCCGGGCGGCGCATCGCCATGACGAGATAACGGTTCATGTCGTTGCCTCAGTCCGCATCGATCGCCGCGATGCGCTCGCGCCACGCATGCGTCTTCGCCAGCACGGCGCCGGTGTCGATATCGGTGAGCACGCGTCCCGCGAGCTTGCGCACGCCATGGATCCACACGTCGGTGACCTGGTGGCGGCCCGTCGCATAGGCCAGCTGCGATGCGATGTGGAACAGGGGCTGGGTTTCGAGATCGGACAAGCGGATGGCCGCGAGATCGGCGTGCTTGCCTGTCTCGATGGAGCCGATCTTGTCCTCCAGGCCCATCGCACGGGCGCCATTGAGCGTCGCTGCACGCAAGGCATAGGCGGCATCGAAGGCTGCCGCGTCGTTCGCCACGGCCTTGGCCAGCAGCGCCGCGGTGCGCATCTCGCCGAACATGTCCAGGTCGTTGTTGGACGCGCAGCCATCGGTGCCGATGGCGACGTTCACGCCGGCCTGGCGCAGCTTTTCGGCCGGGCAGAAGCCCGAGGCGAGCTTGAGGTTGGATTCGGGGCAATGCACGACCGATACGCCCGCCTCCGCACACGCGGCGATTTCCGCGTCGGTCAGCTGGGTCATGTGCACGGCAATCAGGCGATCGTTGACGATGCCGAGCTTCTGCAGGCGCTGGAACGGGCGCAGGCCGCTCTTGGCCTTCTCCTCATCCACCTCGTGCGCGGTTTCGTGCGTATGCAGGTGCACCTGGATGTCGAGCTGGTCGGAGAGCACGCGGATGCGCTCGAAGCTCTCGTCCGACACGGTATAAGGGGCGTGCGGGGCGAACGAGGTGCCGATCAGCGCATCACCGAGGAAGCTGTCATGCACTTCGATGGCGCGGTCGAAATATTCGTCCTGCGTCTTCGCCCACGCCGTGGGGAATTCGATCACCGGCAGGCCGACCACCGCGCGGAAGCCCATGCGCTTGTAGGTCGCGCCGATGACGTCCGGGAAGAAGTAGTTCTCGTTGGCGCAGGTGGTGCCGCCGCGGATCATCTCCGCCACCGCCAGCTCGACGCCATCGCGCACGAACTCATGGCCGATCACCTGGCCCTCGACCGGCCAGATGTGCTTCTGCAGCCACACCATCAATGGCAGGTCATCGGCCAGGCCGCGCAGCAAGGTCATCGGGTTGTGCGTGTGGGTGTTGACCAGGCCTGGAATCAGCACGTGCTCGCCCAACTCGGCGCGTTCGCGCGGGGCGTACCTGGCGCGGGCCTCGCTGATGGGCAGCAACGCCACGATCGCGCCCTGGTCGACGGCCACGGCGTGATGCTCGAGCACGACGCCATGCGGTTCCACCGGCACGACCCAGCGGGCTTCGATCAACAGGTCGATGGTTTGCGGATCGGTCTGGCTCATCCTCAGGCTCGCTTTTTCGATGATGGATACGACATGGGGCGGATCACCTCGCGGTGGCCGCCCCATGATGCTCAACCTCTACGTCTCAATCACGTCATTCCGGCGTCGGCCGGAATCCAGCGCTCTGCCGTATGAGGGCGCGAAAGCGGATTCGTGTGCTTCGCACGGCGTATTTCACTGGATGACTCGCTGCGCCTGCCCCTTCGGGGCCGTCCCAGGGACGTTCTTCGCGCTGCGCGCTCGTCCTGCCTTCGCCGGTTCGTCACTTGCCGACGCGGCTGACGTACTCGCCCGTGCGGGTGTCGACCTTGATCACTTCCTCGGTGCTGACGAACAGCGGCACGCGCACCACGGCACCGGTTTCCAGCGTGGCCGGCTTGCCGCCGCCGCCGGAGGTGTCGCCGCGCAGGCCCGGGTCGGTCTCGGTGATCTTCAGTTCGACGAAGTTCGGCGGCTGCACGGCGATGATTTCGCCGTTGAATAGCGTCACCACGCACTCTTCCTCGCCCTTCAGCCACTTGGCGGCATCGCCCATGCCGACCTTGCCGGCCTGGTGCTGCTCGAAGCTTTCCTGGTGCATGAAGTGCCAGAACTCGCCGTCCGAATACAGGTACTGCATGTCGGTATCCACGACGTCGGCGACTTCGAAGCTGTCGCTGGACTTCATGGTCTGCTCGGTGGTGCGGCCGTTCTTCAGGTTGCGGATGAAGATGCGGGTGAACGCCTGGCCCTTGCCGGGCTTGATGAAGTCGGCGTCGGTAATGACCCACGGGTCATTATTGTGAAGGATCTTCATACCCTTCTTGACGTCGTTGAGACCGACGGTGGCCATGCGCTCTGCTCCAGATGTAGCGCCGCCCACGGGCGGCTAGAATAGGGGGTTTCCCGGGCCGTGGGCCCGATTCAAGACCCACTATGATAACCGCAAGCCAAGCCGCCCGCCTATCTCCGCCTGGAACCGACTGGCGCACGCTGTGGCGCGAGGCCGTCACGGACGCCCGCCAATTGCTGGCATGGGTAGGCCTGGAACACCTGGGCGATGCGCTGCCTGCCGGTGACGCCGGCTTCAACGTGCGCGTTCCGCATGGCTTCGTGGCCCGCATGCGGCACGGCGATGCCCGCGATCCCCTCCTGCTGCAGGTCCTGCCGCAGCTGGCGGAAACGCAGCGGGTCCCTGGCTACAGCATCGATGCGGTGGGCGACATGGCTGCGCGCTCGGCCCAGGGCGTGCTGCACAAGTACGAGGGCCGCGCCCTGCTGATCGCCAGCGGCAGCTGCGCCATCAACTGCCGGTACTGCTTCCGACGCCATTTCCCCTACGGCGACGAGATGGCCGCCGCCGGCCAGTGGCGCAAGGCGCTGGACCATGTGCGACAGGATGCATCGATCGGCGAGCTGATCCTCTCCGGCGGCGACCCGCTGTCATTGGCCACGGCCAAGCTGGAAGAGCTGAGCCGCGGCCTGGAAGCCATCCCGCACGTCACCCGCCTGCGCATCCACACCCGCCTCCCGGTGGTGCTGCCCGAACGCGTCGATGACGGCCTCGTCGATTGGCTGGCCAGCCTGCCGCTGCAGAAAGTGGTGGTGCTGCACGCCAACCACGCCAATGAATTCGATGCCTCCGTGGACGCCGCCTGTGCTCGCCTGCGCGAGGCCGGCGTGACGCTGCTCAACCAATCGGTCCTGCTCCGGGGCATCAACGACGAGGCGGACACCTTGGTGGCGCTGTCCGAGCGCCTGTTCGCCGCCGGCGTGCTGCCCTACTACCTGCACCAGCTCGATCGGGTGCAAGGCTCGGCCCATTTCGAAGTGGACGACGCGCGCGCCCTGGCCCTGGTGGAAGCCGTACGCCACCGGCTTCCCGGCTACCTCGTGCCCAGGCTGGTGCGCGAGGTGGGCGGCGAGGCATCCAAGCGGCCGCTGTGATGCAGCCGGCATCTGCGCCGGCGCGCAGTGTGGGCAGGGTCACTGCAGGAATATTTTACGCTAGCCGTAACCGGCGGAATCCGCTAAAACCACGAATGGCCCGCGCCCTGCTGTCCCGGCAGGTTCCACAGCAGCGGCGAACAATGGATAGCTCGACGTGCCCATGAAAACTGACCAGGTCATCAAGATCCTTTTCATCGAAAAGTCAGTCGAAGACGCGGAACAGATCATCAGCCTGCTGCGCAACAACGGCATTGCCGTCCGTCCCGCGCGGGCGACCACCGCGGAACAGATCACCGCCGCGCTGGACGAACTGGGCCCTGACATCGTGCTGTTCGACCCCGCCGTGGGCACGCTGGAGCTGCGCGAAGTGTCCCGCATGCTCGACGCCCACGGCCGCGATCTTTCGCTGGTCGCCCTGGTCGGGCAGGTGGACAACACGGGGGTCACCGAGCTTTTCGTCAACGGCGCGCGCAGCGTGGCCCTGCGCTCGCAACCGCGCCAGCTGATGGCGGTGATCCAGCGCGAGTTCGATGCCCTCAACACGCGGCGCCAGCTGCGCCGCCTGGAAATGGCGCTGCGCGAATCGGAGCGCCGCTGCGACGCCCTGCTCGACTCTTCGACCGACGCCATCGCCTATGTGCACGAAGGCATGCACGTGCGCGCCAACCAGGCCTACCTGGATACCTTCGGCTATACCGAATTCGACGACCTGCTCGGCCTGCCCGTGCTGGACATGGTCGGGCCCACCGACGCCGACGAGTTCAAGAACACGCTCAAGGGGCTCTCCCGCGGCGAGAAGCCCAGCGGTCCGATCGAGCTCCAGGCCCGTCGCGCCGATGCCACCAGCTTCAAGGCAAGCGTCGAGTTCGCCCATGCCACGTTCGAGGGCGAGCCCTGCCTGCAGGTGGTGTTCCGTCGCCAGCAGGTCGACGCCAGCGTGATCGAGCAGTTGCAGCGCGATCCCGTCACCGGCCTGTTCAACCGTTCCCGCATGCTCGAGTGCATCGACCAGGCGGTGGCCGCGGCGACCGAAGGCACCAAGGGCCAGTCGCTGCTGCTGATCGAGCCGGACAACTGGCAGGCGATCGTGGGCGGCGTCGGCCTGGCCAAGGCCGACGAATTGCTCGCCGCCTTCGCCAACCGGGTGGAAGGCCAGCTTGGCGCCCACGACACCGCCGGCCTGCTGGCGGAGCACACGGTCGGCGTGCTGCTGCATACGCGCAACGACGAGGCGATCAAGCAGTGGATCACCGGCCTGCAGCAGGCCATCGCCGGTGGCATCTTCGACCTGGGCAGCCATTCGATCACGGTCACCGCCAGCATCGGCGGCAGCCTGCTGGGCGAGCGCAACGCGAACACCGAGCTGCTGCTCAACCAGGCCAGCCAGTCGTTGCGCAATGCGCAGAGCCAGGGCGGCAACCGCAGCGAGCTGCACGACCCGGCCGCTCGCGAGAAGGCCGAGGAAGAGCGCGAGCGTTACTGGCTGGGCGTGCTCAAGCAGGCGCTCACGCAGGACGACTTCGTGCTGTACCACCAGCAGACCATCAGCCTGCAGGACGCCGAAGGCGAGTTCTCGGAAATCCTGCTGCGCCTCAACGGCCCGCAGGGCGAGGTGCTGCCGGGCTTCTTCATGCCCATCGCCGAGAAGCACAACCTCACCCCGGCAATCGACCGCTGGGTGCTGAACCAGGCCATCGAACACCTGCGCGCCCGCGACCGCAGCGGTTCGCCCAGCACCTTCTTCGTCAAGCTCACCTCCCGCTCGCTGGAAGACACCAAGCTGTTGCCGTGGCTGGGCGAACGCCTCAAACAGGCGGGCCTGAAGAACGGCAAGCTGGTGCTGGAGACCACCGAGAGCAAGGTGGTCACGGCGCTGCGCCCCGCACAGGAGTTCATCAAGGCCTGGAAGGAGCTGGGCGGGCAGTTCGCGCTGGAACAATTCGGTTCGGGCCTCAACTCGTTCCAGCTGCTCAACCATATCGACGCCGACTACCTGAAGATCGACCGCAGCTACATGGCCGACCTGCCGCAACAGGCGGAAAGCCAGAAGAAGGTGGCGGAGATCTGCCGCCAGGCGCGCGAGCTGAAGAAGCAGACCATCGCCGAGTGGGTGGAGGATGCCGCGAGCACGTCGCTGTTGTTTGCCTGCGGGGTGGACTTCGTGCAGGGCAACTTCCTGCAGGAGCCGCAGCGGTTGGCGTGATGGGGCCCTGCCCTGACGCTGGCGTTGGAAGGTTTTTTTGCGGCTGGATGCCTGGCCCCAGGCCGGATGGCCTCGTCTCGCTCCTGCTCCCATCGAGGGACGCGGTTTTGAGGAGCGAGGAAATGGCTGGGGTGAGCACGACGACGTTACCTACTGCCTGCAGGAGCGCACCCAGTACGCGACCGCCGCGTTGCGACGCAGGTTGACCCTGCGCCGTCGCGACCACCGCAGGCGGAGGCGACCATGTCAGCCTGCGGTCGCGCACTGGGTGCGCTCCTACAACGGACGACGGCTTTGAGCTCCTCCGAGCGAAGTGCCGCGTAGCGGCACGAGCCTTCAACCATCCCCTGTGTGGCGGTGAAGGGGGCGATCAGGCCCCAGGGTCCCCGACAGGACGTCATCTTTCGTCCGGACAGGAGCCCTGTCGAAAAGCCCGGCCAGCCCTCACGGACTCGCTAGGCATAGCCAGACAGCGCCCTTTCTCCTTGGCATTGCCACCATCTCGGTGGTTACGTTCTCTTGGGCAAGCAAGAGAACGTGACCGGGCCTTTCCACGGGGACTAGCTACGCGTCGCCCCACGGGACTAGCTACGCGTCGCCCCACGGGACTAGCTACGCGTCGCCGGCATGAGGCCGGAACACCCGCCGCGTAGGCGGCCTGGTCGCTGGAGCGCATGAGGCGGCAACCGGCCACTCACGCTGCTGGATGACCAGTCTTCTACTGTCGTGAAGAGCCCCGGCCTGCGCCGGCATGACGGCAGAGAGGGAGCCATGAGGCAAGCATTCGCCCCTCATCCCACCCCTCCCTTCGAAGGGGAGAGTGAGAAAACCCCGAGCGCACGCCCAAAAGAAAACCCCGCGGATCGCTCCGCGGGGTTTCCAGCAAACCGATAAGAGGCGACCGGGTTACTCGGCAGCAGCCTTCTTCGCAGCCTTGGCGGCGGAGACGGCGGCGACGTCTTCCTTGATGCGGGCAGCCTTGCCTTCCAGGTTGCGCAGGTAGTACAGCTTGGCGCCGCGCACCTTGCCCTTGCGCTTCACTTCGACCGAATCGATGGCCGGGCTGTGGGCCTGGAACACGCGCTCCACGCCGGTGCCGTGCGAGATCTTGCGCACGGTGAAGGCCGAATGCAGGCCGCGGCTGCGCTTGGCGATGACGACGCCCTCGAACGCCTGGACGCGCTCGCGGTTACCTTCCTTCACCTTCACGTTGACCACCACGGTGTCACCAGGGCCGAATTCCGGCAGCTGGCGGGTGATCTGCTCGGCTTCGAACTGTTCGATGATCTTGTTCATGGCAACACCTGTCTAATTTCTCGCCCTTAGTGGGCCGTATCGTCGTGCCGCGACTGCTGAGCATGTTCGCGGCGGAATTCATCCAACAGCGCTCGGGATTCCGCATCCAGCGCGCGCTGCGCCAAAAGATCGGGACGCCGCAACCAGGTCCGTCCCAGCGATTGCTTCAGGCGCCAACGGCGGATCGCCGCGTGGTCACCGGAAAGCAGTACGTCCGGTACGTCGCCCAGTGCGTCATGCACCGGTTTTGCATAGTGCGGGCAATCCAGCAGTCCGTCCGAAAACGAATCCTGCTGCGCCGACTGCGCGTCGTTCAACGCGCCGTCCTGCAAGCGGCCCACGGCATCGATGATCACTGCCGCACCCAGCTCGCCGCCGGACAACACATAATCGCCGATGGAAATCTCCTCGTCGACCTCGTGCGCCAGCAGACGCTCGTCCACACCCTCGTAACGCCCACAGAGCAAGGCGATGCGCGGCAGCTTCGCCAGCGCTTCCACCCTGCCCTGCGTCAGCCGCGCTCCCTGCGGACTGAGGTAAATCACGTGCACCGGTTCCGGTGCGGCCTCGCGCACGGCCTTGAGGGCCTCGCGCAAAGGCTGGATCAGCATCACCATCCCGGGCCCGCCGCCGCAGGTGCGGCCGTCCACGGTGCGGTAATTGTCGGTGGCGAAGTCGCGCGGGTTCCAGGTTTCCACCTGCAGCAACTCACGCTGCTGCGCACGTCCCACGACACCAACGGCAGCACACTGGCGCATGAAGTCGGGAAACAACGTGACGACGTCGATGCGCATGATCCTCAACCCTTGTGGCGGCGCTTGGCGCGCTCAGAATTCAGGATCCCAGTCCACCACCATGCGTTCACCGGACAAGTCCACCGAACGCACATACGAACCCTGGATAAAAGGAATCAGCCGCTCGCGCGTACCGTCCTTCACCACCACGACATCGTTGGCGCCGGTCGCGAACAGATGACTGACCCGTCCCAGTGCCACGCCTTCCGTGGTGACGACCTCCAGACCCTCGAGGTCGACCCAGTAATACTCATCCTTGCCGGGAGGCGGCAGCAGTTCGCGGGCGACATGGATGTCACGTCCCACCAATGCTGCTGCGGCGTCTCGATCGTCGACTCCAGGCAGTTGGGCAACGAGCCCCTTGCCTTGCGGACGACCTTTGACTCCCGTGATCTCCGTTTCCACACCCGGCGCCGATGTGAGCAGCCAGGGTTGGTAGGTGAAGATCTTCGTGCGGGGCTCGGTCCAGGATTCGATCTTGAGCCAGCCCTGCACGCCATACAGCCCGACGATGCGTCCCACGAGGACGCGCCGGCCGGCTGCCGTCATGCTCAGGCAGCCTGCTGCTTGCCGGCTTCCTTGACGAGGGACGCGACCTTGTCGGTCAGCTGCGCACCCTTGCCAATCCACTCCTGCACGCGGGCGACGTTCAGCTCAAGGCGCTTGTCCTTGCCCGAAGCCACCGGATTGTAGAAACCCACGTTCTCGATGCTGCGACCGTCGCGCTTGTTGCGCTGATCGGTGACAACGATGTGGTAGAACGGACGGCCCTTGGCGCCGCCGCGCGAAAGACGAATCTTGACCATAAATAAAAGCTCCAGAGTTGCCGGAATGCCGGCAGCACGCACGTGGCCGTGCGCGGTGAACGCGACATTTTAATGAATTTTGGGGAAAAAGGAAGAGCTGACAGGCAGATCCGACCGAAGTCGCCGGCCGGGGCGTTCAGCCTCAGCGCATCGGCGGGAAACCGCCGCCCATGCCGCCCATGCCCTTCATGGCGCCACGCATCTGCCGCAGGAGACCCTTGGTGCCTCCCTTGGAAAGCTTGGACATCATCTTTTCCATCTGCATGTACTGCTTGAGCAGACGGTTCACGTCGGCCGGCTGCGTGCCCGAACCGCGTGCGACGCGGGCGCGACGCGAGCCATTGAGCAGATCCGGGTGGCGACGCTCCTTCTTGGTCATCGACTGGATGATCGCGACCATGCGCTTGATCTCGCCGTCATTGACCTTGGATTTCACGTTCTCGGGCAGCGCGGACACGCCGGGCAGCTTGTCCATCAGGCCGGCCAGGCCACCCATGTTGCTCATCTGCTCGAGCTGGTCGCGCATGTCGTTGAGATCGAAGCGCTTGCCCTTGATGACCTTCTCGGCGAGCTTCTGTGCCTTCTCCTGGTCGACCTTGCGCTCCACTTCCTCGACCAGCGACAGCACGTCGCCCATGCCGAGGATGCGCTGCGCGACGCGGTCGGGATGGAAGGGTTCCAGCGCATCGGTCTTCTCGCCCGCACCGAGGAACTTGATCGGGCGACCGGTGACATAACGCACCGACAACGCCGCGCCACCGCGCGCATCGCCGTCGGTCTTGGTCAGCACCACGCCAGTGAGCGGCAGCGCCTCGGCGAAGGCCTTGGCGGTGTTGGCCGCATCCTGGCCGGTCATGGAGTCCACCACGAACAGCGTTTCGACCGGCGTGATCGCGGCGTGCAGCGCCTTGATCTCCGCCATCATCGCCTCGTCCACGTGCAGGCGGCCGGCGGTGTCGACCAGCAGCACGTCGACCACTTCGCGGCGGGCGGCCGCGATCGCGTTCTTCGCGATGTCGACCGGGTTCTGGCCCGCCTCGGACGGGAAGAACTTCACGCCGACCTGCTCGGCCAGCGTACGCAGCTGCTCGATGGCGGCCGGACGGTACACGTCGCAGCTCACCACCATTACCTTTTTCTTCTTGCGCTCGGTGAGGAAGCGGGCGAGCTTGGCCACCGTGGTGGTCTTGCCGGCGCCCTGCAGGCCCGCCATCAGCACCACGGCCGGCGGCTGCTGGGCAAGATTGAGTTCCGTATTGGCCGTGCCCATCAGCGCGGTCAGCTCATCGCTGACCACCTTCACCAGGGCCTGGCCCGGCGAGAGGCTCTTGAGCACTTCCTGGCCCACCGCGCGCACCTTCACGCGCTCGACCAGCGCCTGCACCACCGGCAGCGCCACATCGGCCTCGAGCAGGGCGATGCGCACTTCGCGCAACGATTCGCGGATGTTTTCCTCGGTCAGGCGACCGCGGCCACGCAGGCGGTTGACGGTGGCGGAAAGGCGTTGGCTGAGCGATTCGAACATGGCAGACAGGAGTCCAGGGACAAGCCAGTAAATATAGCAGAGGCACGGATCACCACGGGATCAGCCCCGCGGGGGCTGGGCCTTGATCCAGTTCGCGATGTCCTGGATGACCTTCCCGTCCACGTGCGCCGGCGCCTGATAGTCGGCCGGCGTGCCGCTGCTGCCCGAGGGCATGAACAGGTGGCTGAGACCGTCGTAACGGCGGAAGGCCACGTGCTTCTGCCCCGCCAGCGCGGTTTGCCAGCGGGCAAAGTCCTGTTCGGGCGACACCTGGAAATCGCGGCCGCCCTGGAGCAGCAACATGGGCATGCCTGACGATTTGGCCACCGCCACCGCGTCGTAGTCGCGCAAGCTCAGCCGATAGCTCTGCGGGGCGCCGCCGAACGTCCCGGCAAGAGCCGCGCCAGGCCCGGCCAGCGCCAACCGCTGCTTCTCTTCCGCGATGGCCTGCTCGCGGCGGGCGATCCGCTCATCGCTCAAGCCCTCCCGCTGGCCCAGGTCCCGTACCTGCTGGGCCTGCACGTCCAGCAGCGATCGCGCAGGTGCCGCCAGCAGGACCAGCCCGGCCAGCGAAGGATCGCGCTGGCCGATGCGTGGCGCCATGTAAGCGCCCAGGCTGTGGCCGAGCACGAACACGCGATGCGGATCGATGCCTGGCTGTGCACGCGCCAGCCTGATCGCCGCCTGGGCATCGTCGGTCACCTCATCGTCGATGGTGAGGTCAGCGCGCCCCGCCATCTGCGCCGCATACGTCAAGGTGCGCTTGTCGTAGCGGAGAGTGGCGATGCCGTCCGCGGCCAAGCCACGCGCGATGTCGCGGAAAGGCTTGTTCGGCCCGATGGTCTCGTCGCCATCATGCGGGCCCGAACCTGCCACCAGCACCGCGACAGGGAACGGCCCCTGCCCCGGCGGCACGGTGAGGATGCCGGGAAGTGGGCCGAGGGGTGTCGGCACATCGACGCGTCGCGCGCCGTCGTCCAGCGGCGCCGTGGAGACGGAGGCCGACACCGGCGCGAAGCGCAGCCCGGCAATCTCGCCCCCGGCATTGCAGGCCACCCGCATGACGAGTTGGCCCCGCGCGAAATGCAGGGGCGTCTCGACCAGCGCACCGTTGCCCGGCGAGCCGAACCTCGGCGCTTCGGCATGATCAAACGCGCCGAATTTGGCCGGCAGCATGTGTTGCCACACGGCCTGCAGTTTCTGCGCATCCACCGCGGCCTTGACGGACGCATCGAAATGACCGGTCGCCGCGGCGAAATCGCCCTTGCGCAACGCGTCGAGCAGGTCCGTCGATCGCGTCGTGCAGGTATCCGCTGCGGCGTGGGCCATGGACGCCCACCCGATGAGGCCTGCACACAGCACCTGGCTCATCCGACGCTTCATCGCTGCTGCTTCCCAAGGCAAGTGGATCGGCCCGCGGGCGACCACCCCATGAGCGGGGCGAACCTTGGGCAAACCGTCGCGTCCCCGCAAGTGCCGTTCACGCGCTGACGGCCCTGTGCCACACTTCCCCGCCATGCTGACCGCCGCCGCACTGATCGCCATCGTCGACTACCTGCTCGCCGCGGGTCTTCCCACCTGGCCGCTGTTCGCTCGCCACAATACGTCGTCGGTGCTTCAGCGCGTGGCGTTGGCCGCGGCCACGGTGGCGGTACTCACGCACGCAACCATCCTGCTCAGCCTGCATAGCGGCAAACTGGACCTGCATTTCTTCGCGGCGCTCTCCCTGGTGGCCTGCGTGGTATCGGCGCTGACCCTGGTGGTGAACATCTGGCGCCCGGTGGCGGCACTGGGCGGCATCGTCTTTCCGTTGTCCGCGCTGCTGCTCGCCATCGACACATTCGCCGCTCCGCCCACCGCCCCACAACCGCTGGAGTGGCAGATCAAGCTGCATGTCACGGTGGCGCTGCTCGCTTTCAGCGTGCTCTCCATCGCCGCCGTGCTCGCCATTCTGCTGGCCATCCAGGAGCGAGCGCTGCGCCATCGCCAATTCGGCCCCTGGCTGCGCTCGCTGCCCCCGCTGACGCTGACTGAAACCCTGTTGTTCCGCCTGATCGGTGCAGGCTTCCTGCTGCTCACGCTCACGCTGCTGACCGGCATCCTGTTCGTCGACAACCTGTTCGGGCAGCATCTGGTGCACAAGACGGTATTGTCGATCATCGCCTGGCTCGTGTTCGGCGCGCTCCTGTTCGGACGCTGGCGTTATGGCTGGCGCGGCCGCAGCGCGGTCAACCTCACCCTGGTCGGCATGGGCGTGCTGTTGCTTGCCTTCTTCGGCACCAAGGCGGTGCTGGAACTGATCCTGCATCGCATGCCATGAGCGCTGCCGGCCAGTTCGTGATCACCCTGTCCTGTCCGGATCGTGCCGGTATCGTGGCGGCGGTCTCGAACCACCTGGCGGCGAACCAATGCAACATAGTGGAAGCCCAGCAGTTCGGTGATGCCGAAACCGGGCGTTTCTTCATGCGGCTGGTGTTCGAGAGCGCACAGCATGGCCTGGAGCCGCTGCGCACCAGCTTTGACGACTTCGCTCCCTCGCTGAAGATGCAATGGACGCTGCGCGACCGCTCTCGGCGCCGGCGCGTGATGCTGCTGGTGTCCAAGTTCGATCATTGCCTGGCGGACACCTTGTACCGCTGGCGCATCGGCGAACTGGCAATGGATATCGTGGGCGTGGTGGCCAACCATCCGATCGAGACCTATCGCCACCTGGACTTCGACGGCATCCCGTTCCACTACCTGCCGGTCGAGCGCGACGGCAAGGTTCAGCAGGAAGCCGAACTGTGGTCGCTGATCGGGCAGTCGGGCGCCGAACTGGTCGTCCTTGCGCGCTACATGCAGGTGCTGTCCAGCGAACTCGCCGGTCGCCTCGCCGGCCGCTGCATCAATATCCATCATTCCTTCCTGCCTGGATTCAAGGGCGCCCGCCCCTATCACCAGGCGCACCGGCGCGGCGTCAAGCTGATCGGCGCCACGGCCCACTTCGTGACCGGCGATCTCGACGAAGGCCCGATCATCGAGCAGGACATCGAGCGCGTGACGCACGCGGACACGCCCGATGACCTGATCCGCATCGGCCGCGACATCGAACGCCGCGTGCTGGCCCGCACGCTTCGCCTTTATCTCGACGACCGTGTATTGCTCAACGGCAGCAAGACCGTGGTTTTCCATTCCTGACGGGAGATGCTCGTGGAATTGATCGGCATGCTCGACTCGCCCTATGTACGCCGCACGGCCATTTCGCTGCGCCTGCTGGGCATTCCATTCACGCACCGCAACTGGTCGGTCTTTCGCAACTTCGACGAGTTCCGACGGGTGAACCCGCTGGTCAAGGCGCCCACGCTGGTGCTGGACGACGGCACGCTGCTCACCGAGTCCAGCCTGATCATCGACTGGGCGCAATCCATCAGCAGCAACGCGCCGTTGATGCCCGACGATGCCGCGCAACGCCTGCGCGCCACGCGCCTCATCGGCATCGCCATCGCCGCCAGCGAGAAGAGCGTGCAGATCGTGTACGAGCACAAGCGCGACGAAGACAAGCGCGATGCGGGCTGGCTGCACCGCGTGCAAGGACAGCTGCGCTCGGCCTATGACCTGCTTGAGCGCGAGGTGGATGGCGCGAATGGATGGCTGTTCGGCAACACGCCGACGCAGGCGGACGTGTCGATTGCCGTGGCCTGGGGCTTCACCCAGATCGTCGCCGCCGACGTGATCGACGCAGAGGCCTATCCGAACCTGGCGCGGTTCGCCCGACAGGCGGAACAGCACCCGGACTTTGCGGCCCTGCCGCCGGTGTAGGCGACGGACGACTTCCTTGTGGCCCAGTGCGCGATGGCAGAGTCTCGGCGTCATTGCTCTGTAGGCTTTTCGCGCACAGGGTGCGCTCCTACAGAGGTAGGGAGGAATTTCGCGAGCCCCACCCCTCACCCCCGCCCTCTCCTCGCTCCTCAAAGCCGCGACCATCCATGGCCGCTCCCCGCGTGCCCCGGAGGGGAGAGGGAGGAAGGGTGCGGCACCCCATAGACTTCATTGCGGCTCAGCGAAGTGGCCTTAAGTCCTCTTCGCGACGGCGCGTGGCGGTGTAGCCGCTTCGTTCGAGGTAATAACGAGCCCTTCCCGGTTGACCTCAGTCGTCCGACGCTCCTATCCCCCGTACTGCTAAGAGCCTTGGCTCTGAAGGCCATTTTCTTTGGGTTACTTTTCTTTTGGGCCAGCAAAAGAAAAGTGACTCGGCGGCCGGCAGGACGTCGAAACGCCCGCTGCGTAAGCGGCACTCTTGCGACAGCGTGGCTACCGAAGGCAACATCCCGCTCTCACAAGAACCACAACCATGCCGCCCACCGCGAAAGGCTGTCGCGCACAGGGTGCGCTCCTACACGCGGGGTGGTGTGGATGGGGTTTGCTAGCGGCAGGCTTCCAGCGCCTGCGAGAGGCGCTCCACCGCCACCACTTCCATCTCCCCGACCTTGCCCTTCTTGGGCGCATTCGCCTTGGGCACAATGGCCTTCTGGAAGCCGTGATGCGCGGCCTCCTTCAGACGCTCCTCGCCATTGGGCACCGGACGGATCTCGCCCGACAGGCCCACTTCGCCGAATGCGATGGTCTTCTCGGGCAACGGACGATCGCGCAGCGAGGACAGCACCGCCAGCAACACCGGCAGATCGGCGGCGGTTTCCTGCACGCGGATGCCACCCACCACGTTGACGAACACGTCCTGGTCGTAGGCCGCCACGCCACCGTGCCGGTGCAACACCGCCAGCAGCATGGCCAGGCGGTTCTGCTCCAGGCCCAGCGCAACGCGGCGCGGATTGCCCAGCGACGATTGATCCACCAGCGCCTGCACTTCCACCAGCAACGGGCGCGTACCTTCGCGTGTCACCATCACGGCGCTGCCGGAAGTCGGCCCGCTGTGCGCGGAGAGGAAGATCGCCGACGGGTTGGTCACTTCGCGCAGCCCCTTCTCGGACATGGCGAACACGCCCAGCTCGTTCACCGCGCCAAAGCGGTTCTTGAACGCGCGCAGCACGCGGAAGCGGCTGCCGGATTCGCCTTCGAAGTACAGCACCGCGTCCACCATGTGCTCGAGCACGCGCGGACCGGCGATGCCACCTTCCTTGGTGACGTGGCCGACCAGGAATACCGAGGTGCCGGTTTCCTTGGCGAAACGCGTGAGCTTCGCCGCCGACTCCCTCACCTGGCTCACCGACCCCGGTGCCGCGGCAAGCAGTTCGGTCCAGATGGTCTGTATGGAATCGATCACCAGCACGCGCGGACGGCTGTTCAATGCCTGCTCGATGATGCGCTCGATGCAGGTTTCCGCCAGCGCGTGCAGCGGGCCCAGCGGAAGGTCCAGGCGCTGCGCGCGTGCGGCCACCTGCGCCAGCGACTCTTCGCCCGTGACGTAGACGCTGGGGACCTGCGTGCCCAGCGTGCCCAGCATTTGCAGCAACAAGGTGGACTTGCCGATACCGGGATCGCCGCCGATCAGCACCACCGAGCCGTCCACGAGGCCGCCGCCCAGCACGCGATCGAGCTCACCGATGCCGGTCAACGTGCGCGTCTCCGCGCTCAGCGCCACGGCCGTCAACGGCGTGACCTTCGGCGAGCCCGCGGCCGCGCCGGCATAGCCGGTCGTGCGTGCCGCGGCTACCGATTTCACGGCAGGCTGCACCACGAATTCGCTCAGCGTGTTCCACGCGTTGCACTCGATGCATTGGCCCTGCCATTTGGAGTGCTCTGCGCCGCAGTCGGCGCAGACGTAGGCGGTCTTGGCTTTGGCCATGCGGATTCCCTGGAAACCGTTGCTTGATGCGGTGAGCTTAACGGGCCGCCATCGCAGGCGGCGAGACGCGGATCAGTGCTCGTCCTCGACGAACAGTACGCGACGGGTCATGCCGCAGGTCAGGTCATAGGAGATGGTGCCCGCCTGCGCGGCGATGATTTCCACGGGAAGCTCCGGACCCCACAGCGTCACGCGGTCACCCACCCTGGCTTCGGGCGCCTGACGCAGATCGAGCGTGATCAGGTCCATGGAGACCCGGCCGATCAGCGGTACGCGCTGCTCCCCGACCAGCACCGGCGTACCTGCCACGGCGCTGCGCGGATAGCCGTCGCCGTAGCCTACGGCGGCGACGCCCACCGGCATGTCTTCCGGGCAGGTCCAGGTGCCGTTGTAGCCGATGCGCTCACCCTTGCCGATGCGGTTGATGGCGATCAGGCGCGTACTCAGGGTCATCGCGGGGCGGAAGCCGAAGTCTGCGCCGGTCTTGCCGTCCACCACCGAAAGACCGTAAAGCAACCCGCCCGTGCGCACCCAGTCGCCCTTGGCCTCGGTCCAGCCCAGCACGGCAGCGGAGTTGGACAGCGAGCGAGGCCCGCGCAAGCCTTGCGTGGCTTTGGCGAAACGCGCGATCTGCGCGAGCGTTTCGGTGCCATCGAACACTTCCGACTCCGCGAAATGGGTCAGCAGCCCGATCTCCGGATCGATGCCTGGCATCGCCGCGAGTTGCGCATGGACGAAAGCCACTGCCTCCGGCGCGAAGCCGAGGCGATGCATGCCGCTGTCGACCTTCAGCCACACGCGCAACGGGCCACGCGCGGGCGAGGCCTCCTTGAGCCACTGCAACTGGTCCTCGTGATGGATCGCGGCATCGAGGCTGAGGCGTTGCATCTCGGCGATGTCGCTGGCGCGATCCGGGCCCGACAGCACCACGATGCGTTGCCGGTGCCCGGCCGCCCGCAGGCGCAGGCCGTCTCCCAATGCCGCCACGGCAAACGCATCGGCGTCGCCATCCAGCGCCCGCGCGACACGTTCCAACCCATGGCCATAGGCATCGGCCTTCACCACGGCCATGACCTTGGCAGGAGCCGCCAGTTGCTTGATGCGGGCGAGATTGTGGCGCAAGGCGCCGAGATGGATGGTAGCGACGGTGGTGCGGCTCATGCCTGCTCGGCGCCGGCTGTGGCGCGTGACGGAAGGAGTGGAAGCATACGGACCGGCTGGTCCCGGACAAGGCTGCCAGCTTAGCAGCCTTGTCCGGGACCAGCCGGCTTTGCGTGTTTCACCCTAGCGCCAGGCCACGTCGACCGCGGGCCATTGGCATGGCATTTCGAGGGCGGACGACCGCTAGTCGCGATCGTCGCGCCTCGTGCAGCGCTCCATGGCCGCGCGATGAGCCTTGTTGTACTCGTGCTGGGTCATCGCTCCGGAAGCAAGCGCGTCCTGCAGATCGCTCATTTGCTTGCCGCAGGTTTCATTGTTGGTCTGCACCACGTGAGTGCGACCGCCGCAACCACCCAACGCCAGGCAAGCGGTTGCCAGCAACGCAGGGATCACGACTCGGGTCATGGCAGCATCCTCAGATAACACCCAGGACCAGCAGAACGATCAGGATGATCAGGATCAGCCCCAGACCGCCGCTGGGCCCATACCCCCATGCGCGGCTATAGGGCCAGGTAGGCAGCGCACCGAGCAACAGCAATACGATGATGAGCAGAAGGATCAGCGACATGCGTTGTGCCTCTTGCGATGGAGACGGCACGAGGTTGCGCCCGCGGATGTGAACCCGCCACCGGTTTTACGTGCAAGAAACGCATACGGACGCGATCGGTACAGGCACCATTCGCAAAGCGGAACGGTGCCTTAAGTGCGGCGTGCTTGCCCTGGGCCGCGTCAATCGAACGCGCCGACGAACGAATCGGGCGCGTAGTTCTCGAACTTGGTGTAATGACCCAGGAAGGTCAGCTTCACCGTATCGGTAGGGCCGTTACGCTGCTTGCCGATGATGATTTCGGCCAGGCCTTTGTCCGGCGATTCCTTGTTGTAGTACTCGTCGCGGTAGATGAACATGATCACGTCCGCGTCCTGCTCGATAGCGCCGGATTCGCGCAGGTCCGACATCATCGGGCGCTTGTCGGCGCGCTGTTCCAGCGAGCGGTTCAACTGCGACAGGGCGATCACCGGACAGTTGAGTTCCTTGGCCAGGCCCTTCAACGAGCGCGAGATTTCCGAGATTTCCGTCGCGCGGTTTTCCTTCATGCCCGGCACCTGCATCAGCTGCAGGTAGTCGATCACGATGAGTCCGAGGCCGCCGTGTTCGCGATGCAGGCGGCGGGCGCGCGAACGCATCTCCACCGGCGACAGGCCCGGCGTGTCATCGATGAAGATCTTGGCTTCGGACAGCAGCGCGATGGCGTTGGTGACGCGCGGCCAGTCTTCTTCAGCGAGGTCGCCATTGCGCAGGTGCTGCGCGTGGATGCGACCCACCGAGGAAATCATGCGGAAGGCCAGCTGCGAGGCCGACATTTCCATCGAGAAGATCGCCACGGCCTTCTTGCCGCGCATCGCCACCGCTTCGGCCATGTTCACCGAGAAAGCGGTCTTGCCCATCGACGGGCGCGCCGCGACGATGATCAGGTCGGAGGGCTGCAGGCCCGAGGTGAGCTCGTCCAGATCGGAAAAGCCGGTGGATACGCCGGTGAGCTGGCCCTTGTTCTCGAAACGCTCGGAGAGAATGCGGAAGGCATCCTTCACCGCCTCGCGCATCGACACCGTGTCCTTCTTGCCGCGCGCGCCGGACTCGGCGATCTTGAACACGGCCTGCTCGGCGCGCTCCAGTACTTCCTGCACGCCCATGCCATCGGGCTGGTAGCCGTCTTCGGTGATACCCACGCCGGCATCGATGAGCTGGCGCAGCACCGACTTCTCGCGCACGATTTCCGCGTAGGCGCCAATGTTCGCGGCGCTGGGCGTGGTGTTGGCCAGTTCGATCAGGTAGGCGGCGCCGCCGACCATTTCGGCCAGGCCATTGGCCTCGAACCAGTCGCCCAGGGTCACCGCATCGCAGGGCATGCCCTTGCCGGCCAGCTCGGTGATGGCGCGCCAGATCAGGCGATGGTCCTTGCGGTAGAAGTCCTGCTCGCTCAGGCGGTCGGCCACCTTGTCCAGCGAATCGGGCGAGAGCATGAGGCCGCCCAGCACGGCCTGCTCCGCGTCGATCGAGTGCGGCGGCACGCGCAGCGCATCGATGGCCGGCGACGGCTTGCGCTCGGTACGGCGGCGGCGCCCGGATTCTTCGGAGCGGTCGGAAACGAAGGACATCGCGGTTCCTCGGAGCGAACCGGCGGCGGCGCCGACGGCATGGCAATGACCACAGAGCATACGCGGCGCCATCTCAGGCGACGAGACAATAACCCTGTGGAAAAGCTGTGGTTATCTGTGGATAAGGCGGTGGAAAACGCCACGCGCCAGACCAAAAGCAAACGGGCGCCCGGAGGCGCCCGTCTGGGTATCGCAAGCGATGATCCGGCTTACTTTTCGCCGACCACGATCACCTTGACCTGGGTCTGCACGTCGGCGTGCAGCGCGATCACGGCTTCGAATTCGCCGGTGTGGCGGATCGGGCCTTCGCCCTGGATCACTTCGTTCTTGTGCACGTCATGGCCGGCAGCCTGGAGGGCTTCGGAAATTTCCCGCGGACCGACCGAGCCGTACAGCTTGCCTTCCGGGCTGGCATTGACGGTGAGGGTCACCTCGACGCCTTCCAGCTTGGCCTTGCGGCCTTCGGCGCCGGACAGCTGCGACGCAGCCTTGGCTTCGTACTCGGCGCGGCGCTTCTCGAAGGCTTCGAGGTTGGCGGCGTTGACCGGCACGGCCTTGCCCTGCGGCAACAGGTAGTTACGGCCGTAACCCGGCTTCACCTTGACCTTGTCGCCCAGGTTGCCGAGGTTGCGGACTTTCTCGAGAAGAATCAGTTCCATGGTGGTTCCTTTTCGTTAGCGCCGGTGTGGCCCGACGCAGCCGTGGACGGTTGTCCGAATTTGGTTTTCCACTCCTTCTCCCCTTTGGGGGAGAAGGCTGGGATGAGGGGTCAATCCAGCGAGCACCTTCGACCGGAGCCCGCCTGCAGATGCCCTGTCGCGAGCACCCACCCCTCACCTCAGTCCTCTCCCCGGAGGGGAGAGGAAGCTGAAGACGTTGCTTAGACGTCGTGGTTGTCGGTGTACGGCAGCAGGGCCAGGAAGCGGGCGCGCTTGATCGCGGTCGCCAGCTGACGCTGGTAGCGGGCCTTGGTGCCGGTGATGCGGCTCGGCACGATCTTGCCGTTCTCGGTGACGTACTGGCGCAGCGTGTTGAGATCCTTGTAATCGATCTCCTTCACGTTTTCAGCCGTGAAGCGGCAGAACTTGCGGCGGCGGAAGAACTTGGACATGGCTTAGTGCTCCTGATCAGTCGTCGCTGTCGCGATCGTTGTCGTCACGGGCTTCGTCGTCGCGGCGGCGCGAGGACTTGGCGTCATCCTTTTCCTTGGACTTCAGGATGAAGGACTGCTCGGTGTCGGCAGCGTCACGCTTGATGACGAGGTGGCGCAGGACGGCGTCGTTGAAGCGGAAGCCCGACTCCAGCTCGTTCAGCACGTTCTGGCTCACTTCGATGTTGAGCATGACGTAGTGAGCCTTGGCCAGGTTCACGATCGGGTAAGCCAGCTGGCGGCGGCCCCAGTCTTCCAGGCGGTGGATCTTGCCGCCGTCGGTCTCGATCAGCGCCTTGTAGCGCTCGATCATCGCCGGGACCTGCTCGCTCTGGTCAGGGTGGACCAGGAACACGACTTCGTAATGTCGCAGGGACATTGGTGGATAACTCCTTGTGGATGCGGCCTTTTTGGGGCCTGGCAGCCTCCCGCCCTATGCGGTGAGGCAAGGTTCCATCCGAGCCTTTGGGGCGCGGACAGAAGCGGAAGTGTAAGGGAATTCAGGGGTTTGGGGCAAGCGGGTCAGCCAGGGCGCCACATCGGGCGAGGCGCGGCCTCGCGGGGCCCGGCGCCAGTCCAAGGCGTTCAGCCGACCGTAAAGCTCTCGCCGCAACCGCATTCGCCGGTGGCGTTGGGGTTGTGGAACACGAAGCTGGCGTTGAGGCCCTGACGCTGGAAGTCGATGACGGTGCCATCGATGAGGGGCAGGCTCTTGCCGTCCACGATCAGGGGAACGCCGTCGACGTTCAGCGTCTCATCGCCCTCACCCACGCTCTCGGCCAGGTCCACCACGTAGCCGAACCCGGAGCAGCCGGTCTTCTTCACGCCAAAACGCACGCCCGCGGCACCGGGGGTGCCGGCTAGGAAGGCGCGCATGCGCTCGCTGGCGGCGGGAGTAATGGTGATGGTCATGGGCAATGCAACTACCAGAGGGTTTTGGTGGTCGGAAAACGGGCGCCAGGGTCGCGACCTGAACGGAACGTCGATTATGATGCCAGATTCGTCTTATGCGTCCGATATGCGGCGCCCAGCAGGAGTTTCAATCCATGGCGGTGGTTAGCGTCAAGCAGGCTCTTTCCGGCAGCATCGAAGCCGGCAGCATCGTGACCGTGCGCGGCTGGGTCCGCACGCGGCGCGACTCGAAGGCGGGCCTGTCCTTCGTCAATGTCAGCGACGGCTCCTGCTTCGACCCCATCCAGGCGGTGGTCACCGGCGACGTCGCCAACTACGAGAACGAGGTGAAGCACCTCACTGCCGGCGCCGGCGTGATCGTCACGGGCACGCTGGTGGCTTCGCAGGGCAAGGGCCAGAGCTTCGAGATCCAGGCGACGGAAGTGACCGTCACCGGTTTCGTGGACGATCCGGAAACCTATCCGATCCAGCCCAAGCAGCACTCGATGGAGTTCCTGCGCGAAGTGGCGCACCTGCGCCCGCGCACCAACCTGTTCGGCGCCGTGACCCGCGTGCGCCACACGATGATGACGGCGATCCACCGCTGGCTCACCGAGCAGGGCTTCTTCTGGATCAACACGCCGATCATCACCACCTCCGACGCCGAGGGCGCGGGCGACATGTTCCGCCTGTCCACGCTGGACCTGGCCAACCTGCCGCGCACGCCCGAGGGCAAGGTCGACTTCCGCAAGGACTTCTTCGGCCGCGAGGCTTTCCTCACCGTGTCCGGCCAGCTCAACGTCGAGGCCTACTGCCTGGCGATGAGCAAGGTGTACACGTTCGGCCCGACCTTCCGCGCGGAGAACTCCAACACCCCGCGCCACCTGGCCGAGTTCTGGATGGTGGAGCCGGAGATCGCGTTCGCCGACCTCAACGCCGACGCCGATTGCGCCGAGGGTTTCCTCAAGGCCATCTTCAAGGCCGTGCTGGAGGAGCGCCCGGACGACATGGCGTTCTTCGCCGAGCGCGTGGCGCCCGATGCGATCAGCCGTCTGGAAGCCTTTATCGCCAAACCGTTCGAGCGCATCGACTACACCGAAGCCGTCGACATCCTCAAGAAGTCGGGGCAGAAGTTCGAATTCCCGGTGGCCTGGGGCATCGACCTGCAGACCGAGCACGAGCGTTACCTGGCCGAGAAGCACGTCGGTCGCCCGGTGGTCGTGATGAACTACCCCGAGCAGATCAAGGCCTTCTACATGCGCCTGAACGACGACGAGAAGACCGTCGCCGCGATGGACGTGCTGGCGCCGGGCATCGGCGAGATCATCGGCGGCAGCCAGCGCGAGGAGCGCCTGGATTACCTCGACCGCCGCATGATCCAGTTCGGTCTCGATCCGGCCACGTATGGCTGGTACCGTGACCTGCGTCGCTACGGCACCGTGCCTCACGCCGGATTCGGTCTCGGCTTCGAGCGGCTGCTGGTGTATGTATGCGGTTTGTCCAACATTCGTGACGCCATCCCCTACCCTCGCGCGGCAGGGACGGCCGAATTCTGATTGACGGTTATGCCATGCGTTATCGCCTGATCGCCTCCATTGCTCTCGCTGTTTCGGTCGCCCTGGCCGCCGGATGCCACAGCATGAAAACCTTCGTGCCGCCCAACCTGCGGGCGCCGGAGAACGCGAACGGCACCCTTGACCAGGCCCGCAAGACGCTGCAGCAGGCGACGCCCTGCTGCAGCACGTTCGCGGACTTTTCGTTCCAGGACAACCTGCCCTGGCAACCGAAGAAATTCGTGCTCGGCCCGGGCAGCACGGTGGTCAGCTTCAACGGCGAGCACAGCTATTTCCTGAGTTTCAGCCTGCCTCGCGAGACGCAACTGCCTTACCGCGTCGCCCTCAAGTCGGAATTGAACGGCCGCTGGCTGCGCGCCAGCTACCTGTTCGCACCGACCGTGGTGCTGCTGGATGACGCGTTCCAGCCGATCGCCACGCAGGACGTGGGCCTGTGCGAGCACATGGGCTGGACGGACGAAACCACCGGGGCCTTCGGCAGCATCGAGGTCGCCGACAAGCGCGCGCGCTACCTGGTGCTGTACAGCTCGGCCAAGCAGCAGGCCGGCAACACGTACTGGGAGCAGTCGCCGGCGGCGTTCTCCGCCGAGGCACCGGTGAAGATGGCCGCCGCCGGCACGTTCAAGGTCCCGCATGGGCCGGACGGGACGGTGTGGATCGGCATGATGGACAAGACCTACCAGGGCGCCGTGGACAACGCGATCTGCGCAAAACCGGCGCAGGGCGACGGCGTGCTGAGCACGCTGCGCGATTCGATTCCGTTCCCGGTGATCGGTGACGGCAACAAGACCGCGACGCCCGCGGCCACGGCACCCAAGAGCAGCGGAACGGACGCCTCCAGTACCCCGGCAACGGGCAGCTCGCCGAGCAGTTGAGCACGGCGGCGCCCACGCATCCCGAAGACAGGCACGGCATGATCGAGCTTTACCTCACCCTACTGATGACCGGCGTTGCCTGCTTCCTGTTGCATTTCGGATCGCAGTACCGCGTGGCCTCGCTGCTTCGCCGGCATCACCCGCACGAATGGCAGATCATCGCCGAGGCGGACGGCCAGCCCGCGAACCTGCTGCGCATCTGGATGCGCCTGCAGCTGGCCTTGCGTTCGCCGGTGCTGCCCGCGCTGGAAGACGGCGCCATCACGCGCTGGCGTCGCGCATGGCGTTACAGTCTGTGGGCGGCGTGGCTGTGCTGGTTCGGCGCACTCGGCATCCAGCTCAACGCACGCTAGATCCCTTCCACCGCAAGGAGCCTCTCCCATGCAGCTGGACCTGAGCGGGCGTCACGCCCTTGTCTGCGGTGCTTCGCAAGGCATCGGCCGGGCAAGCGCCATCGAGCTGGCCGAACTGGGCGCCAGCGTCACCGTGCTTGCGCGCTCCGCGGATGCGCTCAAGAGCGTCGCCGACGAACTGCCGCGCAAGCATGGACAGCAGCACCGCTGGTTCGCGGTGGACATGGCGCAGACCGACAGCCTGCGCACGGCGCTGGTCGACATCGTTGCGCCGAATCCGATCCAGATCCTCGTCAACAACACCGGCGGCCCGCCGGGCGGCCCCGCCTATGCGGCGGAAGTCGGCGCCTACGAAGCCGCCTTCCGCCAGCATCTGCTGGCGGGCCAGACGCTGTTGCAGGCCTTGTTGCCGGGCATGCGGGCCAGCAGCTATGGCCGCATCGTGAACGTGATATCCACGTCGGTGAAGGAACCCATCGCCGGCCTCGGCGTCTCCAACACGGTGCGTGCCGCCGTGGCGGCGTGGGCGAAAACACTGTCCAGCGAACTGGCGGCCGACGGCATCACGGTGAACAACGTGCTGCCGGGTTATACCCGCACGGCGCGACTGGACAGCCTGCTCTCGGCACAGGCCAGCACCAGCGGCCGGTCGGGCGATGAGATCGCCCAGGGCATCCTGGCCTCCGTTCCGGCCCGCCGTTTTGGCGAAGCGTCAGAAGTGGCCTCGGTGATCGCGTTCCTCTGCACGCCCGCCGCGGCCTATGTGAACGGCGTGAGCATCCAGGTCGACGGCGGTCGCACGCGGACGCTGGCCTGAGGCGGGCACACCCAGCCTTTTATATGTAGGAGCGCACCCAGTGCGCGACCGCGGCCTTGCGTCGCCACCGCTTCGTCGGCTTTTCGCGCACTGGGTGCGCTCCTACAAAAGGCACACGCCGCCGCAATACGCGCGCGTCCGGTGCATTCCCGTGCCCCAGGCCTTAAGCTTGTGCCGATGCCAACCCTGCGCCTCGCCAACCTGATCGACGGTCGCCTGCAGGCACCGCGATACGATCGCTGGCTGGACGTGTTCGAACCGGCCACCGGCCAGGTCTTCGCGCACTGTCCCGATTCCTCCGCCGAAGATGTCGCTGACGCCGTCGCCGCGGCCACACGCGCGGCGCCTGCCTGGGCGGCGACACCCACCGAGCGGCGCGCCAGCCTGCTCAATGCACTGGCCGACCTTGTCGAGGCGCGTCTCGAGGAGTTCGTGGCGCTGGAATCGCGCGACAGCGGCAAGCCCCTGGTCCAGGCGCGCAACCTGGACATTCCACGTGCCATTGCCAACCTCCGTCATTTCGCGGCCGGCATCGTGGCGTGGAGCAGCGAATCGCACGCCATGGAAACCGGCGCGATCAACTACACGCTGCGCCAGCCGCTGGGCGTGGTGGGCTGCATCAGTCCGTGGAATCTCCCGCTCTACCTGTTCACCTGGAAGATCGCGCCTGCGCTGGCCGCGGGCAACGCCGTGGTCGCCAAGCCGTCGGAGATCACGCCATGCACGGCCGCCCTGCTGGGCGAGCTGAGCATCGAGGCGGGCTTTCCGCCCGGCGTGTTCAACATCGTGCAGGGCCGCGGCCCCAGCGTGGGCCAGGCGATCGTCGAGCACGCCGCGGTGAAGGCCATATCGTTCACCGGCAGCACGCGCACCGGCGCGCAGATTGCCGCCGCCGCGGCGCCGCATTTCAAGAAGGTCTCGCTGGAGCTGGGCGGCAAGAATCCCGCCGTGGTGTTCGAGGATGCGGACCTCAGCGACGCCAACCTCGACACCATCGTGCGCTCGGGTTTCGCCAACCAGGGCGAGATCTGCCTGTGCGGCTCGCGCCTGCTGGTGCAGCGCTCGATCTATGACAGCTTCCGCGAACGTTATCTCGCGCGCGTGAAGGCACTTCGCGTGGGCGACCCGAACGAGGCGGGCAGCGACCTGGGCGCGCTCGTCTCGCGCGAGCATTTCGACAAGGTGATGGGCTGCATCGCCACCGCGCGCGACGAAGGTGGCCAGGTGCTTTGCGGCGGCGACGCCGTACGCATGGCGGGACGCTGCGTGGAAGGCTGGTTCGTCGCGCCCACCGTCATCGAAGGCCTCGGCAGCGCCGCGGTGACCAACCAGCACGAGATCTTCGGGCCGGTGGTGAGCCTCATCCCGTTCGACGATGAAGCCGAGGCGCTGGCCATCGCCAACGGCACCGGCTACGGCCTCGCCGCATCGGTGTGGACGCGCGACCTGTCGCGCGCGCATCGTTTCGGCGCACAGCTGGATTTCGGCATCGTGTGGATCAACTGCTGGCTGTTGCGCGACCTGCGCACGCCCTTTGGCGGCACGAAGCAATCCGGACTCGGCCGCGAAGGCGGTACGGAAGCGCTGCGCTTCTTCACCGAGCCCAAGAACATCTGCATTCGCTACTGAGAGCATATCCAGTGAAAAGTCCCCTCCAGAATCTGCTCGACAGCAATCGCGCATGGTCCTCCGCCGTACGCGCCGAAGACCCGCACTTCTTCGAACACCTCGCGCAGCAGCAGGCGCCGAAGTACCTGTGGATCGGCTGCTCCGATTCGCGCGTGCCGGCCACCCAGATCGTGGACCTGCCGCCGGGCGACATCTTCGTCCAGCGCAATGTCGCCAACGTGGTGTCGCACACCGACCTCAACTGCCTGAGCACCATCCAGTTCGCCGTCGACGTGCTCAAGGTCGAGCACATCATCGTCGTGGGCCACTACGGTTGCGGTGGCGTGCAGGCGGTTCTCGATGATCGCCGGCTCGGCCTGGTCGACAATTGGCTGCGCCACGTGGCCGACGTCGCGCAAAAGCATGCTCCCTTGCTCACGTCCATCGACCTGATGAACCTGCGCAACGCGCGCCTGTGCGAACTCAACGCGATGGAACAGGTGGTCAACGTCTGCCACACCACCATGGTGATGGATGCATGGGAGCGCGGGCAGAAGCTCTCCGTGCATGCGTGGTGCTACAGCCTGTTCGATGGCCACGTGAACGACCTGGGCATGCATGTCAGCTCGCGCGCAGACCTCAAGCCCGCCTATGAGCATGCGCTGCAGCGCCTTGGCACCATTCCGGAATTCAACCGGTGAGCGGGATCGTCCGGACCAGCAAGGCGCCTGCACCGGTCGGTGCCTACCCGCATGCGCGACGCGTCGGCGACCTGCTGTTTCTCTCCGGCGTGGGTCCGCGCCAACCAGCCGACAATGCGATTCCCGGCAACGTGTACGACGCGCAAGGCACGCTGGTCGGCTACGACATCGAGGCGCAGTGCCGGCAGGTGTTCGCCAACGTGCGTGCCGTGCTCGAAGCCAGCGGAGCGCGCTGGGAAGACCTGGTGGACGTCACGGTGTTCCTCACCGACATGGCGCGTGACTTCCCCGTCTACAACCGGCTCTATGCCGAATACTTCGCGGGCGTGGATGCATGTCGCACGACGCTCGGGATCACGGCGTTGCCCACGCCGATCGCCATCGAGCTGAAGTGCATCGCGTCCTTGCCCTGCAACGAAAGCGGACCGCGCTGAAGCATTCACGGGTCGTCGAAAAGAAAACCCCGGCACGCGTGCCGGGGTTTTTGCTTGGGGCAGGCGTTTGTATCAGTGACTGGTGGTCGTTGCCGGCAAGGCGGACTTGGCCGACTTCTTGGCCGACTTGCCCTTGTGATTGCTGGTGCCCGACTGGTCGGACTTCTTCTTGTGGTGATGCGAGGACGAGTGGGCCGGCTGGGCCGACGGGGCAGCCTTGGTCGCGGGCGCTGCCTGCGAGGCAGCGTCCTGAGCCATCACAGAACCGCACAGAGCAACACCCGCCACGAGCAGGGAAGCGATCGCGAACTTACGCATGATGCAGAACCTCGAACGTCATGTGTCGCGGACCCGGCCGGAACCCGGCGACGCGGGCGGCGCGACAGCTACAACATGGCACGTTTTGCGGGCCCCTTGAACCCTGGTTTTCCTCAAGCCCGCGCGCGATTTCCGGGGCTTGCGGCTTGACATTGCAAGTCCCTAACAAGGGGCGAAGTTTCTTACGCCCCCACGCACAGGCGCAGCAGTTGCAGGATCACTTGCTGCAGCGGTATCGCCTTGGCCGAGTCATACGCGAAGCTGTCTTCGTCCATGTAATTGAGTTGTGCCAGCTCCAGTTGCACGGCATGCACGTGGTCTTCCGGACGTCCATATTGGCGCGTGATGTAGCCGCCCTTGAAGCGCCCGTTGACCACGTGGCTGTATCGCGATTGGCTTTCCAACGCGGTCTGCAGCTGCTTTTGCAGCACCGGCCCGCAACTCGCGCCATCGGCGGTGCCGAGGTTCAGATCCGGCAGGCGGCCCTCGAACAGCATCGGCACATGGCTGCGGATGGAATGGCCTTCCCACAGCACCACGCGGCCATGCTCGGCGAGCAGGCGTTCAAGTTCTTGCGAGAGCATCCGATGATACGGCTGCCAGTATTCGTTCACCCGGCGTTGGATTTCCTCCGCCGTCGGTTCTTCGCCGTCCAGGTAGAGGGGTGCGCCGTCGAAACCCACGATCGGCACCAGGCCGGTTTCACTGCGGCCTGGATAAAGCGCATGACCGTCGGCCGGTCGATTGAGATCGACCACGTAACGCGACAGCTGCGGCCGCAGCACGCTGGCGCCGAGCTCCTTGGCCAGCGGCTCGTAGAGGCGGCCGACGTGCCAATCGGTGTCCGGTGCCCGGCGCGCGGCCGGATGCATGCGTGCGGCGATGGCCTCGGGAACATGGCTGCCGTCGTGCGGCAGGCTGATGAGCAGCGGCGCGATGCCGCGATCAAGCGTGAACATGCGGGTCATGCGCAAAGTCTAGCGTGGTGGAGGAAGAGGCGGCACGCGGCAGCGCGGCGCCGCGTGGCCAGGGCCGGTTGACGCCCATGGCATTACAAGCCCTAGCCCATCAACACCAGCTCTTCGGCGGAACTGGGATGAATCGCCACCGTGGCGTCGAGGTCACGCTTGCGCAGGCCCATCTTCATCGCCACGGCAAAACCCTGCAGCATCTCGTCCGCGCCCGGGCCGAGCACATGGATGCCGACCACGCGCTCGTCCTCGCCGACGCAGAGGACTTTCATCAGGGTCGGCACCGCGTGGCCCGCCACCGCCCACTGCAGCGGCGTGAACCGGGCACGATAGACGTGCACCTCGTCGCCATGGAACTCGCGCGCCTGCGCTTCGGTCATGCCGACCATCGCCAGTGGTGGTTCGGCGAAGACCACGGTGGGGATGTTCTCGTAATCCAGGCGACTGTCGGGTTGCTGCCCGAACAGGCGATCGGCGAGACGCCGGCCTGCGGCCACCGCGACGGGCGTCAACTGCGGACGTTCGGTGACGTCACCCACGGCACTGATGCCAGGCACGTTCGTGGTCTGCCAGGCATCGGTGACCACATGCCCGCTTTCGTCCGCATGGACGCCGGCCGCGTCCAAGTCCAGCCGGTCGCTGTTGGGGGTGCGCCCCACGGCCCACAGCACGGCATCGTAGGGACCGCAGGGACCATTGACCTCATCGTCGATCACGATCTCGTCGCCTTCGCGATGCAAGCCCGTGACCTGTACCTGGCCAGTGATCGCGATGCCCTGCTCGCGCATGCGCTCACCGAGCGCATCGACCAGCTCCGCATCGAAGTCGGTGAGCATGCGATTGCGCACGTGCAGCGTCACCTCGCTGCCGAGTGCGCGCAGCAGGCCGGCGAATTCCACCGCGATGTAGCCGCCACCGATGACCGCAATGCGGCGCGGCAGCTGATGCAGCGCGAAGATGTCGTCCGATACCAGCCCCAGGTCGAAACCCGGCACGTCGAGGCGGCGCGGCCTGCCGCCCGTGGCGATGAGGATCTGTGTCGCGCGCAGTTCGTCCCCACTGGAGGTGGCCACCGTATCCGGCGACACGAAGCGACCGCTTTCGGCAAACACCTGGATGCCCGCATCCGCCAATCCCGCGGCGTAGCGTTGGCGGATGCCGTCGATGTAGTTCTGGCGGAGCTGGCGGAAATGCTCCCAATCGAGCGGACCCACCTGCGTGGCGAAGCCGTAATCCTTGGCAAGCTGCTGTTGCTGCGCCAGCTGCGCGGCAAACCACAGCGCCTTCTTCGGCACGCAGCCGACGTTGACGCACGTGCCGCCGACCGCGCCGGGCTCCAGCAAGGCGACGCGTGCGCCCCGGCGGGCCGCACGAAACGCCGCGGCCAAACCACCGGAGCCACCACCCAGCACGATCAGGTCGAAGGTATCGGCCATCAGAATCTCCTGTCCAGGCGCCACCCTAAGCGAGCAAACGGCCACATGGCGTAAAGGTCATACGCCGAAGCGCGCCGGCGCATAAGGGGAAGGGTCGATCGAGGGCGTATCGCCGCGCAGCATCGCGGCAACCAGCTCACCGGTCGCCGCGGACATGCTGACGCCCAACATGCCGTGCGCCGTCGCCAGCATCAGGTTGGACCAGCGCGAACTCGGGCCGATGATCGGCACCTCGTCCACGCTCATCGGCCGCCATCCCCACCACTCCTCCAGCAACTGCGGACCCTCCGGTTCGTGCAGGCCCTGGGCTGCGCCGCGGCGCAGGGCATCGAGGCGCGTCCGGTTGAGCCCTTCGGCATAGCCTGAGAATTCCATGGTGCTGCCGAGCCGGTAACCGGTTTCCCAGGAGGTGACGCATACCGCCGCCTCGCGCAGCACGAGCGCATGGCGCGGCGCACGGGCGGGGCGCGTATAGGTGAGCGAATAGCCCTTGCCGGGCTGCATCGGCAGGCGCAGTCCAAGCGAACGGCCGAGCAGCGGCGACCAGGCGCCCAGCGCCATCACCACGCGGTCGCCGCGGAACACGCCACGCGTGGTCCGTACGTGTGCTATGCGCCCGTCCTGCAGGCCGAAATCATCGATGCGCGCGCCCGATTCGATCGAGCCGCCCAGCTCGATCACGCGACGCGCCAGCTCCGCCGCATAGCGGTCCGGTCGCAGCCGCGCATCGCCGGCATGGAACAAGCCGCCGGCCACGCCGGGCTTCAGTGCGGGCTCACGCGCTTCCACCTCGTTGCCCGCGAGTCGCTGCACCTCGACGCCCAGGCGTTCGAGCACCTGGGCATGATGCTTTTCATCCGCTTCGAACGCGCGTCGCGTGCGATAGACGTAGAGCTCGCCCTCTTCCCCGAACTCGCAGTCCAACGGCTCGTCACGCACCAGCGAGCCCAGCAGGCCACGGGAGCGCTGCAGGATCGCCGAGCGCGCCCTCGCGGCATGCTCGAAATCCCGCCAGTTGCAATGCCGGGCGAAACCCAGCAACCAGCGGAGGCGGGGCCCGTCGAAACGGGGATTGAGGTAGAGCGGCGCATCGGCCCGGAGCATCGAGCGCAAGGCCACGCCGAACATGCCCGGCATGGCCAGGGGCGCGGCATGGCTGGGGGTGATCGTTCCACAATTGCCGTGCGAACTGCCGCAACCCGGGGTACCCTGCTCCAAAACGCGCACGGTAGCTCCGGACTTCAGCAGATAGAACGCACAGGCCAGGCCGATGACGCCGCCGCCAAGAATCAACACATCACTGCGTGAAGCATCCATCCGGTTATTGTAGCGTCGCAAGCGCCCGCCCCTAACCCCGAGTGACCTGAGCGATGGAACGATCCGTTGTGCAGTTCGGCAGGTTGAAGCACGTGTGGCACCTGGTAGTGATCTGCGCGACCGTGGGAGGCGTGGCTTCCCCCGCCTGCCTCGGCGCGGAAGCACCGCAACAGCAACAACGACAACTGCAGGAATTGACGCAGCAACTGCAGCAACAACAAGCCCAGCAGAAGGCAGAGCAAGCGGAACAGCCCGCGACCGCCTCGTCGAGCACCAAGGTATCGCGCGACCTGTTCTCGGAAACCGCGCGCATGCGCAGCGACCTCGCGCGCTACATGTACCTCAAGGAGGTCATGCAGCAGCTGACCCGGGAAGATCGCCTGATCGACCAGCAGCTGCTGGCTTCGGTCGAGGACGAGCTGGGCCTCTACAGCGAAGCGGTCTATGACTTCCCGTTCGACAACCGGGTTCAGACCCCCGTGCCGCTGCCCTCGCCCGTCGACTGGCAGCCCACCAGCGCGGTGGACGAAATCGTGAAGCTGGCGACCGACCGGCGCATCGTGATGATCAATGAGGCGCACCACGATGCGCACACCCGCGAGCTCACCCTCGAACTGCTGCCCAAGCTGCGCGCCGAAGGCTTCAACTATTTCGCCGCCGAGGCGCTGGTCAACACCGATACCGACCTGATGAAGCGCGGCTACCCCATCAACACCTCGGGCAGCCAGTACCTGCACGAGCCACTGTATGGCGACATCATCCGACAGGCCATCAAGCTGGGTTTCCAGGTGGTGTCGTACGAGTCGGAAAACGACGTACTGGCCGATCGCGAACAGGGCCAGGCCAACCTGCTTTACCAGAAGGTGTTCGCCAAAGACCCGAAAGCCAAGCTGTTCGTGCACGCCGGCTACGCGCATATCGACAAGGCGCCGGGCAACCTCGGCGGCTCGATCAAGCCGATGGCCATGTTGCTCAAGCAGCTTTCCGGTTTCGACCCACTGACGATCGACCAGACCCGCTGGCGCGATATCGGGCCGATGCCGGACAAGGACCTCTACAAACGGCTGACCGCGCAGTTTCCGGTCACCGACCCTTCGGTGCTGATCAGCCGCCAGAACGGCAGCGTGTGGTCATCCGACCCCGATCGCCACGACGTGGACGTGATATTGCCGCCGCCAGGCCATCAGCGGCGACCTCATTGGCTGACCCTCAACGGGGCGCGCGTGGCACGCGTGGTATCGACCGATTTCTGCCAGGGCCAGCTGCCCTGCGTGGTGGAAGCGCACTACGCCAACGAAAGCGAAGATTCCATTCCCGCCGACCGCTACACCTTCCTCACCGCCAGCAGCATCAACACGCTGTACCTCCGCCCGGGCGAGTACCGGGTGATCGCGAAGAACCGCGAAGGCCACAACCTGGGCCAACGCAACCTCACCGTTGATGGCTCGGAATCTTCACCCTGAGCGAGACCACTTCGTCCAAAATCTGCGCTCTTTCAGATAAGTAATTGATTTGCTAGTCTCACGGCCAATCCACGCAGAAGGGATACCCGATGAGTCCGGACGTCGACGCCCCATCCACCGCGGCCGCGCCGTGGCGAACGGCGCGTCACCTCCTGCTCGGGGCGGTCATGCTGTTGCTGGTCGCTTGCGCCAGCGGGCCACGCAGGCCGGCCTCGCGCGAATCGCAGTCTGCCCTGGCCAGCCTCCCGGCGCGCGCGCCGGCCGGCAATACCGGCACCGCCAATGACGTGCTGTTTCGCGCGATCGCCCTGGTGGGCACGCCCTATCGTTGGGGTGGCAATACGCCCGACGGCGGCTTCGATTGCAGCGGCCTGGTCGATTACATCTATCGCAATGCGGCGGGGCTTTCCCTGCCGCACAGTTCGCGCGAAATGTCCGAGTTGGACGGCGAACGGGTACGCCGCATGACCGACCTGATGAGCGGCGACCTGGTGTTTTTCGGCGGCCATACCGGCATCAGCCATGTCGGCGTCTACGTGGGCAAGGGCCGCTTCGTGCATGCCCCCAACAGCGGGGGCACCGTGCGGCTGGACGATATTGACGGGCCCTACTGGCGCGACCATTTCGCCTTCGGCAAACGCCTGCTCGACTAGGGTCTGTTGACGCCATGGGCGTGACTCGCGCCGTGAGTCTTTTGCCCGCCAGACCAAGGAAGACAGAGGACGTGTGCGTCCGTACACGTCCGAGCGATGACGCCGCATGGTGGGCAAAAGGCCCCGGCCGGAAGGGTGGCCCGTCGGTGGCCTCCCAGCCTCCAGGAATGGCCCTTAGGCCTGGCCTATCGTTCCGATCGAAAAATTAAATTGTGCACAATCTAATTTTGCACTTACTATTCAACCCATGAAACGGCCACCCACCCCCGATCACCTGCTGCTGGACCAGCAACTGTGCTTCGCGCTGTATGCCGCCTCCCGCTCCTTCACCGGCCTCTACCGGCCGCTGCTGGAACCACTGGGACTGACCTACCCGCAATACCTGGTGATGCTGGTGCTGTGGGAACAGGACGGCTTGACCGTGCGCGAACTGGGGCAGCGCCTGCAACTGGACTCGGGAACGCTCACGCCCCTGCTGAAGCGCTTGCAGGCCGCCGGCCTGGTCGATCGCCAGCGGCGCACCGAAGACGAGCGCGAAGTGGAAATCCGACTCACCGTCGCCGGACTTAGCCTGCGTGAGCAGGCCAGCGACGTACCCAAATGCATGGCGCAGCGCCTGCAGCTTTCACACGGACAGATGCAAACGCTGCGCGATGAACTGAAGCGACTTACCCGGCAACTCCAACGCTCCCCCACCGAGGATTGATCCCATGAACATCAGCAAGATTCTCTACACCGCCACCGCCACCGTCACCGGCGGCCGCGAAGGCCACGCCAAGAGCGACGACGGCGTGCTCGACCTGCAGTTGGTCGTGCCCAAGGGCCTGGGCGGCCCGGGCGGCGCCGGCAGCAATCCGGAACAGCTGTTCGCCGCCGGCTACGCGGCCTGCTTCGAAGGTGCCGTGCGTTTCGTGGCACGCCAGAAGGGCGTGACGCTGAAGGACGCCTCGGTGACCGCGCACGTGGGCATCGGTCCGCGCGAACCGACCGGCTTCGGCATTGCGGTGAAGCTCGACGTGAGCCTGCCCGGCATCGACCGCACCGTGGCCCAGGATCTGGTGGACACCGCGCACAATGACATCTGCCCGTACTCGCACGCCACGCGCGGCAACGTGGATGTGCAGATCACGCTGGCGTAAGTAGGCTGCAGCGTGGAAAAAAGACAACGGCGCCGAGCGGCGCCGTTGTTTTTCAAAGCGTCCGGTACGCGTCGTCAAGGGCAACATCCCTTAAGCAGCTTGCCCGCGATGAAAGGCACTGCAGACCGCCGAGCCGCCGTCCCCAAACAACTGGCGTCATCGCGAGCCCCCCACCCCTCACCCCAGCCCTCTCCTCGCTCCTCAAAGCCGCGGCCATCCATGGCCGCTCCGCGCGTACCCCGGAGGGGAGAGGGGGAAAGTGCGTGGCGCCCCATAGGCTTCATCACGGCTCAGCGAAGTTGCTTTAAGTCCTCTTCGTATCGGCGCGTTGCGGTGTAGCCGCTCCGTTCGAGGTAGTAACGCGCTCGGCCCGACTGACCTCGGTCGACCAACGCCTCTATTCCACGTATTGCTAAGAGCCTTGGCTCTCAAGGCCATTTTCTTTGGGTTACTTTTCTTTTGGGCCAGCAAAAGAAAAGTGACTCGGCGGCCGGCAGGACGTCGAAACGCCCGCCGCGTAGGCGGCCCCCTGGCGGAAGCGTGGCTACCGGAGGCAATAGCCCGCCTTCACAAGAGCGACAAACGTGCAGACCGATGCGAAAGGCTGTCGCGCACAGGGTGCGCTCCTACAGAGGCCGGCAGGACGTCGAAACGCCCGCTGCGTAAGCGGCACCCTGGCGGAAGCGGGGCTACCGGAGGCAATAGCGCCTTCAAAAGAGCGACAAACGTGCAGACCGACGCGAAAGGCTGTCGCGCACAGGGTGCGCTCCTACAGAGGCCGGCAGGACGTCGAAACGCCCGCTGCGTAAGCGGCACCCTGGCGGAAGCGGGGCTACCGGAGGCAATAGCCCTCCTTCATAAGAGCGACAAACCTGCAGACCGATGCGAAAGGGTGTCGCGCACTGGGTGCGCTCCTACAGGGAGAAAGGTAGAAAGGTGGCGCGCTGGGGCTGGGGCCAACGGCGTCGCGCACACGGTGCGCTTCCACGGTTCATGGCCCTGGAGAAAGCGGAAAAAAACGAAGACGCCGACATCGTGGCCCGGCACGACTTCGCGCCAGGCCACCGTGCCCCGCCCTCAATCAACGAGAGCGGAGCGATCCGCCATCAGTGCGCCTCGCCACCCGGCGGATGCGCGTGGCCGTGCTGGATTTCTTCCTCGGTGCCGTCGCGCACTTCATTGACGGTCACATCGAAGTTGAGCGTCTTGCCGGCCATCGGATGATTGAGGTCCACGTCGACCGTGGTCATGCCCACCTTCTGCACCACCACCACGCGGTGGCCGCCTTCCTTCAGCGCCAGCACCGTGGTCATGCCCGGCTTCAGCTTGGCCGCCTGCTGGAAGTACTTCTTCGGCACGCGCTGGGTGAGGCCTTCCTGGCGCTCGCCGTAGCCTTCGGCCGGAGCGATTTCAGCCTGCAGCGTCTCGCCGGCCTCGTGGCCTTCCAGCGCCTTTTCCAGGCCCGGGATGAGCTGGCCGTGGCCGAGCAGGATCCACAGCGGTTCGTTGCGATCGAGCGAGCTCTCGACCTTTTCGCCATCCACGGTCAGCGTGTAGTGGAGCGAGATGACTTTGTCCTTGCCAGCCTTCATTGCGTGTCTCGTGAGGAATGCAAACCCCGCATTCTAGCAGCGTGGCCGCCTAGCCGCCTGCTTCCGCGCGGGGCTGGCCGAACCGTACGCCGCGCGCCTCGGGGCCCAGCCACGCCAGCACGGCCAGCAGCACGGCCACGCCGGCGATCCAGGCGGACAGGGCGAAGGCCAGGTCCCCACCGTGCCACCCGGCGATCCACAGCTGGGCGTTGGCCGTGACGGCGGCCAGCAGGTTGCCGGTCTGGTAGGCAAAGCCGGGCAGCGTGCCGCGCATGCCTTCCGGCGCCAGCTCGTTGAGGTGCGTAGGCACCACGCCCCAGGCGCCCTGCACCATCACCTGGATCAGGAAAGCGCCCAGCGCGAGCATGGACAACGAGCCGCCATGCATCCACAGGGGGATGACGGGAATGGCCAGCAGCGCCGCCAGGATGATCGTCCGGCGACGCCCGAAACGCTCCGACAGGGCACCGAAAAACAGCCCGCCGACCAGCGCGCCGAGATTGAGCATCGCCACCAGCATGAAGGCGGCACCGGAGCCGGTCGGCAGATGCAGGCTTTCCTCCTCGAACGTGTGGTAGAGGTCCTGCGAGCCGTGGCTGAACATGTTGAACGCCATCATCAGCAGCATCAGGTAGATGGCAAGCTTCCAATGGCCACGCATCGATTCGAGCAGGCCGCGCCGGGGTTGCGTCGCCTGGCCCTGCTGCCATACCTCCGACTCGGGCACGGTGCGACGGATGTACAGCACCAGCAACGCCGGCGCGGCGCCGACCACGAACAGGCCGCGCCAGCCGATGTGGTCCACCAGCAGCCAGTTCACCAGCGCGCCCAGGAAGAAGCCCACGGGATAGCCGCTTTGCAGCAGCCCCGACACCACGCCACGCGCCTTCGCCGGGATGGATTCCATGGCCAGCGACGCGCCGATACCCCATTCGCCGCCCATCGCGATGCCAAACAGGAACCGCAGCACCAGCAGCGAGGTAAGCGAGTTGGCAAAGGCGGTCGCCAGCTCGAACATCGAAAACAGGATCACGTCGAGCATCAGGATCGGCCGCCGCCCATAGCGGTCGGCCAGGCGTCCAAACAACAACGCGCCCAATGGACGCGCCGCGAGGGTAAGGAAAAGCCCGTAGGTGACGTGTTCCTTGCCGACGTGGAACTCCTGCGCCACGCTGACGATCACGAACGTGAGCAGGAAGTAGTCGAACGCATCCAGCGTCCAGCCGAGGAAGCTGGCCAATACGGTGTGGCGCTGGGTGGTGTCCAACTCGCGCAGAGGTGCAAACGGCGACATCGGTGGCTCCGTCGTGGTCGTGCCCGCCCCTGCGGCGCACAGCGCGCCAAGCGAACCATCATGGCGGCCGCGGCGCAAGAGAGCGCTTCGGGAGCTGGCGCCGTTCGAACGGCCGGCGCAGACTTTCTTCACACCACGCAGTCACGGAGTCGGCTCACATGTCCGTCATGGACGCTACTGCCCTCGATCGGATCGCCGACTCCTACGATCACTGGCTCCAACGCCGCTATGTTCACGGCAAGCTGGCGGCCGACCCCGCCTACGCGGCCGTGGCCGACCTGATGGCGCGCCGCCCGATGCCGCTGCTGGATATCGGCTGCGGCATCGGCCTGCTCGGGCAGTACCTGCACGCGCACGGCGAGCTGCCGCAATACCTGGGCGTGGACCACGATGCGCGCAAGATCGACGCCGGCCGGCGTGCCATGCGCATGGCCGGGCTGGAAGGCGTGCTGCCTTTGCGTCTCGCCGATGGCGCCACGGCGTATCCGCTGCGTGGCCATGTCGCCCTGCTCGACGTGCTGCACTACCTCAGCGCCGAGCGCCAGCGTGAACTGGTGAAGAATGCGGCGGCGCATCTCGCTCCGGGCGGCATGCTGATCGTGCGCAGCGTGCTGCGCGAGCCCAGCTGGCGCTATGCCGCCACGCGCGTCTCGGAATTTTTCCTCAGCGCCAGCGGCTGGATGCGCGTGGGTGCACAGCACTATCCCAGCGGCGAGGAAATGCGGGCATTGCTGGCGGATGCCGGCCTGGACGTGAGCATCCGCTCGCTGCATGGCAAGACGCCGTTCGACTGCTATCTCATCGTGGGCGAAAAGCCTTGCTGAGCGCCCCATGAAGCGGCTGGCCGCGCCCTGCCGCGCCAAAACCAGCGTGGCGGCGCCTTTTCCGCTATACTTTCCGGCGGGCCGAACGCCCCCTCCCCTTTTTTGAATACTGCAACGCGGTTCGTTAGAACGCTCCGAGTTGCTCTGGAGCTTCCATGTCTTTCGAATCGCTGGGCCTCGCGCCCGCGTTGTTGCGTGCGCTTGCCGAACAAGGCTACGCCGAACCCACCCCCATCCAGGCCGCGGCCATTCCCGTCGTGCTGGAAGGCGGTGACCTGCTGGCCGCCGCGCAGACCGGCACCGGCAAGACCGCTGCCTTTTCGCTGCCGCTGCTGCAGCACCTTTCCACCGCCGGCGCCACGCAGACGCGTCGTCCGCGCGCGCTGGTGCTGACACCCACCCGCGAGCTGGCTGCCCAGGTGCACGACAACCTGCGCGACTACGGCAAGCACCTGCGCATCAGCAGCACCACCATCTTCGGCGGCGTGAGCATGGGCCCGCAGATGCAGGCCCTGCGCCGCGGCGTGGATATCGTCATCGCCACGCCCGGCCGCCTGATCGACCACATGCAGCAGCGTTCCATCGACCTGTCGGGCGTGGAAGTGCTGGTGCTGGACGAAGCCGACCGCATGCTCGACATGGGCTTCCTGCCGGCGCTCAAGCGCATCCTCGCGGCGCTGCCGCGCCAGCGCCAGACGCTGCTGTTCTCGGCGACGTTCGCGCCGCCGATCAAGGCACTCGCCCTGCAGTTCATGCATCAGCCGCGCGAAGTGTCGGTGACGCCGCCCAACACCGTCGCCACCACGGTCACCCACCACGTGCACCCGGTCGATGCCGCCAACAAGCGTGACCTGCTGCTGCACGTGCTCGCGCAGGACAGCCGCCGCCAGACGCTGGTGTTCAGCCGCACCAAGCACGGCGCGGACAAGCTGGTGCGTTACCTGGAAACGGCCGGCATGCGCGCGGCGGCGATCCACGGCAACAAGAGCCAGAACGCACGCACCCGCGCGCTCAGCGACTTCAAGAGCGGTCGCATCACCGTGCTGGTCGCCACCGACATCGCGGCGCGCGGCATCGATATCGACCAGTTGCCCATCGTGATCAACTATGACCTGCCGATGGTCGCCGAAGATTACGTGCACCGCATCGGCCGCACGGGTCGCGCCGGCGCGGACGGCATGGCCGTGTCGCTGGTGAGCCATGAGGAAGCGGGCCTGCTGCGCGATATCCGCAAGCTGCTCAAGCAGGACATCGCGGTGAGCGAAGTGCCGGGCTTCGAGCCCTCGCACCCGTTGCGCACCGATGCCAATGCGCCGAAGCCGGTGCAGGGCCAGCGCCAGCCGCGCCAGGCTCGCCCGCAGGGTTCGCATCGTCCGCACAACAACAACCATGCGCACGGCAGCGAGCGCCCGGCCGAAGGCAACCGCAAGCGTCGTCGCCAGCGCCGGCCCGCCGCCAAGGCGTGACGTCCGGCAGGTGCCTGGCCCAACCACTGTCCTAGGCGGTTGGGCCTAGGCGTTACGAGGAATACAACGCCGCCGCGCCCGTCCCGATCATGCAGGGCTTCCGTATCGAGGATTTCCTGCATGAAAGCGTTTTTCCACTGGCTGCTGTTCGCCCTGCGACTCGTCTTCGGCGCATGGTTCGTGTTCGCCGGCCTCAACGACCTGCTGCATTTCTGGCAGCCGCCGGCACCGATGACGCCGCAGTCGCAGGCCTTCATGCAAGGCCTCGCCGGCAGCGGCTACATCCTTCCCGTACTCGGCGTCCTGTACACCGTGAGCGGATTGTTCCTGCTCGCCAACCGCTTCGTCGCACTGGCGCTGATGATGCTGGCGGCGCCCGTGGTCGTGATCTTCGGCTACCACGCTGTGATGGAAGATCACCTGCTGGGGCCCGGACTCATCGTGCTGCTGATGTATCTCGCCCTGGCATGGCAGCAGCGTGCGACGCTGGGCATGCTGCTTCATCCCGTCGCCACGAACCGCTGAATACTCCTGTAGGAGCGCACCCAGTGCGCGAAAAGCCGACGGAGCGATGATTCCGCCGGGCGGCGGTCGCGCACTGGGTGCGCTCCCACAAAGGAGTCGTCGCGGCAAAGGGGGCGCGGAGATCAATCCTCGCGGATACGTGCCGTGAGGATGTGGTCTTCCCACACGCCGGCGATCTGCAGATATCGCTTCGCATAGCCTTCGCGCTCGAAACCCAGGCGCTCGAGCAGCCTGCCGCTGCGCTCGTTGCGTGGCATGTAGTTGGCCATCACGCGATGCATGTCCAGCTCGCGGAATGCCCACGGCATCACGGCCGACAGCGCTTCGTACATGAAGCCCTGCCCTTGCCGGCTGCCGGCGATGCTGTAGCCGAGATGGCAGGCCTGGAAGGCCCCGCGCACGATGTTGGCGAAAGTGAAGTTCGCGATGATGTCGTTGCCGACGAGATCGAGCGCGACGAAGGGATAGACGCGATCCATGCGCATCGCCTCGCGCGCGTCGGCCAGTGTCCGGATGCAGTGGTCCAGCGTGTAGTAGGACGAATCGCGCAGGGGCTCCCACGGCGCCAGGTGCTCGCGGTTCAGCACGCGATAGCTCAACAGCCGTTGCGCATCGCCCGCGTCGACCACACGCACCAGCGTGCGGGGCGTGTGGATGGGGTAGACGAGGTTCACGGACGTCCGAGCGCATTGGCGTGGTGGCGCAAGTGGTCGTCGATGAAGGTGCTGATGAAGTAGTAGCTGTGGTCGTAGCCTGCATGGCGGCGCAACAGGAGCGACTGTCCTCCTTCGGCGCACGCCTGGTCGAACAGCTCGGGCTTCAGCTGCGTGGACAGGAAACCGTCGGCCTCGCCCTGGTCGATCAGGATGGTGCCGTCGAAGGTCTGCCGGCGCACCAGCTCGCATGCGTCGTATGCCGCCCAAGCGGATTTGTCTTCACCCAGATAACGCGGAAAGGCTTTCTCGCCCCATGGCACCTGCGTCGGCGCCACGATGGGCGCGAATGCGGATACCGATCGGTAGCGGCCGGGATGGCGCAACGCGATGGTCAACGCGCCATGCCCGCCCATGGAGTGCCCCATGATGCCGCTGCGTTCGCGGTCCACCGGAAAGTGCTGCGCGACCAGTGTCGGCAGTTCATCCACGATGTAGCTGTGCATGCGAAAACGCGACGACCAGGGTGACTGCGTGGCATCCACGTAGAAACCTGCGCCCTCGCCGAACTCCCAGTCACCCGTTGCGCCCTCGAAGCCCGTGTTGCGCGGACTGGTATCGGGCATCACCAGGATCAGCCCCCGTTCGGCCGCGAGCCGTTGCGCGCCCGCCTTGATGGCGGCGGTCTCCTCGGTGCAGGTGAGCCCGGCGAGGTAATACAGCACCGGGCACGCCTCGCTGGCCGCCTGGGGCGGCTGGTACAGCGCGAAGCGCATCGGGCCGCCACAGCTTTCCGAATGGTGCCGATAGAAGCCTTGCACCCCGCCGTGGCAACGCTGTTCGGAGATCGTTTCGATCTCGGTCATGGCTATTCTCCGTGGATGGCGCAAGCACGGGATGATAGTGCGGCGCGCGGCATCAACGCTCCTGATCGGTTGGCCGCATCAACACTTCGTTGATGTTGACATGGGCAGGGCGCGATACGCAGAACACGATGGCATCCGCCACGTCGCGCCCCTGCAGCTGGCGCATGCTGTCGGCCCACGCATTGAGATTCGCCTTCACCTCGGCGTGACCGATGTGATCGCGCAGCTCGGTCTCCACCACGCCCGGCTCGATCACCGTCACGCGGATGTTGTGCTGGTACACCTCGCGCCGCAGCGCCTCGGAAAACGCCACGACGCCGAACTTCGTCGCCGAATAGGCAGCCGCGTTCGGGTTGGCCACGCGTCCGGCCGTGGAGGAGATATTCACGACATGGCCGTCGCGCCGCTCGCGCATGCCGGGCAGCGCGGCCTGCGTGGAGGCGATCAGGCTGAGCACGTTCAGTTCCAGCATGTGCCGCCAGCGCCCGAGATCGGCCTGCTCGACGGGCTCCAGGTACATCACGCCGGCGTTGTTCACCAGGATGTCCAGACGTCCGTAGTGCGCTTCGGTTTCCTTCACGATCCGCTGCGCCTCGTCCTCGGAGGCGAGATCGGCGGTCAACACGAACGGCTCGGCGCCGAGCTTCGCCAACGCCGCGGCCAGGGCCTCGAGCCGGTCGCGACGGCGCGCGGCGACGGCCACCTTGGCGCCGGCCTCGGCCAGCGCCAGCGCCGTCGCCTCACCGATGCCGGAAGAGGCGCCGGTCACCAGCGCTATACGGCCTTCAAGGGGTTGGGACATGGATTTTCCTCGTCGATGGCGCCTTTGGCGCAACAAAATCACCGGTTTGGGCGAGCCGGCCTGTTACAATACCGTCATTCTCCCGCATGCCCTCGTGCATGCCATGTCGAGGTTCCCCATGTCCTCCCCGTCTTCCGATTCCCAGCCGGCAGCCGTCGGCTTCGCTGCGCTTGGCCTTCATCCCGAGCTGCTGCGCGCCCTGTCCGACGTCGGCTACGAGTCGCCTTCGCCGATCCAGGCCGCCACCATTCCGCCGCTGCTGGAAGGCCGCGACGTGCTCGGCCAGGCGCAGACCGGCACCGGCAAGACCGCCGCGTTCGCGCTGCCTATCCTTTCGCGCATCGACCTCAAGCCCGGCAAGCCGCAGGCGCTGATCCTCGCGCCCACGCGCGAACTGGCCATCCAGGTGGCCGAAGCGTTCCAGCGCTACGCCACCTACATGCCCGGCCTGCAGGTGCTGCCGATCTACGGCGGCCAGAGCTATGGCCCGCAGCTGCACTCGCTCAAGCGCGGCGTGCAGATCGTGGTGGGTACGCCGGGCCGCGTGATCGACCATCTCGAGCGCGGCACGCTCGATCTGTCGGAACTGAAGTTCCTGGTGCTCGACGAAGCCGACGAAATGCTGCGCATGGGCTTCATCGACGACGTGGAGAAGGTGCTGGAAGCCACGCCGCCGACCCGCCAGGTCGCGCTGTTCTCCGCGACCATGCCGGCGCCGATCCGCAAGATCGCGCAGCAGCACCTGAAGGATCCGGTGGAGGTGACCATCAAGGCCGCCACCACCACCGCCGCCAACATCCGCCAGCGCTACTGGTTCGTCAGCGGCATGCACAAGCTCGATGCGATGACGCGCATCCTCGAGGCCGAACCGTTCGACGCGATGATCATCTTCGCGCGCACCAAGCAGGCCACCGAGGAACTCGCCGAAAAGCTGCAGGCGCGTGGCCTGGCCGCCGCCGCGATCAACGGCGACATCGCGCAGGCGCAGCGCGAACGCGTGATCCAGCAGCTGAAGGACGGCAAGCTGGACATCCTGGTCGCCACCGACGTGGCCGCGCGCGGCCTGGACGTGGAGCGCATCAGCCACGTCATGAACTACGACATCCCGTACGACACGGAAAGCTACGTGCACCGCATCGGCCGCACCGGCCGCGCGGGCCGCAGCGGCGAGGCGATCCTGTTCGTCACCCCGCGCGAGAAGGGCATGCTGCGGGCGATCGAGCGCGCCACGCGCCAGCCGATCGAGGAAATGAAGCTGCCGACCGTGGAAGCGGTCAACGACGTGCGCATCGCCAAGTTCAAGCAGCGCATCAGCGACACGCTGGCCGTGGGCGAACTGGAACTGTTCCAGCAGCTGATCGAACAGTACGAGCAGGAACACAACATTCCCGCCATCGAGATCGCCGCCGCGCTGGCGCGCATCGCGCAGGGCAACCAGCCCCTGCTGCTGACGCCCCCGCCCAAGCGCGAACGCGAACATGCGCCGCGCGAGCGCGAGCATGGCCGCGACCGCGACAGCCACGAGCACCGCGGCGAGCGCGAGCATCGTTCGCGCGATCGCGACGGCGCGCCGCGCGAATTCGTGGCACGCCCCGTGCGCCCGCACCACACCGAGGAAGGCAAGCGCACCTACCGCGTCGAAGTGGGCCATGAGCATGGCGTGAAGCCAGGCAACATCATCGGCGCCATCGCCAATGAAGCGGGCCTCGAAAGCCAGTACATCGGCCGCCTGAGCATCCGCGGCGAGTACAGCCTGATCGACCTGCCCGACGGCATGCCGGCCGAGGTGTTCCAGCACCTGCAGAAGGTGTGGGTGAGCCAGCAGCAGCTGCGCATCAAGGAATGGGACGGCGATGACAGCGGCGCCGGCGACGCGCCGCCGCGCAAGCCGGGCGGTTTCCGTCCGGGCGGCGGTGGCTTCAAGAAGTCCCACGGCGGCAGGCCGCGCCCGCACGGCCACGGTGGCGGCAAGCCGCCGCGTCGCGGCAAGTAACCGAAGCTCACCCTATCTCGTCATTCCGGCGCAGGCCGGAATCCAGTGTCCATGTGCCCCGGATTTTGCCGGGCGCAGTTGGGTTTCTTCGCGAAAACCTTCCACTATCGCAACTGAATTCCGGCCTGCGCCGGAATGACGAGCAAAGGGCGCGGATACGCCGCGATCGTTCCCCTGCGGTGACGGATCGTTCACCGCACGCGCGCTGCAATCGGCGCCGATATCCCTAATCTAGGGCGGTACTTCCGAGGTAACCGCCATGACCACCCTGCCAAGCCTGTACATCTCCCACGGATCGCCGATGACCGCGATCCAGCCACGGCGCGTGGGCGAACGCCTGGCCGAGCTGGCCAAGGCGTTGCCACGGCCCAAGGCCATCGTCATCGCCACGGCGCATTGGCTGGCCCGCCAGCCGCACGTCGGCGGAGCAACCCGCCCGGAAACCATTCACGACTTCTACGGCTTCCCGCAGGCGCTGTTCGACATCCGGTACCCGGCCACAGGCGAACCGGCGCTTGCCGCGCGCATCACCGAGTTGCTGGACAAGGCCGGCCTGCCCACCACGCTCGATCCCACCCAGGGACTCGACCACGGCGCGTGGGTGCCGCTGCGCCTGCTCTATCCCGACGCCGACATACCCGTCGTGCCGATGTCGATCCAGCCCCAGCTCGGCCCGGCGCACCAGTACGCGGTGGGCCGTGCCCTGGCGCCTTTGCGCGAGGAAGGCGTGCTGGTGATCGGCTCGGGCAGCATCACGCACAACCTGCACGACTTCCGTTCGGGCTACAGCGAAGAACGCGAAGCGCCGTACGTGCGCCCCTTCATCGAGTGGGTCGAACGCAAGCTGGCCGAGGGCGACGTCGAGGCATTGCTCGACTATCGCCGCCAGGCACCGTTCGCCGAGCGCGCGCATCCCACCGATGAGCACTTCCTGCCCTTGTTTGTCGCGCTGGGCGCGGCGGGCGCGCAGGCGCACGCCACGCGCATCGACGCCGGCATCGAATACGGGCTACTGGCGATGGATATCTACCGCTTCGACGGTGCCGCTACTGCACGATGATGGTGCCGACCATCATCGGGTGGATGGAGCAGTAGTACGCATAGGTGCCGGGCCTGGTGAATGTCACCGCATAGGTATCGCTGGTGTCCAGCGCGGGCGATGAAGCGAACTGCTTGCCTGCGCTGGTGACCACATGCGGCTCCTCGTCGCGATTGGTCCAGACCACCCGCGTACCCACGGCGACGGTCATCGTGTTAGGCGCAAAGGCGAAGTTGCGGATCTCGACCTGGGTTCCCGCCGCCTTCGCCTTCGGGGCGGCATCCGTCGTCGCCGCAACCGCTGGCATCGCCACGCCACAACAGAGGCAAAGCATCGACATGATCGCCGCGTAGCGGAGCGCCTTCATGACAACACCTCGTCGGTGAGCGCCAGCGGCTGGCTGCCGCGCACATGGCGTACCTCGCGGATGCCGAGGTAGCGATGCAACGCCTCTGGCGGCACGTCCTTCATCGGGCCCGGCGCAGGGCCCACGCCGGGTGCCGGCTGCGGATAGGCGGTGGATCGCGCCGTGTAGAAAGTGATGTTGCCCTCCACCTTCTGCTGGATCTGGTGGATATGGCCGTTGAGCACGCTCACCGACCCGAAGCGCCGCAGCAGGCCCATGGCTTCGGCGCTGTCGTCGGTACCCCAGCCCCATTCGGGGTAGAGCGACCACAGCGGCATGTGCGCGAACACCACCAGCGGCGTCGATGCCGACAGCGGCGCGAGATCCATCTTCAGCCACGCCAGCTGATCGGCCCCCAATGAGCCAAGGCCACCCGCCTTGAGGTTCAGCACATTGATCAGGCCGACGAAATGCACGCCGCGGTGATCGAAGCTGTACCAGCCGCCGGCCTGCTGTCTTTCGCCGAAGCGGCGGAAGAATTCCGCGCCGTTGTCGCCGATCACGTCATGCTCGCCGGGTACGTAGAAGGTCTTGTCCACCCGCGCTTCCTGCATGATGCCGGCCAGCGCGTCGAACTCGTCCGGTCGCGAGAGATGGGTGAGATCGCCGGTGTGCAGCAGGAAGTCGGGCCGCACCTTCTGCGCGTTCACCATCGCCAGCGAAGCGCGCAAGGTAGAGGCCACGTCCATGTTCGGCGCCTTGTGGAAACCGATGTGCGAATCGCTGATCTGCACGAAGGCGAAGCTGGCGTCGGCGGCATCCCTGGCGCCCTGCCCGGTCAGCGCCTGCGCGCGCAGCACGCCGCCCTGCATCAGCCACAAGGTGCCGGCCCCCGCCCATGCCATGCACTGGAGGAACTGGCGGCGGCCAGGGCTCGTGTTGTCGTCTGAATCACGCATGGTCGGACTCTCCGGTAGAGGGGAAAACGGGTACATCCCGCCCTAGCTACTACCGGCCCGGCCCGACGCTTATTCCCACCCGGAACGCCTTCACGCGGCCTGCGGTCGCCCTTGGAATAAAGTGGTCATGGTCGAGGTATTACCTTGCATGCCCATGGATTCGTCTGCCCGCATGACCGGCCCTGACAGCGCTCGAAGCGCCCGCTTCGAGTCGCTGGTGCTGCCGCATCTCGACGCGGCCTACAACCTGGCGCGGTGGCTAGCGCGCGATGCCAGCGATGCGCAGGACGTGGTGCAGGAAGCGATGCTCCGCGCACTGCGCTACTTCGACAGTTTCCATGGCAGCGACGCGCGGGTCTGGTTGCTTACCATCGTGCGCCATACTTACTACACGATGCGCAGCAGGCACCGGCAGGACGACCTGCATGCAGAACTCGACGACGAGCTCCATCCGCTGGCGGACGAAGGTCCTTCGCCTGAAACACTCACGCTGCTCGCCGTGGACGTGGGCGCCCTGCGCGCCGCACTGGAACGCATGCCGCCGCCGCTGCGCGAAGTCATCGTGCTGCGCGAGCTGGAAGAGTGCTCGTACAAGGAGATCGCGGCCATCATCGAGCAACGGATCGGCACCGTGATGTCGCGACTGGCCCGTGCGCGCGAACGCCTGCGCGCCGAACTGGGCCATCATCCGAAGGAGGTGCGTCGCCATGATGTGCGATGACGCGAAGTTGCTGCTCCACGCCTACCTGGACGATGAACTCGGCGCCGGCGACAGCGCAGCCGTCGCCCATCACATGCGCGAATGCCTGGCATGCACGGCACGCTTCGACGCGTACGCCACCTTGCACAAGGCGCTAGCCCAGCCCGAGCTGTACCACAGGGCTCCGGACGCGTTGCGCCGGCGCTGGGCGCCTGCCCCTGCCGCCGTGACACCGGTGCCGCGCGCGCGCCGCCTGCGCATGCCGCTGTCGGTGGCCGCGGCGGCCGGCTTCGTCGCGGCACTGCTGCTTTCCGGGCCGGCCTGGCTGCACCTGCTGCGGTCGGACCGCATGGGCGACGCACAGGTCGCCGATGTCGTGTCGAGCCATGTGCGCTCCCTGCAGCAACAGCACCTGATGGATGTGGTGTCGACCAGCCAGCACACGGTCAAGCCCTGGTTCGAAGGCAAGCTGGATTTTGCGCCGCGCGTGAAGGACCTCTCCGACGAAGGTTTCCCGCTGGCCGGCGGGCGACTGGATGCCGTCGAGGGGCGCAGCGTCGCCGCGCTGGTGTACAAGCGCAGGCTCCATGTGATCAATCTCTACCAGTGGCCGGTGCAAACCGGTGCCGCGTCGCCGCAGGCGGTCGCGCAGGAGCACGGTTACACGGTGATCCGCTGGACCGATGCCAGCATGCAGTACATCGCCGTCTCCGACGTGAACGAGAACGACCTGCGCCAGTTCGTGCTGGCCTTCCAGAACGACGGCGCCGCAGCCGCCAGGTAACGTCGCTCAGGCGGGGTAGCCTGCGGATGGCCAGTCCGCGGGTGTCAGCGGCTGCATGCCGTGCGCCAGCCTCGCCTTGTCGCATTGCGCGCTGGGACGCCCGGATTCCCAGGCCGGCTCCACTTCGCGGCATACCGACGGACGGCGCTCGTAGATGCCGCAGTGCGCCCCTTCGCCCACGATGCCCTGCAACGCCACGCAGCGCGGCCTGGATGCCTGCGTGCCACGCATGACGAGACGATGCGGGTCCAGCGTTTCCGCCAGTTCCGGCGGCACCACGCCGCCCAGGGAGGCATCCGCCTCGGACCAATGGAAGGCTACGCGGAAATAAGCGCAACAGGCGCCGCAACGCAGACAGGGATGGAGCATGCAGGTGGTTCGCAGGCGCACCCCAAGGCGCGCGGCAGCGGCATTCTAGAACGCGCCCGCCGTCCGCGCAGCGGGCATTTCCGGTTGGATGCGGGCGGCGACGCGGCTCAGGGCTCCCCGGCGAACGTGTTGCAGCTGCCCATGTCGCCGCTGTCGAAGCCGGCGCGGAACCACTTCACGCGCTGCGCCGAGGTGCCATGGGTGAACGAATCGGGCACGACCCGACCTTGCGCCTGCTGTTGCAAGGCGTCGTCGCCGATCTTGCTGGCCGCGTTGAGGGCGGACTCGATGTCGCCCGGCTGCAGCCACTGCAGGCGTTGCTGGGTACGGTTCGCCCATACACCGGCGAAGCAGTCGGCCTGCAGCTCCTGCCGCACCGAAAGGCCATCGGCGCCTTCCATGCGCGCGCCGCGCCGGCGCGCCTGCTCCACCTGGTCGAAGATGCCCAGCTGGTTCTGCACGTGATGGCCCACCTCGTGGGCGATCACGTAGGCGCGGGCGAAGTCGCCCGACGCATGGAAGCGATTCTCCAGTTCGCGGAAGAAGGCCACATCCAGGTACACCAACTGGTCGCCGGGGCAATAGAACGGCCCGACCGCGGTGGAGGCCATGCCGCAGGCGGTACTTACGCCGCCGCTGAATATCTTGAGCTGCGGATCGACGTACTGGCGGCCATGGCTCGCGAAGATGTCCGTCCAGGTTTTCTCGGTGGAACCGAGCACGGCGCTGATGAAATCCCTGGTCTGCGGATCGACCTCCGCGGGCTGCCCGCTCGGCGCCGCGACCTGGCCTCCGGTGTCCGCCTGGTTGAGCAGTGCGGTCGGGTCCTTGAAGAACACCAGGCCCAGGATGGCCAGGATGATGATGCCGCCGATGCCCATGCCGCGCCCGCCGCCGAAGCGCGGACCGCCGCCCCCGCCGCTGCCGTCGTCGACGATGACATTCTGACTGCGCTCACCTTTCTGCCAGTCCATGCGACGCCCCTCGCTAGCGCACCGCCGCGGTGCGACCAGACCACGATACCCCCTCCCGCCATCCATCGTCGATGGCTAGAGTGGGCCACCTTTCTCCGAGAGACCGTCATGATTCAGCACCTGCCCGCCATCGTCGTCCTGCTTACCGTCCTGTTGCAGTTCGGCACCATGTGGGCAGCGGGCCACGCCCGCGGCAAGTACGGCATCAAGGCGCCGGCGGTGAGCGGCCATCCGGCGTTCGAACGGGCGTTGCGCGTGCAGATGAACACGTTGGAAGCGACGGTGATGTTCCTGCCTTCGCTGTGGCTGGCCGTGCAGTACGGATTTCCGCTGTGGGGCGCGCTGGCCGGGTTGGTGTGGGTGCTCGGCCGTGCGTGGTACGCGGTTGCATATCTGCAGGACGCCGCCAAGCGTGGACCGGGCTACATGGTGTCCTCGATGGGCTGGATCGCCACGCTGTTGCTCGGCGTGGTCGGTTTGGCGCGGGCGCTGATGGCCTCTTGAGGCGAAAGGCTGTCGCGCACCCTGTGCGCGACAGCAGCCTTACCCTTCCGGCGTCACCTTCAGGCGCCCGATGCGCGCGCCATCCATCGCCACCACCTCGAAATGCAGGCCTTCGCTGGCAAACGTGTCGCCCACATTGGGCAAGCGGCCCAATTGCTGCAGCACGTAGCCGGCGAGCGTGGAGAAACTGTCATCGCTGCTCAGCTTGAGACCCAGCAGGTGTTCGACGCGACGCAGGTCCAGGCTGGCATCGAGCAGCCAGCTGCCATCCACTTCCTGCACGGCGGACGGGTCGCCGCTCTCGTCGTCGGGAAATTCACCGGCAATCACCTCGAGCACGTCGGTCGGCGTCACCAGGCCGAGCACGCTGCCGTATTCGTCCACCACCAAGGCCACCTGCAGCGGTGAGCGGCGGAACTCCTCGATCAGGCGCAGCACGCTGAGCGACTCGAGCACGGTAAGCGGCTTGCGCACCACTTTGTCCACGTCGATGTTGCCATGCTCCAGCAGGCTCGCCAGCAGATCGCGCGACGATGCCACGCCGACCAGTTGGTCGAGATCGTCGCCGGCCACCGGCAGCCACGCATGGCTGGACGCGCTCACTTCCGCGCGCAGCTGCTCGACGCTTTCACGCGGATCGATCCAGTTGATTTCCGGACGTGGCGTCATGATGGAACGCACCGGGCGATGCGCGAGATCGAGCACGCCCTGCACCATCGCCAGTTCGTCCTTGCCGAATACCGCCACGCTGCCTTCCGTGTTTGCCGCGGCGGGATGAGGCGTCGCCTCCTCTTCCTCCTTGCCTGCGCCACCCAGCAGATTGATCACCGCCATCGCCGTGCGATCGCGCAGCGTGCGCGCACTGCCCAGCAGGCTGCGCTGGCGATTGCGGCGCATGGTCTGGTTGAAGGCCTCGATCATGATCGAGAAGCCGATCGCGGCGTACAGGTAACCCTTCGGAATATGGAAACCGAAGCCCTCCGCCACCAGGCTGAAGCCGATCATCAGCAGGAACGACAGGCACAGGATCACCACGGTCGGCCGCGCATTGACGAAGTTCGTCAGCGGCTTGCTGGCGCTGATCATCAGGATCATCGCCACCACCACCGCGATCATCATCACGGAGAGCTGGTCGACCATGCCCACCGCGGTGATCACCGAGTCGAGCGAGAACACCGCGTCGAGCGCGACGATCTGCGCCACCACCAGCCAGAAGCGCGCCGGTGCGCGCTTGGCGGCGTCATGGTGGTCGCCCGCCTCCAGCCGCTCGTGCAGCTCCACCGTGGCCTTGAACAGCAGGAAAGCGCCGCCCAGCAGCAGGATGATGTCGCGCCACGACAACGACAGCGCACCCCACTCGAGAATGGGCGCGATAAGCTTCACCAGCCAGGACATCGCCCCCAGCAGGACGAGGCGCATGACCAGCGCCAACAGCAAGCCCAGTACACGGGCCCGATCGCGCTTCTTGGCCGGCAGCTTGTCGGCAAGGATCGCGATGAAGACGAGGTTGTCGATGCCAAGCACGATCTCCAGCACCACCAGGGTGAGGAGACCTGCCCACGCAGTAGGGTCGGCCAGCCAGTCGAAAGCGAACATGGGTCGGCGCTGGATGCGCCGTTTTCCTCCTTGGAACGTGCCGCCACTATACAAGGGCGGGGATGTCAACGCGGCGAAAGCCGCCCGGCCGACCGTGCCAAAGGACAGGATTGCGCCCGCGGCGCGGCAGGGACTAGCGTGGTTGCGCCAGGCAGCGAGCGCGTTGCGCCCTGGCGGCTCGACTTGCACGTGCGTTTGCTGGACCCGCCTTCGATGGATGCGAACCGATTGAAATACGCCTCTGATTCGCCGCCATCCCTGCCACTGCTGTCGCCCGCGCCCAGCGTCTGGTACGCCTTCGGGCTCATCGCGCTGTACTTCGCCTTGCAGCTCGCCGTAGGCGGGCTCATCGGACTCACCGCCGGCGTGGTCATGGTGCTCCAGCATGGCGAGGGCCCGGGCGAAGTGATCCACCAGGCCCGCGTCTGGCTGGGCCAGCCCGATGCCAGCGCCACCGCCGTGATGGTTACCCTGCTGGTATCCGCCGCGCTGATCATGCACCTGACTTACCGCCGCTGGCCTTCGCTGTGGCACCGGAGCGAGCTGCCGGGGCTGGGGTTCATCCCGGCGCCGGCACCGACGCTGTACGCCGTTGCCGTCGTGCTGGGCATGCTCATGCCCTTCATCGGCGGCCTGCTGACGCAATGGCTGGCGCAGGGACACGAAGTGAGCCAGGACATCAAGCAACTCGGCGCGCACATCTCGCCGCTGCTGCGCCTGCCGCTGGCCCTGCTGGTCATCAGCGTGGGGCCGCTGGTGGAAGAACTATTGTTCCGCGGCGTGCTGCTTTCGGCGATCAGTCGCCACGTGGGCAGCGGCTGGGCCATCGCCATCACTGCCGTGCTGTTCGCCTGCGTGCACCTGCCCGATCTGTCCTTCCTCTGGTACGCGCTGCCGAACCTGGCCCTGCTGGGCCTGGTGCTTGGCTGGCTGCGCGTGCAATCGGGCTCGATCTGGCCGGCCGTGCTGGCTCACGGCGCGAACAATCTGCTGGCCGTCGTTTCCTGGTTCATGATGATGCCGGACCACTGAAGACGTTGCGCCGCGGCTTCGCCCGCCTGCATCAATGGCGGATCACGCCATGCGCCCGCAGCAGCCGCGCCGTTTCGAAGACCGGCAAGCCCATGACGCCGGAATGGCTGCCGTCGAGGTGCTCGATCAACTTGGCGCCATGTCCCTGGATGGCGTAGGCGCCTGCCTTGCCGAAGGGTTCGCCGGTGGCGATGTAGGCCGCAATCGCGGCGTCATCGAGCTCGGGCATGCGCACACGCGACAGGCTGGTGTCGCTCCACTCGCCCTTGCGGCTCACCAGCCATACGGTGGAAATCACCTCGTGCACCCGCGCCGACAAGCGGCGCAGCATCGCGGCGGCATCGGCCGCATCGGCGGGCTTGCCGAAGACCTCGTCGTCGAGCACCACTTCGGTATCGGCGCCGAGCACAAAGGCCTGCGGATCGTTCAACGCGGCATAGCCCGCAAGCGCCTTTTCCCGCGCCACGCGACTCACGTATTCGCGCGGCGCCTCCGCCAGCGCGCGCTGCTCCGGCACGTTCACGTCGACCACCTGAAACGCCACACCGATCTGCTCGAGCAACTGGCGACGACGAGGTGACTGCGAGGCGAGATAGAGCATGGTGCGCGAACCCGGCGGCGAGAGGGCCTTAAGGTCGCATATCGCCGGTTTCGAGGAAACGCTGGTGCCAGGACAGCGCCTCGTTCAGCAGATGCGGCGTGTGCTTGCCGCGGCTGTCGTGCAGCGCGCGGTTGAAGTAATCCTGCAACAACGGACGGTAGTCGGGATGAGCGCAACGCTCGATGATGACCTTGGCGCGCTGCCGTGGCGACAGTCCGCGCAGGTCGGCCAGGCCCTGCTCGGTCACCACCACGGCCACGTCATGCTCGGTGTGGTCCACGTGGCTCACCATCGGCACGATGCACGAGACGGCGCCGTTCTTCGCCGTGCTCGGCGTGAGGAAACACGACATGAAGCCGTTGCGCGCGAAATCGCCGGAGCCGCCGATGCCGTTGATGATGCTGGTGCCCGCCACATGGGTGGAGTTGATGTTGCCATAGAGGTCAGCCTCGACCATGCCGTTCATGGCGATGCAGCCCAGGCGGCGGACCAGCTCGGGATGGTTGGAAATCTCCTGCGTGCGCAGCACGATCCGCTTGCGGGAGAACTCGATGTTGCCGAGGAAGCGTTCGATGCCCGCCGGGCTCAACGAGAACGACGTGGCCGAGGCGACGGAAAGCACCTCGTGCTCCAGCAGGTCGAGCATGCCGTCCTGGATCACCTCGGTGAATGCGGTAAGGCCGCTGAAACCGCCATCGCGCAAGCCGCCCAGCACGGCATTGGCGATGTTGCCGACGCCCGACTGCAATGGCAGCAACTGCGGCGACAGGCGCCCCTTGGCGATCTCATGGCGGAAGAAGTCGATGAGATGGCCCGCGATCTGCCGCGAGCAGTCGTCCGGCGGCGAGAACGCGCTGTTGCGATCGGGCGCATGGGTCTCGACCACGGCGATGACCTTGTCCGGGTCAAGCCGCAGGTACGGCTCGCCGATGCGGTCGTCCGGCTTCAGCAGCGGGATGGGCTTGCGGTTCGGCGGCAGGGCCGTGCCGTAATACACATCGTGCATGCCCTCCATTTCCATCGGCTGCCAGTGATTGACCTCGACGATCACCTTGTCGGCGAGATCCAGCCAGGTCTTGTTGTTGCCGACCGAAGACGACGGCAGCAGGCGCCCGTCGGGCATGATGGCGGTGGCTTCGACCACGGCCAGGTCGAGCTGGCCGAAGAAACCGAACCACGCGTACTGCGCGACGTGGCTGAGATGGATGTCCAGGTAATCCATTTCGCCGCGATTGATGCGCGCACGCAACTCCGGATCCGACTGATAGGGCAGGCGCAGGTCGATGCCGTCGGCGCGCGCCAGCGCGCCATCGAGCTCGGGTGCCGTGGAGGCGCCGGTAAGCACGCGGACACGGAACGATTCGCCACGCTCATGCGTCGCCACCATGCGCGCGGCCAGCGCCTGCGGCACGGCCTTCGGATAACCGGCGCCGGTAAAGCCGCTCATGCCGATCGTCATGCCGTGGTCGACCAGCTCCGCGGCCTTGGTGGCCGTCATGACCTTGCTCGCGAGTCCGGCGTGGCGAATGCGCTTGTCCATGGGGAATGCTCCTGAAGTGCAATCCACTCATGTTAGCGCCGGGTCACGTCAAACTCTTGGCAAGCTAGACGATGGTCTGGGGGCAGGATTCGGCCTACAGAACAACGCTGTATTCGCGAAATTCCAGGTCGCGTTTCCACCCCAGGGACTCATACAGGCGTTGCGCGGCCTCGTTCGCATGCGCCGTCGTCAGCGACATGCCCACCGCGCCGGCCGCCCGTGCAAAGTCCACTGCCTCGTGAATCAATGCCGCACCCACCCCGCTTCGACGTGCGTGGGTTGCGACAAAGAGATCATTGAGCAGATAGGTGCGCGCCGCTCGCACGGAAGAGAACAGCGGATAGAGCTGCGTGAAACCGGCGCCACGCCCCTCGTCATCGACGGCGAGCAGGATCACCGACTCGTGATGCCGGAATCGCTCGAGCAGGAAACGTCGTGCCAGATCGAGATCGCCTGGCTTGCCATAGAACTGGCGGTACGCGTCGAACAATGGCGCGACGAGGTCGACCTCATGGATGGTGGCCTGGCGCACCCTGTAGGACATGATCCGCATCCCGAACCTGGAAAGTGCATGCAGTATGCGGCTGCGCCCCGGGCCGGCATATGACCACTTTCGCGCCAAGGCCATAGCCACTTTGTCGGGCCGTGGCGGTCAGGCGCGATGGTAGGGGTGACCGGAGAGCAGCGTGGTGGCGCGATACAGCTGTTCGGCCAACACCAGCCGTACCAGCATGTGCGGCAAGGTGAGCGGGCCCAGCGACCAGCTCTGGTCGGCGCGCGCCAGCACCTCCGGCGCGTGGCCGTCCGGCCCGCCGATGAGAAACGCCAGGTCGCGCCCCGACATCCGCCATTTTTCGAGCTGCGCGGCGAGGTCTTCGCTGGACCACGCCTTGCCACGGCCATCCAGCGCGACGACATGGATGTCCCGCGGCAATGCCGCGAGGATGGCGGCACCTTCGTCCTGGATGGCCCGCGCGTCGTCGCGGCCCTTGCCGCGCACGCCGGGTTTCAACTCGAAGAGTTCGAGCGGCAGATCGTGCGACAGCCGTTTGCGGTACTCCGCGAAACCTTCCGCCACCCAGGCGGGCATGCGTTCACCGACGGCAATCAGGCGCGCACGCATGCGTCTTCACCGAAAAGCAGAGGAACAGAAAGAACCGCCACGCGCATCCAAAGGCGCGCGGCAACGGCCATCGCAGCGTGGGACATCAGCCCACGCTGGCGACTTCGGCGTCCATTTCGCGGTCACCGACGGTCCACAGCCTTTCCAGGCCATAGAACTCGCGGATGCGCGGAAGCATGACGTGGACGATCACGTCTCCCAGGTCCACCAGTACCCACTCGGCTTCCTGCTCGCCTTCCACGCCGAGCGGCATCACGCCCGCCTTCTTGGCGAACTTGACGACTTCGTCGGCGATGGATTTCACATGGCGCGCGGAAGTGCCGGAGGCGATGACCAGCAGGTCGGCGATGGAGGTCTTGCCGCGGACGTCGATCTCACGAATGTCCTTGGCCTTCAGTTCGTCCAGCGCGTCGAGGACCTGCTGGCGAATGACCGCCGTGGTGGCGGATTTGGTGCTGCGAGGGGAAGTCTGACTCAAGTGCGGTTGCCTCGATGCATGATCGATGCGCGGGATGGCGCGGGGCCAGTATAGCGCCCCACCCTGAAGCTCACGTCAAGCGAAACTGGCGCGCGCCGCGGCATATTCCTCAAGCAAGATCGCGACCAATTCGGCCGCCGGCAGGGCGCGGGACAGGCTCGCGGCCTGCCCGCACCATTCCGAGACGAGGTCACCCCGCCCCGCGGCGGCGGCGGCCTTTCTCAAGGGAGACGTGAGCGCGTTCATGACGGGATACGCCGGGAAGCTCCCCGCCTTCGGCTCCATCGCATCCACATAGGTATTGCGTCGCCCTCGCGCCGCGCGGCCCGAGAAGCTCCGGATGGTGGTGACGCGCGTGTCCTCGGTGGCAGGGATGTCCTGCTTCCAGGCAGAGGCTGCCGCAGACTCCGGACAGGCCAGGAAGGCCGTGCCCAGTTGGCTTACCGCCGCGCCCAGCATCTCCGCGGCGAGCATGCCTCGCCCGTCCATGATTCCGCCGCCGGCGATCAGGGGCACGTCCACCGCGCGCGCGGCCAGCCGGATCAAGGCGAACAACCCGATCATGGCCTCCTCGGGGGCGTGCAGGAAGGTGCCGCGATGACCGCCGGCTTCCGCTCCCTGCAGGCTGATGGCATCCACGCCCAGCGCTGCCCAGGCACGCACCTCGGCCAGCGATGTCGCACTGCCCACGACGGCGATATCGCGGCGCTTGAGTTCGTCCACCTGCCTGGGCGTCAGGAGGTTGAAGGTGAAGCTCGCAACGGCGGGACGCGCCTCGCACAGCGCGGCGAACTGATCGGAGAAACGCGGCGACCAGCGCTCCGGCCTGGTCGTGCGCACGGCCAGGCCCTCATGCTCCATCAGTGCATCCAGGGTGGCTCGCGCCTGGTCGATGGCGGCTTCGTCCGCGTGTGCATCGTCGGGCAACACGAACAGGTTGAGCGCGAACGGACGATCGGTCAGCGCGCGGATTTTCGCCGCGTCGTCGAGGATCGCCTGCGGCGCGAGATAACCCACGCCGTGTGAACCCAGGCCGCCGGCATGGGACACGGCCGCCACCAGCGCCGGTGTCGAAGCGCCGGACATGGGAGCGAGAACAAGGGGCTGGGTGATACCCAGGCGCCGCAGCAAACCGGTGTCCATGATCGAGTGCCCCGCCGCGTGGACGATGCACTATTACACCACGCCCGCACGGCGCCATGCCTAAAAACAAGGCTCCCGCGGGGGGAGCCTTGCTTGCCGACGCGGTTGGAAATCAGTGGCCGCTGGTCGAGGAGGAAGCCGGTTCGCTGCTCTTCTTGTGCTGCTTCTTGTGGTGCGAGCTGCTCTTGCCGGCGTCGCCCTTCATCGAATCATTGGCGGACTTCATCTCATCCGAGCCGGACTTCATGGCATCGGAACTCGACTTCATCGCATCCGAATTTGATTTCATGGCATCCGAGCTGGACTTCATCGCGTCCTTGCTGGTGTCCTGGGCAGACTGCGCCATGACAGGCGACACGGCGAAACCGAGAGCGAGGGCAGTGGCGAAGGCGAGTACGGCGTAACGGGAAACTTTCATGAGTGCATGTCTCCTGAAGCGGTGAGGTAACCGTGCGGCCATGCCGCACTTCCTTGAAACTGCCGGCGCCACCCCTCCCGAGCGACCCGACGATCCGTCACCGGCTTGCGCCGGCTCCGGCCACGCCACATCAGCAGTCCTGCCCGATGCGAACGACCCTTCCCTGGTTCGTGAAACACGTTGCCGGGTTTGCGCTCGTGTCGCGCACGCCGGGAACGGACCCAAGCGTATACCCATGCCCGGCAGGAAGATGCGACCGGCCGACATCGCCATTCAGCGTCAATATCGGCAGGCCGCGTGGGCCCAGGATCGTTTGCTGCAGTGCTCACGCACGATGGAAATCCGCTTTTTCTTGCGGGTGGTTGCCGAGGTCACTGGCCACCCGAAGCGCCGCCGCTGTCGCTGCCGCCGGACGCCTTCTTCATGCCGTCGCTGTGCTGCATCGCATCACCCTTTTTCATGGCGTCGTGCTTTTTCATGCTGTCGTGTTTCATGCCTGGAGCATCTTTCTTCATCATCGTGTCGCCGCTTTTCATCGCATCCTGCTTCATGGCAGTACCGGCGCTTGCCGGCTGCATGGCGTCCTGCGCGGACGCGATGGATACGCAGGCCAATGAGGCGGCAAGAGCCAGCGGAATGAAGTACTTCATGGGAGCTCTCCTGACGGATGGACGATGCGGCATGAGCCGCATGTGTTCCTTCGTTGCGATGGAGAGAGGCGTTACTTCAGTGCGGGTTGCAGCAGACGACCGCCCATCAGGGCGTTGACCAGCACCACGATGCCGACCGCGATCGCATGCGTGATGAGGTCGGTGACCGCGACGGCGAAACCGTGGCAGATCTCCAGCAGCGCCGCGGAAGCGGCCGCACTGGCGAGTCCGATCATCACCGCCGTCAGCACCGGCCGAAGCGGACAGGCGCGGCGCAGCAGCCACACCAGCAATGCAGAGAGCGGGATCGACAAGCTGATGATGAACATCAGGCAGTCGCCGGACTGATGTGCAGTGGCCACGGTCGCTCCCGGCACGACGACATCGCGCAGGCAGCCGAGCCCGCTGGCGCCCACCCACAACGCGAGCCCGGGCAGCGGCAGCCACGCCCATGCGGCGGAACGCCCGGGAACGCCCAGCGTAAACGCCGCCCACGCCGCCGACACCGCCGTGATCAGCGCGCCGATACCCGCGACGGCGATGTCCGGCTCGGCCACCCAGCGGCGGATCATGTGCTGCGCACCGTAATGCCACAGCAAGCCCAAGGCGATCGCCGCCACCAGCACCAGCCAGCCGATCGTGCGCATCCACGGCGGCGGCAGGCGCCGCACCGGGGTCAGCTGCACGCCCAGCGACTGGATCAGTGACTCGGGGAGTCGCGATTCGGACATGTGCTCAGGGCTCTCCATGGAAACGGGTTCGCAACGCCTTCATGGCGCGATGCAGATTCACTTTCAATGCGCCGGATTGACGACCGGTATGCGCCGAGGCTTCCGCCAGCGAGCGCTCCTTGAGGCCAAGCTGTTCGACCGCTTCGCGCTGGCCCGGCGGCAGTGTCGCGATCGCCTCGCGCAGACGGCGCGCGGCCTGTTCACGCTCGGTGGCGTCGGCGGCGTCGTGCTCGTCGGGGTGCATGTCGTAGGCTCGCTCGTCATGCAACTCGCGGTGCCCTCGCCGGCCCTGGCTCCGCAGCGCATCGATCGCGCGCCGTGCCGCAATGGCCGACAACCAGGCGTCGTACGAGCGCCCCGGATCGTAGGTGTGGCGCACCCGGTGCACGGTAAGCAGGGTCTCCTGCACCACATCGTCCGTCAGGTCCGCATCCACGCCCTGGCGTCGCGCCGCAGCGCGGATCAGGGGCACCGAGTCGGCCAGTACGCGCTCGTAGGACCGCCGATCGCCACCCTGGGCTGCCGCCATCCAGGCGGCACGCCGCCGCTCCGGCACATCGATGGCGCTTTCAGCGGCGTCACTCACGGCAAAGTCGGCCCGGATCCAGACAGGAAGGACGCTATCTAGAACCATCGGACGGGTGGCGGTCAAGGCGGCGGTCATGGAGAGGTATCGCGAAGGTCTTACGGTTATTCGGCGCAGGAAGTGTTTCCGTTACCTCGCGCGCCGGTTTTCACCGGCACGGGGCGCTGTTTCGGAAAACTCTCGCGGGGCAGCCCATGGGGAACCCCGCGCCCTGGTAACCGTGGCGCCGTGCCCGGCGAATACGTTCATGACTCCCTGATGGATGCTGTCTACATGCTCGTGCTGATCCTGGCCTACCTGGGTGGTGTGCTGACCATACTCAGCCCGTGCATCCTGCCCGTGCTGCCGTTCGTATTTGCCCGGGCGGACCGGCCTTTCGCCCGCAACGGACTGCCGATGTTGCTGGGCATGGCGCTCACCTTCGCCCTTGTCGCGACCCTGGCGGCGGTGGGTGGCGGCTGGGCCATCCGTGCGAACCAATATGGCCGCATCGTCGCCATGGTGGTGCTGGCGGTGCTCGGCCTCACCCTGCTGTCCAGCCACCTGGCCGAATGGATCAGCCGGCCATTCGTGGCGTTGGGCAACAAGCTGACCCAGCGTTCGGATGTGGAGGGCGACTCGGCGTGGTCCGCCGCGGGGCTGGGCGTGGCGACCGGCCTGCTCTGGGCGCCCTGCGCCGGCCCCATCCTCGGCCTGCTGCTGACCGGCGCGGCGTTGAATGGCGCCAGCGTGCAGACCACCCTGCTGCTGCTCACCTATGCGGCCGGCGCGGCCACGTCGCTGGCGCTGGCGCTCGTCGTGGGTGGTCGTGTGTTTGCACTCATGAAGCGCTCACTGGGCGCCGGCGAGTGGGTGCGGCGCGCGCTGGGCGCCCTGGTGCTCGCCGGCGTTGCCGCGATCGCGCTGGGCGTCGATACCGGCCTGCTGACTCGCGTGTCACTCGCCAGCACCGGTGGCATCGAACAAAAGCTGATCGATGCCGTACGCCCCGCGCCTGCGCCACAACCCATGGTGAAGGCCGGCGATCCGTTGCCGATCGAAGGCGAGTTGCCTTCGTTGGCAGGCGCCACCCAATGGCTCAACAGCACGGCGCTCTCGGCGCAATCGCTGCGCGGCAAGGTGGTGCTGGTCGATTTCTGGACCTATTCCTGCATCAACTGCATCCGTTCGCTACCTTACGTGCGTGGCTGGGCCGACAAGTACAAGGACCACGGCCTGGTCGTGATCGGCGTGCATGCGCCCGAATTCGCCTTCGAGAAGGAACCGCAGAACGTCATCAAGGCCGTGAAGGACCTTGGTGTCGACTACCCCGTGGCGCTCGACAACGAGTATGCGATCTGGAAAGGCTTCAACAACGAATACTGGCCCGCGCACTACTTCATCGATGGCCAGGGCCACATTCGCCACCACCATTTCGGTGAGGGCGAGTACGACCAGAGCGAGGACGTGATCCGCCAGCTGCTCACCGAAGCGGGCCAGACGAACCTGCCGGGCGGCTATGTACAGCCCGGTGCACAAGGTGCGGAAGCGGCCAGCTCGGGCGATGCGCAGCGCTCGCCGGAAACCTACGTCGGCTACGCGCGCGCCGAGAACTTCGCCGGCGGCCAAGTGGCGCACGACGACGCGTGGGACTACCGCGCGCCCGCCACGCTCATGGCCAATCAATGGGCACTCGGCGGCCGCTGGACCGTGCGCGAGGAAAGCGCGCGATCGGACAGCGCCACCAGCCGCATCGTCTACCGCTTTCGCGGACGCGACCTGCATCTGGTCCTGGGCCCCTCGTCGGACGGCAAACCGGTGCGCTTCCGCGTGACCATCGACGGCAAGGTGCCGGCTGCCGATCACGGCATGGATACCGATGCCGACGGCAATGGCACGGTGACCTCGCAGCGCCTCTACCAGCTGGTGCGCCAGGCGGGTGGCACGGGCGAGCGTACGTTCGAAATCACCTTCCTCGACCCGGGCGTGCAGGCCTACGCCTTTACGTTCGGCTGATCCACGCCAACCGCGTGATGGAGTCCACCATGTCTCGCACCCAGGATATCGTGATGCTGGAACGCCGCCGCTTCCTGCGTGCGGCATTGGCCGGAGGCGCCATCGCCGTCACAGGCGCGTGGTTGTTGCCGGGCTTCTCGCGACGCGGCATGTCGTCGGGAGACGCCATGGCGGCGACGCCCGCGGCGCAGGGCGAGGATCTCCTGCTCGAATGCTTTGCCGACGATGGCCGGCATCTCGGCAGCTGCCACGTGCGCAAGCTCGTGCTCAACGACGCGCAGTGGCATCAGCGGCTTTCCGATGACGCCTACTACGTGATGCGCCGCGAAGGCACCGAGCGCGCCTTCAGCGGCCCGCATGAAAAGCCGTCCGTGCCAGGCCTGTACCGATGCCCTGCATGCGACACGGCGCTGTTCGATGCGGCAACGCAGTTCGACTCCGGCACCGGATGGCCGAGCTTCTGGCAGCCGATCGCCAAGAAAAATGTCATCGAAAAGCGTGACAACAGCTTTGGATGGGAACGCACGGCGGTGAACTGCGCCGGCTGCGACAGCCATCTTGGCCACGTGTTCGATGATGGCCCGCCGCCGACAGGGTTGCGTTACTGCATGAATTCGGTGGCGTTGAGGTTTGTGCCGAGAACGTCGTAACCCGGCGCGTCCTTCTTTTGCAGGAGCGCACCCGGTGCGCGAAAAGCCTGAGGGGGCGTCGCTTCCTTTGGGCTCGCGCACTGGGTGCACGAGCAAGGAGACGCTCAGACCTTGCGGTAAGGCGCGAGAATCGACGGATCGTCGAACAGCCCGCAGGGCAGCAGATAGCGCGGGTCACGGCCTGCGGCCAACAGCTCGCGAACGCGCGTCGCCGAAATCTCCAGCGGCGTGACAGAGAGCTCGATCACCTTGCCTGCACGCAAGGCATGCAGGGCGGAGGCATCATCGATGAGCCGCGGCCCGATGGCGGCCAACAGCTCGTCAGACCATGCGACGTCCACGCCAGGGCGACTGAGCACGCCGATGTGGGCCACATCGAACAACTCGCGCCAACGATGCCACGAAGGCAGGCCGGCGAAGGCATCAGCGCCCAACAGCAGCACCAGAGGGCGATCGCCCTCTTCCTTCCGCAGCTCGACCAGTGTGTCGATCGTGTAGGACGGGCCGCTTCGTTCGAGCTCGCGCGCGTCGAGCGCGAGGCGCGACTGCTTCTGCAACGCCGCCTTCAGCATCGCCACCCGCTGTTGCGCATTCGCCAGTGGCGAGGGCCGATGCGGCGGGACACTGGCCGGCATCAGGCGCACATCGGCATCGAGCAGCTCGGACGCTTCCCAGGCCACGCTGAGATGCCCCAGGTGTATGGGGTCGAAGGTGCCGCCGAAAATCGCAAGGGGGCGCATGCTCATCTCCCCGCCGGAGAGCGCGCCGGGGCGGGGAAACACGTTGCGCCGGGGTCGATTGACGAAAAAGCACGCATGCGGTGATGGATCGAGGCGAGCACGCTCCCCTCACTCTGGCCCTCTCCCAAGAGGGGAGAAGTGCCGGCCATCGTCACGCGAGCGCCTGCGCCGCGCGCGGCTCGGCGATGGCGGCGATCAGGCGTTCCGCTTCGAGCCAGGGATCGCCCTGCTCGCGGCCCTTGGCCATGCGATCGATGCGGGCGGCGCGCGCGAGGCATTGCAGCCAGTGGTCACGTGGTGCACGTCGCAGTGCCTTGCGGAACAGCTGCTCGCGTGCGGGCCACAGGCGTTCGGCGCGCGCCTGCGCGGCGAAGTCGCGTGCGTTCGCCAGTCGCAAGGCGAGCTGCAGCTGGTTGACCAGCCAGCCCATCAGCGCGATCAGCTCGTCGCCCTCCGCATGCAGGCCATGCAGGATGCGCAACGCACGCCCACCCTCGCCCGCAAACGCGGCATCGGTGAGCTTGAATGCATCGTAGCGGGCACTGTCGGCGACCAGGCTTTCCATTTCCGCCGCGTCGATCTTGCCCTGGCCATGCAGCACGACCAGCTTGTCGATTTCCTGCGCAGCGGCAAGCAGGTTGCCTTCGACCCGCTCGGCGAGCAGCGCGGCGGCATCCGGCGTCGCGGACAGGCCGCGCGAAGCGAGGCGCGCACCAATCCACGCGGCCCATTCGTTCGGGCGCGGCGCATTGAAGACCACCATCGTGCCGGCGGCGTCGAGGTTCCTGGTCCACGCGCCTTCGTGCTTGTTGCTCCACTCGGTGGCGGTGATCAGCAAGGTGACGTCCGGCGGCGGGTTCGCGCAAAACTCGTTGATGGCCTTGGCGCCCTCGGTACCGGGGCGACCCGTGGGAAGGCGGAGGTCCAGCAGGCGGCGCGTCGCGAACAGGGACATCCCGGCCGCGGAACGCGCCAGGTCATCCCAGTCGAAATGGTTGCCGACGTCCAGCACTTCGCGCTCGGCGTACCCGAGCTTGCGCGCCTGCGCACGCAAGGCGTCGGCGGCCTCCAGCACCAGCAGTTCTTCGCCGGCGAGCAGATACACCGGCTGCAGATGATCCGCCGTCAGCGACTTCTGCCATTGGGCGGCATTGAGCGGCATGGCGGCTCAGTGCGTGCTGCTGGCCGGCGCCGGGGCCGGTTCGGCCGCCTGGACAGCTTGCGCAGCCGTCTGTTCCGGATGGCGGCCGGCGGCCTGCAGACGGAACAGCACGGCCTGCACCATGTCGTCGTTGAGGCTGCTGTGGATCGCATCGACCTGCGCCGTCGTACCGATGGTATTGGTGGCGTCGTAGCTGAACTCGCGCGACATGTCGATGCGCTGGCGCTGCACCAGCGGTTGGCCGGCGCCGTCGTGAACCTCGAACTGCACCTGGTAGCGCACGGTGTATTCCGTAACGCGCGCCTGGCCGCTGACGGTGAGCGTCTCCGTGCTGAAGGACGCCACCGGCACGCTGAGCTCTGCGATGTCGGCGCCCGCGTGGTCTTCCACGGTGGCACCGGAGCTGGCCAGTGCGCGGGCAAGGCCTCGCTGCAGGTTGATGTCGCCGTTGACCGTGACATGCACCCGCTGCATCGCCGGCGGCAACGCCACGCTCTGGCGCAGGTGGAAGCCGCATGCCGCCAGGGCGAAGGTGGAGATCAACAGCAGCGAAGCTTTGAACACACGGCTCATGGATTTCATCCTGCGACGATGTTGACGATCTTGCCCGGGACCACGATCACCTTGCGCACGGCCTGGCCCTCCAGGAAGGCTTTCACGTTCGGCTGCTGCAGGGCAAGCGCCTCGGCCTCTTCCTTCGACGCGTTGGCCGCGACCTCGATGGTACCGCGCAGCTTGCCGTTGACCTGCACGGCCAGGGTGAGCGAGTCGCGCACCAGCGCGGCGCTGTCCACCTGCGGCCACGGCTGGTCTTCCAGCACCGACGGCGCGTGACCCAGCACCTGCCACAGCGCGTGGCTCACGTGCGGCACCACCGGGTTGAGCAGCAGCACCATGGCCTCCAGCGCCTCGTGGCGCACGGCGCGGCCCTGCTCGCTCATGTCGTTGAACTTGTTGAGCGCGTTGAGCAGCTCCATCAGCGAGGCGATGGCGGTGTTGAAGGAATGGCGGCGGCCGAAGTCGTCGCTGACCTTCTGGATCGTCTCGTGTACCTGGCGGCGCAAGGCCTTCTGGCCGGCATCGAGGGTCGACACGTCGACCACCGGATGATCCGGCTGCGAGGCATGCGTGGTCACCTCGCGCCAGAAGCGACGCAGGAAGCGCGCCATGCCTTCCACGCCGGCCTCGCTCCATTCCAGCGACTGTTCCGGCGGCGCGGCGAACATGGAGAACAGGCGCACCGTGTCGGCGCCGTACTTGTCCACCATCGCCTGCGGGTCGATGCCGTTGTTCTTGGACTTGGACATCTTCTCGGTGCCGCCGATCTTCACCGGCTCGCCGTCGCTCTTCGAACGTGCGCCGATCACGCGCGCCTTCTCGTCGCGTTCGATCTCGACATCGGCCGGGTTGATCCAGTCCTTCGAGCCATCGGCGTTGTCGCGATAGAACGTCTCCGCGATCACCATGCCCTGGCACAGCAGGTTGGTGGCCGGTTCGTCGGACTTCACCAGGCCCGCGTCGCGCATCAGCTTGTGATAGAAGCGGAAATACAGCAGGTGCAGGATGGCGTGCTCGATGCCGCCGATGTACTGGTCCACCGGCAGCCAGTAGTTGGCGCGCCCGTCGACCTGGTCGTGGGCGCCCGGGCTGGTGTAGCGGGCGTAGTACCAGCTCGACTCCATGAAGGTGTCGAAGGTGTCGGTTTCGCGCTCGGCCGCGCCGCCGCACTGCGGGCAGGTGGTCTTGCGCCATGCCGGGTCGGCCTTGATCGGCGACTGCACCCCGGAGAACGCGACGTCTTCGGGCAGCACCACCGGCAGCTGGTCTTCCGGCACCGGCACGGCATCGCAGGTGGGGCAGTAGATCACCGGGATCGGGCAGCCCCAGTAGCGCTGGCGGCTCACACCCCAGTCGCGCAGGCGCCAGTTCACGCGGCGCACGCCGGTGCCCTCGCGCTCGAAGCGGGCGGCCATGGCTTCGAAGGCCTGGTTGTAATCCATGCCGTCGAAGTCGCCGGAGTTCACCAGGTAGCCGCGCTCGGTATAGGCGCTGTCCTGCTGGACGCTCTTTTCGAAATCTTCGATCAGCTGCACCGCCGCCGGCACGTCGTACACGTCCACGCTGCCGACGCCGAGCGCGGCACGCAGCGGGTCGGAACCGACGCCCTTGGCCAGGTCGTGATGGATCTCGGCCACCGCGTCGAGCACGGCGCGATTCACCACCACCATCTTGATCGGCAGGCCGTACTTCTGGGCGAATTCCCAGTCGCGCTGGTCATGGCCGGGCACGGCCATCACCGCGCCGGTGCCGTAGCCCCACAGCACGAAGTTGGCGACGAACACCGGGATCTTCTCGCCGGTGAGCGGGTGGATGGCTTCGATGCCGGTATCCATGCCGCGCTTTTCCTGCGTCTCCAGCTCGGCTTCGGACACGCCGCCGTGCTTGAGCTCTTCCAGGAATTCAGCCAGCTTCGGATTGTCCCGCGCGGCCTTGATCGCCAGCGGATGCTCGCCCGCGATGGAGACGAAGGTGACGCCCATCAGCGTGTCGGGACGCGTGGTGAAAACGGTGAGCGGTTCGCTCTCGCCTTCCACGTCGAAATGGATTTCCAGGCCTTCGGAACGACCGATCCAGTTGCGCTGCATGGTCTTCACCGCGTCCGGCCAGCCCGGCAGCGTATCCAGGCCGTCCAGCAGCTCCTGCGCGTAGTCGGTGATCTTGAGGAACCACTGCGGAATCTCGCGCTTTTCCACCAGCGCGCCGGACCGCCAGCCGCGGCCGTCGACCACCTGCTCGTTGGCGAGCACCGTCTGGTCGACCGGATCCCAGTTCACCACCGCGTTCTTGCGGTAGGCCATGCCCTTTTTCATCAACCGCGTGAACATCAGCTGTTCCCAGCGGTAATAGTCCGGGCGGCAGGTGGCGAATTCGCGGGTCCAGTCGTAGGCGAAGCCCATGCGCTGCAGCTGGCCGCGCATGTGCTCGATGTTCTGGTAGGTCCACTTGGCCGGCGCGGTCTTGTTCTTGATCGCGGCGTTCTCGGCGGGCAGGCCGAACGCGTCCCAACCCATCGGCTGCAGCACGTTCTTGCCCTGCATGCGCTGGTAGCGGCTGATCACGTCGCCGATGGTGTAGTTGCGCACGTGGCCCATGTGCAGCGCGCCGGAAGGGTACGGCAGCATGGAGAGGCAGTAGAACTTGGGCCGCGAGGCGTCTTCCTTCACCTCATAGGCGCGATGGTCGCGCCAAAAGTCCTGAGCGGCGGTTTCCACCGCCTGCGGCTGGTAGCCCTGCTCGTTGCCCTGGTCCTGGGAAACCTGATCCTGAATGTCCTGCATGTGTCCGGCGCCGTGATGTTTTTCTCAGTCGGCAATGACTGATGGTGAACGCGGCAGACTAGCAGAACTGGCGTGAAACCGCCCTACGACGCCGTTTTTCCTGTAGGAGCGCACCTTGTGCGCGACAAGCCTACGGAGCGGCGAGATTCAAACGCCGCGGTCGCGCACAGGGTGCGCTCCTACAGCAGGGATCTGCGTGCTTCAGCTGTTGGGGCAGCTGGCTGGCTGGCCGCCGGCCAGGGCGGCGGCTACTGCGCCGATCTGGCCAGCCAGGTGGGCGACGGCCTGCTGATGGCCCTGCACCAGGGCGTCGTAGCCTTCGCCCACGGTCTCGCTGATGCGGCTCATGCATGCCAGTGGTTCGCCACCCTTCAGCGAACGCACGCTCCAGGCGGCATCGAGGTAGGCATAGCTGCCGGGCACGGAGTCGAACCGGCGCACATCGACCTTGATGCGTACGCTGGCCTTGCCCTGGGCAGGCAGGCCGGTGATGTCCTGTGCGTGGAAATCACGCGCGAGGTCGGCCGACAACGCCCCGCGCACTTCATCCCCCAGCGGGGCAATCCAGCGCTGGCCCTGCAGTACCGCTACGCCCTGCCCGCCCTGGCGCACGACCAATTGCGGCTGGTCGACCTGGGCCGGGACGGTGACCGGCAGCAGCTCGAACTGGAACGGCTGCGCCGAGGGCGCGACGGTCGCCTCGGTAGCGGGGGCCGGCACCAGGGTGAAGTAGCGGATCGGCGGCACCGAACTGCACGCGCCAACCACGAGTGCGAGCAGGGCCACGCCCAGGTTCAGGGTTCGGGCACGGATCATGGCTTGCTCCCTTGTGCCGGCGCGGCCGGCGGCGGCGTGGGCTGCAGCTTGTCGTCGGCGCGACGCCCGCGCAGCAATGCGTCCGGATGATCGCCCAGGTAATCGGTGAGCACGCGCAACGAACGCGCGGCGCGCTGCAGTTCCTGCAGGGTGCCGCCGAGGTTCTGCTGCAGCGGCGCATCCGGCGCGAAGGCGCTGTTGGCGGTGCCCAGCGTCTGCTGTGCGCCCTTCAGCGTGTTCTTCATTTCCGGCAGTACGCTGCCATTGACCTGCTTGAGCGTGCGATTGAGCTCGGCCAGCGACTGGTCGAGGTTCTTGCCGATGCTGTCGAACGGCACCTTCTGCAGCTTGCCCACGATGTCGGCGATCTGCTGCTGGATCTTGTCCAGGTCGCCCGGTGCGGTGGGTATCTCCAGCGGCCTGGCGGTGCCATCGAAAGCCACCTTTGGCGCCTTCGGCAGGAAGTCCATGGCGATGTAGAGCTGGCCGGTCAGCAGGTTGCCGGTACGCGCCTGCGCGCGCAGGCCATGCTCGACCAGGCGCCCCATCATCTGGGACATCTGCTCGTCGTCGCCGCGGGCCCTGGCCAGCGCCACGAGTTTGTCGTGCGCCTTGCCCAGGCGCGCCGGATAGACCACGGCGCCCACGATGGTCGGGAAGGTCTGGGTCTTCTCGTCGAAATCGAGGTTGACCGACACCACGCGCCCGAATGGCACGCCGAGGAATTCGACCGGTGCATCCACCGCCAACCCGCGCAAGGACTGGTCGAAGCGCATGCGGATGTACTTGGGTTCGCCATCCGGCGGCGCCATCGCGGTCGCGCGATCGTTGAACAGCCGGTAGGCGGCATCTTCCTGCGCGGGGGTGGCGTCATGCGGCCCCGGCGGGTCCTGGAACGCCACGCCGCCCGCCAGCACCGTCGCCAGCGACTGCGTGTTCACCTTCAGGCCATCCGCGCCCAGCGACACGTCGATGCCGCTCGCATTCCAAAAACGCGAGGAGGTGGTGACGAACTGGTCGTTCGGCGCATCCACGAAGATCTGCAGGGTGACGCCCTTGCCGTCCTTGTCCAGGTGATAGGTGGACACGCGGCCGACCTGGATGCGGCGATAGTAGACGGGCGAGCCGATATCGAGCGAGCCGAGGTCATCCGCATGCAGGTCGAAGGTCTTGCCCGGCGCGCCATGGGTCACCGGCGGCGGATTCTCCAGGCCGGTGAACTCGCTCTTGGGCTCGCGCGACTCGCCCACGTCGGCACCGATGAAGGCGCCCGAAAGCAGGGTATCGATGCCGGACACGCCGCCCAGGCCGATGCGCGGCCGCACCACCCAGAACCGCGTATCCGCCGTGGCGAAGCCCTGCGCGCTCTTCTCCAGCGCCACCTTGGCGATGATGCGGGAGCGGTCCTCGCTGAGTCGCACGGCGGTCACGCGGCCGATGATCACGTTCTTGTACTTCACCGGCGTCTTGCCCGGGTCCAGGCCCTCGGCGCTGAGGAAGCTGATGCTGACCGTGGGGCCGGCCTCCAGCCAGGCATGGATCACCAGCGAAAGGCCGACCAGCGCCGCGATGATCGGCACCAGCCATACGATCGACGCGTTGATGCGGGGTCGCCGCACCACCGGTTCGGGCAGGTCCTGATTGATTGGCTTGTCGTCAGTCATCGAAGTCCCTGCCATCCCAGATCAGTCGGGGGTCGAACGTCATCGAGGCCAGCATGGTAATGATTACCGTGAGGCCGAAGTACACCACGCCGGGCAAGGGCTCGACCTGGCTGAAGAAACCGAACTGCACCAGCGCCGTGAGCAGCGCCACCACGAACACGTCCAGCATCGACCAGTAGCCGATGAATTCCACCAGCCGGTAGAGCTTGGAGCGCTGCCGCTGCGCCCATCGGCTGCCCCGCTGCGCGCTGACCAGCAAGAGGCTCAGGGCGAAGAACTTCAGCACCGGCACCACGATGCTCGCGGTGAACACGATGATGGCAAGATCGGGGGAGCCTTTCACCCACAGCTCGATGATGCCGCTGAGGATGGTGTTGTCGTCCACGTCGCCCACGCTCACCGTGCGCATGATCGGCAGCACATTGGCGGGCAGGTAGAAGATGAAAGCCGCGATCAGCAACGCCCAGGTGCGGCTGTAGCTCGCCGACTTGCGCTTGTGCAGCGCCGACCCGCAGCGCGGGCACGCCGCATTCGGCGCCTCGACGTCACGGCACACCAGGCCGCATACGTGGCAGCCGACCAGGCCCAGGTCGCCGGCGCGCGGCAGCCCGTTCACGCGGACCTCTCTTCGGTGACGTCCCACAGGCGACGCACGTCGATGCTGGAGAAAGCCGTGATGATCAGCATCAGTACGCCATAGGCGAAAATGCCCGGGTTGGGGATCACGTCGAAGTACATGTGCGCCTTGACGATGGCCACCAAGGCGCCGAGCACGAACACCTCGCTCATGGTCCACGGCCCGATGCGGTACAGCGTCACCATGGCCCAGCGGAATCCAGGCGCGCGGCGTCCGGACCGCGCGTACAGCGACACCCAGCCCAGCAGCAGCATCTTGACGATGGGAAAGAAGAACAGCGTGGCGGCCGCCAGCACGGCCACCACCTGCGCATGCTCGCGCCACATCATCACGATGCAGCCCCACAGCGTGGTGCTGATCAGTTGCCCATTGAGGCCGAGGGTGACGATGGGCCAGATGTTGGCCTGGATGAAGGCGATCATGGCCGTCACCACCAGCGCCAGTATGGCGTTTACCGACAAGCTGTGATGGCGTGCCAGGATCGCGTCGCAACGCGCGCAGCGAGCCACCTCGCCACACGCCAGTTCACGCCGGCGATAGACGGTGTCGCAGTGCTCGCAGATCCACAGCGTAGGTGGAGCGATGCCGGTTTTGACGCCTTGCGCGGGCCTGGTCATTCCGTGATTTTCGCAAATATCGCTACCAAACGCCGATAGGACCTTGGACACCCTGTTACACGGCCCTCCCTGAAGCGATGGTAAGCGATCGCGGTCGCGCCGCCCGCACCCGGCCCCGTCCCGTCATGCTCCCGTGAAATGGGGCGGAACATGCTTAACCCTTGATATGCTGGGCTTTGCCCTGATCTGTGGGCCCATCCGTCAACGGGAGTTTCCAGTGAGTGCCACGACCGCCGATACGCATGTCTTCGACGTGCGCGAGGACAACTTCGAAGCCGAGGTGCTGCAGGCCTCGCTGACCACGCCCATTCTCGTGGACTTCTGGGCGACCTGGTGCGGCCCGTGCAAAACCCTCGGCCCGATGCTCGAAAAGCTGGCTGGCGAATTCAACGGCGCCTTCCGGCTGGCCAAGGTCGACGTGGACAAGTCCCAGCAGCTGGCCGGCATGTTCGGCATCCGCAGCATCCCCACGGTGATGCTGGTGAAAGATGGCCAGATCGTCGACGGTTTCGCCGGCGCCCTGCCCGAAGGCCAGCTGCGCGAGTTCCTGCTGCGCCACGTGCAGCCGCAGGACGGCGAAGCCGCCAACGACGACGGCGAAACGGCCGTCCAGGAGTCGCCCGAAGAAGCCGTGAGCCGCCTCCAGCAGGCGATCGCCGCGGAACCCGAGCGGACCGAGCTGAAACTTGATCTCGCCCTTGCACTGATGTGGGCTGGCAACGTGGAGTCGGCGGAAGCCGAGCTCGCCGCCCTGCCCGCCAACCTCGCCACCGATCCGCGGGCCGTGCGCCTGCGCAGCCAGCTCGACCTGGCGCGCGCGCTGAAGGGAGCGCCGTCGGTGGCCGAGCTGCAACAGCGCATCCATGCCAACGCGGCCGACTGGGAAGCGCGCGACCTGCTGGGTGTGCGCCTGTTGCTGGACGGCGATTCGGCGGCCGGACTGGACCAGTTCCTCACGACGCTGGAAAAGGCCCGCGACTGGAACGACGGCCAGGCGAAGAAGCGCCTGCTGGCCGCCTTCTCCACGCTGGATGACGCGGAACTCGTCGGTCGCTATCGCCGGCGGATGGCGTCGTTGCTGTTCTGAATGACGCGCAGGCCGCTTCGCGGCCCGCATCCCTGGCTGGCAACGCCCCCGACACGTCGGCAACCGCCGCGATGCCGGGGGCGCATCGCGTCAATGCGAACCGGCGCCCGCAGCCGGACCGTTCAAGTTGCGGTCCAGGAATTGCGTCACCCGCTCGAACAGCTCGGCGGTGTTCTTTTCGTCGTAGAAGCCATGCCCCTCGTCAGACTTGTATAGCCATTCGTGGGCTATGCCGCGCTTCTGCAACGCAGCGTGCAGGTTCTCGCCGTGCTGCGGCGGCACGCGCGTGTCCTGGCCGCCCACGATCAGCATGACGTTTGCCTTGAGCTTGTCGAGCTGGTTGATGGGTGAGCGCGCAGCCAGCGTGGCAGGGTCGCTGCCCAGCGAGTAGCGAAGATAGCTCTTGCCTGACACCCAGTCCGAGATGTCGCCCTTGGAGTACATCATGGAAAGATCGTACACACCGACATAACCGATCGCGCAGCGATAGAGGTCAGGCTCCTTGACCGCTCCTTCAAGCGCCGCATACCCCCCATAGCTTCCGCCGAAAATGCACACGCGGCCGGCGTCGGCAATGCCTTGCTTGATGGCCCAGTCCGTCGCGTCGGTCAGATCGTCCTGCATCTTGCCGCCCCATTCGCCGAAACCGTTCTCGATGAACGCATTTCCATAGCCACTGGAGCCGCGGTAGTTCACCTGCAGCACGGCGTAGCCATGGGTGGCGAGCGCCTGCACGTACGGGTCGTATTCCCACTTGTCGCGGACGCCGAAGGGCCCGCCATGGACGTACAGCACCAGGGGCATGTGCTTGGCCTGCTCCTTGCCCGGCGGCGTACTCAGGTATCCGTGCAGGGTCAGGCCGTCCCTCGCCTTGAATTCGACAGGCTGCTTCTCCGCCATCGCCATCGGCTTGATCCAGGGCGCGCGCTGCAACAACGGAACCGCCTTGCCCGTTGCCCTGTCCCACAGATAGAACGTGCCCGGATCCATGTCCGACGAAGCGAGCGCGACGGCCTTGGTGCCATCGTCGGTGCCCGAGACGATACGCACACTTTCACCCGGCAGATCGTGCGAGAGGGCGATGATCGCCTTCATGCTGTCCGATTCGGGTGCAAACGCCTCGGTCGTCGGCGTGGCCGGCATCGAATACACGCCGACGACGTCCTGACGGTCAATGCTGTAGACCAGGTCCGCCGCGCTGGCGACCTCGCTGCTCCATACGGGCTCCGCCATGGCCTGCTTGTCGACCTCCCAGGGACAGACCGCGCCCGCCTTGCCGGGAACGTCGCAGGACATGTAAACGACGCTGTCGTCGCGATTGAATGCGAGAGGAATAGGCACGTCCTTCTTGGCGGTCGCCTGGAACAAAAGCGTCCAGGGTTTGCCATCACCCTCGCGGTAGTGCACCTGCATGTAGGCATGGCTGTCCACGCCCAAGGCAAATCGCACGACACCATGATGGTCGGTGACGAATTCGGCCTTGCGCACCGGCGCCGTGGCCACTTGGTGCTTGCTGCCGTCGCGGACGTCCATCAGGAATATCTTCGTGTAATCACCGTCGACGCCGCTGTCCCATGGCGTGACACCAATCAGCACGTGATTTTCGTCGCCGCGCAGCGTGTCGATGATCTCCGCACTGGCCCGCTCGGGCTGGCGCTGCTGGATCAGCGAGGCCTTGAATGACGGGCTCGCGCGATAACCGAACAGCAACTGCGCGCCACCACCATCCGCGTTGACGGCAAAGATTTCGCCGGTGGAGAACGGGCGATCCCAACCTGCCAGCTTGGTGCCTTCGGTATAGAGCACGCGACGATCGTTGACCCACCAGAAGTCGACGACCTGGTTGCCTTCACGCGGCTTGATCATGACGCCGCTTTGCTTGGCGAGATCCACTAGCGCCAATAGCGGCTTGCCATCCACGACGGTGGTCGCGGCGACGTAATGGCCATCCGGCGAAATCTTCACTTCCTGGTACTGGACATGGCGTGCCAGATCGGCAAACGCCACGCTTCCCGCCCATGCATCACCCAGCACCAAGCAAAGCGCGCAGGCAGCCGCGCGCTTGAAAAGCGTCTTCATAAGCCCCCCTTTTTACGCCCGCCCCCAAGCGGTCGCGTTGGGGCGAGTATAGGTAGCCGGCCGCAAGTTCATAGAGGGGCTACGGGGCCAACCGGATGGCGCCCTGGCCGGACCCACGAGACGGCCATGCTTATGCCGCCCCAAGGCGGCATGGCAGGGAACCAGGCCAACGGCCTCGCTTATCGCCTTGCGAACCATCGGTGGGAGGTACGCCAGCCTCCCGCCACAACAACTGCCACGCGATGGGCTGGCCGACCCCAGCCACGTATGGGCCGAAGCCGACTCAGTTCAGAACGACCCGCCCGGCACGCGCACCCAGCCTTCCATCAGTACGCGCGCGCTGCGGCTCATGATGGCCTTGGTCACCGCCCACGCGCCGTCCACCAGCTTTGCCTCGGCGCCGACGCGCAGGGTCCCCGACGGATGGCCGAAGCGCACCGCCTGGCGCTCGCCACCACCGGCCGCAAGGTTCACCAGGGTGCCCGGGATCGCTGCGGCCGTACCGATGGCCACCGCTGCCGTACCCATCATCGCGTGATGCAATTTGCCCATCGACATCGCGCGCACGAGCAGGTCGACATCGCTGGCCGCCACCGGCTTGCCGCTGGAGGCGACGTAGTCGGCGGGCGTGGCGACGAAAGCCACCTTGGGGGTGTGCTGGCGCGTGGCGATTTCATCGAGCGACTTGATCAGGCCCATGCGCAGCGCACCGTGCGCGCGAATGGTTTCGAACATCGCCAAGGCCTTGGCGTCGCTGTTGATCGCGTCCTGCAGCTCGGTGCCGGTGTAGCCGATCGCCGACGCCTCCACGAAAATCGTGGGAATGCCAGCGTTGATCATGGTGGCCTTGAGCGTGCCGACGCCCGGCACATCCAGGTCGTCGACGAGATGTCCCGTCGGGAACATCGCGCCGCCGGCACCTTCCTCTTCGGCCGCCGGATCCATGAATTCAAGCTGCACTTCGGCCGCCGGGAACGTCACGCCATCCAGTTCGAAATCGCCGGTTTCCTGCACTTCGCCGTGGGTCATGGGCACGTGCGCGATGATGGTCTTGCCGATATTGGCCTGCCAGATGCGCACGGTGGCCATGCCGTCATGCGGAACGCGCCCGGCGTCCACCAAACCACTGGCGATGGCAAACGGGCCCACGGCCGCCGAAAGATTGCCGCAGTTGCCGCTCCAGTCGACGAAGGCCTTGTCGATCGCCACCTGGCCGAACAGGTAATCCACGTCGTGGCCGGGTCGGCTGCTCTTGGAAACGATCACCGTCTTGCTGGTGCTGGAGGTGGCGCCGCCCATGCCGTCGATCTGCTTGCCGTAGGGATCGGGGCTGCCGATCACGCGCTGCAGCAGCGCATCGCGCGCAGCGCCGGGCACCTGCGCGGATGCCGGCAAGTCTTGCAGACGGAAGAACACGCCCTTGCTGGTGCCGCCGCGCAGGTAGGTGGCGGGAATGCGGATCTGGGGTTGATGGCTCATGGAAATCCTGTGTCTACGCCATGTTGCTTTCTCCCCTCTCCCCCTGCGGCGACGCGAAGCTAGTCCCGTGGGAGAGAGGGGCCTTGCGTTACGCGGCCTGCGAAGCCTCGATGAAGTCCTGCGCGAAGCGCTGCAGCACGCCGCCAGCCTCGTAGATCGACACTTCTTCGGCGGTATCCAGGCGACAGGTCACCGGCACCTCGACGCGCTCGCCGTTCCTGCGGTGGATGACCAGCGTAAGGTCGGCGCGCGGCGTGCGCGCCCCGACCACGTCGAACGTCTCGGTGCCGTCGATGCCCAGCGCCTTGCGGTTGGCGCCCGGCTTGAACTCCAGCGGCAGCACGCCCATGCCGATCAGGTTGGTGCGATGGATGCGCTCGAAACCTTCGGCCGCGATGGCTTCC
>NZ_BCPR01000007.1 GCF_016586165.1 Dyella sp. EPa41 | reverse complement strand
GATGTGGTGAACACCTGCAACAGCACGTTCGCGCCGAGCATCGCGCAGGACGGCAGCCTCTATTACATCGGCTGTGCACCCGACGGCGAGCTGCGTCCGTTGCGTGCCTCCTATGAAAATGGCAGCTACCAGGCCCCCTATGTGGTAGCCGTCGGCGACAGGCAGGCGCAGATCCGCGACGTCGCCATCGCGCCGGATCGCTCCTTCATGGTCTTCAGCATCAAGGTCGATCCCAGGCAGCCTTACCGGCTCGCCATCGCCTTCCACACCGAGCAGAACTGGACCGCGCCGGAAGACCTCGGCGACGCGGTGAACGGCGGCACGCACAGCATGGGTTCGCAGCTGGGCTGCGACCACCGCACGCTGTATTACTCCAGCGACCGAAGCCTGCCGTCGAAGGACACGAAAGGCGCCGCCGGGGACGATCACATCTGGCGCATCTCGCTGGCGCCGTGGCTGGACGCGCATGGCCAGGCCACGCCCGCCGCGCCCGCGCACTGCACGGCCGGATGAGCCGGCAGGCACGCCTTCAGGCACTGTCATCGCGCTGGCCGCCACTCCACACTGCAGCGGTTCGTCGTAGCGACCTGCGCCGGGAGGGCTCCACGTGTCCAAGTTGATGACCTTGCCACGCTTGAAGACCCAGGGACTGGTCCTGGCCTTCTGGACCCTGCTCGCCGGCTCCTACACCGTCAGCGCGATCCTCTCTTCGATCAGCGAGGGCATGCCGGTGGTGTGGTATCGCCCGCTGGCGTGGAACTTCACCAACTTCTACCTGTGGATGCTGCTGACGCCACTGGTGTCGTGGCTGGGCCGGCGCACCGCCAGCCACGGCTGGGGTCGCTTCTTCGCGATCCACCTGCCGGCAAGCATGCTGCTGGCGACCTTGCAGGTGCTGGTGATGCAGGCGATCTACTGGCAGCTGTGCGGGCCGCCCCAATCGGAGCCGCAGCTGACGCTCGGCGCCTTCATGCGCATGCAGTTTGCCTACAACTTCCACCTCGCCTGGGTGACCTATGGCGTGCTGCTGGTGGTGCTGCGCGCGATCGACTCGCAGCGCCGCCTGCGCGACGAGCGCCTGCGCAGCTCGCAGCTGGAGACGCAGCTGGTGCAGTCGCAGCTGCAGACGCTGCGCGTGCAATTGCAGCCGCACTTCCTGTTCAACACGCTCAACGCGATCTCGGCCCTGGCGCTGGCCGATCCCATGCAGGCGCGGCTGATGATCGCCCGGCTCAGCGACTTCCTGCGGCTTACGCTCGAGGAGCGCCACGCGCAACAGGTACCGCTGTCACGCGAGATGGAATTCCTCCAGTGCTATCTCGGCATCCAGCAGGTGCGCTTCCAGGATCGCCTGACCACGCACCTGGACGTGGCGACCGACACGGTGCGCGCATTGGTGCCCAACATGATCCTGCAGCCGCTGGTGGAGAACGCGCTGCGTCACGGCCTGCTCGACAAGACCGAGCGCGGCACGCTGCACATCGTCACCCGTCGCGACGGCGATTCGCTGTTGCTGCGCGTCGACGACGACGGCATCGGGTTGCCGCCCGAGGGCCCGCGCGACGGCCTGGGCCTGGGCAATACGCGCACGCGGCTCGACATGCTGTTCGGCAACGCCGCGACATTGGAACTGCTGCCGCGCACCCACGGCGGAACGCGCGTGGAGATGCGCTTCCCCTACCGCGAGTGCGCGGCATGAACGCGCCGCCGATCCGCACGCTGCTGGTCGACGATGAAGTGCTCGCGCGCCTCGCCATCCGGCAGGCCCTCGCCTCGCATCCGGACGTGGCGATCGTGGGCGAATGCGGCAACGCCATCGAAGCGCAGCAGGCGATACGCGCGCTGGATCCGGACCTGTTGTTCCTCGACATCCGCATGCCCGGCATGGACGGCTTCAAGCTGCTGCATGGCCTCAAGCGGGACACCACGCCGATGGTGGTGTTCGCGACCGCGTTCGGCCAGCACGCCTTGCGGGCCTTCGATGCCGATGCGCTGGACTATGTGCTCAAGCCGATCGACCAGGAGCGCTTCGACCAGGCCATGGCGCGCGTGCGCCGGCATTGGCAGGGCTTGCACGCTACGCCCACGACGGCGCGGGCGGCGGCGCCGCCCCCCAGTCCCTACCTGCAGCGCCTGAGCGTGCAGCACGGCGAGCATATCCGGGTGATCCCGGTGGACGACATCGACTGGCTGCGCGCCGACGGCAACTACGTGCACATCCGCGCGGGCGCGGCGAGTTATTTGCACCGCGAGTCGCTGCGGCAGCTGCTCGCCGCGCTCGACCCCTTGCGCTTCCTGCGCATCCATCGTGGCATCGTGGTGAACGTGGAACGCATCCGCGAGGTCCACCCCCTCTTCCAGGGCAGCGCCGAAGTGGTGCTGCGCGACGGCACGCGGCTCAACCTCAGCCGCCGTTTCCGCATGCAGGCCCGCCGCGCACTCGGCATGGCGTGACGCCGCCGGTGGCGCGCAGGCCACCGCTCGTCACCGACTGCCGACCGCCTGGCACGGAAGCGCTGCGCGGGACGCGCCTGGCGGACATGCTGGCGACAACCTCCACGCAAGCAAAGGATGTCATCCATGCCGCGCAAGCCGTTTGTCCTCGCGTTCTCGATCGCCGCCGCCATGTCCGCCCATGCCGAGGCCCATGCGGGCGAACTGGTCGGGCCGGGCGTGATTTCCACGGGCCTGCAGGAAACCTCCGCGGCGCTCACGCCGGACGGCGACACGCTCTACTTCATGCGCTCGGATTTCGCGGAGAAGGACGACACCATCCTGGTTTCGCACCGTCGCGGCGGACAATGGTCCACCCCCGAGGTGGTGCCGTTCTCCGGCCAGTGGCACGATTCCGAACCCACCTTGTCACCCGATGGCAAGCGCCTCTATTTCGTCTCCAATCGCCCGCCCCACCCCGGTGACGCACCTGTCACGGCTGAAATGAACGGGCGGCATTTCACCGGAAGCCACCTCTGGTACGCCGAGCGGCAGGCCGACGGCGGTTGGGGCCGGCCCGTGCACGTGGATGGCGCGCACAACGATGGCGCGATGATCTACAACCCTTCGGTGGCGGCCAACGGCGACATCTATTTCTCCGCGCACCGCGAAGACTCGGGCAAGCTCTACCAGATCTATGTCATCCGGCGCACAGGCAGCGGTTACGCCGCGCCGGAACGCGTCGACCTGGGTGACCTCGAGCACAACCGCATGGACCCGAGCGTGGACCCGCAACAACGCTTCCTGGTCTACGCCGGCAACGAGGGCGATTCGTTGGGCAGCGCGGACCTCTACATCGCCTTTCGCGATGCCGGCGGCCATTGGGGCAAGCCCGTGCACCTGGACGGTGACGTCAACAGCCCTTCGTTGGAGAACGCGCCCTCATTGGGGCCACGTTTCGGCGAGCTTTACGTATCCAGCAGCCGCGAGGAGGAAGTGCGCTTTCCCAAAAAGCCCGACAGCATCGCCTCGCTGCAGAACCGGCTGCAGGGCCCGCTCAATGGCTCACGCAATCTGTGGCGGTTCGATATCGGCAACGTGCTGAAGGCGCACGGCATCGACCACTGACCCACGCACGGTCAATGGGCGATGAACCACCTCGCCACGGCCAGGCGCACGCTGGCGAGGCCTTGTGGATCGGATGCCCATTGATGCGAAACGCCCGGCAAGCGGGTGAACTGCAATCGCTGCGCATGAGCGCGATACAGCGGCCTCAAGCGTGCGCCGAGATCGTCCAGTGCGTGCGCGTCGATGACCGGATCGTCGGCTCCCCGCAGGAACAGCAGCGCGGGTGGCGGCGTGCCTCCCGCGATCTGGTCGACATGGTCGACGGCGTCCGTCTGCTTGGCCAGCTCGCGTGAAGCCGGTGACCACGCGTAGGTGTGTCCGGTGGCCTGTTCGAACGCCTGCACCGATGCCGTCAGCCCCATGGATGGATTGATGAACACGGCCGTGTTCACGGCCACCGCATGCCGTGACATCGCATAGAGCGCCGCTGCACCGCCGGCGGAGAAGCCGACCAGACCGATCGCTTCCCGTGGCCGCAGGCAGCCTTGCTCTTCCAGTGCATGGACCACGCCCGGAAGTTCGTCGCCCGCGCCCGCCACCACCGGCTTGAAGACCTGCAGCCCGACGTCCTTTCCCTGTCGCTGCGCCAGCTCTTTCATGCCGCCGGGCAAGGCGCGGTCGCCGAACAACGGCAAGCCGAGATACACCTTCACCGCGTCCACGTCATCCAGCGGCAGCGCCTCCATCATCGCCGCCTCGCTCGCCGGTGGTCCGAAACCATGCCAGAGGACGATCGGCGGCCGGCTTACACGCTTGGGTACGCGCACGATCGCGGGAACACCGGCGAGCGTCGTTCGATGCACTTCGACACCGGCGGTGGGTAGTGCCGCGGCGCAGAGCTGCGTTTCAACGCTGGCCTGGGCCGGATGGGGGACGGCGAGCGACAGGCCCAGCAGCAACAACGGAAGCGTGGCGAATCGTGTGATCCAGGGAGTAGTGGGCACGGGCACGTCACGCATCGGAAGGTCCTGTCGTCCGCCAGGCGGTCACGCTACAGCAGCTTGCGATACACCACAAAGCCCGACTTGTCCGCGACCTTGTCGTACAGCCGCATCGCGGTGGCATTGGTTTCGTGCGTCTGCCAATACACGCGTGGCGCGCCTGCCTGTCGCGCGCGTTCGTACACCGCCTCGATCAATGCGCGCCCCACGCCCATGCCACGTGCCGCTTCCACGGTGAACAGGTCCTGCAGGTAGCAGCTGTGGCCGATGCTGGTCGTGCTGCGATGGAACAGGTAATGCGCCAGGCCGAGCAACTGTCCGTCACGTTCGGCAACCAGCGCGTGCACGGGTTCCCCGGCATCGAAGAAACGCGCCCAGCTGCAACGCGTGATCGCTTCCGGCAGGGCCGTCTCGCCGCTGCGCCCGTAGAAGGCGTTGTAGCCATCCCACAACGGCTTCCAGGCGTCGAAATCGCTGGCGGCAATGTCCCGCACCACCAGCGCGGCCATCAGCGCTGCACCATCCGCGCGAACCATGCCCAGCCGCGCACGCGCTCGGCCACCAGCTTGGCGCTGGTCAGCATCGGCACGGCCAGCAGCGCGCCCGGAATGCCCCACAGCCAGCCCCAGATCAGCAGCCACAGCAGGATCGCGATCGGGCTCAGCCGCATGCGGTGGCCCTGGATCAGCGGCGTGACCACGTTGCCTTCCAGCGCCGTGATACCGGCGAAGGTCAGCGCGGGCAACAGCGCGGCGCCGGCATCGTTGAAGTTGAGCAGGCCCACGATGGCCAGCACCGTGGTCGTGGTGATGGCGCCCACGTAGGGAATGTAGTTGGCCAGCATCGCCACCGTGCCCCACAGCAGCGGATCGGGCATGTGGTACAGCCACAGCATGCCGGCGGTGATGGCGCCCAGGCCCATGTTGATCAGCGTCGCCGTGAGGATGTAGCGCGATACCTCGTACTGGATGCTGCGCACGATGGCCACCGCGTGCCGCTTGTAACCGAAGCTCGGCGACGCCTCGACCAGCCGCCGCAGCATCACGTCGCCATAGACGAGGAAGAAGAACACCAGCAGCACCACGGTCAGCACGCCCGCCAGCACTTTCGGCGTGGTGGCCACCACATCCCAGGCGCTGATGGACAGCGGCGGCGGTTGCTGCACCACCTGGCTGCGCACCTGGCCCGACAGGCTCTGCGTCGCCCGGTTCGCCGCTTCGAACGGCTGCGTGAAGGTGCGCAGCTTGGGCACGAAGTTGCGGATGGCGGTGGGTGCCTCGTGGAACCATCCCATGGCGGGCTGCGCCAGCATGCCCACGCCCGCGCCGATGCCGGTGATCAGCCCGATCATCAAGACGCTGGCGCCCAGCCAGCGCGGGATGTGCCACTGCGCGCCGCGCGCCACGATGGGGTTGAGCGCAAGCCCGATGAACGAGGCCAGCACCAGCGGTATCAGCAGTTGCTTGGTCAGCGTGACGGTGTAGAGCAGCGCCAGCATGACGAAGATGTTGAGCACGATGCGGATGCCGCGGAGGTGGCGCCGCGCGCTCTGCGTACGCATCACGCGCATGACGTCATGGCGCGGCTGGCGCGCGGGCACCATGGTCTCCACCGCGACGGTCCGCACCTCTCCCTCGGCCGGGGGAGGCGTTGAGGTAGGGTCGACGGCTTTCATGAAGGATCGAAACTGTCCTGCGCGAATTCGGCCAGCAATCGCGCGCCCTGCCCGACCAGCTCGGCGGCCGTGCCGCTGAGCAATGCGCCCAGGCCCGGCACGCGCAGCGGATGCACGTTGAGCTGGCCCAGCACGAAGCCCGCGCCCGCGGCAGCGCCCACCGTGGTCAGCGGATAGCGCTGGCCGCGTGACAGCAGGGCATGGGTCGGCACCGCCAGTTCGTGGCGGGCGTCCTGCGCGCGCGCCTGCGCGCTACGTACGGCCTGCAGTTGCTTGAAGAGGCTCATGGCGCATCCTCGGGGCGGGTATCGCCCTGCGAATCGGGACGATGCAGGACCTCGCGCATCATCGCATTCCATTCGCCACGCGTCGCGGGCAGCGTCATCCAGTGCATGCAACGCCGGAACAGCACGATGGCGCCGAACAGGACACCCAGCTCCAGCAGCGCCAGCACCGCGAGTGCCCAGGTCCACGAGCCGAACCACTGCGCCAGCAGCCACCCCGCCAGCCCCAGCAGGGTCAGGCCCAGCCCTACCGCCGCCACCATGGCGACCAGCGCGGCGGCGAGCAGCCAATGCACGGCGCTGCGTGCCAGGCCGAGCTCCGCCGCCAGCAGTCGCAGCTGGGCGCCGAACAACCGGTGGAGGGCACGGCCGAACCGCCCCAGATCGTCGAGCAGACCGGGCGGTGGGGCTGGAGCCGGTATTTCATCGGGTGCCCCCGCGTTGCTGCCGCTGTCGGTCTGATCCATCCGTTGCCCTCGTCGCGTCAGCGACGAAGTATGCGACCAAGCAGCCAGCCTGCGCCAAGCGCGATCGCCACGGACTGCACGGGCTTCTCGCGAACGTACTCGCGTGCGCGATCCAGCCATTCGTCGGCGCGATCGACGGCATCGTCGTAGGCTTCGCGTCCACGCTGGCGATATTCGTCGGCCTTCTCGGTGGCACGCGTGGCGGCGTCGGCGGCCTTGTCGGTGGCGCGATGCAGGCTTTCCTCGACATGGTCGGCAGCGCGCTCGACGGCTTCCTTGGTGTTCGTCACCGCGCTGGAGGTGGCCTGCTTGATGCGTTCGGCGCGATCTTCAATACGCTCGGCGGCCGTATTGCCGACGTCTCCTGGCGCCTGGACCTGCTTGTTCATGACATTCTCCGGTGAGCGTTATGCGATAGAGCCGCACTGGCCTGTGCGTATCGGGGCCCGCGAGCCCCGATACGTCCCTGGATCAGCTAGCGCGGCGAAAGAAGGCGATCACGGCGAGGATCAAAAAGATGATGAACAGGATCTTGGCAATGCCGGCTGCCGTGCCGGCGATACCTGTGAAACCAAACAGGGCCGCGATGATGGCGATGACCAGAAATACCAAGGCGTAATGCAGCATGGGGCTTTCCTCTTGACGGGGCAGTGCTTCGCCCCGTGTCATTCATCCACAGCGCATGCCTTGCGGGCGTGAAAATCCAGGCTCGTCCGCGCCATGTTGGGTTTCGTTCACGCTGTTCAGGCGAGCGCGGGATTGAGCGTATACGTGCCCATCAATTCCGCTTCCGCCAGCACATGGCCGTCCATCGCGGACCTCAGCTCGGCGATGGTGAAGCCATCGGCGAGCTTCAGGTGTTCCACGTCCAGCGCGTACAGGCGGAAGTGGTAGTGGTGCACCAGCGAGTCGTTCCACGGCGGGCACGGGCCGTCGTAGCCCAGGTATTCGCCCTTCATGTCCGCATCGCCGGCGAACCAGCCGGTGTAATCGTTGAGGCCTTGCACGCTGCCCGGCGGACCGTACGGCGCGCGCTTGCCATGCGCCACGATGCCGTCGCTGCAGGCGCCCTCCGCCAGTTCGCCGCATTCGACAGGGATGTTGGCCATCAGCCAGTGCACGAATTCCACGCGCGGCAGGTCCACCGGCACGGTGCGGCCTTCCTGGTTGACGTCGTCGGGCTTGCTCGGCACGTCGAAGTCGATGCACATCAGCACGAACGAGCGCGTCGCCAGCGGTGCGTCTTTCCACGCCAGGTTCGGGCTCAGGTTGTCCGAGAGCGCCACCGGCTGCCCGATCTTGCAGAACGCGTTGGCTGGCGGGATCGGTTGCCCATGGCGGAAGTTGTCGCTGCGCAATTGCACGGTGGTTCTCCTGCGAAGTCTCGAAAGGTGTCCTGCCGATCGTAGCGGACGCGACCCTGCGTCAGGGCTGGTACGTCACGCGATAGACCGCGCCGGCAAGGTCGTCGCTCACCAACACGCTGCCATCGGGCAGCGGCTGCACGTCGGCGGGCCGGCCCCAGGCCGTCTCGTTCTGCTCGAAGCCTTCGATCAGCGGTTCGTAGGCAACGACCTTGTCGCCATGGAGGCGCACCGTCATCACGCGATAGCCGGATTTCCTGGTGCGATTCCACGAACCGTGCTCGGCAATGATGATCGCGCCCTTGTAGCCGGCCGGAAACTGCTTGCCTTCGTAAAAGCGCAGCCCCAGCGACGCGACGTGCGCGCCCAGCTTCAGCACCGGCGGCGCATAGTCCTTGCAGTTCTTGCCCTTGCCGAACTCGGGATCGAGGATGTCGCCCTGGTGGCAATACGGATAACCGAAGTGCTCGCCGGTGCGCGACAGGCGGTTGAGCTCGTCGCTGGGCACCTCGTCGCCCAGCAGGTCGCGCCCGTTGTCGGTGAACCACATCTGCCTGGTGCCGGGCTGCCAATCGAAGCCGACCGTGTTGCGGACGCCGTAGGCGACATCTTCCAGGCCGCTGCCATCGGCATTCATGCGGGTGATCTTGGCGTAGTCCTTGCCCTTGTCGCAGATGTTGCACGGCGCGCCGACCGGCACGTAGAGCTTGCCGTCGGGGCCAAACGCGATGAACTTCCAGCCGTGGTGCGTTTCGGTCGGAAACTTGTCGTACACCACTTGCGGCTTCGGCGGATCATCCAGGTGGTTCTCGATGTCGCGCAGCACGAGGATCTTGCTGACCGCGGAAATGTAGAGATCGCCATTGCGAAACGCGACGCCCACCGGCAACTGGAGGCCGCTGGCCACCACGCGCACCTTGTCGGCATGGCCGCTGCCGGTGCTGTCGGTCAGCGCATAGACCTTGCCGGCATCGTTGGAGCCGACGAAGACGGTACCCTTCGCGCCCAGCGCGATCTCGCGCGCGTTCGCCACATCGTCCGCGTAGATGGCGACGTGGAAACCCTTGGGCAGCGTGAGCTTGTCCAGCTGCGGCGCCGCATTGGCCGTGTGGACGGCCAGGAGGCCAAGCAGTGCGAACATCCAGCGACGCATGAGCAAGCTTCCCGCTGACGGAAAGGCTGAAGCGTAGCGCGCCGGCCGCCTGCCTTCCACGACCGAATGATGGCCGTGCCTGGCGGATGCCTGCTGCCGATCGCACGGAGCGCGGAAAACGACCGCCACGCAACCACTTGGCTACGCGACGTCAGGCAGCGAGTACGCCAGCTCGTAGTGATGCACGCCATCGGCGATGCGGATGGTCAGTACGCCGGCGATGCCGCTCAGTCCGTCGGTACCCGAATCGGGCACGATGGTGATCGACAGCTGCGGCGCGCCGCGGTTCATGACGCCGCTGTGTTGCAGCGCAAAGCTGCCCTCGCGGCCATGCAGCACGGCCTGGACACGCTCCATCGCCACGTAGCCGGCGGAACCGTCGACGGCCGTGCCCACGGCAAGCATCTGTCCGCGACCGACGCCCTCCAGGTCGCCCTTGAACTGCTTCTCGATCGCCATGCGGCCGACGCTGGGATCGCCCACGCCCTCCGCAAAGGATTGCGGCGTGATCTTCACCTCGAAGGTGCCCTTGGCATGCATGGCCATCTCCATTCTCCCTCATGGCATAGTCGCTCGCGCGGCGGGCGCTGCGCGGATGCAGCGCCATCGCGAGGCCGCGCGCAACGGCACGACCACGGCGGCCTGCCAAAGGCCACCGCCGGCGGGGCCATACTACGATGCGACCGCGTTGAATCGCGCGGCGATGTACTCGTCCGTGAAGCTGGTCATGTCCCAGCCGCGAATGAAGCCGCAATGGCCGCCATAGGTGGAGATATCCAGCTCCACATTGGCCGGCAGGTCCAGCTTGTCGAAGGCGTCAACCGGAATCACGGGGTCGTCACGCGCGGTGAGGATCGTCGCCGGCACATGCAGGTCGGCGAGCGCGCGACCGGCCACCGAATAGCCGTCCAGATAGGCTTCCAGCGAAACGAAATCCGTATGGCGCGCCACCAGCGACGCGGTAAGGCCGCGCAGGTTCTGCCTGAGCTCGGACAACTCGAAGTATTGCTGCTGCGGAAACGCGGCCTGCTTGGCCTGCAGCGAACGGCGCCACTTGTGCATGAAGTACGCCTGGTAGAACCAGGGCGCGGTAGCCTCCAGCGAAAACAGGCCCTCGCTGGGGTCGATGATCGGGCACACCGCCAGCGCATAGCTCAACGACAAGCCTGCCGCCGGTGCCCGCAGGGCGGCGCGCAAGGCGAAGTTGCCGCCCAGCGAGAAACCCGCCAGCGCCATCGGCCGGCTCGGATAGCGCTGCGCGATATCGCACAGCGCATGCACTACTTCATCGATGCGGCACGAGTGGAACAGCGCTTCGTTGAGGTGATGGCTGTCGCCGTGGTCGCGGAAATTGAGGCGGAAGATGTCCCAGCCGTCGGCAAGCAGGCGGCTGCCGGTCTGCAGCACATAGGTCGAATCGACGCTGCCCTCCCAGCCGTGGAACAGCACGGCCAGGCCGCGCGACTGCGGCTTGGCCTTCTGCGCCGTGTAGGCGCCAGTGAGGCGCACGCCGTCGCCGCCGTCCACCATCACCGGCTCGGCGCCATCCATCACCGTCTGCGCCGCCTTGGGCAACAGCACGCGCCGCACGCCGCTGGAGGACAACATGGTCTGGATGTGGCCGCTGCGCAGCGGCCATGGCGGCAGGAAATCCTTTCCCTTCGGCAGAGTCATGCGCGGGTGTCGTTGGTCGGCTGGTCTTCCAGCGCCAGGGCAATGCGTTCGCGCGACAGCTCCGCCATGCGGCGGCGCGCGTCCGGCGTGGCCGGCACGGGCTCGAGGAAATGCACCTCCGCGTCCAGCGGCGCTTCACCGAGCAGGCGCAGGAAGTTCTGCATGAAGTTCTCGTGCTCGCGGAAGCCCGCGTCGACCACGCGGCGCCCGTCGCGCGCAAAGCGCAGCGCGACCGGCTGCACCGGCACCCCGGCGTCCAGCGCGGCCTGGAAGATGCGCGCATGGAACACGCGCAGCACGCCGTTGTGGCCGGTACCGCCCTCGGGGAACACCGCCACCGAGCGTCCGCCGCGCAAGCGCTCCACCATCACCTGCATCACCGCCGCCAGCGAATGGTTGCTGCCGCGACGATGGAAGATCGTGCCGCCGGCCGACGCCAGCCAGCCCACCAGCGGCCAGCTGGCGATCTCCGCCTTGGCCACGAAACAGGCCGCGCGCTGGCTGTGCAGCAACTCGATGTCGATCCACGAGGTGTGGTTGGCCACGAACAGCGCCGGGTCCGCCAGCGGCGTGCCCACGCGCACGGAGCGCAGGCCGAAGATGCGCAGCAGCGCGGTGGACCACCAGCGGATCATGCGATGCGGGAACGGCTCGCGGCCGTTCCGCATCACCGCGTCGCGATTCCAGGTAAGGACGCATCCGCACAGCAGGATGCCCAGCACCACGTGCAGCAGCAGGAGCGGTACGCGCCAGGCGTAACGCAGGGGTCGCATGGGGTCTCGGCGGGCCGGAGCGGAAACGGTGTGGGTACTCATCAGTCCAGTTAGTTTAGCGTTAGTCGGGGCGATCCTGTGCCCCACTTCCGTGCCTCAGCGTTCCACAGGATTCAGCGGTAAAGCAGCCGATCGCTTCACTGTACGCAGGACAAAGCTGGAATTGACGTCAGCCACGCCTGCCGCGTTCAACAGCCGGTCAAGCAGGAATCTCGAAAAATCCTGCAGGTCCGCCACGAAGACGTGCAGCAGGTAGTCCATGTCGCCGGTGAGCGCATAGCAGGCCACCACTTCGTCCCAGCCGTTGACCAGCTCCACGAAGCGCTCCACCGCTGCGCTTTCATGCTTGGTGAGCTGGACGCGCACGAAGGCCTGCAGGCCCAGGCCCACGGCCTGCGGGTCCACCTGGGCGCTGTAGCCGGTGAGGATGCCCTCCGACTCCAGCCGCTGCACGCGCCTGAGGCAGGCCGAGGGCGACAGGCTGACCTTCTCGGCCAGTTCGGCATTGGTGATGCGACCATCGCTCTGAAGCACCGCAAGAATACGCAGGTCAGTACGGTCCAGGTTCGGCATGGCAATAAATGCTCAGGTTAGCGACCCATCGCACAATATTATTGCTCATTTGACCCGGCAGAGAGCAATAAAACAATCTTCGTGCGCGGGTTCGGCCCTATGCTGACGCCACAGCCTTCATCCGGCCTCCCGCCAGGAACCCGCCATGAACACCCCCCCTCGCCGCGTCGAACACCACCAGACCGACCGTGGCTACGTGCCGGTATATGCCACCGGCGTGGTCGAGCAGCCGTGGGCGGATTACACGGCCACGGACCACGACGTGTGGGACACCCTGTACAAACGCCAGCGCGAGCTGTTGCCCGGGCGGGCCTGCCAGGAGTTCCTCGATGGCGTGGAGCGCTTTGGCCTGGGCGACGGCGGCATCCCGAAGTTCGCCGACCTCAACAAGGTGCTGGGCGAGACCACCGGCTGGGAACTGGTCGCCGTGGAAGGTCTGTTGCCCGATGAAGTCTTCTTCGACCACCTGGCTCATCGCCGCTTTCCGGTGAGCTGGTGGATCCGCAAGCCCGACCAGCTGGACTACCTCAGCGAACCCGACCTGTTCCACGACCTGTTCGGCCACGTGCCGCTGCTGCTCAACCCGGTCTTCGCCGACTACATGCAGGCCTACGGCCGCGGTGGCATGAAGGCGTTCGCGATCGGCCCCGAAGCACTGATGAACCTCACGCGCTTGTATTGGTACACGGTGGAGTTCGGCCTGATCAACACCAAGGACGGCATGCGCATCTACGGCGCGGGCATCGTCAGCTCCAAGGGCGAATCGATCTACTCGCTCGACTCGCCCTCGCCCAACCGCATCGGCTTCGGCCTCGAACGCGTGATGAGCACGCGCTACCGCATCGACACGTACCAGCAGACCTACTTCGTGATCGACAGCTTCGAGCAGCTGTTCGACGCCACGCGCCCCGACTTCACGCCGATCTACGCCAAGCTTCGCGAGGAGACCCCGCATGCTGCCGGCGACGTGCTCGACGGCGACCGCGTGTTCACGCGCGGCAACCGCGAGGGCTGGGCGACCAACGCCGACACCTGAGCGCGTATCACGCGGTTCAACACGAAAAGCCCGCTGTCCGGCGGGCTTTTTCTTTTCTGCATGCTGCTCGGCATGCGTCGGTATGCCCTAGTCGCGCTTGATTCAAGTCAAAACCGCACAACGAAATTCTCACGAGCATGGACTCGTTCGATACAACACGGATGAGCCCCATGAAAGTTCTGCTTCCCCTCGTCATCGCCGCGGCCCTTGGCACCGTTGCCGCTCCCGCCGCCCATGCCGACAGCAACGACAACTGGGTCGTACGCTTCGGCGCGCACGCCGTCGATCCCAAGAGCCACAACGGCACCCTTGCCGGCGCCCGCTCGTCGGTCAGCACCAGCGTGCGTCCCACCGGCAGCATCGAATACATGATCACGCCCAATCTCGGCGTGGACCTGCTGGCCGCCTGGCCTTTCCAGCACGACGTGAAGCTCTCGGGCGTCGGCAAGGTGGCACAGACCAAGGAACTGCCGCCGACGCTGGGCCTCAACTACCACTTCATCCCTGACAGCCAGGTGTCACCCTTCATCGGCGTTGGCGTCAACTACACCAATTTCTTCGACACCAAGGGCGCCGGTGCGCTCAAGGGCGCCAGCGTCAGCATCGACAACAGCTGGGGCGTGGCCGCGCATGCCGGCATCGACGTGAAGATCAACCCCAAGTGGATCTTCACCGCCGACCTGCGCTGGGTCGACATCGAGAGCGATGTGCACGTCAACGGCGCCAAGGTCGGCACCGCCAAGATCAATCCCATCGTGTACGGCGTGAGCCTCGGCTACCGCTTCTGATTTCCTTGGAAAGGACTTCCGGCAAGGATGCCGGGTGGGCCTCCCGTCATGGGAGGCCCTTTCTTTTGTGTGCGCGTCAACCGCGCTTCCATTCGTCGACGGTGAGCACCTGGGCGATGCGCTTGCCGTCCCAGCGATACATCAGGTGCTGCGCCTGCACGCAAGGCGCGACGCGGTCGGGATAGAACACCGCGACGCATTCACCACCTCGATGGCGCACGCTGTCGTAGACGAGTCCATCGGAGCCTTCTTTGCGCAGCCGCCGCGCCAGGGCGACACCCGCGCCGTAGTCGTCGGGATCGTGCTCGGCCTTCCAATGACCGCGCAGGTCATGCAGCTTGCCGTGGATGCTGGTGCGATAGCAGCGCATCTCGATGTCGCACGGCGGTTCCGCGGTGGCCGCGAGAAAGCGTTCGCGGTGGTAGACGGTTTCCTCCACCGCGGTCGCAACGCTGTGGCCGGCGTAGAACACGCCCCAGCTGCCGTCGGAAAACCGGCTGCCTTCGGGATTGAGATGGGTAAACGCGGCCATTACCGGTGTCGTACCGGGACCACTGATGCGGCGCTCCTTCGGCACCAGGTTCAGTTGCCCCAGCTCGGTGCGCAGGCGTGGGTTGGTCAACGCTTCGATGGCAAACAGCGCGTCCAGGTCACCTGGTTCGGCAATGCGGTCGAATACGCCGACAGGCGGAAAACGACTGGGAACGATGCGATAGGCCTGGTTCCAGCGGATGCGCTTCAGCGGTGGATTGTCTGCCATGACGAGTGCTTCTCACGCGGTCTGCCAGAAGAAGAGAGTATGGCTGGCCGGCGTATCGAGGGTTGCGACGTGGGCCGCAGCGTCTTTCGCCGTAAGCGAAGACTGATCGCGTCGCCTGTGCGACGACGTTCCCAATGACCGGCGATGCATGCGTCAAGGAAGGACGAGCCGCCTCAGCCGCGTTGGGCATCCAGGTACTGGCGGACCACATAGAGGTCGGCCACGTTGCCGGACAGCATGCGCTGCAATGCCGACTGTCCTGCGAACAACGGCGCCTGGTTGGCGCGGTGCACCCAGCCATCGGCCTGCTGCGCGTCGGGGAACAGGATCTGCAGGTCCTTCCAGATGCCCAGCAGATAACTGATGCGTTCGAGCGTGTCGCGACCCAGCGTGCCTTCCTGCAGGCGCTTCCACTTGTAGAAGGTGGATTCCGGCGGGTCGCCCAGGAGGCGCCGCTGGTCGGCAATGCGCAGGTTCCAGCGTTCGGCCAGGTTGAAGAAGGCGCGCAAGGCGGGACCGCTCAGGTCGGTCGCCGGGATGGTGTCGGACTGGAGATGTGCAGCCATGGCAAACTCTCCGTATAAAGCTTGATGTCAATATACTGTATTGGTGAAGTTTTCGCCAGCACCCCTAAGAACCAACCTCGCCCGGCAAGCGGGTAACCCGCCCTGGAACCGGTACGCCGACCAGCCTATGTCTGGCGTCGCGCGTCCCGCGCATACTCCGGCCGCCTTTCCTGCGGGAGAACACCATGCGCGCCCTGTTTCTGCTCGCCGTCGCCAGCCTCGTGCCCGCCCTGGGCGGTCATGCCGAGGTAAAGGATTCCGGCGCGGATCACCTGCTGATCGTCAACACGCGCACGATCCACGCATCACCCGACAAGGTCTACGCGGCGCTGACCGATATCGGTCACTGGTGGGACAGCGAACACACCTATTCGGGCGATGCCGCCAACCTCAGCATGCAGCCGTCGGCGGGCGGTTGCTTCTGCGAACGCTGGGGCGCGCAGAGCGTGGCGCATGGCCGGGTGATCTGGGCGAATCCGGGGCATCTGCTGCGGCTGGAGTCGGCGCTCGGGCCGCTGCAAGGCATGGCCGTGCAGGGGGTGATGACGTTTGCCCTCAAGCCGGCGGGCGATGGCACCACGCTGCAGTTCGAGTATCGCGTGAATGGCTCGGGCAGCAGTGCGCTGGACCAGCTCGCGCCGAACGTCGATGGCGTGCTGATGGCGCAACTGGGGCGGCTGCAGCAGTTTGTGGAAACCGGCAAAGCGGCGGCGCTGAAGCCCTGACGGAAAGGCACGAGGGGAAGCCCAGCCGCGAGTACCCGCTCCCCACCCCGGACCTCTCCTCGCTCCTCAAAGCCGCGGCCATCCATGGCCGCTCCCCGCGTGCGTCGGCGGGGAGAGGAAGACGTGCCGTGACTACGGGGCCTTCGGCTTGGCGCAATCGCAACCGAAGTCCGGCTCGGGGCCGCCGTCGGCGATGAAGCGGTCGATGCGCTTTTCCAACACCGGCAATGGCACGGAGCCGAGCTGCAGGATGGTGTCGTGGAAGTGGCGTACGTCGAACCTGGTGCCCAGCGCCTGTTCGGCTTTCTGGCGCAACTCCAACATCTTCAGGTAGCCCAGCTCATAGGACAGTGCCTGGCCCGGCCAGCTGATGTAGCGATCGACTTCGTTGGCGATCTCGCGGTCGGACAGCGCGGTGTTCTGCGTCATGAAGTCGATCGCCTGCTGGCGCGTCCAGCCGAGGTGATGGATGCCGGTGTCGACGACGAGGCGGCACGCGCGCCACATCTGGTAGGTCAGATAGCCGAAGCGGTCGTAGGGCGTCTTGTAGATGCCCATTTCGTTGCCGAGGTATTCGGAATACAGGCCCCAGCCTTCGCCGAACGCGGAGATGTAGCCCTCGCGGCGGAACGCCGGCTGGCCCTTCTGCTCCGCCGCCAGCGCCAGCTGCAGCGAGTGGCCGGGCGCGGATTCGTGCAGGGTCAACGCGGGCATGTTGTAGAGCGGGCGCGACGGCAGGTCGTAGGTGTTGACCAGATAGCTGCCGGCACCGCCGCGGCCCGAGGTGTAGTACGGCGCGATGTCCGCCGGCACCGGCACGATGGCGAAGCGCTGGCGCGGCAACCGGCCGAACTGCTTGCCCAGCTGCGCGTCCACCTGCTTGGCCACCCAGGCGGTGCGCATCAGCAGTTCGTCGGGCGTCTTGGCGTAGAACTGCGGGTCGGTGCGCAGGAAGTGCAGGAATTCCGGGAAGCTTCCCTTGAAGCCGGTCTCCTGCATGGTCTTCACCATCTCGGCGTGGATCTTCGCCACCTGGTCCATGCCCACCTTGTGGATGGTGTCGGGATCGAGATCGAGCGTGGTGTATTCGATGATCTGCTGGCGGTACCACGCCTTGCCGTCGGGCATGGCCTCGGCGGCCAGCGTGGTGCGCGCCTTGGGCACGTATTCGTTGCGGAAAAAGGTGAGCAGGGTGCCGTAGGCCGGGATCACCTTGCCGCCGATCGCCTGCTTCGCCTCGTCCTGCAGCTTCGCCGCCTCGGCGGGCGCGATCGAGGTGGGCATCTTCTCGAACGGCTTGTAGAAGCTGCTCTTGGTCGGATCCTTGAGTTCGGCCACCGAGGCGATCGACACGTCACGGCCGTTGAGCACTTCGCGCGGCACGCTGAAGCCGCGCGCGAGGCCGTCGCGCATGTTGTCGATCTGCTGGCTGAAGTAAGACGGCACCTGGCCCAGGCGCTCGATGTAATGGTGGTAGTCCTGCGCGGTACGCAGGTTGTCGCCTTCGAGCACGTAGCCGAGGTCGCTCCAGAACGCCGAGTCGCTGTTGAACGGCATCTGCCACTGCTTGAACGTCTGCACGGCGAGCAGGTTCTGGATCTGCGCGCGGTAGATCGCGTAGTTGACCTGGTCTTCCGGCGACAGCTGCTTCACGTCGACGCCGTCGAGATCCTTCAGCACCTTCTGCCAGTAGTCCTGCCGCTTCTGCTGGCTGGCGGCATCCACATTGTCCAACCGCCCGCCGTTGGGCTGCGCCTCGCCGGAGGATGCGATGCCGGACTGGCCGTTGCGCCACGCCCATTCGGCGTCATAGATCTGCTTGAAGCGGGCGGCGGCGTCCTGTGCGGCGAAGGCGGGCGCGACGACGGCGAGGGCGGCCGCGGCCAGCCAGGTCATGCGGATGGATGGCGTCACTACGAATTTCCCTTGTCCGGAGTAGAAGTGGGCGATGGTGCCAACACGGCATCCTCTACGCTCCAGTCGTCCAGCGCCTGTGGCGGAAGCTGGGGTAGCGCCATGCGCATCAGCGCATCGCGGGCATCGTCCTTCAATCGTGCCACGCGCAACTCGATGCCGCGAGCGGCCAGCCAGCTGACGAAATCGCCCAGCGATTCGAGCACGGTGCCGTCGAGGTCCGGCGATTCCTCCAGGCTCAGGATCACCCGGTGCAGGCCCTGCTGCGCCTCGACACGATGGCGCGCCTGCACGAATACGGCTTCAGCGTTGGCGAAGAACAAGGGTTCCTCGGGACGGACGATGAGCATGCCCGGCGGCGGCACCGCCTCGGGACGCAGGGCGATATCCACGAAGTCGTGGCCCTCGGCGAGGCGGCCCAGCACGCATAGCCGCGGCGTTGCCAACTGCCGCAACAGCATCACCAGGCTGAAGGCGATGGCGAACAGCAGGCCGTTGAGGATGCCCAGCGACAGCACCGCCAACACGGCCGCCAGCGCCACCAGCCGATCGCGATGCCAGCGCAGATACGGCGCGAAGGTCGACAGGCGCAACGACTTGCTCACCGCGTGGATCACGATTGCCGCCAGCACCGGCTGCGGGATGCGCTCGATCCAGCGCAACGCGAACACCACCAGCAACAGCACCGTGGCCGCCGCGATAAGGCCGGACCAACGCGATTGCGCGCCCGCCGCTTCGTTGGCCGATGTGGCGGAATAGCCTGCGCCAACCGGCATGCCATGCAATGCGCCTGAAACCACGTTGGCGATGCCCAGCACGAGCAGGTCGCGATTGGGCTCGACCTTGTCGCCGTGCTTGAGCGCAAAGCCACGGATGGAGCTGTACGACTCCGCGTAGAGGATCAGCAGCAGCGCCGCCGCCAGTTCCACGCTGGGCAGCCATTGCCCGCTTTGCGGCCAGCTCGGCCAGCCCAACGCCTGGGCCAGGTCGATACGCCCGGTCAGCGTCACGCCCTGCCCTTGGAGCCACCCCGCAGCCACCACGCCCAGCACGATCACCGCCAGGCTGCCCGGCAATCGCCGCCATCGCTCGCCAACGAACAGCAACGCCAGCGCGAGCACGCCGGTGCCGACCGAGGCCAGCTTCATCTGCGTAGACACGCCGGCCAGGTCCACCAGCAGCTTGGGCACGAAATCGCCATGCACGTCCGCCACGCCGAACAAGTGGGGCAGCTGCTTCAGCGCGATCACGCAGGCGAGGCCGAAGGTGTAACCGCGCAGCACCGGCCGCGCGATCAGGTGCGAGAGACCGCCCAGCCGCGCGGCGCCGGCAATCAGGAAACACACGCCCGCCAGCAGCACCAGCGTGGCGCCGATCGCGGCGCGCGAGACGTTGTCACCGCCCGCCAACGCCAAGGTGCCCGCCGCCAGCACGGCAGCCGACGATGAAGTAGCGGAAACGATCGCATAGCGGCTGCGTCCCAGCAGGCCATAGCTGACCAGGCCCACGAAGAGCGCGATCACGCCCGCCTGCGGCGGCAGGTTGGCGATGCCGGAGTACGCCACTGCCTCTGGAAGCAGGAGGCCGGCGATGGACAGGCCGGAGACGAGGTCCAGATGCCAGGCGGGGGCAACGTTGGGGTTCTCGGTCGCGGGCATCGGTGGCTCCGGCGCAAATGGCGGAGTGAGGGTAACTGAAGCGGTTGGAGCGGGTCTCTTTTCTGTTTGGGGGATGCGTGGCCGCGTCGTGCCCCACTGTAGGAGCGCACCCTGTGCGCGATGGCCTTTCGGGCCGGTTTGCATGGTTGTGGTTCTTTTGAGAGCGCGGGTGTTGCCTTCGGTTGCCATGCTGTCGCCAGGGTGCCGCCTACGCGGCGGGCGTTTGATCCCCTGCCCTTGTAGGAGCGCACCCTGTGCGCGACAGCCTTTCGCGATGGGCTGCATGGTTGTGGTTCTTGTGAGAGCGGGGTGTTGCCTTCGGTTGCCATGCTGTCGCCAGGGTGCCGCCTACGCGGCGGGCGTTTCGATCCCCTGCCGGCGCTCGAGTCACTTTTCTTTTGCTGGCCCAAAAGAAAAGTAACCCAAAGAAAATGGCCTTGAGAGCCAAGGCTCATAGCAGTACGAGGAACAGAAGCGTCGGCCGACCGAGGTCAATCAGGATGGGCTCGTTACTACCTCGAACGGAGCCGCTACACCGCAATGCGTCGTAGCGAAGAGGACTCAAGGCAACGTCGTTGAGCCGTGAGGGAATCTATTCGCGCCGCATCGCCGTTTTTCTCCCTCTCCCCTGCGGGGCACGCGGGGAGCGGCCATGGATGGTCGCGGCGTTGAGGAGCGAGGAGAGGGCTGGGGTGAGGGGTGGGGCTCGCGAAGTTCCTTCCTACCTCTGTAGGAGCGCACCCAGTGCGCGACCGCCACGTTGCAACGCACCTTGGCCTTGCGTCGTCGCGACCATCGCAAATCGAGGCAACCCTGTCAGTCCGCGGTCGCGCACAGGGTGCGCTCCCACAACGAACCGCAGCCACCGGCATCGCGACGCGATGTGTCGCGCAGCGGCACGAGCCTTCAACCAACCCCTGTGGGGCGGTGAGGGGTGGACGATCAGGCCCCGCAGGGGTGCCCGACACGGATGTCGGGCACTTTTCGTCCGGGCAGGAGCCCGGTCGAAAAGCCCGGCCGCCCCTCACGCACTGGCTGGGCAACGCCCAGACAGCGCCACGCGGGGGGCCCTTCTCGTTGGTTACTTTCTCTTGGGCAAGCAAGAGAAAGTGACCCGGCCTCCGGCAGGAGGGCGGAAGCCCGCCGCAGGCGAGCCCGGTCGCAGAAGCCCGGCAACGACAGCATCGGAAATCTTCATGCATCGAAACGACGAAGGTGCAGACCGGCGCGAAAGGCTGTCGCGCACAGGGTGCGCTCCTACAGGGAGGGCGATGCGAGCAGCTTGCCAGTGGATGGCGAGGTGACATGCGGGAAGAGGAATCGACCCTGTGTCCACACGCCGCCCCTGCAGGCGCTGTCCTCAGCTTTCCATCCCCTCGTAATACCCGCGCATCGCCTGCAGATAGGCGTCGAGGTTTCGCCCCTCCTCGCTGCCATACCGCTCGCCGGTAATCGTGCAACCGCGAATGCGATCCGGCCGGAAGTTGCGGAAGCCCACGCGCAACCGGCACCAGGTGCCGAGCGTCCACGCGCCGCCCCAGAAGGCGAGGCACAACGGTTCCACCTCGCGCGTGCTTTCGCGACCGGCTTCGTCGGCGTATTCCAGGCGCAGCACCTGGCTGTCGGTGATGGCGGCGTTGAGGCGGTCGATGAGGGCGGCGAAATCCGTCTTGGTCTGGTCGCGCCAGATCGGCGCATAGATGCGTGTGCGCGTGGCGCGATCGCGCAACTCGGCGGGCAACACGGCCTCGATCTTCAGCAGCGCGGCCTGCGCGCTTTCGGCCAGCTTCTGCCCGGCGAATGCACGCACGAAGCGTGTGCCGACCACCAGCGATTCGAGTTCGTCGGCGGTGAACATCAGCGGCGGGATATCCGAACCCTTGCGCAGCAGGTAGCCGACGCCGGCTTCGCCTTCGATGGGGACGCCCGAAAGCTGCAGGTCGGCCACGTCGCGGTAGACGGTGCGCAGCGAGACGCCGAGCGTGCCGGCGAGCTGGCGCGCCTGCAGCGCCGTGCGGCGCCCGCGCAGGGCGTGGATGATGAGGAAGAGTCGGTCGGCACGACGCATCGGTGCATGATGGCCGACCGACTGGGCCACGGCCAGCGCCGGGAGTCACGGATGCGGGAAATCATGCGGACGAACCCTCGACCGTCACCGTGGCCGTCATCCCTGCGCAAGGAAGAGCCCGCCGGCCTCGGCGCCACCTGCGGGGACGACAGGCGCCGGGCTCCCGCTCGCGTGGGGATGGCGGCCGGAAACGTACGCGTCAACCATGAGGCTCACGCCGCCTGTGCCGCCGCCAGCTCGGCATCGAGCGCCGTGGCGCGCTGGATCGCCGGACGGGACGCGATGCGCTGGACGTACGACGTGATCACCGGCAGTTCCGGCACCAGCTTGAACATCGTGGTCCAGCGCAGCGCGCTTCCCCACAACACGTCGAGGGCACTGAAGCGTTCGCCCAGCATGTACGGCCCGCGTTCCAGCTGCGCTACCAGCGTGTTGAACATGGTGTCCCAGTCGCCGTACGGACAGGTCGACGGCTGCACCGGTTCGCGCTTCATCGCACGGTCCACCAGCGCGGGCTCGAAACTCGAACCGTAGAACACCATCCAGCGCAAGTACGGCCCGCGCAGTGGATCGCCCGTGGCTGGCGCGAGTCCCTTTTCCGGATACAGATCCGCCAGGTACAGGTACACCGCCGGCTGCTCGGTGACGAGGCCGCCGTTGTGCCAGATGGCCGGCACCTTGCCCATCGGATTCACGTCCGTGTACGGCGGCTGGCGCTGCTCGTTGTGCCTGAAGTTGAGCACGTGCATGTCGTACTCGACACCAAGCTCCTCGAGCAGCGCGCGGGTGCCGCCGGAGCGGCTGTTGGGTGCGTGATAGAAGGTGACGCGTGGCGTGGTCATGACGGCCATCCTCGTGGTGGATCACAGGTAGCTTGTCACCGCTGGCGTTTCGCGCCAGTGGTTGTCGCGGCCATCGGCATAACGCACCGGCGCCGCTGCCCATTCCTCATCACTCACATCGTCGAGGCAGGCCACGTTGACCGACACGTAGGCGCCGCCGATCTGCTCCACGTAACCGCGATGGAACGCGTGCACGCCGCAATGGCGGCAGAACAGGTTGTGCGCGCTCCTGGTGTTGAACTGGTAGTCGGTGAGCGCATCTTCGCCGCTGAGCAGGCGGAACGTTTCGGGCTTGGCCATGGCGCCCCAGAAGCGCAGCTTGCGGCAGATGGAGCAGTTGCAGCGCCCCGTGCCCGACGCCAGGTCCAACTCGGCTTCGTAGCGCACGGCGCCGCAGTGGCAACTGCCGTGGTAGACGCGGCTCATGGCATGGCTCCGTGCAACGGCTTGCCGGCGATGACCTTGGGCATGCGCTCGGTCTTCACCTCGGTGCTGGGCGTCTTCCCGCGCTTGCCGGCAGCCGGTTGCCGCGTCGTGGCGGGCAGCGTGTACTGGCCATCCATCAACAGGCCGCGCATATAGAGCGGACGGTAGGCCATCAGGATCTTTCCGATCGGGAACGGCATGACATCCTCCTTTCGTCAGGCCGCCACGGCGGTGGCGGCGTCGCCTGCGCACCACGGCGGCGGCAGGGCGTGCTTGAACAGGCGGTACCAGTGCTCGCGGTCACTGGGGTTGTAGAGATCGAGCGTGCGGATGACCTCGCGGGCGAACTCCACGCTGCCGAGCTGGCTCGCGGTGATCGTGCCGCCGTCGCTGACGGCCAACACGGTCGGATCGAATTGATCGGCGCCCGCATAACCCGGCACGTGGGCGCCGATGTGCCCGGGCCAGCTGCCGGTATGACGGCAGGCATCCAGCAAGCCGGCCCGGGCCAGCACCAGCACCCCGCTGTCGACGGCGGCCACCGGCGCGCCGGCGGCATGCACGCGGCGCACCGCGTCCACCGCTTCTTCGCCATGCCCGTGTTCCCACAGATAGCCGCCGGGCACGATCAGCATCGCCGCCCGCTGCAGGTCCAGCCGATCCAGGGTCAACTCGGGCACCACGCGCAGCCCGCCCATCGAGAGCACCGGCTGCAGGGAAAAGCCCACCGTCTTCAACTGCCATTCGCCCGGGCGGCGGATCTCGCAGAGCGCATGCGCCGCATGCCAGTCCGCAAAGCCATCGAACGCCAGGAAATACACCGTATCGCGCATAAGACTCCCTCCTCTGACGGCCGTCAGTGTGGGGACCCCCTGCTGCCAACGTGTTGTCAGCAGGGGCTGACACCGCCCCCTGCAGGAGCGCAGCCAGTGCGCGATCGGCCTGCACCCTGCCGCCCCTCCGTTACTGCCGACAGCTTGCGGGCGAGGTACAGCGGGGCTCCCATCGCGCACGGGGTGCGCTCCTACAAAAGAGAGCTCGTGACGGGTGACTGGTTCGACCGAAAAGGTTTTCACGACATGGAGATGAATGCACTGGTCATCTTTTGAGCTGACAAGCGGGCGGTTCTCCCCGGACAATGGGCGCCCCTACGCTTGCGGGTACGTCATGAAGTCCATCTCGCTGATCCAGTTCCTGATCGAGGAACGTCGCGCCGGCCATATCAATGCCGAGCTTTCCCTGCTGATCGAGGTCGTCGCGCGCGCCTGCAAGCGCATCGCCGTGGCCACCAACAAGGGTGCCCTGGGCGGCGTGCTGGGCGAGGCCGGCACCGGCAACATCCAGGGCGAGGCGCAGAAAAAGCTGGACGTGATCTCCAACGAGATCCTGCTCGAAGCGAACGCCTGGGGCGGCCAGCTCGCCGCGTGCGCGTCGGAGGAGATGGAAGATCCGCAGCCGATTCCCGACATGTATCCCAAGGGCAACCACCTGCTGCTGTTCGATCCGCTGGACGGCAGCTCCAACATCGACGTGAACATCTCGGTCGGCACGATCTTTTCGGTCCTGCGCTGCCCGGATGGCATCACCGAGCCCAAGGCCGAGCACTTCCTGCAGGCGGGCACCACCCAGCTGGCGGCCGGCTACGTGGTGTACGGCCCGGCCACCGTGCTGGTGCTGACCTTCGGTCATGGCACGCACGAGTTCACGCTGGATCGCGAAGTGGGCAGCTTCATCCTCAGCCGCCGCGACATCCGCATCCCGGAAGAGACCGCCGAATTCGCCATCAACATGTCGAACCAGCGCCACTGGGAAGTGCCGATGCAGCGTTACATCGGCGAGCTGCTGGCCGGCAAGGACGGCCCGCGCGCGAAGGATTTCAACATGCGCTGGGTGGCCTCGATGGTGGCCGACGTGCATCGCATCATCACCCGCGGCGGCGTGTTCTTCTACCCGCTGGATGCCAAGATCAAGTCCAAGGGCGGCAAGCTGCGCCTCATGTACGAGGCCAACCCGATGGCCTTCATCGTCGAACAGGCGGGCGGCGCGGCCACCACCGGTCGCGAGCGCATCATGGACATCCAGCCGAGCGGCCTGCACCAGCGCGTGCCGGTGTTCCTCGGTTCGAAGAACGAAGTGGACGTGGCCACGCACTACCACGTCGAGGCCGACGCGGCCGCGTGACCCCAGGCGGGGAGGCGACCGGGTCGTCTCCCCGCCGGCGCATTTCTGAGCCGCGCCCAACAAGCGCCCTGCGCCGACAGCGCGCCGCCCTTCGGCGGCCTTACACTCGCGCGCCAGTGACCACCTCGTACAAGGCGGTCGCATTCCACCCACCGCGCCATGAGCCATGTCCGCCATCCGCCGCTACCGCCCGCTCCTGCCCCTGCTCGCCAGCCTCGTGCTGTGCGCCTGCTTCGGCACCACCAAGCCCACGCCGCCGCCCGCACCGCTGGTGCCGCCGCCGGTGGTGAAGCTGCGCATCGGCCTGGCCCTCGGCGGCGGTGCGGCCAAGGGTTTCGCGCACATCGGCGTGATCAAGATGCTGGAGGCCAACGGCATCCGCCCTGATGTGGTGGCGGGCACCAGCGCGGGCAGCGTGGTGGGTTCGCTCTATGCCAGCGGCATGGATCCGTTCCGGCTGCAGGAGACGGCCTACGCGCTCGACCAGAGCAACCTGCGCGACGTGCGGCTGTTCTCCGGCGGCGTGGTGCAAGGCCAGAAGCTGCAGGACTACGTGAACCAGCAGGTGAAGAACCGCCCGCTCGACAAGCTCGCCGTGCCGTTCGCGGCGGTGGCGACCCAGTTGGAAACCGGGCAGCGCACGGTGTTCGTGCGCGGCAATACCGGCCAGGCGGTGCGCGCCTCCAGCAGCGTGCCGGGCGTGTTCGAACCGGTGGAGATCAACGGCAAGCACTACATCGACGGCGGCGTGGTGAGCCCGGTGCCGGTGGATGCCGCGCGCCAGCTCGGCGCGGACGTGGTGATCGCCGTGGACATCTCCAGCAAGGCCGATGGCACCAATCCGCAGGGCGTGTTCAACATCGTCGGGCAGTCCATCAGCATCATGGGCCAGAAGCTCGGCGAGCAGGAACTGGCGCGCGCGGACATCGTGATCCGTCCCAAGGTGAACCAGATCGGCGCGGCGGATTTCGAGCAGCGGAACCAGGCGATCCTCGAAGGCGAGCGCGCCGCATTGGCGGCCATGCCGGCCATCAAGGCCAAGATCGCGGCCGTGCAGGTCGCGCACCAGCAGCAGGCGATCGCCGCGCACTGAGTTTGCGGGAGCGCAGCGCGGGGTACGCCCGCCACCGAAAAATCCTGCGCCTGGTGATGTGCCGGCGCGCCCGCCAGGCATGCACTCCTGCACATACACCCGGGTGCCACGGCCTGTTAGCGTTTACGCTTTCCACCGCTACAGGCACATCCATGCCCCAGCCCGCGCGTCTACTCCTGCCGGTGCTCATCGCCACACTGGCGCCTTCCGCCTTCGGCGCCCCCGCCCCGGTCGATCCACGCATCGAACAAGTGCTGACCGAGCTCGGCAAGGTTCATCCGATCAGCGCCGTGCAGCTCTCGCCGGATGGCACGCAGCTCGCCTGGGTGGTTCGCACCGAAGGCAAGGACGGCATCGAGGTCGCCAGGATCGACGGCAGCGACGTGCATCGCATCAGCGACAGCAAGCCGGGCAGCTGCACCTCCAGCAATATGGCGTGGGCGCCCGATTCGCATCACCTCGCCTTCGTTTCCAACTGCGCCAGCGGCGGCAAGCAGAAGGACCTGATGGTGGTCGACGTGACGGCCAAGAGCGCCCCCAGGCGCCTGGCCGGGTTGCCCGGCATGAGCGACGACCTGGCGTGGTCGCCCGATGGCAAGTCGCTCGGCTTCCTCTACGTGCCCAACGGTACGCGTCGCGCCAGCGCCGTCTATGCGGCCAAACCGGCCTCGGGCGAAATCGGCGTGGACGGGCTGGAGGTGCAGCGCGTGGCGGCGGTGGATGCCGCCGGCGGTGCCGTGCGCCTGCTCACCGACGCCAACACCTACGCCTACGAATTCAGCTGGTCACCGGACGGCAAGCGCATCGCCTACGTGGGCGCGCCGCCGCCGGGCGACAACAACTGGTGGGTCGCCAAGCTCTACGTGCAAGACGCCCAGGTCGATGGCAAGGCGACCATGGTGCTCGATCCCGCCACCGCGAAGGGCTCGCTGCACGGCCTGCAGATGGCGCTGCCGCGCTTCTCGCCGGACGGCCAGCGCATCGCCTTCATCGGCGGCCTGATGAGCGACCAGGGTTCCACCGGCGGCGACATCTACGCGGTGCCTTCGTGCGGCGGCGAACCGGTCAACCTGACGCCCGACACCAAGGTGACGCCGGTGTGGTTCACCTGGAGCACCAGCGGGAACATGCTGGTATCGCAAGTGCGCAACGGCCAAAGCGAAGTGGCCGAGTACGGCGTCAGCGGCAACAAGGCGGAGCAGAGTGTCACGCTGTTCACGCTGCCGGCGAGCATCCACGACGGCTCGGACTCGATGGCTTTGTCGCTCTCGGCCAACCAGACTCGCGTCGCCTTCATCCAGAGTTCCTTCGACACCGCGCCGGAAGTGCATGCCGGCGAACTCGGCAAGACGCCACCGCCAGCCGTCACCCATCTCAACGCCGGCCTCAAGCCCGCGTGGGGCAGGACCGAGTCGGTGGAGTGGGACAACGAAGGCCACCATGTGCAGGGCTGGCTGCTGTATCCGGCCCACTACGATCCGAAGAAGTCCTACCCGATGATCGTCACCGTGCACGGTGGTCCGTCGGCCGCGGTGATCCCGCGCTGGCCGGGCGTGGGCTTCGGCGGCGTGCCGTTCTCGGCGCTGGGCTACTTCGTGTTCATGCCCAACCCGCGCGGCAGCTTCGGCCAGGGCGAAGCTTACGTGCAGGCCAACCGCAAGGACTTCGGCCACGGCGACCTGCGCGACATCCTCGCCGGCATCGACACCATCGAGAAGAAACTGCCGGTGGACGACAAGCGCCTTGGCCTCACCGGCTGGAGCTACGGCGGCTTCATGAGCATGTTCGTGCCGACGCAGACGCAGCGTTTCCGCGCGGTCGTGGCCGGCGCCGGCATCAGCAACTGGCAGAGCTACTACGGCCAGAACCTGATCGACCAGTGGATGCTGCCGTTCTTCGGCGCCTCGGTGTACGACGACCCGGCCGTGTACGCGAAGAGCTCGGCGATCAATTTCATCAAGCAGGTGAAGACGCCGACGCTGGTGGTGGTGGGCGACCGCGACGCGGAATGCCCGGCGCCGCAGTCGTTCGAGTACTGGCATGCGCTGCGCGCCCAAGGCGTGCCGACCTCGCTGGTGGTGTATCCGAACGAGGGCCATCACTTCGTCGATCCGGACCACCAGCGCGACGTGCTGCAGCGCGCACTGATGTGGTTCGACACGTACCTGCCGGCGAAGGGCTGAGCCTTACCCGCGCATGGTGAACCACGAGCCGCCGATGGAAACATCGGCGGCTTTTTGCTGGCCGCTACTCAACGCTTCGCCGTGGTTTCGTCCGGCAGCACCACGCCCAGACGGAAGCGACACACATGGCCGCCACGCACGATGCACTCCATGTGATGCACGCGCCGCCCGGTGGCAGCCTCCATGTACGACAGGTCGAACTTGCATACCTGCGGGTGCCGCTGCGCCAACGCGTGGAACACGCAATTGAACGCCTCGACCTGCCACTCCTCGCCATGCCTGGCGGCAACGGCTTCATAACCGAGCGCATCGAGCTTGTGCGCGAGCGCCCGCACCACCTCCTCCGCCGGCGTGTCCGCGGGTGGCGTCACTTCCTGGTTGCCCAGGCCGCGGCCGAGATCGCGCAGCATCTGTTCCATGCCCGCGTCGCCGAGGCGATCCTGCAACTGCGTGAGCAAGGCCGTGGCGATGGTGCCGTAGTTGCGCGGAAACAGTGCACGGCCTGCGTCAGTGAGGCGATAGCAGGCCACCGGCCTGCCACCGCTCGGCCGCGACTGCGCGCGTTCCACCACATCGCGGGCGATCAGGGCGCTCAGGTGCTGGCGCACGGCGTTGTGGCTGATGCGCAGTTGCCCGCACAACGATTCCACCGTCGCGCCTTCGCTGGCCATCAGCAACTGTCGTAGCAGTCGCTGCTGGGTGCCACCGAGTTGCCTGAGCGCCGTCATCGTCAGCTCGCCTTGTCCGGGAATTGCTTGGCGATGCCGCCCGCCAGCGCATCGGCAATCGCGTTCATGTGCGCCTGCATCTGCGTCCAGGTCGCCTGTTCGCCCTTGGTGTCGCCGCTCATGATCTGGCTGATCTGCGAGGCATGATGCGCCACGTGCGCGGCAAACAGGCTCTGCACCGCGTTCTCCGGCAGGTTGGGATTGGCACCGGAGAAGAACGTGGCGATGGCCGTGACGTTGGTATTGAGATCGGCCATGGCCTTCTGTTCGGCCGCCGTGTCCTTCGCCGCCGTCGCATCGGTGAGCGCCTTCACGCCGCCCCAGTGGCCGGCCAGCAATTGCAGCGTCTGCTCACCCGCCGCCTTGCCATAGAAACCGGCGACGGCGTCGGCGATCTGCTTGGCGTTGGCCACCACGGCATCGTCGGCGGCCCTGGCCTTGGCGGTGTCGTGCGCATGCACGGCCATCGCGTATTCGCGCGTGTGCGCCACATGGCCGTGCCACAACGAGCGCATCGCGGCCTGCAGCTTGGGCGCGGCCACGGGCACGGCGGCGGGTGCCGCCTGGGCCATCGCGGCCATGTCATGCGAGGCCTGGGCCGTCGCGGCGATGCCAGCGGTCGCGCAGGCGCCGGCGAGTGCAAGGAACCACATCCTGGTCTTCATCGAGGTATCTCCGGTAAGTCGCACAAGCGACGCCGGACAGTCTGGACGCCCCCTATTTTGGCGCAATACACCTATGTGTAAAGCGCTTCGAATAAGGCTTAATAGACCCCTCTCAGAACAGCTGGCCTTGCGGCGAGCGCTCGCGCGGCGGCACGAACCTCGAGGTATCCAGCCGCAGCTCGCGGGTGCGGCCGAAGCCGTGCTTGCGGCAGGCCACGTCGAAACGACGGCGGATGAGCTCGGCAAACACGCCCTGCCCGTGCATGCGCGTGGCGAAGTTGCTGTCGTAGTCGCGGCCGCCGTGCATCTGCTGCACCAGGCTCATCACGTGGGCCGCGCGCTGCGGCACATGCAGCGCCAGCCATTCGCGGAACAGCGCCTTCAACTCGTAAGGCAGGCGCAACGTGGTGAAACCCGCGCAGCTCGCGCCGGCATCGGCGGCCTGCTCGAGCACCGCTTCCATGTCACGGTCGTTGAGCGCGGGAATGATCGGCGCCACCAGCACGCCCACCGGAACGCCGGCATCGACCAGCGTACGGATCGCTTTGATGCGCCGGTGCGGCGCACTCGCGCGTGGTTCCAGCTTCGAGGCGAGATGGTTGTCGAGCGAATTCACCGAGACGAGCACCTGCACCAGGTTCTCGCGCGCCATCAGCGCCAGGATGTCCAGGTCGCGCTCGACCATCGCGTTCTTGGTGACGATGGTGCACGGATGGTGGCATTCGGCCAGCACTTCCAACGCCGCGCGCGTCAGCTTCCAACGGCGCTCGATCGGCTGGTAGGGATCGGTATTGCTGCCGATGTTGATCGGGCTGGCCACGTAGCTGCGACGGGAAAGCTCATGCCGCAGCACTTCGGCCAGGTTGCTCTTGGCGCGCAGCTTGGTTTCGAAATCCAGCCCGGGCGACAGGTTGAGATAGCTGTGCGACGGGCGCGCAAAACAATAGATGCAACCGTGCTCGCAACCACGGTAGGGGTTGAGCGCCTGGCTGAAATGGATGTCCGGCGAATCGTTGTGCGTGATGACGCTGCGTGCGCGCTCCTCGGTGACTTCGGTGCGCGGTCGCGGTGCCGCTTCGTCCAGCAGCAGGCTTTGCCAGCCATCATCCTCGGCGTGGTGGCGGATCGTCTCGAAGCGCCCCTCCGGATTGGAGGCGGCACCCCTGCCCTTGTGGGCCTGTGGTGGAAGAAAGGATTCGGCCATGGCCCAGTGTGCGCCGCCGATGTCTCAACCCGCGCGACACCTCGCTCATGGCGCGTCGGGCGCCAGTTGCGCCTGGAGTGCCTGGATCATCGCGTGCAGCGGATAGTGCTGGTCGAGCTGCCGGTCCAGCTCCGCGAACACCGGCGTGGAGATCGTCCATCCGAGCGGGATGGGATAGTTGCCGCGACACAACCGGAAGTGCCACAGCATGTCGCCCTGCGCCGGGTCGGCGTCATCGGGCTTGAGCGCATTCAGCAATTGCACGCGCGCGTACTCGCCACGCGCCGCGCGCGTATCGAGCAGTGCATCGAGCGGAGCGATAGCCTCGCCTCGCACGCTGCTGCGCACGGGCCCGGGCAGCGGCGGACAGGCGCTGGAATACAACGGCAACGGATGCGACGGATCGTGCCGGTCGATGAAGTCGGTCATCTGCGGATCGTTGCTGATATGGATGATGATGAAGCGCAACGTGAGATGGCGTTGGTGCGCACGCGCGCGAACAAGGCGCATCACTTCGAGCAAGGTGGTGGTTCCCGAATTTTCGAAATAGCCGCCATCGACGAGCTGCAGGCGATCGGGCACGGGCGGATTGGACTGCGCCGTCTCCAGCGTGCCGGCCGGGCTCACATAGGTGAAGCGCGCGCTGTTGAGCACCACTTCGCTCAGCGGAACGCGTGGATCCAGCCAGCTCGATCCATCGAAACCCGCCGTCCACGGTTGCCGCTGCGGCGTGGCGATGGGTTGGAAGGGATGCTGGATGAACCGGCGCCCTTCGTTCACCGTGGTGCTGTTGAGGAACAAGGCGGGTAGCGTGGGTGCGGTGCTGGCGACGGGTTGTGCATAAAGCGCGGCAAAGGGTTCGGCGAACGCGTTGACGCCCTGCTTGCGTGCCGCCGATTCCCACGCCCGGGTGAGTGCGCGCGAACGGTCGTTCAACCACGCACCCGGCAGCCAGCGCTGGGTGAAGTCGGCGAAGAACGCATTGGCCAGGGTCGGCGCGAGGAAGTCATGGCTCAGCATGTCCTGCGCGCGGCCTTCAAGCGTCGCCGCATGGGTCGGCGATGGCTGCGCGAGCATGCCCGCGTAGGTCGCCAACCCCAGGCTGCCACCCGATACGCCACTGGCCGCGAACAGGTAGCGCGGAAACAGCGGTTCGCCCTGGACGCGTTGTTGCGCGTCGAGCATGGCCGTAAGGCGGCTCAGGACCACCGCCGTCCACGCCGCGCCGCGGATGCCGCCGCCTTCCGCGGCGACGAGGATCACCGGGCAACGCGCATGCCCCGCGCAGCGATCGCCTAGCCAGGCATCGGTGTACGCATCGAAGCTGGGCCGCGATTCCGCCGGCGGTTTCATCGGATGCTCGTGCGTGCTCATGCCGGGGTACTGCCGCACCTTGTGGTTGTCGTTGAGGTGCAGCCAATGCAGCGACGCGCTCACCAGCAACATCGCACTGAGCAAGGGGACACCACGCCGATCGCCGATCATGCACACCAGACTGCCGCTGAAACACAGGAAGGCGGCGGAGATCAGCAGCTGGGCCAACGGCCCGATGCCGTCCAGCGCCTCCGGCCGCAGCACGATCAGGATGGTGGCCAGGATGTTCAGCACCACTGCCACCGCGTAGCACACGCACGGTATGACGCCGAGCTCGCGCACGCGCCACACGCGCGCTTCGGCCGACGGACGCAACGCCGGTGGCGCCAGCGATGGTGCGTGTTGCGACAACGCACGCCATAGCCGGCGGCGCGAAACGAAGAAGAGGATCAGCACGGCCGAGACCAGCAACAGCCCCATCGCGCGCCAGCTGCGTTGCGCGCATTCGACGACGGCTCCGCAGGTGCCGTGCGGCAGGCTGGCCAGTGCGAACACGTAGCCCAGGCAGACCAGCAACGGCACCGCGGCGCCCAACAGGCGAGGCAGCCAATCACGCAACGAGGCGGCACGTTCGTCCTGCAGGGCAGGCCAGCGCGGATAGCGCAACCGATACGCGTTGCGCGCCGCGTACCACATCGAAAGACCGGCCAGCACGCTCGTGGCGAGCAGGGTGAGGTAGCGCCACGGATTGGGATCGGTCCACAACGCGATCAGGAAGAGTTCCGCCGCCTGGTCCACGCCGATCGCCACGAACACGGCCACCGCCAGCACCAGCAGCGAGATGCGCACCGGCTTGAGGTGATCCAGCAGCAGCGCCGTCCAGCCGAGCATGCGGCGCCAGCGGCGAAGTCTACGGCGAGGTTGCCTGACGGTGGGGCGATCGACTGTCGACATGCGGAACCCGGAAGTCGCAGGGGCGCCGTCATCTTAGTGATCCACCATGCCACCGTTTTGTGTAGGAGCGCACCCAGTGCGCGATCGGCGTGGCGGCGTGCCTATGTGAATGGTGGCGACAAGCGTTGACCGAGGTTGTGGGGAGAGGGTGCGGTCGCGCACTGGGTGCGCTCCTACGGTTGGGGGTGTTCCAGAAGAAAGGGCGCGGCCATGGCTGCCGCGCCCTTGTCGTCATCGCACCGCGCGATCAGTGGCGGATATCGACATCCTTGGTTTCGCGCAGGAACAACAGGCCGATGAAGAACGTCGCGATGGCGACGATGATCGGATACCACAGGCCGTAGTAGATATCGCCCTTCCATGCCACCAGCATGAAGCCGATGGTGGGCACGAAGCCGCCGAACCAGCCGTTGCCGATGTGATACGGCAGGCTCATCGAGGTGTAGCGGATGCGCGTGGGGAACATCTCCACCAGCCACGCGGCGATCGGGCCGTAGACCATGGTCACGTAGATCACCAGGATGGCCAGCAGCACGACCAGCATCACGTTGTTGGTCTGTTCGGGATTGGCCTTCTCGGGATAGCCCGCGGTCTTCAGCGCGGCGCCGAGTTGCGTGCCGAACGCCTTGCTCTGGTCGGCGAATGCCTTGCCGTCGAGCGAGCCGCCTTCGAAGGAGCTGACCACGGCGTCACCGACCTTCACCTCGGCGATGGCACCGCGTTCGGCTGTCACGTTCGAGTACGGGATGCCCTTCTTCGCCAGCGCGCTCTTGGCGACGTCGCAGGAGCTGGTGAACTTGCTCTTGCCCACCGGATCGAACTGGAAGCTGCACGCGCCCGGATCGGCCACCACCTTCACCGGCGCGGTCGCCGCCGCCTGCTCGATCGCGGGATTGCCGTAATGCGTCAGGCCCTTGAAGATCGGGAAATAGGTGAGCGCCGCCAGCAGGCAACCCGCCAGCACGATGGGCTTGCGACCCACCCGATCGGACAGCCAGCCGAAGAACACGAAGAACGGCGTGCCGATGGCGAGCGCCGCGGCGATCAGCAGGTTCGCCGTGGTGCCGTCGATCTTCAGGCTCTGCGTGAGGAAGTACAGCGCATAGAACTGGCCCGTGTACCACACCACGGCCTGGCCGGCGGTGGCGCCAAGCAGCGCGAGGATGACCAGCTTGAGGTTCTTCCACTGGCCGAACGCCTCGGTAAGCGGTGCCTTGGAGTGCTTGCCCTCGGCCTTCATCTGCTGGAATACGGGCGACTCGGACAGCTGCAGGCGGATGTACACCGACACGATCAGCAGCAAGGACGAGATCAGGAACGGAATGCGCCAGCCCCAGGCCTCGAAGCCTTCGGTGCCCATGCCAAGGCGCGTACCCAGGATCACCAGCAGCGACAGGAACAGGCCGAACGTCGCCGTGATCTGGATGAAGCTGGTGTACAGGCCGCGCTTGCCCTGCGGCGCATGCTCGGCCACATAGGTCGCGGCACCGCCATATTCGCCGCCCAGCGCCAGGCCCTGCAGCAGGCGCAGCGCGATCAGGATGGTGGGTGCGGCAACGCCGATGCTGGCGTAGCCGGGCAGCACGCCGACCAGGAACGTCGACAGGCCCATGATCACGATGGTGATGAGGAAGGTGTACTTGCGGCCGATCATGTCGCCCAGGCGGCCAAACACGATGGCGCCGAACGGACGCACCGCGAAGCCGGCGGCGAACGCGAGCAGCGCGAAGATGAACTGGCTGGTCTCGTTGAGGCCGCTGAAGAAATGCTTGCCGATGAGTGCGGCGAGCGAACCGTAAAGATAGAAGTCATACCACTCGAACACCGTGCCCAGGCTGGACGCCAGGATGACGCGGCGATGGTTGGTGTCGAGCGACCCGCGCATGTCGACTGCGGTCGTTGCCATGATGATGCCCTCGATGAAGTGCTGTCGGAGTGGGATGTGAAGTTCAGGGTGCAAGCCACCGGAGCGGCGACTGCCGCCCTTCTCTTTCTCTCCGCTGTCGGGTCGAGGCGCTTCCCTTAGCCCGTTCCCGGCTGACCAGCGGCGACGCCTCCCGCGTCGCCGCCGTAAAGCCTCAGAACTTGTACAGGCCGTTCAAGCTGACCTGGTTGCCATTGATGTTGCGCTCCTCACCATGGAGACCGGTCTGGTACTTCAGCTTGTCGTACATCCATTCCACGCCCAGTTCATAGGCGCCGGAGGCGTACTGCAGGCTGAGCGCGGCCTGCTGGGTCCTGAGCAGCCCGTTGGCGGTGGTGCTGCTGCCGATGACCCAACGCTTCACGTCGCTCTTGCTCGGGTTGGCCTGCGAGTAGAAGGCATTGACGCTCCATTTCGGCGTGAAGTTGTAGCCCGCCTGCAGGAAGCCGCCGCCCTCGCTGATATCGCCGAACTGCGACATCGCACCGAAGATCTGGCCCAGCGCATTGCCCGAATAGATCAGGCCCTTGAAGGTCCACGGGCCGGGCTTCCACTGGCCGCCCAGCTCGTAGCCGTAGCTGTCGATCTTGTCCTTGATGGGCGTGGCGAACGAGCCGTTCACGCCCTTGAGGTTGAGCGAGGAATAGTGGCCCACGAAATAGGCGAGCCAGTCCTTGTCGGCCACGCGCAGGCGCGCTTCGACCTGCGGACGGAAGTTCGCGTTGCCCGCGGTCAGGTAGTTGATGGTGTTGGTACCGCCGGTGGGGTTGGGACCGTTCCAGTTGCCCGAGAACGCGGCGACATCCAGCCGCCACTTCGGGCCGTCCGCACCATGGTTGAGGTCCTGCATCCACACCACGCCCGGGTAACGCCAACCGACGAAGCCCGCCCCGAAACCCAGCGGGAAGGCGATGTGCGAGAGCGAGGTGGGCGTGTTCTCCAGCGGGAACATCAGGTCCCACTGCTGGCCGATGCGGATGGTGCTGCCCGTACTCGGGTTGCTGATATCCATGTATGCCTGGCGCAGGCGTGGTGTCGGCTGCTGCTGCGCATACGCGCCGGTGCCGTTGAAGCCGCCGAAGAAGTCCATCTCGATGCGGCCGCCGCCGCCCCAGTTCTCGTTGAACTTGGCGCCGGTGAAGTCCAGCCAGAAGCGCGTGTTGCGCACATCGACGCCGCTGAGCGAACCCTTGTTGGCGGCCGCCGGCACGGCCGGGATTTCCGCGTTCTGGCCATTGCCGTAGGTGAAGGTCTTGTCCTGGCCGAACGCACTGGCGCTGATAAATCCGTGCAAGGCCACCGACATGCCTGGCGCCGTGGAGAACGTCGGCTTGCCGTTCGGCGCCGCCGCTTCCACCTTGGTGGAAGTGGCCTGCGCCGTGGTCGCGGCCTGCGTGGCCGTGGCCTGCGCCTGCTGCGCCGTCTGCGCGGCCTGCGTGGTCGCCTGCTTCTGTTCCTGGATCATGGCCTTCAGCTCGGCCAGTTCCTGTTCCAGCTGGTTCACGCGTTGCTCAAGCTGTTGTTCGCGCGCGTTGCCCTTTCCCGAACTCTTTGTCGTGCTCTGTGCATGCACCCCGAGCGGCAGGGCCAGCGCGCAGGCGATACTGATCGCCAGCAGCCGGCTGCCTCGGGTGGTGGTAGGAAATGTCATGGCAGGCCTCCCCAGGTCGATGACCGGCCCGAGCATGTCCATGCTGCAACGCGAGCGCCTATTCCCCATTGGTCGAACCTCGACCAAAGTCGAAAGCGCGGCGAAACGTCTCAATCACTGGCTAACCGCTACACTCGGGCGCTACCGCCGGCCATGGTGCGCTGCGGCGGCATTCAACGCATGAGGAGGCCGGACCACCGGCCGCAGGAGCCCCACGATGACCAAGCTCTACCCCGTCAAGCCCGAATTCGCCGCCAAGGCCCGCATCCGCAAGGACGATTACGAGCGGCTCTACGCCGAATCGGTGAAAGACCCGGAGGGCTTCTGGGGCAAGGTGGGCCAGCGCCTGGATTGGTCGAAGGCACCGGGCAAGGTCAAGAACGTCTCCTACGATCCCAACAACCTGCACATCCGTTGGTACGAGGATGGCGAGCTCAACGTGTCGGCGAACTGCCTGGACCGCCACCTCGCCACCCGTGGCGACAAGACCGCCATCATCTTCGAAGGCGACGACCCGAACGAGTCGCGCCACATCACCTACAGGGAGCTGCACGCGGAAGTGTGCAAGTTCGCCAACACGCTCAAGCACCTTGGCGTCAGCAAGGGCGATCGCGTGGCCATCTACATGCCGATGATCCCGGAAGCCGCGGTGGCCATGCTGGCCTGCGCGCGCATCGGCGCCGTGCACTCGGTGGTGTTCGGTGGCTTCTCGCCCGATTCGCTGGCCGGCCGTATCGCCGACTCCACCTGCAAGGTGGTGGTGACCGCCGACGAAGGCGTGCGCGGCGGCAAGAAGATTCCGCTGAAGGCCAACGTGGACGCCGCACTGGAACGCCCGGGCACCAACAGCGTGGAGACCGTGATCGTGGTGCGCCGTACCGGCAGCGCCGTGCCGATGCAGTCGCCGCGCGATCGCTACTACCACACGCTGATGGACGGCCAATCGACCGATTGCCCGCCGACCCCGGTCGACGCGGAGCATCCGCTGTTCATCCTCTACACCTCCGGCTCCACCGGCAAGCCGAAGGGCGTGCTGCACACCTCGGGGGGTTATCTCGTCTACGCGAGCTACACGCATGAGCTGGTGTTCGACCTGCGCGAGGACGACGTGTACTGGTGCACCGCCGACGTGGGCTGGGTCACCGGACACAGCTACGTGGTGTACGGACCGCTCGCCAACGGCGCCACCACGGTGATGTTCGACGGCGTGCCCAACTATCCCGACACCAGCCGCTTCTGGAACGTGGTGGACAAGCACAAGGTCACGCTGTTCTACACCGCGCCCACCGCCATCCGCGCGCTGATGCGCGAAGGCGAGGGTCCGGTGAAGAAGGCCTCGCGCGCATCGCTGCGCCTGCTGGGCTCGGTGGGCGAGCCGATCAACCCCGAAGCGTGGGAGTGGTACTACCGCGTGGTGGGCGACGAGCGCTGCCCGATCGTGGATACCTGGTGGCAGACCGAAACCGGCGGCATCCTGATCACGCCGCTCGCCGGCGCCATCGACGAGAAGCCCGGCTCGGCGACCAAGCCGTTCTTCGGCATCGTGCCCGCCGTGGTCGACGCCACCGGCAACGTGCTGGAAGGTGCCACCGAGGGCAACCTGGTCATCGCCGATTCCTGGCCGGGCCAGATGCGCACGGTGTACGGCGACCACCAGCGCTTCATCGATACCTATTTCACGGCGTATCCTGGCAACTACTTCACCGGCGACGGCGTGCGCCGCGACGAGGACGGCTACTACTGGATCACCGGCCGCGTCGACGACGTGATCAACGTGAGCGGCCACCGCATCGGCACCGCGGAAGTGGAAAGCGCGCTGGTCTCGCACCCGAAGGTGGCCGAGGCCGCCGTGGTGGGTTGCCCGCACGAGATCAAGGGCCAGGGCATCTACGCGTATGTCACGCTCATCGCCGGCGAAAGCGGCAGCGATGAACTGCGCAAGGAGCTGGTGGCGTGGGTGCGCAAGGAAATCGGCCCCATCGCCACGCCCGATTACCTGCAATGGGCGCCAGGCCTGCCGAAGACGCGTTCGGGCAAGATCATGCGCCGTATCCTGCGCAAGATAGGCGAGAACCAGCCCGAAGCGCTGGGCGACATTTCCACGCTGGCCGACCCGAGCGTGGTGAAGAGCCTGGTGGACGAGCGCCTGATCAAGTAATGAGGGAATAGAGAATGGGGAATAGAGGACAGGTCGTTTCGATGCACACTCTTTGTGCCCCAAGTTTCCGCACTCATGAAGGCATCCATGAAGAAGCCCGGAAGAGCACGCTGGGCGCGCGGCTTTCGCTATTCCCTATTCTCCATTCCCGATTCGCTACCACATGCCTGATGTCCTGATCGCCGACGACCATCCGCTCTTTCGCGACGCGCTCCAGCGTGCCGTGGTGGCTGCCGTGCCTCATGCCAGCGTGCATTGCGCCGACAGCGTGTATTCCCTGCTCGGCCTGATCGAGCAGTATCCCGACGCGGAACTGCTGCTGCTCGACCTGCACATGCCGGGCGCACGCGGCTACTCGGCATTGGCGCACATCCGCGGCCAGTTCCCCGGCCTGCCGACCATCGTGGTCTCGGGCCATGAAGACGTGCAGGTCGCCCGCCGCGCGCTCGCGCACGGCGCATCGGCGTACATTCCGAAATCCACGCCGGGTGAAGACATCATCACCGCCATCCGCAAGGTGCTCGATGGCGATGTGTGGCTGCCGCACCAGTTCGTCGGCGGCGGCATGGAGCTGAAACCCGATGAGGCGGCCGTGGCCGATCGCATCGCCACGCTCACGCCGCAGCAGTTCCGCGTGCTCACCATGATCGCCGAAGGCCTGCTCAACAAGCAGATCGCCTATGACCTTGGCGTCTCCGAAGCGACGGTGAAGGCGCACATGACGGCCATCATGCGCAAGCTCGGCGTGAACAACCGCACCCAGGTCGCGCTGGCCGCCAGCCACCTCGCCATCGACCAGGAAGCGCTGCCGCCGCTACCGGATGACGACGAATAACCGCTGCCGTTTGCGCACCCGGCGCTCGATCGCCCCACCTCTCGCCTAAGCCGGCGTCTGCCTCCGCACCAACGCCGTCAACAACGCCCGCAACGCCGCCGGCCGCACCGGCTTGTGCAGGATCGGATAACCCAGGGCGCGCGCCCGCTGCTTCAGCTCGCTGCTGCCGTCGGCGGTGATCATCGCCACGGGCGGCAACTCCTCGACGCTGCCGCGCAACTGCTCCAGCGCCTGCAGGCCATCCGTGTCATCGCTCAGGTGGTAGTCGGCGAGGATGAGGTCGATGCGCCCGCGCCGCAGTTCCTGCTGCGCCTGCGCCGCGTCGAGCGCGGTGCGGCAATCCACGCCCCAGCGCTGCAGCAAGGCGCGCATGCCGTCGAGAATCGATGGATCGTTGTCGAGGCACAACACGGTCAACGGCAACTGCTCGTTGGGCAGCGGATGCACCGAGGTACGGCGGCGCGACACGGCGCTTTCCGCGCGCGGCACACGCACGGCGAAGCGGCTTCCCTTGCCTTCGCGCGATTCCAGTTCCAGCGTGTGGTGCAGGATGCCGGCAATACGCTCGCAGATCGACAGGCCAAGGCCAAGACCCTTCTCGCCCCACGGTGACGGGCGATCAAGGCGCTGGAACTCGCCGAAGATGCGTGCGCGTTGCTCTGCCGCAATGCCCGGCCCGGTGTCCCATACCTCGATGCGCACGTCGCCTCCCACGCGCCGCGCGCCCACGAGGATGCTGCCCGTGGGGGTATAGCGCAGCGCATTGGAGATGAAGTTCTGCAGGATGCGGCGCAACAGTTGCGGGTCGCTGCGCACGGCGAGTTTCGTCGGCACCACGCGCAGGCGCAGGCCGCGTTGCTCGGACAGCACCGCGAACTGCGCCTTCAGCGAATCGAACAGGTCGGACAACGCGATGTTGCTGATGTCCGCGCGATAGCTGCCGGCATCGAGCCGGGACGTATCAAGCAGCGCATCGAGCAGATCCTCCGCTGCCCGGAACGAGGCATCGATGCGTTCGGCAAGCTGCCCTGCTTCGGCGTCCAGGCCGGGATGCTGCCGCAACGCCGCCGTGAAGAGTCGCGCCGCGTTCAACGGCTGCAGCAGGTCGTGGCTTGCCGCGGCGAGAAAGCGCGTTTTCGATGCGTTGGCCATCTCCGCGTCGCGTCGCGCGTTGGCGGTGGCACTGAGCGCTTCGCTCAATTCGGCCGTGCGTTGATCGACGCGCTGCTCCAGGTTTTCGTTCGCCTCGATCAAGGCCTGCTCGGCATGCTTGTACGCGGTGACATCCGTATAGGTGGTGACATAGCCACCGCCCGGCAGCGCGCGGCCACGCATCTCGATCACCGTGCCATCGGGACGAATGCGCTGGAACAGGTGCGGCGAACCGGCACGCATGTGCCCGATGCGCTTGGCCACGTGCGCTTCCACCTCGCCCGGACCGCATTCGCCGTGCTCCGCATTCCAACGGATCAGGTCAGCCACCGGCACGCCGACGTAGACCATGCCATCGGGATAATCGAACAACTCGAGGTAGCGGCGGTTCCACGCCACCAGCCGCATGTTCGCATCGACCACGCTGATGCCCTGGGAAACATTTTCCAACGTGGTGGAGAGCAGCTCGCGATTGAAGCGAAGCTCCTGCGAAGCTTCGTCCATCAGCGCCATCGCTTCGGCGATATCCAGGCCCGAGCCGGACAATGCCCCCATCAGGATGCGACGTGCACTCGCCGCGCCTACCGCCGAGGCGAGCAGGCGCTCGGTGTACTGGATGAGCGCGCGATCGGCGGCTTCGCCCGATTGCAGGGGTTTGCCGCGGCGATCGGCGTAATCGTCGAAAGCGCGCTGGCTGGTGCGCTCGCCCACGATGCGCTCGGCAATCGTACGCAGGTCGGCAACGGCGACGCGACCGCGCCAGTCGCCTGCGCCACGACTGTCGATCGCATAGGGATCGATGAACATCGCCGCGTGCAGTCGTTCTTCGAGATTCGGCCGGAAACGCAGCGAAACGAAGATCAGGCACGCCACGTTCACCAGCAGCGACCAGAACGTGCCATGCATCACCGGATCCCAGCCGCTCAAGTGGAACAGCGCCTGCGGCTGCAGCCAGCTGAGTCCCATGGGGCCGGTTTCCAGCCATGTGGCCGGCCGGCTCATGGCGGGAACCAGCAACGTATAGGCCCACACCAAAAAGCCCGCGGCCAGGCCGACCGCCACGCCCTTGCGGCTGGCACTGCGCCAGTACAGCGCCGCCACGATGCCGGGTGCGAACTGCGCGACCGCGGCAAAGGCGAGCAGGCCCGTGTCGGCGAGGCTCGTGGTATCGGCGACGAGGCGGTAGTAGAGATACGCCATGGCCGCCAGCGCGATGATCGCAATGCGGCGCACCAGCAACACCAGCTGCGACAGGTCGGCGCGTTCGTCGAGCCGGAAGCGCCGCACGCGCAGCAGCATCGGCATCACCAGGTCGTTGCTGATCATGGTCGACAAGGCCACCGACGCCACGATCACCATGCCGGTGGCTGCCGAGAAACCACCGAGGAAGGCGAGCAACGCCATGCCGCGATCGCCGTAGCTCATCGGCAGCGTGAGTACCCAGGCATCCTTGTTGCCGCCGAGTACCTGGGGAAGCTGCAAGCCTGCGGCGACGATCGGCAATACCGCCACGCTGATCAGCACCATGTAGGCCGGAAACAGCCAGCGCGCGCGGGAAAGGTCGGAGGGGTCCTCGCACTCGACCACGCCGATCTGGAACTGCCGCGGCAGGCAGAACATCGCGCAGAACGCCAGCAGGGTCTGCGCGAGGAAGCCTGGCGATACGCCCTCGGAAATCTGCTGCAGGGGGAGCTGCGCCGTGGCCTCCAGTCCCGGGCCACGCCACAGCGCGTAGCCTGCAAGCGCGACGAAGGTCATCAGCTTGATCAGCGATTCCACCGCAATCGCGAGCATCATGCCGTGGTGATGTTCGGTGGCGTCGATCGTGCGCGTGCCGAACAGGATGGCGAAGGTCGCCAGCAGGATCGCGCACCACAACGCGCTGTCACCGAACTGCGTGGCGCCCGGCGCGCCCATGCCGCCAAGCACCGAGTAGGACATCGCCACGGCCTTGAACTGCAGGGCGAGGTAAGGCACCACCGCGATGACCGCGATGATCGCGACAAGCGCGGCCAGTCCATGCGACTTGCCGAAGCGGGCGCCGATGAAGTCGGCGATCGAGGTGATGTTGCGCTGGCGCGCGAGCAGCACCAGGCGACGCAGCAAGCCGAAGCCAAACACGAACAACACGACCGGGCCGAGGTAGATCGGCAGGTAGCTCAGCCCTTCGCGCGCCGCCGTGCCCACCGCGCCGTAGAACGTCCAGGACGAGCAATACACGGCGAGCGCAAGGCTGTACACCAGCGGGCGCAGTCGGGGCTGGCGCGGATACAGCGGGCGCCGGTCGCCGGCATAGGCCACCACGAACAGCAGGCCCACGTAGAGCAGTGACACCAGCAGCAGCAGCCATCCGGCGATCAAGCGGCGGTACTCCGTAACAGGGCTTCCGTGCCGTGGCTAGACCAGGCGGCGCGCATGACGGAAACCGTCATGCTTGTAAGTATCGCCATACACCCGGCAACATGAGGGGATGATGACGACGGACGGCCAGACGCCAGCGAAAGTAGCAGAGCGGCTGGGCGATGACGAGATACACGTGTGGCGGCTGGCCTACGACCATCACCGGGGTCGCGAACCGCTGATCCGCATGCTGGCCGCCTATCTCGGGCAACCGGTGGAAGCCGTGCAGCTCGAGGATTCACCGCACGGCCGGCCGGCGCTGGCGGGCGCGCACCGCGATGCCTTCGCGTTCAACTGGACGCACAGCCACGACGAAGCCTTGATCGCCATTGCCCGCGGAATCTCCCCGGGCGTGGACCTGGAACGGATGCGCCCGCATCCCAAGGCGCTGCCGATTGCGCGCCGCTATTTCAGTCCCGACGAGACGGCCTCGCTGGAAGCGCTGCCCGTGGAGCTGCGTGACCGCGCCTTCCTCGAACTGTGGACCGCCAAGGAAGCCGTGCTCAAGGCGCTCGGGCGTGGTCTCGCTTTCGGCCTGCATCGCTTGAGCATCAGCGGCTCTTCCGAGTGGCCCGTGCTCGGTCGCCTCGAAGGCCACGAAGCCGGGCAGTGGCAGCTGCATCGACTGGCACTCGATGGTGATCACGTCGGTGCATTGGCCTGGCAGGGCGAGCCACGACGCGTACGCCTGTGGACACTTGCCGGCGCCGATTGATCGGCGCACTGTTTCCAACCCGCCGCCGCTATGGCGCCTCACACCGCTACGCCTGCGAGTACTGTTCCTCTCATGACCCTGCTCAGCGTCAATCTCAACAAGATCGCCGTGCTGCGCAATTCGCGCGGCGGCACCGAACCCGACATGCTGCGCGCCGCGCATACCTGCATCGATGCCGGTTGCGGCGGCATCACCGTGCATCCGCGTCCCGACCAGCGGCACGTGCGGCCCGATGATGTCCGCGCCCTCGCGGCAATGCTGCGCGGGCGCGTCGAGTACAACATCGAAGGCAATCCGTTCGCGCCGGCACGCGGCTCCTATCCAGGCCTCATTGCCCTGGCGCGCGAAGTGCGGCCCACGCAGGTGACGCTGGTTCCGGACAGCGACGGCCAGATCACCTCCGACCACGGCTTCGACCTTGAACGCGACATCGACACGCTGCGTCCCATCGTGGCGCAACTGTCGGAGATCGGCTGCCGCGTCAGCCTGTTCGTCGATGCAGGTGCGACCGGCTTCGACGCGGCCGCCGCCATCGGCGTGCAGCGCATCGAGATCTACACCGGTCCCTACGCCCATGCGTTCGCCAGCGGCGATGTGCAGGAAGCACTCGAGCGTTGCGCGGATACGGCGCGCCGCGCGCAGCACGCGGGTCTGGCCGTGAATGCCGGCCACGATCTCAGCCAGGCGAACCTGGGCACCTTCAAGGCCGCCATTCCGGGCCTTGCCGAAGTGTCGATCGGCCACGCGCTGATTGGCGAGGCGCTGTACGAAGGCCTCGCGACGACCGTGCGCAATTACCTGCAGATACTGCGCTGAGTCTTTTCTCCGGCCATGGCATGCCGATCGCGCACTGGGTGCGCTCCCACATGGGCACCGCCACCCTGTAGGAGCGCACCCAGTGCGCGACCGGCCCGCCCACGTTTGGCCATCCAAACGTCCAGCGCAAACTTTCAGCGCGCCAAAAAAGAAACCCCCGCACGAGGCGGGGGCTCTAAGGGTAGTGTTACTGCGTTTACAGCGAAATCACTGACCTTCGGTGAAGCCGATCTTGGTCAGGCCGTAGCTCTTCGCATCGGCCAGAACGCGGGCGACGTGCTCGTAGGCAACGCCATCGTCCGCATTGATCTGCACTTCCGGCTGCTTGGCCGGATCGCCCAGACCACCAATCACCGCCAGCTGCGCCTTCAGGCCCAGCTCGTCCACCGGCGTATCGTTCCAGTACAGCGCACCGGACTGGTCGATCTTCAGGCGAACGGGTTCCGGCGGATTTTCCGGCTGGACCACATTCGGGTTCGGCTGCGGAAGATCGATCTTCACCTTGTGGGTAAGCATCGGTGCCGTGATCATGAAGATGATCAGCAGCACCAGCATCACGTCGACCAGCGGCGTGACGTTGATGTCAGCCATCGGCCCCTTGCCACTTCCAGAACTAAATGCCATGACTGTTACTCCTTGCCGGTCGTAATGAAACCGACATGGACCATGCCCTGTTCCTTGGCGCTGGCCAGGATCTTCTTCACGACCTTGTATTCCGTGGTCTTGTCCGCGCGGATCTGCAGCTCGGGCTGCGGCGCCTTCGACGCCGCAACCGCAAACTGTGCCTTCAGCTCTGCCTCGGTGACTTCGATGTCGTTGAGGTAAAGCGTGCCATCCGGCTTCACGGCCAAGTCCATCGGCTCCACCGGCTCGTTATCCGAAACCTTCGGATTGGCGGTCGGCAGATCCACCGTGATTCGGTGAGACATCAGCGGTGCCGTGATCATGAAGATGATCAGGAGCACCAGCATCACGTCGACGAGCGGCGTGACGTTGATTTCCGACATCGGGCCGCCGGAATTATCTCCAGTGCTCATCGCCATGGGTCAGATCCTCACTTGCCTTCGACGCGAGCGCCGGTGGCGAAGAAGTCGTGCAGGTCGTGCGCGAACTCGTCGAACTGAGCGTAGGTCAGGCGATTCGAACGGTTGAAGAAGTTGTAGGCAAGCACGGCCGGGATGGCGGTGAACAGACCGAAGGCGGTCATGATCAGAGCTTCACCCACCGGACCGGCCACGGCTTCCATCGAAGCGTTGCCCGACGCGGAGATCTTGATCAGCGCGTGGTAGATGCCCCACACGGTACCAAGCAGACCGATGAACGGTGCCGACGAACCGACCGTGGCGAGCAGGGTCAGGCCGCCTTCCAGGCGCAGGCTCTCGCGAGCGACGGCCTGGCGCAGGGCGCGATCGATGAACTCGGAGCGGCTCAGCGACTCGGCGAGGCGACCACCGCCGGCCGAAGCCTGCTGATGGTGGGCGACGGCCGAAGCGGCGTCGAGAGCGATCTTCGAGAACGGTTCACCCTTGGGCTGGGCTTCCAGCTCACGGATGGCGTCCTGGGTCGAACCATTCGACCAGAAACCGTTGATGACCTTGTCGGCGCGACCGCGAACCATCGAGTTGCGGATCGCGTTGGCGACGATGAAGTACCAGGAGGAGAAGGACATCACCACCAGCACCACGAACACGATCCAACCGAGGAAATCGAAGTTGTGGATGAGGTGGTCGAAGCCCATCGACTTCATGGCTTCGGCGTTGGTGGTACCGCCCGCGGGGGCCGGAGAAGTTTGCAGGAACATAACGCTACCCTTGGAAAGTCAAGCGTGAACTGATTGACCGTAACCGGAGTTACAGCTGATTGAGATTAAAGTTAACCGGGACGCGGACATAGCCTTCCGTCTTCTGTCCGTTCCTGATGTTCGGATTGAAGCGCCACTTGCGCGCCGTTTCAATCGCGGCCTGATCCAGCTCGCGGTAACCGCTGGACGTTTCCACCTTGATGTCCTTGGGCGAACCGTCCACGCCGACCAAGATCATCAACGTAACCGTGCCCTCGTGACGCTGGCGAATCGCCTGCGGCGGATACTTGGGCTGAATACGGCTGTTGTAGCTGATGTCCTGACTGGCGGTGATGTCCGCTGGCGGAGCCGGGGGAGCAGGCGGAGCCGGCGGCGGTGCCGGGATGGCGTTGGTCGACGCTTCCTCGACAGCCGGCGGCGGAGCCGGCGGCGGCGGTGTCGGCGGCGGCTTGACCTGCTGGATGATCTTCGGCGGCGGCTGCTTCGGCGGCTCCGGCGGCGGCGGCGGCGGGGGCGGCGGCGGCGGCGGTGGCTCGATGAAGTTCACCTGGACGGTGCGTTCCTTTTCCTTCTGCACCTGCTTCGGCGGTGCCATAGGCGCCACCAGCAACAGGAACGCGAACGCATGCAGCGCAATGGCTACGGCCAGCGCCCAGGTACGCCTCCAATTGAACGGCCCTTGGCCGGTTGCTTCGTTACTTGAGGCCATCTGTCACTATCTGGAGCTAATCAATCGGTGAGCCGTGGTCACAGCATCCGGTGGCAATATCGATCCAATAAAGGGATGACATTTGCCACTGGACGAGAGCACGGAAAGGTTTCAACGGTACAACAGCACATGGCATTTGTATAGCACTTGTGAGGCGGGCAAATGGACGTCTATCCGCCTCTCAATGGCTATGCGTATGCCTTACTTACTCACTGTCGGCGACTTCAGCCAAGCCTTGGCTTTTGCTGAGGTTTCTGGATCCTGTGCCGCTTTCTCCATGGCTGCGATCGTGCCCGGCTTGTCCTTCAAGCCACGGCACGCTTCGGCCAGCAACATATAAGCAGTGCCCTTGTGCTGCACGCCCTTGTCGATGCCCTGTTGGATGAGGCTCTTGGCCTCGCTGTACTTGTTGTCCTGGATGAGCAGCTGGCCGGCGCGGATGTTCGCCTCGCCGTCCTTCGCCAGCGGGATCGCCTTCTGGTAGGCGGCCAGCGCGCCCGAGGTGTTGTCGGACATATAGGAGGCGGCGCCCAGCAGCTCGTAGTTCTCGGCGGTCTGGGTCACCACGCCCTTGCTCAGGCCTTCCTGCAGGGTGGCGGCGGCCTTGGCTGCCGGACCCTTCTGGTCATCGCCGTTCTGGCCCGTGATCAGGTAGAGCTTGGCGAGGTTGACGTAGTCCTTCTCGCTCTTGAGCTGGCCGTTGGCCTTGGCCTTCTCCATCAGCGTGATCGCTTCGGGATACTTCTGGGCCTGCATCAGCACGGCCACCGCGTTGTTCAGCGCGTTGGGATCGTTCGGGTTGGCGGACAGCTGCTGCTGCGCCACCTGGGCGGCCTGGTCGCCCTGGCCGGATTCCGAGTAGCTGGCCATCAGGATCTGGTTCCAGCTGTCGTTCGGCTTGTCGGTCATCGACTGCGCCTTCTTGATGGCGGCAATCGCTTCGGGGTACTTCTCGAGGCGGTAGTAGGCATTGCCTTCCAGCGCATACGAGTCGGCGGTTTCCTTCTTGCCCTCGGCGCGCCACTTGGCGATCGTGTCGAGCGCCGGCTGGTACTGCTCATCGGCCAGGTAGAACTGGGCGAGCATGTACTCGAGCTGGAAATAGGTGTCGTTCGGCATGACGCCGTTGTCGAGCGCACGCTTCAGCAGGTCGATGGCGCCCTTCACGTCGCCGTCGTTGTAATGGATGCTGGCCAAGCCCTGCAGGGCGAGCGCCTGGGCGTACTTGCTCTTGCTGCCATCGGCGATCGGCTGGAGGATCTGCGTCGCCTTTTCCTTGTCCTGGTTGTTGACTGCGTCGAGGCCTTCGTTGATGGCCTTCTGGTCCTTCTCGCTGGTCAGGTCCAGCTTGGGTTCCGCGCGGGTGGCGTTGGGATACAGCGCTTCCTTCTTTTCCTTGGAAGAGCTGCTGCCCGCAATGACCGGGGTGCTCACCACGGCCAGGGCCAGCGCCGTACCGGCAAGCAACTTGATCAGGGGAACACGCTTCATGGCAGTCCTCGGTGTAAGGTTTTCACGCGCCAACGACGCGGGGGATCGCTGAGCGTAACCTGACTCGGCGGCAGATAACAAGTCGCAATGCCACAACAAAGATTGTTAAGAATCAATAAGTTGAACCATACGGTAGCGACTGGTTCTGATTTTCAAGCCGGCAGACCCTGTAAGCCGTGACTTTTTGCCCTGGAAAACCGTCGGTTAGTCCGTATGGCGGCGTACGTTAACGTGCTAATGCGCTAATACAAAACGGCAAAAGGAAACCGGTGTGACAGCCATCGCATGACGGCTGCCAACACCGGCGCGGTCGATCAGATATCCAGGTTCGCCACCTTCAGCGCGTTCGCCTCGATGAAGTCGCGACGCGGCTCCACCGCCTCGCCCATCAACATGGAGAACATCTGGTCGGCGGCGAAGGCGTCCTCGATGCCCACCTGCAGCATGCGGCGCGTCTCCGGGTTCACCGTGGTTTCCCACAGCTGTTCCGGGTTCATTTCGCCCAGACCCTTGAAGCGCTGGATCATGCGGCCCTTCTTGCCCTCGTCCAGCAGCCAGTTGCGGGCTTCGGCGAAGTTGAGTACGCCGCGCGAACCGTTGCCGCGGCGGACCACGCCGCCTTCCTGCACCAGGCCGGAAAGCTGCTGGCTGGCCTGCAGGATGGCGCGGAACTCGGTGCCTGCAAAGAACGGCTGCGGCAGCAACCAGGTATGGCTGAGGCCGTGCTGGTCGCGCACCACCTCGATGGCAGCCGGCTGGTCCTCGGTGGCCTTGCGCAGGCCAAGGCGATAGCGCGGCTTGCCCAGGCCGCTGGCCGCCAGGCGCTGCTCGACACCGGCGAGCCAGCCGAGCATGGCGGGCTCTTCCGTCCACAGCGCGTTGTCGATCGGCGGGTGCTCCAGCAGCGCCGTGAGCACGTTGGCGTCGAAGCGATGGCCCAGGCGTTCGATCTGGTCGAGCGCAGCCTGGTAGTCGCGCAGCAGCTTCTCGAGCGCCTCGCCGGTGATCGGCGGCGCATCGGCCGAATACTGCAGCTCGGCGCCATCCACGGCGGTGGAGACCAGGTACGCGTTGAGCGCCGAGTCGTCCTTCAGGTACATCTCGTTCTTGCCCTGCTTGATCTTGTACAGCGGCGGCAGGCCGATATAGACGTGGCCGCGCTCGATCAGCTCGGGCATCTGGCGGTAGAAGAACGTCAGCAGCAGGGTGCGGATGTGCGAGCCGTCCACGTCCGCGTCGGTCATGATGACGATGCGGTGGTAGCGCAGCTTGTCCGGGTTGTACTCCTCCTTGCCGATGCCGGTGCCGAGCGCGGTGATCAGCGTGCCGACTTCGGCGGAGGACAGCATCTTGTCGAAGCGGGCCTTCTCCACGTTGAGGATCTTGCCCTTCAGCGGCAGCACGGCCTGGGTCTTGCGGTTGCGGCCCTGCTTGGCCGAGCCGCCTGCGGAGTCACCCTCGACCAGGAACAGTTCGCACAACGCGGGATCCTTCTCCTGGCAGTCGGCCAGCTTGCCCGGCAGGCCGGCGATGTCCAGCGCGCCCTTGCGGCGGGTCATCTCGCGGGCCTTGCGGGCCGCTTCGCGGGCACGGGCCGCATCCACCACCTTGGAGGCGATGGCCTTGGCTTCGTTGGGGTGCTCCAGCAGGAACTCGCCCAGCTTCTCGTTGACGGCCTGCTCCACCGCGGTCTTCACCTCGGAGGACACCAGCTTGTCCTTGGTCTGCGAGGAGAACTTCGGGTCGGGCACCTTCACCGACAGCACGGCGATCAGGCCTTCGCGCATGTCGTCGCCCGACAGCGCGACCTTGGCGTTCTTGGCCAGGCCTTCCTTCTCGATGTAGCCCTGCAGCGAGCGCGTCAGCGCCGCGCGGAAGCCGGTGAGATGGGTGCCGCCGTCGCGCTGCGGGATGTTGTTGGTGAAGCAGTACATCGTTTCCTGGTAGGCATCCGTCCACTGCATCGCCAGTTCAACCGAAATGCCCTCCTGCATGGCGCTCAGGCTGATCACGTTGGGATGCAACGCGGTCTTCAGCTGGGCCAGGTGCTGCACGAAGGACTTGATGCCGCCCTCGTAGGCGAAGCGGTCGCTACGCCCTTCCCCGCGCTCGTCCTTCAGGTCGATGGTGACGCCCGAATTGAGGAACGCCAGCTCGCGCAGGCGCTTGGCCAGGATGTCGTAGTGGAATTCGATGTTCGAGAACGTGTCCGTGCTGGGCAGGAAGCGCACGGTGGTGCCGCGCTTGCTGGAAGGGCCCACTTCCTTGACCGGGTACTTGGGTTCGCCCAGCGAGTATTCCTGCTGGTATTCCTTGCCCTCGCGGCAGATGGTCAGCCACAGGTGGGAGCTCAGCGCGTTCACCACCGACACGCCCACGCCATGCAGGCCGCCGGAGACCTTGTAGGAGTTGGCGTCGAACTTGCCGCCGGCATGCAGCACCGTCATCACCACTTCGGCGGTGGAGCGGCCCTCTTCCGGGTGCATGTCGACCGGGATGCCGCGGCCGTTGTCGGTGACGCTGACCGAGCCGTCTTCCAGGATGGTGACGGTGACGTGGTCGCAATAGCCAGCGAGGGCTTCGTCGATGGAGTTGTCGACGACTTCGAACACCATGTGGTGAAGGCCGGTACCGTCATCGGTGTCGCCGATGTACATGCCCGGGCGCTTGCGCACCGCTTCCAGACCTTTCAGAACCTTGATGTTGCTCGAATCGTAGGATGCGTTCATTCGTCGACCGTTTCCTGGGCGCCAGTTCCCGCCCGGTTCGGCGCCGTGTAAAGGCCGGGCGGAATACACAATTCGTTGATTATAGCAGGGGGTTGAGGGTGCCTTGTTCCACGTGGAACACGCGCGTCGTGGCGTCCTGCAGGGCTTCAGGGACATCAGTGCCTGTCACCAGTACCTGGGCCCCGACGCCCTTGAGCCGGTGCACGAGCGCCGCCTGGTGAGCCTTGTCGAGCTCGGAAGCCAGGTCGTCCAGGCAGACCACAGGCCACTCGGACTTCCGCTCGGCATAAAGCGCGGCCTGGGACAGCACGCAGCCCAGCGCCGTCAATTTCTCCTGTCCACGCGACAAGTGCTCCCGCTGGGGGGCGTGCTCAAAAACCACGGACCAATCGGCCCGATGAGAACCCAGGGTCGTGTGCCCCCGGGCGAGATCCCTGCCCCGCTGCGCGGCCAGCAGTTCACCCAGATCGGCGTCATCCGACCAACCGCGCTTGTAGCGAAGTTCGACGCCACCCAGCTCAGGGAGCAAGGCTTCCATCGCCTCTCCTATATGGGGGCGAAGAGCGTCCAGATAAACCCGCCGTTGCCTGTCGATGATCTCCGCCGCGGAAGCCAGCTCGGCCTCCCAGGGCAGAAACAGGGCATCCGCGACGGGTCCTGGGGCCCGCAGAAGACTGTTCCGCTGCTTGAGCGCGCGCTGGTACCGTCGCCACGCCAGGAAAAACTCATGTTCCACGTGGAACACGCCCCAGTCGAGGTATCGCCGCCGCTCTTCCGCGCCTCCTGCAATGAGCGCGTGAGATCCCGGCTCGAAGCAGACGACGGCGCACTCGCCCACCAGCTCGCTCAGCGTGACCACCTGGCCATCCATGCGGGCTTCCCAGCGAACGCCCTGGCGGCCCAGGCCAAGCCGCCGGGCCTGCCCGTCCTCGTGGCGCAACTGGGCAAATATCGAAAGCTGATCAGCACCCCGCTGAAGCAAGGCGTCCTTGGCGCCGGCCCGGAAGGATCGCGCATGGGAAAGCAGGAAGGCCGCTTCCAACAGGCTGGTCTTCCCTGCTCCGTTGGGGCCGGCAAACACGGTGACGCCGCCGGACAGCGGCACGGTGACATCCGCCAGGCAGCGCAAGCCCTGGATGCGCAGGCTTTCCAACCGCATTACCGGGCCCTCGAAGCAAGAACGCCGGAGCGTCTTGCGACGACCCCGGCGTTCCCATGCAGCGTGCCCTGTTCCGGCAAACGCTTGCCCAGCATCAGAGGCGCAGCGGCATGATCACGTGGCGCGCCTGATCGCTGTCGTCTTCCTGCACCAGGCAGCTCGACTGGGCGTCGCGCAGGTTCAGGCGAGCGCGTTCACCCCGCAGGGCGCCCAGCGCGTCGAGCAGATAACCCACGTTGAAGCCCACGGCGAGATCGGACACCACCGTCTCCGCCTCGACCTCTTCCACGGCTTCTTCCTGCTCCGGATTGTGCGCCACGATGCGCAGCTTGCCCGGCGAAAGCTCCAGCTTCACCCCGCGATACTTCTCGTTGGACAGAATCGCCGCGCGCTGAAGCGCGCCACGCAGGACTTCGCGATCGAGCGAAGCATGCTTGTCGGCACCAAGCGGGATGACCGCCTCGTAATCCGGGAAACGACCGTCGATCAGCTTGGAGGTGAACACGACGTCGCCACGGCGCACGCGCAGGTGATTTCGGCCAAATTCCAGCTCGACCTGGCCATCGCCCGTCTCGAACAGACCGATCAACTCGTTCACGCCCTTGCGCGGAATGATGATCTGGCGTCGTGCGGCCACCTTGCTGTCCAGCTTGGTTTCCTTGAGCGCCAGCCGGTGACCGTCGGTGGCGACGCAGCGCAGCGTGTGTTCCTGCAGGTCCAGCAGCATGCCGTTCAAGTAGTAGCGCACGTCCTGGTTCGCCATCGCGAACGCGGTGCGCTCCATCAGGTCGCGCAGGACTTCTTCAGGCAGCGATACGCGCTCGACCAGTTCGATCTCATCGATGGTCGGGAACTCGGTGGCGGGCAGCGTGGCCAAGGTGAAACGGCTGCGGCCTGCATTCAGCGCCACGCGATCGCCATTGAGCTTCAGGTCGATCTGGGCGCCATCGGGCAGTGCGCGCACGATGTCGAACAGCTTGCGCGCCGGAATGGTGATCTCGCCGTCCGCCAGCTTGTCGGCCCCGGTGGTGGCGACCATTTCGACTTCCAGGTCGGTGCCCGTCATCGACACTTTGCCGTCGGCGACCTTCACCAGCAGGTTGGCGAGCACCGGCAGGGTCTGGCGGCGTTCGACGACGCCGACGACCTGCTGCAAGGGCTTAAGCAGAGCTTCTCGTTGAATGCTGAATTGCATGTATGCGCTTCCCCTAAACCTGCTTTTCTGTTTTTAAAAGAAGTTCTGTGGTGGTGGTAGGCGGCGTGGATAACTTTGAAAACCGTAAAAATCCTTGAGAATCAAATAATTGCGTGATTCTCGGGTTGTGTTCCAAAGCGTTGGATGATTGTGGGCCAGATGTGGATAACTTTGCTGGCCAAATCGTCCACCTATTATCCACAGGTTGCCACGCCACTTTTCAAGCCATTAGTGCACAACCGCCGCCTTCTCAGCCGGTAAGGATGCGGATCAATTGTTCCCAATCCTGCCGCATCCGCGTGTCTGTCTCGCAAAGCTTCTTGATGGTGCGGCAGGCGTGCAGCACCGTCGTGTGGTCACGGCCGCCGAACGCCTCGCCGATTTCCGGCAGGCTGTGCTCGGTCAACTCCTTGGACAGCGCCATCGCGATCTGCCGCGGGCGTGCCAGCGAGCGCACGCGGCGCTTGGACAGCAGGTCCTGCAGGCGCACCTGGTAATAGTCGGCCACCGTCTTCTGGATGTTCGGCACCGTCACCGCCTGCGCGTGCGTGGCGAGCAGGTCGCGCAGCGTTTCTTCCGCGAAATCGATGGTGATCGGCTTGCCGTAGAAGTTGGCGCGCGCCGCCAGCGTGTTCAACGCGCCCTCGAGGTCGCGCACGTTGGAGCGGATGCGCTTGGCCAGCAGCATCGCCACGTTCTCCCCCACCGCGACGCCCTTGTCGTGCGCCTTGGACAGCAGGATGGCCGCGCGCGTCTCGAAGTCCGGCGGCTCGATGGCCACCGACAGGCCCCAGCCCAGGCGCGACTTCAGGCGTGGTTCGAGCTTGTCGACTTCCTTCGGGTAACGGTCGCAGGTGAGGATGATCTGCTGCTTGGATTCGAACAGCGCATTGAAGGTGTGGAAGAACTCCTCCTGCGTGGTGTCCTTGCCGGCGAAGAACTGGATGTCGTCGATCAGCAGCGCGTCCACCGAGCGGAAGCGGCGCTTGAACTCATCCATGCTCTTGGTGCGCAACGCCTCGATCATCGAGCCCACGAACTGCTCCGAGCGCAGGTACAGCACCTTGAAATCCGGGTTGCGCTCGCGCATCAGGTTGCCGGTGGCGTGCATCAAGTGCGTCTTGCCCAGGCCGGTGCCGCCGTACAGCAGCAGCGGGTTGTAGGCGCGGCCCGGGTTCATCGCCACCTGCATCGCGGCGGCCTTGCCCAGCTGGTTCGACTTGCCCTCGACGAAGGTTTCGAAGGTGTAGTGGGGGTCCAGGTTGTGGGTAAAGCTGGGCGCGACCGGTTCGGCCACCACCGGGGCGGGCGCCGGCGCGGCCTTGGGCTGGGCGGTGGCCGCCTTGCCGCTGGCGGTGGCCCGGGGCGAGCTGGAGCCCACCTCCAGCCTCACGGTCAGCTCATGGCCGGTCAGCTGGCTGATCACCGTCTCGATGCGTGCCAGGTAGCGGTCGCGCACCGTATCCAGGGTGTACGGGTTGGGAGCAAACAGCTGAAGGCCATGGGTGTCGTCGCGTGCCTGCAGCGGCATCAGCCAGGTGTGCAGGTCTTCGGCGTTCAATTCGCCCTCGAGACGCTCGAGACAGCGCCGCCACAGGTCACTCATGGATACTTTTCAACCACTGGAAGGAGCGCTTTCGCGCGGGGTGGACCGGCAAGTCTAGCAGCACGAACCCTCCGTCATGGCATGGATATCCACATGGATATCCACAGGAAGCGAACAGGCCCCTGTCAACCCTTTTGAGCAGGGATTTGACAGCGCCCGTCGCAAGCCCGCATAATTTCCAACCTTTTTATCACTTTAACTTCGGACAGAGCCATGTCGAAGCGTACCTTCCAACCCAGCAAGCTCAAGCGCGCCCGTACCCACGGCTTCCGCGCCCGCATGGCGACCGCCGATGGCCGCAAGGTCCTGAACGCACGTCGCGCCAAGGGCCGCAAGCGCCTGATCCCGTAAGCGGCGCGCTCACCATGCGTGCCGCCGGCCTGCCGCGCGAGGCGCGGCTTCGCCGCGCCGGTGATTTCGCTGCTCTGCGTCATGCCAGCGGCCGCTTCGGCGGCCGCTGTTTTTCTGTGCGCTATCGTCCGAACGATCTGGACCACCCGCGCCTGGGCCTGGCCATTTCCAAGCGCGTGTCCAAGCGCGCGGTCGATCGCAACCGCATCAAGCGCCTGGTGCGCGAATCGTTCCGGCGCCACCGCCTTGAGCTTCCGCCCATCGACCTCATGGTGATGGCGCGCGAGCAGGCCGTGAGCCTGCCGGGCCCGGAGCTGCTCGACGAATTGCAACTGCTCTGGAAGAAGCTGCGCTCCGTGAGGCTCGAGGCCACATTGAAGCCGGGCGATGCGGCCGGCACAATCGTGCGTTGACCTTTATCCACCCTCTTCCGCGGCCCGTTGTCGCGGCATGCACCGGATCTGCTCCGCGATGAATCAAACGCGCACGTTCCTCATCTTCGCCCTGCTGGCCGTGGCCTATCTGCTGTTCATGGCCTGGGAGAAGGACTACAGCCCGCAGCCGCCCGCCGTCGCCGCCGCCCCGTCGTCCACCGCCGCGACGCCGAGCGATGGCAGCGTACCGGGTGCAACCGCAGGCACGTCCGCCTCCCCCGCGGCCGTGCCGGGCACCACCACCGAGGCGTCCGCGCAACTCATCACCATCAGCACCGACGTGCTGCGCCTCACCGTGGACACCCGCGGCGGCACCGTGGTGCGTTCGGAATTGCTCCACTATCCGGCGGTGCCGCGCACGAAGAAGGATCCGGACCCCGCGCCGGTGCGCCTGCTCGATGACGAGCGCTCGCAGTACTTCGTCGCGCAGAGCGGCCTGGTGAGCAACCAGGGCACCGCGCCCGACCATCGCGCCGTGTTCCAGGCCGCGCAGGCCAGCTATGCGCTGGCGCAGGGCCAGGACGAGCTCAAGGTCGACCTCACCTGGTCCGATGCCTCGGGCCTGAAGGTCACCAAGACCTATGCGCTGAAGCGCGGCAGCTATGTCGTCAGCCTCGACCAGAAGATCGAGAACGGCGGTTCCGCCGCATGGCAGGGCAATGCGTACGAGCAGCTGCAGCGCGTGGCGCCGGCGCAGCAGAAGAGCTGGTGGCAGAACTTCAGCGATCCGGCGTCGCACAGCTTCTATGGCGCGGCGTGGTACAGCCCCGAAGAGAAGATGTCCACGCTGCCCTTCGCCGACTTCGCGAAGAAGCCCGTGAACCATGCGATCACCGGCGGCTGGGCCTCGATGCTGCAGCACTACTTCTTCGTCGCCTGGATTCCGGCGGCGCAGGACGCCAACAGCTACAGCACCAGCGTGATCAATGCGGACACCGCCCAGCCGGTGTACCTGATCCGCGCGGTGGGTCCGTCGTTGAGCGTGGCGCCGGGCCAGAGCGTGGCCACCGCCTCGCGCCTCTACGTGGGTCCGAAGCTGCAGGGTACCCTGGACACCGTGGCGCCGGGGCTCGACCTCACCACCAACTATGGCTGGCTGACCGTCGTGGCGCAGCCGCTGCACTGGCTGCTGTCGCAGCTGCACGCGATCAGCGGCAACTGGGGCGTGGCCATCATCCTGCTGGTGCTGCTGCTGAAGGCCGCGCTGTGGAAGCTGACCGCCGCGCAGTTCCGTTCCGGCGCCAAGATGCGCAAGCTGCAGCCGCGCGTGACCGCTCTCAAGGAGCGTTACGGCGACGACAAGATGAAGATGCAGCAGGCCATGATGGAGCTGTACAAGAAGGAGAAGGTGAACCCGATGTCGGGTTGCCTGCCGGTGCTCATCACGATGCCGGTGTTCTTCGGCCTGTACCGCGTGCTGATGGAGAGCGTGGAGCTTCGTCACTCGCCGTTCTTCGGCTGGATCCACGATCTTTCCGCGCCCGATCCGTTCTTCGTGCTGCCGGTGATCTACATCCTGGTGATGCTGGCAACGCAGTGGCTGTCGCCGTCGGCCGCGGGCATGGACCCGGCCCAGCAGAAGATGATGAAGGTGATGCCGGTGGTGTTCGGCTTCATGTTCCTGTTCTTCCCGGCGGGTCTGGTGCTGTATTGGGTGGTCAACGGCATCACCAGCCTGGCGCAGCAGTGGTTGATCACGCGCAGCGTGGAGCGCGCGGACGAGAAGGCCAAGGAGGCCTGATCGGCTGCCAGCGTTCGGAAAAAAAGGCCGCTGATGCGGCCTTTTTTTTTTCGTCGAGGTATGACTGCAAACAGTCATCCTCCCCCTTTGTAGGAGCGCACCCTGTGCGCGACAGCCTTTCGCGATGGGCTGCATGGTTTTCCTCTTGAGAGCGGGTTATCGCCTCCGGTAGCCCCGCTTCCGCAAGAGTGCCGCTTACGCAGCGGGCGTTTCGACGTCCTGCCGGCCGCCGAGTCACTTTTCTTTTGCTGGCCCAAAAGAAAAGTAACCCAAAGAAAATGGCCTTCAAAGCCAGGGCTCATGGCAGTACGTGGGATAGAAGCGTCGGTCCACTGAAGCCAGCCGGGACGGGCTCGTTGCTACCTCGAACGGAGCGGCTACACCGCAACGCGTCGATGCGAAGAGGACTCAAGGCAACGTCGTTGAGCCGTGAGGGAATCTATTCGCGCCGCACCGCCGTTTTTCTCCCTCTCCCCTCCGGGGCACGCGGGGAGCGGCCATGGATGGTCGCGGCGTTGAGGAGCGAGGAGAGGGCTGGGGTGAGGGGTGGGTGCTCGCGACAACGCTGCTCATCTCCGTGGGAGCGCACCCAGTGCACGACAGCTTGCCGCGGTCCTTCATTCATGGAGGGCTGACCACGCGATGCAGGCTGCCTGCATAATTCCACCCATGACCTCCACCGACACCATTGCCGCCATTGCCAGCGCACCCGGCGCCGCCGGTGTCGGCGTGCTTCGTGTTTCCGGTCCTGCGGTGCCACGCATGGCGGCGGAGTTGCTCGGTCGCGACCCCGATCCTCGCCGCGCACACTTCACGGCGTTTCGCGATCGCGATGGCGAGCTGATCGATCGGGGGCTGCTGCTCTACTTCCCCGCGCCAGCTTCGTACACCGGCGAACATGTGCTGGAACTGCAGGGGCATGGCAGCCCGGTGCTGCTCGATGCTTTGCTGCGCCGCGTGTGCGCCATGGGCGCGCGCCTCGCACGGCCGGGCGAGTTCACCGAGCGCGCGTTCTTGAACGGCAAGCTTGATCTTGCGCAGGCCGAAGCGGTCGCCGACCTGATCGCCGCGCGTTCGCAGGCTGGCGCGCGAGCGGCCTTGCGTTCGATGGAAGGCGTGTTCTCGCACAAGGTGCATGATCTCCTGCAGTCGCTGATCGGATTGCGCGTGCATATCGAAGCGGCCATCGATTTTCCCGAGGAGGAGATCGACTTCCTCGCCGATCCGGCGATCATGCGGAAGCTCGACGCCCTGCGGGCGCAATCGGCTGAGCTGCTGCGCGAAGCGCAGCGGGGTGTGCGGCTCAATGACGGTTTGCGCGTGGCGATCATTGGACGTCCAAACGCGGGCAAGTCCAGCCTGCTCAATGCGCTGTCCGGCAGCGATCGCGCCATCGTCACCGACATCGCGGGAACCACGCGCGACGTGCTGCGCGAGCATCTCAGCCTCGACGGCATCGCACTGGAACTCGCCGATACCGCGGGCCTGCGCGAAACCGACGATCCGGTGGAACAGGAAGGCGTGCGCCGCGCGCACGGTGAACTTGCACGCGCCGATGTCGCGTTGCTGGTCACGGATGCGCAGCATGCCGAGCATGATCTCTCGCTGCTGGCGGATCTGCCTTCCAGCGTCGAACGCCTGGTGCTGGTCAACAAGATCGACATCGACCATACGGGCGCGGGCTACGAAGAACGCGACGAAGCGGTCTGGGTCCGGGCCTCGGCCAAAACCGGCGAAGGCCTCGATGCCCTGCGCGACCACCTCAAGCAACTGGCCGGCGCCGGCAGCGGCGAAGGCGCCTTCAGCGCCCGCCGGCGCCACGTGCTGGCGCTGGAACAGGTGGAATACCGCCTCGACCGCGCCGACGAAGTCCTGCGCGTGACCCAGGCCGGCGAGCTTGCCGCCGAGGAGCTGCGCCAGGCCCAGCACGCCCTGGGCGAAATCACCGGTACCTACTCGAGCGACGATCTGCTCGGGGCCATCTTCAGTTCGTTCTGCATCGGGAAATAGGACTTGACCGAGTCCTGCCTGGCCCTTGGGCCGAGGCTTCCCAAGCGGATGAAGATCCTCCAAGCTGGTGTCGCCCGCGCCGGCTCGCAATCGAGCTCCCTCGGCAAGGCGCATCCGCATCGTCGTCGATTTACGTCAGCAAGGTTGGCCGGGTTTTTCTGGCCGGTGGATTTCTCTCATAGGATGGAGTGTCCGCGATGTCTCTCGCTCCTCGAGTGTTGTTCCTTTTCGCCGGCGTTGTGCTTTCGGCGTGCGCCGGGAAGCCGACCGTCCTGGATCAGGACAAGCTGCAATCGTTGTCACTCTATGACAAGGACAACCATGCACGGTTTACCGTCTACGTTGCCTGCGAGTCCTCGGACGATCTCTCAGAGGGCATCTGCCTGAGGACGAAGTATGCGTTTGCCGATTGGGCCAGCGACCGAAACATCGTTCTCGGTTCCGTCAGCACGAAGGACGCGTTGTTTACGGAGGACCAGCTGGAGGCGCGGCGGCTTTCCGGGCGGTCCGAGGCCAAGCCTTATGTGATGGCCATTTACTTCAACCCCGAAGTGACGCCCAGCTTCGGCGCCATGTTCGACGGCGCAGGTGCCGTTTCCGTTGCGTCGAACTCCAGGTCAGCCCGCATTGGCTACAAGGCACATCCGCATTTTCGACGCCTCGACGGGAAGGCTCGTCGAGCAGGTGCCCTCCCATGAGACGATCCATGTGAAGCCACAGACGAATGGCGCGCCGTATGTACGCGCCGTCGTCGCTGACCTGGTAGCGAACCTCGATCCCTCCTACAACCCGGACCGGCCGGCTATTCCCGGACGATGACGTTCCAGTCGCTGACCCGCGGTGGTGGGGCTTGGGTGTGATGACATGGGATGGGCTTCAGCCAGCGCATACAGCCGCTTACAGAGCAATCTGCTGACTCGGGTGACCACTGGGCGCTAACATGCTGAGTTTGCACGCGGCGGCATCGAACACTCAGGCATGCTCTCTTTTCTCTTTGGCGGCTTCGGGCTGTCCACGCTCTGGTTGATTCCCCTGTTCTGGCGTCTCGGTGGTTCGCTTGCGAAGCGGCGCGGGTTGTCCACGGGCGGGCAGGGAACGATCCGGTTCTGGCTGGGTGCCTTGCTGGTGTTGCTGGCCAGCGCGACCCTGGAAGGGTTGGTCGTCGACCAGTACACCGATGACCCGCGGCTCGGTGGCGCGGCGTGCCGCGCCCTTTCGCACGGCATCGGGGGTGTCTTTGGCGGCGGGTTGACCACGCTCATCATGCTGGCGGTCATCGCCGCGGCGCTGCCGTGGTATCTCGGCGTGGGTTGGCGGGCGATCTTCCAGCGCTTGTCGGCGGGTGTCGATCGCTTGGCGGCCCTGCTTCAACGCGTTTTCGACGCGCTGGCGAGCCGGCGCGGGCGGACGAACGGTGTTCGCCGCGCAGGCGGTGCGGTGCGTCGCCAGGAACGTACCTCGGCGAAGTCGCGTCGCACGCCTGCGGCCGAACAACGCCGAACCCAGGCTCCGGCGCCATCGCTGCCGCCACGGGCTACGCCGGGCGTCGAATCCGCGCCGTCCGCGGCGCCCATGTCGCCACCCCGCGTGCGTCACGCCGCGCGGCAGGAAAAAATCATCCGCGAACCGTGGCTGGTGCCCAAGCACGGGCCGGCTGCCTCCGCGCCGGCGACGTTGTCGCGCCGTGGCGCTGCCGTGGCCAGTGCGAGCCCGCAGCCGCCGAGCACATCGGCCATCGTGTCGCGAGCTACGGAAACCGCGGTGCGCGCCATGGAACCATCCGCGGCCATGGCCGCCGCGGCACCTGTCGAAGCTGCGCCTGCGGTGGCAGCGGCCATCCCACCGGCGATCGACATCGCGATGGAACCGGCATCGACGCCGATGGAAGCAACGGTCGAATGGGAGGCCACGCCACTCGCGCCGGCCGCGGCCCCCATGCCCATGCCAGGACGCGGCATCGCCGCCAACGACAGCGATCTGGTGGCGGCACCGGTGAGCGTCACGCCGTTGCGCCCTGGCACTCCGCCACGCCAGCGATCGAATGCGATGCTGCCACCGCTTTCCCTTCTGGCTGCGCCGCGCGCCGAAATGGCCGCCATCGACGACGCGCAGTTGGCGGAAACCGGTGAGCTGATCGAACAGCGGCTGCGTGAGTTCAAGGTGCCTGTTTCGGTTGTCGGGGCCTCGGCCGGGCCGGTGATCACGCGCTTTGAGGTGGAACCGGCCGTGGGCGTGCGCGGCAACCAGATCGTCGCGCTGATGAAGGATCTGGCGCGCGGCCTGGGGCGGACGTCCATTCGTGTGGTCGAGACGATACCCGGCAAGACCTGCATGGGCCTGGAGCTGCCGAACGAACAGCGCCAGATGATCGCCCTGTCCGAGATCCTGGATTCCAGCGAATACCGTGGTTCCGACTCGCTGCTCACGCTGGCGATGGGCAAGGGCATCACCGGCGAGCCGGTGGTGGCCGACCTCGCCAAGGCGCCGCATATGCTGGTGGCGGGCACCACGGGTTCGGGCAAGTCGGTCGCGGTGAACGCGATGATCCTGTCGATGCTGTACAAGGCCACGCCCGATGACGTGCGGATGATCATGATCGATCCGAAGATGCTGGAGCTTTCGGTGTACGAAGGCATTCCGCATCTGCTCGCGCCGGTGGTCACCGACATGAAGCTGGCGGCCAATGCGCTGGCATGGTGCGTGGGCGAGATGGAGAACCGCTATCGCCTGATGTCGGACCTGCGCGTACGCAACCTCGCCGGTTACAACCAGAAGGTGCGGGAAGCCAAGGCGTCTGGACGTCCGTTGCTCAACCCCTTCCCCGCGCATCCGGAAGTGCCCGAGACGCTCGATACCTTGCCGATGATCGTGGTGGTGATCGACGAGCTCGCCGACCTGATGATGGTGGCGGGCAAGAAGATCGAGGAACTGATCGCGCGCCTCGCGCAGAAGGCGCGCGCCGCGGGCATCCACCTGATCCTTGCCACGCAGCGTCCTTCCGTTGACGTCATCACCGGCCTGATCAAGGCGAACATTCCCACGCGCGTCGCGTTCCAGGTGTCGAGCAAGATCGACTCGCGCACCATCCTCGACCAGATGGGCGCCGAAAGCCTGCTCGGCCAGGGCGACATGCTGTTCCTGCCGCCGGGCACGGGTTATCCACAGCGCATCCACGGCGCCTTCGTCGCCGACGAGGAAGTGCATCGCGTGGTGGCGCACCTGAAGTTGCATGGCGAGCCCGACTACAAGGACGAGATCCTTGCCGGACCACCCGGCGAAGGTGCGGGCGACCTGTTCGCCGAAGAAGGCGGCGATGCCGAGCTCGATCCCCTCTACGACGAAGCGGCAGCGTTCGTGCTGCGCTCGCGCCGTGCATCGATCTCGTTCGTGCAACGCCAGTTCCGCATTGGCTACAACCGTGCGGCGCGATTGGTCGAGGCGATGGAGGCGGCGGGGTTGGTCTCGTCGATGGGTATCAACGGCCAGCGCGACGTGCTGGCGCCAGGGCCGGTGGACTGACTGCCACCAGCTCGCTCCCTGTAGGAGCGCACCCAGTGCGCGAAAGGCCTACGCAGCGATGACGCCAGAAGGTCGAGTGGCTGCCGCGACAACCGTGCCGGGAGGGCCAGCGAGGCCCCGCGGTCGCGCTCCTACAGGAGGGGAGCGCGGGTAGCCAGGAAGGCCTCGAGTTCCGCGCGTGTGGGCATGCCGCCCTGCGCGCCCAGCCGCGTTACCGACAGTGCCGCGGCAGCACAGGCCTTGCGCACCGCCACGGCCAGTCCTTCGTGGAGGAAGACCGCCAGCGCCGCGTTGAAAGTGTCGCCCGCGCCGGTGGTGTCGACCACGTCGACCTTGAAACCCGATTGATGCAGCGGTTCGCCGTTCTCGCGGAACCAGGCGCCATCGCTGCCGCGAGTGAGCACCAGCGGCGCGGGCGAGCGGTCCATCAGCGAACGGAAATCTTCGCTGGCGTCGGCAGCGAGAAGGATGGCCAGCTCATGCTGGTTGGGCGTGAGGTAGCGCGCGAGCTTGAGCCATTCGAGCGGCAGCGGCTGTGCGGGGGCCGGGTTGAGGATGACCGGCTTGCCGACGCGCTGTCCCAGCCGCAGCGTGGCTTCCACGCTTTCCAGCGGGATCTCCATCTGCACCAGGATCGCATCGGCGCTGGCCAATGCCGCTTGCGCGCGTTCGATCTGGGCTGGCGTGACCCGGGCATTGGCGCCAGGCACCACCACGATGTGGTTGTCGCCTTCGGCCACGGTGATGGAGGCGGTGCCGCTGCTGCAGTTGGCGATGCTGGCGACGTGGTCCAGTCGCACGTTTTCGTGCGCGAGTCCTTCGCGCAGCTGCTCGCCGAACGCGTCGTCGCCCACCGCGCCCACCAGCGTGACCTCGGCACCCAGCCGCGCGGCGGCCACGGCCTGGTTCGCGCCCTTGCCGCCATGCACCGTGAGGAAGCGGTCGCCCAGGATGGTTTCGCCGGGCTCGGGAAAGCGCGGTGCCAACGTCACCAGGTCCATGTTGATGCTGCCGACGACGACGACGTGGGCCATGGGTGCTCCATCACGATGCTGCGGGAAGCGCAGAAGGATACGTGATGGCGAAACTCACGGCATCGCCGCCGGCGGGCGACGATGCCGCCAGGCGCTCAGGGATGCGCGCCGCTGCTGCCCGATGATGCGGGCATGTGCTGTCCGCGTCGTTCTTCCATGCGCTCCATGGCCTTCTCGCGCATGGCCTTTGCCTTCGCGCGTTGCGGCTCGGTGAGCACGGCGTCCACCTGTTGGTTGGTGTCCTGCGCGATGGACATGGCCTTGGCGCGGCGATCGGCAGGCTTGAGGCTGCTGTCGTTGCGCAGCGATTGCAGCTGCTGGTCGCGTTGCTGCAGGAGCGGAAGGATCCTGGCCTGCTGGTCGGACGTCAGCTGCAGCTGCTTGGTGAGGTGGTCGAGCTGCTGCTGCGGATCGATGGCATGCATGTGCTTGGCCGTGGGCGCCGTGGCCGGCGTCCCTTGCTGGGCCCAGGCGGTGCCGGCGAGCGCGAGGCCGAGCGAAAGCAAGACGAGGTGAAACTGACGTGGCATGGTCGTTCTCCTGTCGAATAGGCCAGTGCGGGAACGCGAGTGCGGGCCGGGCGTTGACCCGCCGCCTGCCAGGGCGGCATTGCTTGAATCGGAGCCTATCGCCCCGAACATCAACGAATCGTCCGCCCGAGGTCACCGCCCATGATCGAGCTTCACTACTGGCCCACGCCCAATGGCCACAAGATCACCCTGTTCCTGGAAGAGTCTGGTCTGCCCTACACCATCAAGCCGGTGAACATCGGCAAGGGCGAGCAGTTCCAGCCGGCGTTTCTCGCCATTTCGCCCAACAACCGCATGCCGGCGATCGTCGATACCGCGCCGGCGGATGGCGGCGATCCGGTCAGCGTGTTCGAGTCGGGCGCCATCCTGCAGTACCTCGCCGAGAAGAGCGGCCGCTTCCTGCCCGCCGACGTGCGCGGCAAATACACGGTGCTGGAATGGTTGTACTGGCAGGTAGGCGGGCTTGGACCGATGCTCGGCCAGAACCACCACTTTAATCGCTACGCGCCGGAGAAGATTCCCTACGCGATCGACCGCTACGTCAACGAGACGCGCCGCCTGTATGGCGTGTTGGACAAGCGCCTGGACGGCCGCGCCTTCATCGCCGGCGAGGACTACGGCATCGCCGACATGGCGGCGTATCCGTGGATCGTGCCGCACGAAAACCAGGGCATGACGCTGGAGGATTTCCCGCATCTGCAACGCTGGTTCGAGGCGATTGGAGCGCGACCCGCCACGCAGCGTGCCTATGCGCTGGGCGAGCAGATCAAGGACCGGTTTGACCTCGCCACCGACGAGCAGGCGCGAAAGATCCTGTTCGGCCAAGGCGCGAAAGCCTGAGCCTTGCGCGACGCATCGCTGCCGCTGCGTCGCTTTCCCTGGAAAATCGCTGGCTTCCCCGGGCGCGACGCGTTCTAATCGCCGCTTGTTCTTACGTACGACGCGTCGCCCAAGGACGTTCCCATGCGCGCCCTCCTGTTTGCCGCCCTGACGATGGTGGCCCTGCCGACCATGGCCGAAAAACTTACGATCGAACGCATCTTCGACGGTGGCAGCCTTGCCGGCGCCGCGCCGCGTGGCCTGCAGGTCTCGCCGGATGGCAGCCGCGTGACCTTCCTGCGCGCCAAGCCGGACGACCAGTTCCAGCTGGACCTGTGGGAATACCAGCTCAAGGACAACAAGACCCGCCTGCTGGTGGACTCGAAGAAACTCGAGCCCAACGGCGAGCAGCTCTCCGACGCGGAAAAGGCGCGCCGCGAGCGCGAACGCACCGCGGGCCTGCACGGCATCGTCAGCTACCAGTGGTCGCCCGACGGCAGGCAGCTACTGTTCCCGATCGGCGGCAAGCTCTACGTGTATTCGCTCGCCGCGCCGGATGCGGCGCCCAAGTTGCTGGACACGGGCGACAACGTGATCGATCCGAAGATCTCGCCCAAGGGCCGTTACGTGTCCTACGTGCGCGACCAGAACCTGTGGGTCATCGATCTCGGCACCGGCGAGGCCAGGCAGCTCACCCATGACGGCGGCGGCACCGTGCACAACGGCGAGGCCGAGTTCGTGGCGCAGGAGGAAATGGATCGCAGCACCGGCTACTGGTGGGCGCCGGACGATTCGTCCATCGCATTCGAACGCTACGACGAAGCCCACGTGCAGGTGACCAAGCGCACCGAGCTGTACGCCGACCACACCGACGTGATCGACCAGCGCTATCCCGCGGCCGGCACCCCCAACGTGACGGTGAAGCTTGGCCTGGTGGCGCCCACGGGTGGCCAGCCCCGCTGGATCGACCTGGGCAAGGACGCCGACATCTACCTCACCCGCGTGAACTGGCTGCCGGACGGCAAGCACGTCACCTACCAGCGCATGCCGCGCAGCCAGCAGCGCCTGGAGCTGCGGATCGTCGATGCGAAGACGCTTTCGCAGCGCACCCTGCTCACCGAAACCAGCGACGACTGGATCAACCTCAACAACGACCTCACCTTCCTCAAGGACGGCAAGTCGTTCCTGTGGGGCAGCGAGCGCAGCGGCTATCACCACCTTTACCTGTACGGCATCGACGGCAAGCTCAGGCACGCGGTGAGCGAAGGCGAATGGCCGATCGACGGCCTGCTGGCGGTGAACGAGCACAGCGGCATCGTCTATGTCAGCTCCAACAAGGACGCGGTGCCCGAGCGCCAGGTCTATGCGTTGAAGCTCGATGGCAGCACGGCGAAGGCGCCGGTGCGGATAAGCCAGGGCGCAGGCACGCACCTGGCCGAGTTCGCCCATGATGCGAGCTTCTACGTCGACGACTTCTCCAGCATCGATACGCCCCCGCAGGTCAGCGTGCACAAGAGCGACGGCGCCCTGCTCACCTGGATCGAGCCCAACAAGCTCGACGAGAAGCACCCGTTCTGGCCCTACCGCGACAGCCTGATCAAGCCGGAATTCGGCACGCTGAAGGCCGCCGATGGGCAGACGCTGTACTACCGCGTGTACAAGCCGGCCGGTTTCGATCCGACGAAGAAGTACCCGGTATTCGACACCTACTACGGCGGTCCCAGTGCACAGGTGGTCGCCAACACGTGGGGCGACTACTTCAACCAGTACATGGCGCAGCAGGGCTTCGTGGTGTTCAGCCTGGACAACCGCGGCATGGCGCGTCGTGGCCATGTCTTCGAGGCGCCGATCTACCAGCAGCTGGGCGCGGTCGAGGTGGATGACCAGCTGGTGGGCATCCAGTGGCTGACGTCGCAGCCCTGGGTGGATGGCCGGCATATCGGCGTGTTCGGCTGGAGCTACGGCGGCTTCATGACCACCATGATGCTGGCCAAGGCCTCCGACCAGATCGCCGGCGGCGTGGCCGTGGCGCCGGTGACCAACTGGCGCCTCTACGACACCTTCTACACCGAACGTTACCTCGGCCGTCCGCAGGACAACGACGCCGGCTACACGCGCAGCTCACCGATGGCGTGGCTCGACGGGCTCACCGCCAGGCTGTACCTGGTGCACGGCATGGCGGACGACAACGTGTTGTTCCTCAACTCCACCGAACTGATGGCGGAGCTGCAGAAGCGCGGCACGCAGTTCCAGTTCATGGCCTATCCCGGCGCCAAGCACGGCCTCAACCTGCCGGGACAGCGCGCGCACGTGTACCACCTGATCGAGCATTTCTTCCAGCAACAGGTGAAGGGCGCGGCGTCGGCGGTGCGTGCGGTGAAGGCACCCGACCCGGCACCGGCATCGACCATCCGGTGAAGTCGCCTCTGCTGTAGGAGCGCACCCAGTGCGCGAAAAGCCCACGAAGCGTCGACACCCTCACTCTTGTGTCGCGACGGCCCACCAACGAGGAACTCCAGGGCGCCGCGGTCGCGCACCGGGTGCGCTCCTACAAGGGTGGGCGCACATGAAAAAGGCCGGCTTTTCAGCCGGCCTTTCGTTTTGATTACTGCACGTGTCCCACGCCCGAATCGCCCTGCTCCAGCGGCGGCGGGCTGCCGGCCACGGCGAGCAGCGATGTCGCGTAGCCGTCCTCGATGCTGACGGTGGAGACTTCGTCCCACGAGAAGAACGACGGTTCGCGCAGCCATTCGGCGTCCGGCGAGATCTCCTGCATGTTGAAGCCGTCTTCCTCGACGCCGACCAGGCGGCCGATGTAGCAGACCTCGGCTTCGTCCTCGCTGTCCACGTGCACGCCGATCACCGGTGCCTGCGCGGCGGCGGCCTGGATCACGCTGCGGATGTCGTCCAGCGGAAAGCCCCGCGGCGTGCGCGGCATCAGGTGCTTGAGGGCCAGCGCCTTTTCCATGAAGGGCGCGTGCTTGTCGGGCGCTTCCAGCTCGGAGACGTCGCGATGACGCATCACATACATGCCGTCGTAGGTGATGCCGTCGCCGACCACCCACAACAGGAAGAATTCACGGCCCACGCCGCCCACGTAGCCGCAGAAGCTGCCGTGTTCGAGTTCACCGCGCCACAACCGGACCAGCTGATGCTTCTGCTGCGCCTCGCGCAACTGGGCACGCTGGCCGGTCGTCTTGAGTTCAATCACATTTCCCATGGGGCAATTTTAACAGCCAGGGGACTTCCCCTTGTTTACAGGATGTAACGGCTCAGATCCTCGTCCTTGACGAGCGTTCCGAGGTTTTTATCGACATATTCGTCGTCGATCACGTAGTTTTCGCCGGATTTGTCGGCAGCTTCGTAAGAAATCTTCTCCAGCAGCCGCTCCATCACCGTGTGAAGGCGGCGGGCGCCGATGTTCTCGGTCCGCTCATTCACGTGGAAGGCGACCTCGGCCAGGCGGTCGATGCCGGTTTCGGTGAACTGCACCGAGACGCCCTCGGTGCCCAGCAGCGCGATGTACTGCTTGGTCAAGGCGTTGTTCGGCTCGCGCAGGATGCGCTTGAAGTCGTCCACCGAGAGCGCCGACAGTTCCACGCGGATCGGCAGGCGGCCCTGCAGCTCCGGGATCAGGTCCGACGGCTTGGCCAGCGAGAACGCGCCCGAGGCGATGAACAGCATGTGGTCGGTCTTGATCGGGCCGTACTTGGTCGACACGGTCGAGCCTTCCACCAACGGCAGCAGGTCGCGCTGCACGCCTTCGCGGCTGACGCCCGCACCGCCCCACTCGGAGCGCTGGGCGACCTTGTCGATCTCGTCGATGAAGACGATGCCGTTCTGCTCGGCGGCCTGCATGGCCTGCGAGCGCACCTCTTCCTCGTTGAGCAGCTTGGCCGCTTCTTCCTCCACCAGCAGCGGGCGCGCCGCCTTGATGGCGAGCTTGCGCTGCTGGGTCTTGGCGCCGCCGATGTTCTGGAACATCTGGCGCAGCTGCTGGCCCATCTCCTCCATCCCCGGCGGCGACATGATTTCCACGCCGACGTTCATGGCGAAGTCGAGTTCGATCTCGCGATCGTCCAGGGCGCCTTCGCGCAGCTGCTTGCGCAGCTTCTGGCGTGTGTCGTTCTGCGCGTCATGGGCCGGCGCCGGGTCGTGGGTCCAGTCGGTCGGCTGCTGGCGGCGCGGCAGCAGCGCATCGAGGATGCGGTCCTCGGCGCGGTCTTCGGCCACCGAGCGCACGCGCTTCATGGCCTGCTCGCGGGTGAGCTTGTAAGCGACATCGGCAAGGTCGCGCACGATGGACTCGACGTCCTTGCCGACATAGCCCACCTCGGTGAACTTGGTGGCTTCCACCTTGACGAACGGCGCATTGGCCAGCGTGGCCAGGCGGCGCGCGATCTCGGTCTTGCCCACGCCGGTGGGACCGATCATCAGGATGTTCTTGGGCGTGACTTCGTCGCGCAGGCTCGGTTCGAGCTGCATGCGGCGCCAGCGGTTGCGCAGCGCGATGGCCACGGCGCGCTTGGCGTCGTGCTGGCCGATGATGTAGCGATCGAGTTCGTTGACGATTTCGCGGGGAGTGAGTTCGGACATGGGAGGTCACCGGAAAAAGGGTTTTCGCCGTCATCCCGGCGCAGGCCGGAATCCAGTTGCGATGCGGCCCGGGGCCGCTGGATCCCAGCCTGCGTCGGGATGACGACGGAGCAGCCGTCGCGCCTGGCGCCTACAGCTCTTCGATGGTCGTGTTGTGGTTGGTGTAGATGCAGATGTCACCGGCGATCTTGAGCGCGCGCTCGACAATGGCGCGTGCATCCAGGTCGGTGTTCTCCATCAGCGCCAGCGCGGCGGACTGCGCGTACGGACCGCCCGAACCGATGGCGATCAGGCCATGCTCGGGCTCCAGCACGTCGCCGTTGCCGGAAATCAGCAGCGAGGCGTCCTTGTCGGCCACGGCCAGCATGGCTTCAAGGCGGCCGAGGCGACGGTCGGTACGCCATTCCTTGGCCAGCTCCACCGCCGAGCGGGTGAGATTGCCGCCGTGCTTGTCCAGCTTCTGCTCGAACAGCTCGAACAGGGTGAAGGCGTCCGCCGTGGCGCCGGCGAAGCCCGCCAGCACGTCGCCCTTGCCCAGGCGGCGGATCTTGCGCGCATTGGCCTTCATCACCGTGTTGCCGAGGGTGACCTGGCCGTCGCCGCCGATCACGATGCGGCCGTTGCGGCGCACCGAGACGATGGTGGTGGCGTGAAAGGATTCCATGGGAGCTCCGGAGAATACGAATTCGCGAGAAGTGGGGCTTCCAGCGGGCAAATCCAAGCCGCGCCAACCGACCGCGCCCTGGGAGCGCACCCTGTGCGCGACGGCAGCGTGGCAACCTGCCGCGGTTCACGGTGGTCGCTAAAGCTGGCGGCGGTCGGGCTTGGCAGCGTTTGCGCTCCGTAGGCTGTCGCGCACAGGGTGCGCTCCCACAAAAAGCGCGTTGTGGCGCAAGCCTATTTCCGCTTGGCCCTCGGATGCGCGGCGTCGTACACCTTGGCCAGATGCTGGAAATCCAGGTGCGTATAGATCTGCGTGGTGGCGATGTCGGCGTGGCCGAGCAACTCCTGCACCGCGCGCAGGTCGCCGGAGGACTCCAGCATGTGGCTGGCGAAGGTGTGGCGCAGCAGGTGCGGGTGCACGCGCTTGGGCATGCCCTGCACCAGCGCGATCTGTTTCAGGCGCAGCTGCACGGTGCGCGGGTTGATCGGCGCGCCGCCGCGTCCCTTGAACACCGGCTGCTCGGGCGCCACGCCTTCGGCGTCGCCCAGGGCGCGCAAGGCAGTCACGGCGTGGCGCCCCACCGGCACGATGCGCGTCTTGCCGCCCTTGCCGAGCACGCGTACCTCGCCGGCCTGCAGGTCCAGGTCGATCCAGCGTAGCCCGGTCAGTTCGGAAAGGCGCAGGCCCGAGGAATAGAACAGTTCCATCATCGCCCGGTCGCGCAGGTTCAGCGCGCCCTCGCCCTGCGCTTCCACCAGGGTGGCGGCCTCGTCCACATCCAGCACTTCGGGCAGCTTGCGGTGCACCTTGGGTCCGCGCACGCCGGCCAGCGGGTCATGGCCCAGCGAGCCCTCGCGGCTCAGGTGACGGAACAGGCTGCGACACGAAGACAGCAGGCGCTGCAGGCTCTTGGGCGAGAGGCCGCCGCGATGCTCGCCGGCGACGAAACCGCGCATGCGGTTCGGCTCCAGGCGATCGAAGCTGTCCACGCCCTGCGCGTCCATCCAGCGCAGCAGCTTGGACAGGTCGCGCCGGTAGCCTTCCACCGTGTGCGTCGACGCCTTGCGTTCGTTCGCCAGTCGGGCGAGCCAGGCGTCGACCTGTTCCTGCGGCTTCATCCGCGGCTTACACGCCTTCCTGCGAGCGCCGCAGTGCCGCCGTGACGGTGGCCGCGATCATCTTGAGGAACAGCGTGCCCATGCCCGGCTGGAAGTGGTCCGCGTCGCCGCTGCCGATGGCGAGGATGCCGAATTCGCCCAGCGGCATGATCGCGCTGGAGCGGATCTCGGGTGCGTGGTCGCCGAACAGGCGATACAGGCGCTCGGCCGAGAGCCGGCCGGCGACCGGCTCGTGATTGGCGAGGAAATCGGCGAATTCCGGCATCGAGGCGCGCCCGCCCGGCACATGGACCAGCCAGTCCGCCGGCGGCAGCCCGAAGTTGCCGAACAGCACGAGGCGCACGTGGTCGGTCTGGAAATCCTCGCCCAGGCGCGTCACCACGCTGCGCGCCGCGACCGCCGGCGTGCTGGCGCGCAGCACGGCCACATTGAGGTCATGGATGCGCTGCATCAGGCGCTCGTTGTCGGCAGCGATGCTGATGAGACTGGCGAGCTGGCGCTCCAGCTCGGCGTTCTTCTCGCGCAGGCTCTGCAGCTGGTAGGCGGCCAGCGAGGCCACCGAACCCTGTTCGCGCGGCAGCGTGAGCTGGCCGGCCAGGTCGGGAAAGTCGGTGAGGAACTCCGGGTGCCGGCGCAGGTAGGCCGCCACGTCGCTGGCGCTCATGGTTTCGGCGAGTGCGGTGTCGGACATCGGAATTACCTCGAGCGGATCGATACGTCGCGGCCCCGAGTGTGCGATGTCCGGGTGTCCGCTTTCAATGTGCGGGAGAGCTGCCCAGCCATTCGCCCTCGAACACGAAGGTGGCGGGACCGGTCATCCACAGCGTATGGCCCGGCCCGGCCCATTCGATGGTCAGCGTGCCGCCGGGCAGTTCGACGCGCACGCGCCCATCCACCTCGCCACGCAGGCGCATCACTGCCATGGCGGCGCAGGCACCGGTGCCGCAGGCCATGGTCCAGCCGCTGCCGCGCTCGTGCACGCGCAGGCGCAGCAGGTGGCGCCCCATGACCTGGACGAAGCCCGTGTTGGCGCCCTCGGGAAAGCGCTCGTGCGTGGTGAGCAGCGGGCCGAGGCGGAACAGCGATGGCGCATGCAGGTCGGGCACGACCACCACCGCGTGCGGGTTGCCCATCGAAAGCGCGCCGATCTCCAGCACTTCGTCCCCGACGTCGATGCCGTAGCGGTCCGCTTCGGCGTTCGCCGTAAAGGGAATGGTCGCCGGATCGAACGAGGGCACGCCCATGTCCACCGTGACTTCGTTGGCGCCGTTGAGACGCACCGTCACCGGGCCCGAGGGACTTTCCACGCGCACCGTGTCGCCGATCGCCAGCTCACCCGCGCGATGCAGCCAGGCCGCCACGCAGCGCACGCCGTTGCCGCACTGGCCCGAGGGCGAGCCGTCGGCGTTCCAGATGCCGTAGTAGAACGCGCAGGAAGGGTCGCGCGGCGGCTCGATGCTGATCAGCTGGTCAAAACCCACGCCGGTGTGGCGATCGGCGATGTCGCGGATCTGCGCGTCGCTCAACGCAAACGGTTGCCGGCGGCAATCGACCATGACGAAGTCGTTGCCGATGCCATGCATCTTGGAGAACGGCAGCTTCATCACATGAACTTGCCGCCGGTGATGCGGCCGTCCTTGTCCAGCTCGGCGAAATAGCGGCTGTTGTTGGTGCGGAATTCGCGCGTCGCCACCGTACCCGGCAACACCAGCAAGACATCGGGATACATCGCGTGGAACTGGTCGGGCGTCGGATGCGTGGCGATGAAGGTGTCGAAGGCCGGCATGTCGCTGACGAACCCGTGGACCGCGCCCGGTGCCGCCGCGACCGGCTTGGCCGCGGGAGTGACCGGCGCGGCGGCGGGCGCAGGCGTGGGCTTGGGCATGTACAGCGGTCCCTTGTTGCCGCAACCGGCCAGCAGGGCCAGCACGGAGCACAACGGCAGCAGCAGGTGAAGTCGGCGCATCGCGGGGTTTCCGTAGGGAACGGACGGAGTATAGGGAAGCCTCAAAACAGTGGCGAGCCAATCATCTCCAAAGCGCATTCACGCCACGTTCCACCCCGTGCTGCCGTTATCATGACCCCCGTCGCCGCCTCGTGCGGTACGGAAGTCCGAACTTACGACGATGGATTGGACCGCGCTGCTGCGTCTGCCCACGACGATCCTGCTGATCCTCGCAGCGATCGCGTTGCTCTTTACCCTGGTTCAGCTCGTGATCCTGCGCCACCGCCTGAACCACCGGCGCCGCTGGGCGGCAGCCGGGCGCACCGCGCTGGTGCTGGTCGGCATCGCGCTTACCCTGGTACTGACGGGCCTGGGCCTCACCCTGCGTGGCTACCGCCTGCTGGCGGACGAAACGCCGGTGGTGGAGATCGATGCCCGCATCCTCTCGCCGCAGCGCTGGGAGCTCATCCTGCACTGGCCCGACGGCAGCATTCGCCAGGTGCCGGTGGCGGGCGATGCGTGGCGGGTGGAGGCCGTGGTGCTGAAGTGGAAGTTGCCCGCCATGCTGTCGGGCGTGCCGCCGCTGTATCGCCTGGACCGCGTTTCGGGCCGCTATGACGATCCCAATGAAGAGGCCCACGGGCCGCGCACGGTGACGGATTTCCGCGAAGCGGGCGCGTTCGATCTGCTCAACCTGCACAAGCAGTATCCCCGCTGGGTACCCAACGTCGACGTGTTGTTCGGCAGTGGCGCGTACTTGCCCTTGGTCGACCAGGGGCATTACACGGTGAGCCTGATGCGCACGGGGGCGCTGGTGGCGCGGCCGGACGAGGCGACGGAGCAGCGCATCGCGCAGCCGTTCTGATGTTTTCGTTGTGACGGTCCGTCCTGGCGGTCTTGTTGCCGCCCCGTGTTTGGTTCAGGCCAAGCCGCTTCACTTGGTTCAGGCCATGCCGCCTCACTTGTGGGAGCGCACCCTGTGCGCGACAGCCTTTCGCGCCTGTCTGCACGTTTATTGCTCTTGTGATGACAGGTTGCCTTTGGTAGCTCCGCTTCCGCGAGCATGCCGCCTACGCGGCGGGCGTTTCGACGTCCTGCCGGCCGCCGAGTCACTTTCTTTTGCTGGCCCAAAAGAAAAGTAACCCAAAGAAAATGGCCTTCAGAGCCAAGGCTCTTAGCGACATGCTGGATAGGAGCGTCGGACGACTGAGGCCAGCCGGAATGGGCTCGTTGCTACCTCGAACGGAGCGGCTACACCGCAACGCGCCGAGGCGAAGAGGACTTAAAGCAAGTTCGTTTTTTGCCTCGGTCCATCACTTCTCCCTCTCCCCTTCGGGGCACGCGGGGAGCGGCCATGGATGGCCGCGGCTTTGAGGAGCGAGGAGAGGGCTGGGGTGGGGGGCGGTCTTGCCTCGGTCCTGCTGGTCATGCCGGGCGGACTCGCGTTGCCTCACCCCACCTTCTTCTCATACCGCCACGCATCCGCTCCATCGCCGTAATACCGCGCATAACGCCCGATGCGGACATAACCCAGTCGCTCGTACAGGCGGATCGCCACGTCATTGTCGGTGCGCACTTCCAACCGCAGCACCTGGCAGCCGCGTCGCCTGGCCAACTGCTCGGACGCCTCCAGCAAGGCCGAGCCCACGCCCTTGCCGCGCGCTTCCGCGTGCGTGGCAATGGAGTACAGCCGCGCGACCTTCGTGCCCTTGCGGAAAAACACCACGGCGGTGCCAAGGAAGCGGCGGCGGTTGGCGCTGGCGACCAGCACCTGGGCGGTTTCGCTGTCGAGGTGGCGGCGATATTGCTCGCGGCTCAGGCGGTCGGTGGCGAAGCTGGTCTCTTCCAGCGCCACCAGGTCATCGAGATCGGAAAGTTCGGCACGGCGCACGCGTACGGCGGCGGTCGCGGGCATGGGGGTCATCAGGGGCGGATCCCGTCGAGCGCAGAGTGGACCAAGCGGCGCACTCTAGTCCCCGGGGGGCCGTGCGGCAATCGTGACCTTCGGCGCATTTAGGGCGGCTTCATAGCCCCGCCGATTCCTGTGCCACACTGCGGCCCTTGCGCCGTGCCGCCTCGTTCCCCACGCGACGACACTTCCAACCGCCTGAGGTGTCATGACTCGTCTCGTCATCGTCGTCGAGAAAGCTTCCGACTGGAGTTCCTACTACCCCTCCGTCGACGTCGTCACCGCCATGGACTACCTGCGCGAGCCGGTGGGCGCGGACGAGGAGCGCACGCACGTCATCAACCTGTGCCGCAGCTACAAATACCTGGGCACCGGCTACTACGTCTCGCTGCTCGCGGAGGCGCGCGGCCACCGCGTGATGCCCACCGTGCGCACGGTGAACGACCTGCGGCGGCGCTCGCTGTATGGCCTGGACATCGAGGACCTGAGCACCAAGCTCACGCACTTTCTTCCGGCCGGCGGCCGCGACACCACCGACTTCGGCATCCTGGTCTATTTCGGCCAGACCGCGTATCCGGCGCTGCAGGATCTTGCGCGCCAGGTGTTCGAAATGTTCCCGTGCCCGCTCCTGCGCATCGAGTTCGAGCGCGACCGCGTGTGGCAGGTGAGCGCGATCAAGCCGGTGGGCCTGCACACGCTGGTGGACCAGCAGGAAGACGCGTTTGCCGAAGAGCTCGATCGCTTCAGCAAGAAGCTGTGGCGCAAGCCGAAGGCGCGCAAGCAGTTCCGCTACGACATCGCCATGCTGGTCGACCCGGCCGAGGCGATGCCGCCGTCGAACAAGAAGGCGCTGAAGTCCTTCATTGCCGCGGGCAAGGAGCTGGGCATCGAGGTCGATCCCATCAACAAGAACGACTACCAGCGCCTGGCCGAGTACGACGGGCTGTTCATCCGCGAGACCACGGCCAGCGACAACCATACCTACCGCTTCGCGCATCGCGCCGAACGCGAAGGCATGGTGGTGATCGACGATCCCGCGTCCATCCTCCGTTGCACCAACAAGATCTTCCTCAACGACCTGATGGTCTCGCGCAAGCTGGCGGTGCCGCGTACCGAGATCCTCTATCGCGACGATGCGAAGGGCCTGAAGGATGTCGCTGCCCGCCTCGGTTATCCGCTGGTGCTGAAGATTCCCGACGGCTCGTTCTCGCGCGGCGTGGTGAAGGTGGAAAACGAGCAGGCGCTTGGCAAGGCCACGGCCGAACTGTTCCAGCACAGCGCGCTGCTGCTGGCGCAGGAGTTCGTCTATACCGAATTCGACTGGCGCATCGGCGTGCTCAACAACGAGGCGTTGTACGCCTGCAAGTACTACATGTCGCGCGGCCACTGGCAGATCTACAACCACGGCGCGAAGGGCACGGCCAAGTCCGGCGGCTTCGAAACCATTCCCGTCAATCAAGCACCGCCCGAGGTGGTGAAGCTCGCGCTCAAGGCCACGCAGGCCGTGGGCGACGGTCTCTACGGCGTGGACCTCAAGCAGGTCGGCGACAAGCCGGTGGTGATCGAGGTGAACGACAATCCGTCGATCGACGCCGGCGTGGAAGACGCGTATCTGGGCGAGGAACTGTACGGCCGCATCATGCAGGAGTTCCTGCGGCGCATGGAGCGCAAGCGGCTGGGCATCGTCGACTAGCGAGGCGACTTCCCCTTTAGGAGCGCACCCCTTGCGCGAAAAGCCTGCAGGGCGATGACGCGATGGCCGAATGAAGAGGCAACGGCGCGACGCCGCGGTCGCGCACTGGGTGCGCTCCTACGCAGAGCCGTGGATGCATACCCGCGGGGGTTATTCCGGCAGCCCGTCCATGGACTGCCGTCATGCGGCGCATTCCGTTGCGCCGTTCCCGCGAAGGTGCCCGCTGTCCCAAGCCATCGCAGGAGTTCCCACGTCGCGGCATTCCGCGCCGCGGCATCCACTGCCAAGTGAATTCAGTTCCAGATCAATGATGCGTTGCGGCGGCGGCGCGGACGCAGGGCGCGCCGCAGTTGCAGCGGCAAGGCCGGATCGAGCGTCAGCAACAGCACCAGGGGCGCGCCCAGCAGCCAGAATGCCGGTGTCCAGCCCAGCGCCTCGGTGTGGGCCGGCACCAGGGTGGTGACCAGCAACAGGGCGCCGGCCAGCAGCCATAGCAGGGCCGCGCCGAGCAGGCGTTCATGGCGGGTCGTGGAGGCATTCGGGCGCATGGGCTTGGGTCCGTGGTGTCGATGGACCAAGCCTGCCCGGTGCCCATCTCAAAACCTGCGATGGCAACCGCGGCCACGCTCCGCAGGCACCCAGACAGGCCGGTATCGCTAAAATGGGCGACCGGCTCCGCCATCGGGCGGGGCGTCGAAGCCATCAGGAGTTCGCATGAGTGCAGGACAGTTCGCGGTGTTTGGCCACCCCATCAGCCATTCGCTGTCGCCGCAGATCCACCAGGCCTTCGCGCGCCAGTTCGGCCTGGAGCTGGAATACCGCACCATCGATGCCGCGCCTGCGGACTTTGCTTCGGCCGTTCGCCAGTTCTTCGCCGCCGGCGGCCGCGGCGCCAACGTGACCCTGCCGCACAAGGCGGCTGCCTTCGCGTTGGCGGATGAAAGCAGCGAAGCCGCCCGCCGCGCCGGCAGCGCCAATGTGCTGACCCTGCTTCCCGATGGTCGTCTCGCCGCGCACAACACCGACGGCGACGGCATGGTGCGCGATATCGCCGAGCGCCATCAGGTCGACCTGCGTGGGCACACGGCGTTGCTGCTCGGCGCGGGTGGCGCGGCGCATGGTGTTGCGTGGGCCTTGCTCGATGCCGGTATCGAAACGCTCACCATCGTCAACCGCACGCCGGAAACGGCCGACGCGCTGGCCGATGCCATCGGCGATCCGGCCCGCGCGCACACGCGCTACTGGGAAGACCTGGCCGAACTCGGCGCCTTTGACCTCATCGTCAACGCCACGTCGGCAGGCGTGCTCGGCCGATCGCTCGACCTGCCCTTTGCCATCGTCGGCAATCGCGCCCTCTGCTACGACCTTTCCTACGGCAAGGCCGCCACCGACTTCCTCGCCTGGGCGCGCACGGCGGGCGCGCGCTATGCGTTCGATGGCCTCGGCATGCTGGTGGAAACCGCCGCCGACGCCTTCGAGTTGTGGCACGGCAAGCGGCCGGACACCGATCCGGTGTACGGCGAACTGCGCCAACGCTTCGGTTGATCGATCCGCCGGGATTCACGCGGAGCTGCCGCGCGGCATCTACAGGTGCAGCGTGGCCGAGAGCAGCATGGGCTGGTCGGTGTGTCCGTTCGGCGAGCGGAACTCGTAGATCCATCGATACTGGAACTCGATGCCGCTGCCCAACCAGCGGCTGCTCCAGCTGATCTGCGGGCCGACACCCATGGCAAGCCCCGTGTTCACGTCCGTCCCCGGTGGCTTTCCCGCCGCCGGGTTGAAGTCCATGTAAGGCTGCTCGATCAGGGCCGCCACGCCACCATAGCCCCAACCGCTGGCATTGCGGCGCATCACCAGCGCCTCGATGCGGCCGACCGCGCAATTCTGATAGCCGGCCACCGCCGTTCGCGAAAAACTGCCCAGCGCGACCACGGTCGATGCATCGGTTTCCGACGACGGCACCACCTTGGTATAGGCGACCTTGGGCGTCAGCGTCCAGATGTTCGCGCTGGCGGCAATGAGGCGCGCGGTGCGTGACTGGCGATTGCTCATGCTCATCTGCATGGACACCGCGATGCGATCCGTCGCGCTGATGCGATAGCTCGCCGCGAAAGGCGTGAAATCGACGACGGTGGGATCGTCGACATCCGACCATCGCGGCATGTCCCATGCGGCGGGCGCCGCCATGCTTGCCGGCGACGGCGCGGTATCCGGCATGGCCATGGCCGACGCGAAGGTCCAGCGGCCGAACGTCCTTGACGACACCTGCAGGTAGCCTGTGTTCGGGAACATGCGCGCGTCCGCAACGCCCATGGCGGCCAGGGTTGCCTGGGTCGACGCGCTCGCCGACGAAAGCGAAGCCGGCGCATAGCTGGTCACGGTGAAGCGAACCGGCGATTCGCGCGACGGCGGGGCACTCGAATAACGCAAAAACGCCCCGCTCGCGCCGACGCCGTCGGCGTCCTGATCGGTGGCGCGCACAGGCATCGTGGCGGCCAAAGCCAGCAACGACACCGCAACCACTCCACGTACGTTCGATGACATCGTGCGGCCCCCGAAAGGAGCGATCGTCAACCAACGCATTCGCGGCAACCGCCGGATGGCTCCAACGGCCACGACGAACCACGCAAGACCCGACACCGGGACTTGCCCAACCAGCGGGCGAAACAGTCAGAACGCCGCGTATTTAGACACGGCGACCGTCAATCTCACGTGCATTGGGCGTGCCTGGGCCAGCCACCCGCCGCTTTCGTGTGTCCTCGGGGCGATCGGAAAGGTTGCCGTCCAGGCAAATGACGACTCCTTCACGACCGTCGAAATCCGGGCCGCTATCACGATTCGACACGCCCGATGCTGGAATCCCGTTTGGACGTCCACACCAACATCGCGCTGTGCTAGCGTGCGCGCCGCAGGGGGCACGTCGTGGGGAGAACGTCATGGTGCCTTGGGGGTTTTTCCGCCATCGTCTTGCGATGGCTGCGTTGCTGGTCCTGCTGGGCGGCGTGTCCGCGCAGGCCAGTGCGGATCCGGTCATTGGTTCGAGCAACGTGGTGGTGGCGGATCCTTCGGTGCCGCGGCCGCCGGGCCAGCCGTGCGTGGTCACGCTGTTCACCGACGTAAGTTTCGACGACTTCAACGCAAGGCCCTACAGCTACGCGCCGCCGGCTTCGTGCAGCGGCGCCTGGGCCAAGGTGGTGCTCGAAGCGGATTTCTCGGTTACGGCCGGCCGCCAGTACGACCGCACGGCGACGCTTTGGCTCGCGGGCGTGAACCTCTACTTCGGCACCACGCAGGAGCCCTCGGCGGCGGTGTCGCCGGCATGGCATGTGGAGCGTGACCTCACCGACTACTCGGCCCTGTTGCGCAACGCCGGGCAAGGCCAGGCGGTCATCGGCAACCTGGTCAACAGCACCTACACCGGCGTGATCCATGGCAGCGCACGCTTGCTGTTCTACCCGGCCTCGCCGGTGGCGCGCGCGGCGGACGCGCCGGATGCGGTCTATCCATTGGGCGCCGACCCGGTGGGAGGCACGGCTGCGCTCAACACGCCGAGCGACAAGCTCGCCAGGACGCTTGCATTGCCGACCAACGTGGAGCGCGCCTACCTCGACGTGTTCACCCAAAGCCAGGGCGGCGATGAGTTCTGGTACACCTGCGTGCCCGATGCCTACGCCGCGCAGGCCGAGGAATGCGGCGGCGGCAACTTCCGCGAAGCGGAGATCAGCATCGACGGCCAGCCGGCCGGTGTCGCGCCGGTCTATCCGTGGATCTATACCGGCGGCATCGACCCTTACCTGTGGCGCCCGACGCCCGGCGTACAGGCATTGAACTTCATGCCCTATCGCGTGGACCTCACGCCCTTCGCCGGCCAGCTCAGCGATGGCAACCCGCATGAAGTGGCCTTGCAGGTCGCGGGCGCGCACGGTTACTTCTCCGCCACGGCGACCCTGCTGGTCTATCGCGATGCCCATGCCACGCAGGTCACCGGCAAGATCACGCGCAACACCCTGGCGGGCCAGGCGGCGACGCCAACCATCGGCAGCACGCTCGCCACGGACAGCAGCGGCAATGTCTCCGGCGACATCACCACCGCGCTGGACCGCCGCTTCGTGATCGAGGGCTACGCCAATACCTCGCATGGCCGCGTGACCAGCACGGTGACCCAGCAGGTGGGCTTCGACGACCGCCAGACGTTCACCATCAACCCCAGCACCTATCGCCAGCAGACCTGGCAGCGCACGTGGTCCAACAGCGTGAGTGAGAGCCGGCTCGGCAAGCTGCTGACGGCGCAGCAAAGCCAACGCTTCAGCTATCCCTTCACGCTCGACTACAACCAGCAGAACGGCAGCGATGGCAGCATCAGCGCGGCGTCCACGGTGCACCAGGGCTATACGCAACACACCGTCAAGCGGCTGCTGGGCGTCAAGCTTTACGACGCGAAGGTGCAGAACAACGTCGACAGCGCCGACACGCTGGTGTTCGACGCAAGCGGTGCCCTGGCCAGCCACAGCGGCCAGCAGAGCGCGCAGGCGTTCGACTTCCGTGATTCGCTGGGCGGCTGCTATCGCGCGTCGCTGACCACCAGGGCCGGCGCCTTGGCGAGCTATGACACGGGCAAGGGCTGCATGGGCGGCAACAACCATGTGTCGTGGTTCGCGCATCCCGACGGCTCGCCGGACAGCAGCCTGCTGCCGGGTCACTGAGCATGGGCAGCGCACTCGCGGCGAGCGATCACTGCGTGTGCGCTGCGTCGCAGCCGGTGAAGGCGGGCAACATCTTCGCAACATGGCTTCACTAAAGTGGCGCGCCCGTCGGCGCGCTGGTGCGTCGGTATCCCCTTTCCCCGTTGCGTGCCGCCATGTCTCCCGTTTCATCGCCCCGTCGTCATCATGGCGTCGTCCGCCATGGATTCCTGATCGTCGTCGTCCTCATCGTCGCCGCGGCCGCGGCGATCTTCTGGGAGCTCAAGTACCGCGCCGACGCCGATGAACCCTCGGAGCAGGTCGTGGCCGCGACGGGCCCGATCGTGCGCGAAGGCGCCGGCACCGACGAGTTGCTGCAGCACGCACGCCAGGCGATGGCCGACCAGCGCCTGCTGGCGCCAGCTGGCAACAATGCCTTCGAGCTCTATCTGGCCGTGCTGAAGCGCGAGCCCGGCAACCGCGTGGCGCAGGATGCCTTGCGCGAGATCTTCCCGTTCGCGGCGCGCGCTGCCGAGCAGACCATCGACGAGGGGAGCGACGCCGAAGCGCAACGCCAGATCGCGCTGCTCGCCAAGGCCGACCCGCAGAACTACACGCTGACCCTGCTGCAATCGAAGCTGCAGACGCATCGCGACGCGATCGCGCAGGAGGCGCAACACGCCGAGCAACAGGCCAAACGCGAGGCGTCGGTGTCGGCAAGCAAGACCGTGGCGCCCACGGCGGCGGCGCCTGCGCCTGTGCTGCCCGCCGCGCCAGCCGCACCCGCGACCCAGCCGTCGACGGGGCTTACGCCGGCCGAAAAAAACCTGGCGCAGCTGCGCGTTGAGTCCACCACGGTGGAAGCGGCGCCACGCCAGGTCGCACGCCCACGCATGGCGCCGAACGATGCGACCGGCTCCGCGGCGCCCGTGCTTACCCGCCGCGTGGAACCGGCCTACCCGGCCGAAGCCCGGCGCACGCGACGGCAGGGTTGGGTCGACGTGATCTTTACCGTGCAGCCGGATGGTTCGGTCGCCGGCGCCTCGGTGGCCGATGCCGATCCGCGCTATGTGTTCGATCGCGCCGCGCTGGCCGCGGTAGGACGATGGCAGTTCACGCCGGGTACGCAGGACGGCAAGCCGGTGGCGTCGCAGGTGCGCCAGCGCATCGAGTTTCGTCTCTGAGCCGCCGCGGCGCATAATCGACCGCAGGCCCGTCACCGAGACACGCCATGCGTCGTTCGCTGCTCATCGCCACCGTCGTTGCCGCCTTTGCCCTGGGCGGTTGCCACGACATGGCGCAGCCTGCACCGGTCGTCGTGCACGGCTATGTCACCGACATGAAGGCCTTCGATGCGTTCATCGCGACGCATCCCACGCCCGACCAGTTCCGCTCGCGCTACCCCGACGTGCAGCTGTTGCTGCCCGGCAGCATCTCCACCATGGAGATGCGCTACAACAACAGCCGCTACTACCCGGAACTGGACAAGGACGGCCGCATCACCGGCGGCCACTTCAGTTGAGCGGCAGTCGTTTGGACGTCCAGACAAGTCACATCGCTGACATGTGGCGCCGCTAATGTGACAGTTCCGCCGGGGAACTGAGAACCAGTCGACCCTGCGTGCGGCACTCCACTGCAGCGGTGTCATGTCCAGTACTGTGTCTTCGGCGCCCAACCGGCGCGTGCTTGTCGTTGCTTCCTTGATCGCGGCGATCGTCGCCGCGGGTGGCCTGGTCTGGTGGCTGCATGGGAGCAAGGCGTCCACGTCCGCTGCCACGGGCAGCCAGGCGTCGGACAGCAAGGACGACAACGGCGTGTCCATCCTGCTCGACCTCGCGCAGACCGCGGTGAAGGAAAAGCGCCTGGTGGCGCCGGCAGGCAGCAACGCCTACGAGTTCTATCTCTCGGTCCTGCAGCTCGATCCGCAGAACAAGACGGCGCAGGACGAGTTGCACGAGTCGTTTCCCGCCGCGTCGGCCGACGTCGAGCGCGCCATCAACGACAACAGCCTGGACGAAGCGCAACGCGAGCTTTCGCTGCTGCGCGAGTTCGACAGCACCAACTACATCCTCTCGCTGCTGGGCGGCAAGCTCGATGCGCAGCGGCAGATCCAGATCCGCCAGGATGAAGCCCGCGCGGCCGTCATCCAGGCGCAGCAGTCCGCGGGCGGTCCGGCGCAGTAAGCGCGCTCAGCGCAGCAGCGGCCCGGCCTTGCGCAGCAGCAGCTCGACCAGCTCGGGCTGCATGTAGCCGTAGCGGTCGGGAATGTCCAGGCAGGCCACGCGCTTGCCTTGCAGCCGTACCCCGTGGCGCGACTGCAGGCGTCGCCGCTGGGCGGCCTCCATCACCACGATGAGTTCGGCCCAGTCGAGCTGTTCGGACGACAGCACCGTCTCCGCGTCGTCGGCCAGCCCGGCCGAATCCACCTCCACGCCGGGCCAGTCCGCGAACACCGCCGCGGCCGTCGGGCTACGCAACCGATGCCGGCTGCACAGGAACAACACGCGGCGTGGCTTCATTGCGCGGCGAGGTACTCGTCCTTCAGCCGCACGTAGTGGTCGGCCGAATAATGCAGCTGCTCGATCTGCGTGTCGGTCAGCAGGCGCACGCGCTTGGCCGGGTTGCCCAGCCACAGCTCGCCCTCGCCCACCACCTTGCCCGGCGGGATCACGCTGCCCGCGCCGACGAAGCCGTGCTTCTTCACCACCGCGCCGTCGAGCACGACCGCGTGCATGCCGATCAGGCAATAGTCCTCGATGGTGCAGGCATGCAGCACGGCCGCGTGGCCCACGGTGACGCCCTCGCCCACGATGGTCGGCGTGCCGCCCGGCGTGTATGGGCCATCGTGGGTGACGTGCACGATCGCGCCGTCCTGGATGCTGGTGCGCGCGCCGATGCGGATGAAGTTGACGTCGCCGCGCAGCACCGCGCCGGGCCAGATCGATACGTCATCGGCGAGTTCGACATCGCCGATCACGCTGGCCATCGGGTCGACGTACACGCGTTGATGCAGGGTGGGCCAGATGCCCTTGTATTTGCGTAGTGGGTCCATGCGCCTATGGTAACCCCGCAACGCTGCTCCACTGTTTTTTTGTAGGAGCGCACCCAGTGCGCGACAGGCCTGCGAAGCGATGCCACCGTGATGACCCTGTCGTGACCACCTGAAACGGTGGTGACGACGCTGCGCTGCAGTCGCGCACTGGGTGCGCTCCTACAGTGAGGGGGGATGCTTCTCCAGCACTTTCACGGTGTGCTCGTAACCCGCGTCGATCGCGCGCTGCCAGTCCTTCCAGTCCAGCATGCCGATGTGTTCCAGCGGCGGCGTGATGAGCAGGTCGGCGCGTTCGCGGCGGTGTTCGCTGGGGCCTTCGCTGTTGACCATGGCGGCGCGCACCAGCGTGGATACCAGGCCGGGCCGTCGTACGTCCTGGTAGCGCCACAGCAGCTGCCACCAGGGTGGCGTGGCGAATTCCTCGGCGGTGGTGAGCAGCGAGATCTCCGCGCGGATGTCGATGGCCGTGATGTGCGCGATGCCGTCATCGGCCATGACATCGGTGGGCAGGTTGTCGACCAGCGCGCCATCGACATAGACGCGACCCTGGTTCAACACCGGCGGCAGCACGCCGGGGATCGCACTGGACGCGCGCAGCCACAGCCACAGGGGCCCGCGCCGATGCACCACCATGCCTTCGCCCGACAGGCAGGTGGACACGCAGAAGAACGGCAATGCGAGGTCCTCGATCGCCAGCGCGCCAAAGGAGCGGCGCAGCATGCCGGCGGCGCGCCGGCCGCGGGTGAGGGCTACCACCGGCACGGTCCAGTCCGACAGCGGGCGGCCTTCGACGAAGTGCCGGCGGAAGTCTTCCACCATCTCGTCCAGTTCCCAGCCGGCCGCGACGCCCGCACCGATGATGGCGCCGATGCTGGTGCCGCCCACGGCGTCGAACGCGTGGCCGGCTTCGCGCAGGGCGCGCAGCGCGCCGAAATGCGCCACGCCGCGCGCGCCGCCGCCGGCCAGCACCAGTCCGTGGGCGCGCCCGCCGACCAGGCGCGCGAGCCGCGCGATATCGGCGCGGCCGCCCACATGGTGGTGCTGCAGTTCACCGCTGAACTGGCTGCGCCAGCGTTGCGCGGCACCGAGGCGGGGCTGGCGCCCGGCATGCAGCAGGATGAGGTGTCGCGCACGATGCCCGGCCAGCGCGGGATCGCGCGGCATCGCCTCGGGCCACGGCTGTTCCCGTTGTGCGGCCATCGCCGGCAGCAGCAGCACGTCGGCCTGCCGCAGGCATCGTTGCCGCCAGTGGCTGTCGCCGGTGCTGTCCAGGTAGATCAGGAAGCGCACCTGCGATTCCTTCTCGGCGAACCAGTCGCTGCCCCGCCCGGCGCCGTGCTCGGCGTCGATCACCAGGCAGCTGCCCCACTGCTCCAGCTCCATCGCCAATTGCATGGCGAGCGACCGCGCCGGTACGTCGGCGCTGGCGGGGAGCAGCGCAAAGGTGCGCGGCGCATCGGGAGGCTGGTCGCCGCGCATGCGTTCCTGCAGCCGCGCGATGGCGATGCGCGCCACGCCCAGCATGGCGTGCGGGTGTTCGCGCACCAGGGCCTCGAATGCGTCGCGGCCGAGTCGCAGCAGCTCGGTATCGCGCAGTGCGCGAACCGTGTGCTGGCGGCCTTCGCCGGTGATCAGCCCGACCTCGCCCACGCTGTCGCCGGCCGCCACCAGGCGCACCCGTTCGGTGGGCCCGTCGAACACGCCGAGGCTGCCCCGCACCACCAGGTACAAGGCGTCGGCGGGGTCGTCCCGGTGGAACAGCGTGCGGCCGCCGGGCAGTGAAAACCATTGGAGTTCAGGGGCCAGCGCGGCGAGCGCCTCCTCCCCCAGGTGCCCGAACACGTCGCTTCGACGCAGCAGGGCGGAGAAATCAGGCATGGGCATGGCGAAAGGGTAGGCAGGGGATGTGACAAATCGTGAGCGCAGGCTGGCCAGGCGCCGGAGGCGCGCTTGATTTCACCAGGACGGGTCGCCACGCTGGCACGACTGGAGGAATTCATGGAACAAGACAACCCGCTGCTGGCCGACGACACGCTGCCGGCGTTTTCGCAGATCCGTCCCGAGCACGTCACGCCCGCCATCGACACCATCCTGGCCGACTACCGCGCCGGCATCGATGCGTTGACCGTCCCCGGCGCGCCGCACGACTTCGCCAGCGTGATGCTCACGCAGGAGCGCCTGGAGCAGCGGCTCGCCCGCGCCTGGTCGCCGGTGGGCCACCTGCACTCGGTGGCCGACAGCGAGGCACTGCGCGAGGTCTACGGGCCGGCGGAAGAAAAGCTCACCGAGCATTCGATCGAGCTCGGCCAGAACCGCGCGCTCTACCAGGCCGTGCAGGCGTTGGCCGATGCGCCGGACTTCGCCGGCCTGCCGCGTCCCGAGCGCGCGCTGGTGGAACATGCGCTGCGCGATTTCCGCCTGTCCGGCGTGGCGCTGGAGGAACCGGCACGCACCCGCTTCCGCGAGATCGGCGTGGAGCTGAGCCGGCTCTCGACCGAATTCTCCAACGCCGTGCTGGACGCCACCGACGCGTGGCACGAGCACGTCACCGATGAGCGCGATCTCGCCGGCATTCCCGAATCCGGCCGCGCGGTGCTGCGCCAGTACGCCAAGGAGCAGAACCTCGAGGGCTACCTCGTCACGCTCAAGCAGCCCAGCGTGCAGGCCGTGCTCACCTATGCCGACAACCGCGGCCTGCGCGAGCGCGTGTACTGGGCCTACCAGACGCGCGCGTCCGACCAGGGCCCGCACGCCGGCAAGTTCGACAACAGCGCGCGCATCGACCGCATCATGGCCTTGCGCTTCGAGGCGGCGCAGCTCCTTGGCTTCGCCAACGCGGCGGAAGAGTCACTCGCCACCAAGATGGCGGCATCCCCCGCGCAGGTGCTGGAATTCCTGCGCGACCTTGCCGGGCGCGCCAAGCCGGTGGCGCGCGCCGAGCTCGCCAAGCTGCGCGAGTTCGCCACCACGGAACTCAAGCTCGACAACCTCGAATCGTGGGACGTGGGCTACGCGTCGGAGAAGCTGCGCCAGCAGCAGTACGACCTCGACGAGGAACAGCTGAAGCCTTACTTCCCGCTGCCGGCGGTGATCGACGGGCTGTTCGGCCTCACCCAGCGCCTCTACGGCATTTCGCTGGGCGTGCGCGAGGACGTCGACACCTGGCATCCGGATGTCCGCTACTACGACGTGCGCGATGCGGACGGCCGCGTGTTCGCCGGTGCCTACGTGGATCTCTACGCGCGCAACGGCAAGCGTGGCGGCGCGTGGATGGACGTGTGCCGCGCCCGCTTCCGCGATGGCGGGCATGAACAGCTGCCGGTGGCCTTCCTCACCTGCAACTTCGCGCCGCCGACCGAGGGCCGCCCCGCGCTGCTCACGCACGACGACGTGCTCACACTGTTCCACGAATTCGGCCACGGCCTGCACCACCTGCTCACCGAGATCGCGCTGCCGTCCATCGGTGGCATCGACGGCGTGGAATGGGACGCGGTGGAACTGCCCAGCCAGTTCATGGAGAACTTCGGCTGGAACCGCGAAGCGCTGGATCTGTTCGCACGCCATTACGAAACCGGCGAGCGCCTGCCCGACGAACTGTTCCAGCGCATGCTGGCGGCGCGGCACTTCCATGCCGGCCTGTTCCTGGTGCGCCAGCTGGAATTCGCCATGTTCGATTTCCTGCTGCACCTGGAGTACGACCCGGCCAAGGGTGCCCGCCCGATGGAAGTGCTGGAGGAAGTGCGCCACGACGTGGCCGTGCTGCATCCGCCGGCATGGCAGCGGTTCCCGCATGCGTTCTCGCACATCTTCGCCGGCGGCTACGCGGCCGGCTACTACAGCTACCTGTGGGCCGAGCTGCTGAGCGCCGACGCGTTCGGCGAGTTCGAGGCGCACGGCGTGATCGATCGCGCCACCGGCGACCGTTTCCGCCGGGAAATCCTCGCCGTGGGCGCCAGTCGCCCCGCGATGGAGAGCTTCGTGGCCTTCCGCGGCCGTGCGCCGGAGCCCGAGGCGCTGCTCAAGAGCCACGGCCTGGCCTAATCGTCACCGCGCTCCGCCAGGGACGGCGGAGCGGGCGCGGGCTTCGCTTACAATGCGCGGATGAAAATCGCCTCCTGGAACGTGAACTCGCTGAAGGTGCGCCTGCCGCATCTCACCCAGTGGCTGGCCGATGCGCGGCCGGACGTGGTGGCCTTGCAGGAAACCAAGCTGGAAGACGCGAAGTTTCCGGTCGACGAACTGGCCGCCGCGGGTTACCGCGCGGTGTTCTCCGGCCAGAAGACCTACAACGGCGTGGCGCTGCTCGCGCGCGCCGGCATCGATGGCGAGTTCAAGGACGTCGTCACCGACATTCCGCAGCTGCAGGATCCGCAGCGACGCATCCTCGCCGCCACCATCGGCGGCGTGCGCGTGGTGGACCTGTACGTGGTCAACGGCAAGGCCGTCGGCGATGAAAAATACGCCTACAAGCTGGACTGGCTGGCGAAGATGCGCGAGTTCCTCGCGGGCGAGCTCGAACGTCACCCGAAGCTGGTGGTGCTGGGCGATTTCAACATCGCCCCCGACGATCGCGACGTGTACGACCCGGCGAGCTGGGGCGAGGACATCCTGTGCTCGCCGCCCGAGCGCGAAGCCCTCGGGCGCATCACCGGCCTGGGCCTGCACGACAGCTTCCGCTTGTTCGAACCGGCCGGTGAACACTACAGCTGGTGGGACTATCGCCAGGCTGCGTTCCGGCGCAACATGGGTTTGCGCATCGACCTGATCCTGATCGCAGACGCCCTGAAATCCGCAGCGAAAGCCGCCACGATCGATCGCACGCCGCGGACCTGGGAGCGCCCCTCCGATCACACGCCGGTAACGGTTGATCTGGATATCTAGAAAGAAACACACGGGTAGCTGATGAATACACCCAAGACCGAGTGGCCCAGTTCGCTGGACGACAACGAGCTCGAGGAACTGGACCAATACCTGCGCGCCCATGTCGGCGAAGGCGACCTGCTGCTCGACGGCGTGCACGGGTTGCTGTCGGCGCTGGCGGTGGGGCCGCTGCAGGTGCTGCCCGAAGAGTGGCTGCCCGAAGTGCTGCACGAGCCGTTCGCCGACGAGACCGAAGGCAATCGCGTGCTCGCCCTGCTGGCCAAGCTCAACGATTCGATCAACGCCGAACTCGACGTCGACGCCTATGAGCCCATCCTCGGCGAAGTGGAGACCGAGACGGGGCCGGTGCTGTCCGCGGCCGGCTGGTGCGAAGGCTTCAGCCGCGGCATCGACCTGCGCGCCGGGTTGTGGGAAAAGCGCCTGGCGGACGACCCGCAGCTGATGGAAATGCTTGGCCCGGTGATGGCGCTGGCCGTGGACGAAGGCATCCTCAATGCCGACGCCGAGTTCGAAAAACTCAGCGACGAGGAATACGACGAGTGCCTGTCCCAGGTGCCGACCGTGCTCGGCGCGGTGAACCGGTACTGGCAGGGACATCCGGTCACCGAGGCCGAGGTGGAGGCCGCCGTGCGTACCGCCGAGCAGGAGCCGCACACGCCACCGCCGCGCCAGCGCAGCGGGCACTGGGTGCACTGATCGATCGACGCGTGGAGCGGGAGCATGGCTGCCCGCTTCGCCGCCAGGGAAACAATCCGTTCCCCGCCCGCGTCTTGGGTGCGGGGCAGCGCAGCGCCATCATGGCGGGCAGTCCAAATCCTTGGAGACCAGCCATGACCGAACGCAGCATTCTTCGCCGCATCCGCGGCATCGACACGTCCGACGGCGCGGGCGTGAAACTCAAGCGCGTGATCGGCCAGCCGGGCCTGGACATGCTCGATCCGTTCCTGTTGCTGGACGAGTTCCGTTCCGACCAGGCGGGCGATTACATCGCCGGTTTTCCCGAGCACCCGCATCGCGGTTTCGAGACCGTGACCTACATGCTCGCCGGCCACATGAAGCACCACGACAACCACGGCAACAGCGGCGACCTCGTGCCGGGCAGCGTGCAGTGGATGACCGCGGGCCGCGGCATCCTGCATTCGGAAATGCCCGAGCAGGAGGACGGCCTGATGTGGGGCTTCCAGCTGTGGGTGAACCTGCCGGCGAAGGACAAGATGATCGCGCCGCGCTACCAGGACATCGGGCCTGAGCGCATTCCTGTCGCGCGTCCCGCGGAAGGCGTCGAGGTGAAGGTGATCGCCGGCGAGTTCGGCGGCGTGACCGGTCCCGTGGCGGAAATCGTCACGCAACCGATCTACCTCGATATCGCGGTGCAGCCGGGCGCCTCGGTCACCATCCCGCTGCCCGAAGGCCACGCGGGCTTTGCCTATGTGTTCGACGGCACGGATGCGCAGGTCGCAGGCGAGACGTTGGCGCGCAGCGAGCTGGCCGTGCTCTCGCGCAGCGGCGAGCTGCGCATCGCCGGCCGCGGCACCGCCGCGCGGGTCCTGCTGGTGGCCGGGCATCCGCTGGACGAGGCCGTCACCCGCTACGGGCCTTTCGTGATGAATACGCCCGAGGAGATCCACCAGGCGATCGCGGACTTCCGCGCCGGCAAGTTCTGACCTGCCCCCGAGCGGTCTTTCGAGGCCGCTCCAGCCCGCTTGCACCAGAAGCCACCCCCGCCATGAGAGGGGTGGCTTTTTTCGTGCCCGGCTTAACACTTAAGCCCCTTGTTCCCCGGCCGTTAACCTTTCGTAGGGCGGAGTTGGCGAATAAATCGCCACTTGGCCCGCTCGATGCATGCCCTTCTCGCTTGCCACTTGGTTCACAAAATCAGGCACATAGACCAAAAGTGCAGTTGTGAGAAGGCCTTAGGTTGTCGTTAAATTGAGATTAATCTAAAGGGGCGCAATCGGCTGTATCATCAACCTACAGTCGTTGCAGAAGATCAATACATAACTCGTTGTTTTTACTACTGCCATGAATGCACTCATTATTCTCGTTGTCCTGGCCCTGATCGCGATGTTCGCGACCGCGATCAAGCGCGTGCCGGCCGACCAGGTGCACAGCCTTTACCGGCGCGGCAAGCCCTTTCGACTGTTGCAGCCCGGCGTGCACATGACGCTGCCGCTGGTCGACCACGTGGAACACCACATCAACCTCAGCGGCCAGGTCCTGCGTTTCCAGGAGCCGCTGCCCAATGCCCATGATGTGCGCGGCACGGTCTACTGGCAGGTGCTGGAGCCCGAACGCGCCGATTCGGTCATCGAGCAGGCCGACCAGTTGATCCGCGGCGGGGCCCTCGCCGCCCTGCGCGAAGAGCCGGAAGCGTTCAGCGCCGATCGCCGCGACCTGGGTTCGCGCCTCAAGCAGGTGATGAATACCGCCCTGCGCGAGCGCGGCATGATGGTGACCCGCGTGGAGCTGGAATTCGCCTGACCGGACAGCAAGCCGGCAGGCCGACGGCGAGGTGGCCCAAGAGCGACCCGCCCAGGGGAGACCCTTTAGAACCCGCTTCGGCGGGTTTTTCTTTGCCGGCGTGCTGGCATCGAAGGCGACGCGCCCGGATACTTGCGGGCCCGTTTCCGCAAGGCGCCGCCCATGACCTCCCGCCACGACCTGCAAACCCGGCTGGAACGCGGTATCGCCACACTGGGCCTGCAGCTGCCGGCCGGCGCGGTGGAGCGCCTGCTCGACTACCAGGCGCTGCTGGCGCGCTGGAATGCCACCTACAATCTCACCGCGATCCGCGACCCCGCCGAGATGGTGAGCCGCCACCTGGTCGATTCACTGGCGATCCTGCCCTTCGTGCAGGGCGCCACGCTGGCGGACCTGGGCACCGGTCCGGGCCTGCCGGGCATCCCGATCGCCATCGCCACGCCGGAGCGCCAGGTGTTGCTGGTCGATTCCAACGGCAAGAAAGTCCGCTTCCTGCGCGAGGCCATCCGCTCGCTCAAGCTTGAGAACGTGCGTGCCGTGCAGTCGCGCGTGGAAGACGTGGAAGGCGAGTTCGACTGCGTTACCGCCCGCGCCTTCGCCAGCCTCGCCGACATGCTGGCCTGGGGTGGTCATCTTTTGACCAGGAGCGGCATCTGGCTGGCCATGAAGGGCAAGCATCCCGAGGACGAACTGGCCGGCGTGCCGGATGGCTACGAGGTTCGCGGCATCCATGAGCTCCACGTGCCGGATGTCGGCGGCGAGCGCCATCTCGTCGTGCTTGGCCGAACAGGCTGCTAATCTAGCCCCCTTTTCCATCGTCCACGGTAACGACGACACATGGCTCGGATCATCGCTGTCGCCAACCAGAAGGGCGGCGTGGGCAAGACCACCACCGCCGTCAATCTCGCCGCTGCGCTGGCTGCCGCCAAGCGCAAGGTGCTGCTGGTCGACCTCGACCCGCAGGGCAACGCGACGATGGCGTCCGGCGTGGACAAGCACGAAGCCAAGCCCAATGGCTGCGAAGTGCTGCTGGACGAATCCCCGATCGACAAGGCCATCGTCCGCACCGAAGCGAACTACGACCTGCTGCCCGGCAACGGCGACCTCACCGCCGCCGAGCTCAAGCTGATGGACGCGATCGCGCGCGAGAGCCGGCTCAAGGAGCAGCTCGAGAAGGTCGCCGACCGCTACGACACCATCCTCATCGACTGCCCGCCGTCGCTGCACCTGCTCACGCTCAATGCGCTGGCGGCGGCCAATGGCCTGCTGATTCCGGTGCAGTGCGAATACTTCGCCCTGGAAGGCCTTTCCAGCCTGCTCGACACGGTGAAGGCCGTGCGCCAGCGCCTGAACCCGTCGCTGGAAATCGACGGCCTGCTGCGCACCATGTACGACGTGCGCAACAACCTCGGCAACGAAGTGTCGGCGCAGCTCACCCAGCATTTCGGCGACAAGGTGCTGCGCTCGATCATCCCGCGCAACGTGCGCCTCGCCGAAGCGCCCAGCCACGGCCAGCCGATCCACCTGTACGACCGCAGCTCGCGCGGCGCCATCGCCTATATCGGCCTCGCCGGCGAGATGATCCGCCGCGAGCGCGGATTGAACGCCGCGCAGGACACCGGCGGCGTGGTGACGCCGATGCTGCACGATGACTCAGACGCGACGCTCGACGACGTCGTCGACATCCATCAGGAGTAAGCATGTCCGCTGCGAAAAAACGGGGCCTGGGACGCGGGCTCGACGTCCTGCTGGGTGCCACGGAAGAACCGGGCAAGCCCTCGGTGCTGGAACAGGAAGGCGAGCTGCGCACGCTGCCGATCCAGCAGATCCAGCCCGGCAAGTACCAGCCGCGCCGCCATTGGAACGACGAGGCGCTGGACGAACTGGCCGCCTCCATCCGCGCGCAGGGCCTGATCCAGCCGGTGGTGGTTCGCGCCATCGGCAAGAACCAGTACGAGCTGATCGCCGGCGAGCGCCGCTGGCGGGCCGCGCAGCGCGCGCAGCTGCACGAACTGCCGGTGTTGGTGAAGGACGTGCCGGAAGTGGCCGTGCCGGCCATGGCGCTGATCGAGAACATCCAGCGCCAGGACCTCACGCCGCTGGAAGAAGCCGACGCGCTGAAGCGCCTGATCGACGACTTCGACCTCACGCACCAGCAGGCGGCCGATGCGGTTGGCCGCTCGCGCGCCGCCGTGTCCAACCTGCTGCGCCTCACCGAGCTGCCGGTCTCGATCAAGCGCCTGCTCGACGAAGGCAAGCTGGAAATGGGCCATGCCCGCTGCCTGATCACCTTGCCGGAAAGCATGGCCGAAGGCCTCGCCCTGGAGGCGTCGCGCCATGGCTGGAGCGTGCGCGAACTCGAAGAAGCCGCCCGCCGCGCGCAGACCGCGCCCAAGGGCAAGGCCAAGACCGCCGCGCCGCGTGATCCCAACATCGACGCGCTGGAACGCGAACTCGCCGAACGCTTCGCCACGCGTGTCGAGCTTGCGCATGGCCGCGGTGGCAAGGGCAAGCTGGTGATCCACTATCACAGCAATGACGAGCTGGATGGGATCCTGGGGAAGATTCGCTGAGGGATGGCCGGGCGTTGCCGGGTTGGCGGCGCTGGGGGTTGTCTCGAGGTTCGTCTTTTGAAGTGACAGCGGGGTGCCTCCCCGCACGCGAGCACCGCCTCCCACCCCCGTAGGAGCGCACCCAGTGCGCGACCGCCTTTCGCGCCGGTCTGCATGTTCATCTTTGCGATAGGCGAAGATTTTTGGCGTTGCAATTGTTGTTTTCTCGCGACCGGGCTCGCCTGCCGCGGGCTTCCGGACCGCTGCCGCGGCCCGGGTCACTTTTCTTTACTTGCTCAAAGAAAAGTAACCAAAAGAAAGAGCCCCCCGCGTGGCGCTGTCCGGGCCTGCGGCCCAGCCAGTGCGTGAGGGGCGGCCGGGCTTTTCGACCGGGCTCCTGCCCGGACGAAAAGTGCCCGACATCCGTGTCGGGCACCCCTGCGGGGCCTGCTCGTCCACCCCTCACCGCCCCACAGGGGTTGGTTGAAGGCTCGTGCCGCTGCGCGGCACATCGCGTCGCGACACCGGTGGCTGCGGTTCGTTGTGGGAGCGCACCTTGTGCGCGACCGCGGACCGGCAGGGTTGCCTCGATTCGCGATCGTCGCGACGACGCAAGGCCAAGGTGCGTTGCAACGTGGC
>NZ_BCPR01000006.1 GCF_016586165.1 Dyella sp. EPa41 | reverse complement strand
TTGGGTGCGGGATCGGTGACGGACGCGGCAGTCGCGACCACGGGCACTACGCTCAACGGCGTCACTTACAACTTCGCGGGTACCGCGCCGGGTTCCACCGTGAGCGTAGGCGCGGTGGGTGCGGAGCGCACGCTTACCAATGTCGCGGCAGGGCGCATCGGCGGAAGCAGCACGGACGCCATCAACGGTTCACAGCTGTATGCCACCAACCAGACGCTGGAGCAGTTGGGTTCGCAGGTGATCAACCTGTCCAATACGATCCGCAACCTGCCTGGTGGCGGCGTGGGCGGCACCACCATCACTACGTATCAGACCAGTGGCGACAACAACTCCACGTCTTCGGCCACTGGCGGCAACTCGACGGCGGCCGGCGCTGGCTCAACGGCGTCTGGCAACAACAGTACGGCTGTGGGTGCGGGTTCGACAGCCAGCGGCGACAACAGCGTCGCGATTGGCTCGGGCTCGGTGGCATCCAGCAACAACTCGGTTTCGGTAGGTTCGACAGGACACGAGCGCACCGTCACCAATGTCGCCAACGGCGTGAACACGACCGACGCGGTGAACGTCGGCCAGCTGAGCGACGCGCTGGAACAAGCGAAGAACTGGTCGAAGGATTACGTCGACCAGCGTTTCCAGAGCGTGGACCACGACCTCAACCAGATCGGCAACCGCGCCAATGCGGGCATTGCTTCGGCCATGGCGCTGGCGAGCCTGCCGCAGGCGTATCAACCGAACCAGAACTCGGCGGGCGTGGCGCTGGGCACGTTCCATGGCGAGACAGGTGTGGCTGTGGGCGTATCGGCCATCACCGAAAGCGGCCGCTACGTGTTCAAGCTCAACGCCACCACGAACTCGCGCGGCGATGCCGGCGCGGGTATCGGTGCGGGCATGGTCTGGTAATGACGCGGCCACGGCGCGTTGCGCCGGCCCGTCTCCCGAAAGCATCAAGGAGTCATCACATGCGCAAGACTTGGAAGCATATCAGCGTGGCGGTCTCCGCCGCATTCGTACTCGCCGCCTGCGGCAACGTCAGCCGCGACGTAGCAAGGGACGGGCACTCGGCTGGCGAACTGGTGTGGCCGACGCCCGACAGCGCTACGCCCATGCACAAGGGCGGTACGTTCCCGAACCTGGCCAACCTGCGCCAGATGCGCGCGGGCCTCAACAAGCCACAGGTCTCCGACTTGATTGGCTATCCGCACTTCAGCGAAGGCCTATGGGGCGTGCGCGAGTGGAACTACGTGTTCAATTTCCACAAGCCAGGCGGCGATGAAGTGACTGTCTGCCAGTACAAAGTGCTGTTCGACCAGGGCCAGTTGGCGCGCAGCTTCTATTGGAAGCCCGAATCGTGCGCCGATGTGTTGAAGGAACCGGTCGCATCCACACCTGCCTTGGCCACATCCAGTCGCCGCGTTTTTTCAGGCGATGCATTGTTTGCGTTCGACAGCGCAGACCTTTCGGCAGGCGGGAGGCAGGCGCTCGATGCATTGGCTGATGAACTGAAAGGGCAGGGCGAGGTATCCCGCAAGGTTCGCATTGCCGGTTATACAGACCGGCTGGGCAGTCACACATACAACCAGCAACTTTCCGACCGTCGCGCGCAGGCGGTAAAGGATTACCTGGTGGCTCGCGGTACAACGGGAAGTCTCATCACCGCGAGAGGCTACGGCGAGGCCGATCCGGTGAAGGATTGCCGCGACGGGCAGCGCGAAGCGCTGATTGCCTGCCTTGCGCCCAACCGGCGTGTCGAGGTGTTTCTCGAGTAGCACGCTTTTCGCGGCATCAGTCAGCGGATGCGGCTGCAGGGTCCCGATCACACTCGGGACCCCGCAGATCATGCCGTTCCAGCCTGTGTCATGCGCACTTGCGCCTCATCAAGTGCAGTGATCTCACTTCCTGCGGGACGATCATTCATCGACAAAGCGACGCGACAGCTTCCTCAATGACCTGAACGAGAAACCGTATCGACACTGAATCGGCGAATCGGCACAACGGGCACGTGGGACTTTTCCGATCAGCCAGCCACTACTCTTGGTCCGCCTCAATCGTTCCGATGGCATCGATGCACCAATCGATTGCCACTTCGTCGAGGGGATAAAACCAACACCAGTGTCGACGCGTGGGGTGGGGGCCACCTAGGCGCCATAACGGATCTTCGCGTGATAGGAGCGCTGTCATGAAAGGTTTGATCAAGCGGATCCCGGTCATCGGTCCCGTTGCACGCAGTGTCTACCTGCGTTGGATACACCCGGCCAAGCCGTTCCATGGTTCCGAGGACTACTGGATCACGCGATATCGCGACGGCGGCAATTCCGGCGCGGGTTCCTATAACCGTCTCGCGGAATTCAAGGCCGAGGTGCTGAACGAGTTCGTCGCCAGCCACGACATACGAGACGTGATCGAGTTCGGCTGCGGCGACGGCAACCAATTGACGCTTGCCCGGTATCCGTCCTATCTCGGCCTCGATGTCAGCCCGCACGCGATTGCGGCTTGCGCCCGTCGCTTCGCCGGCGATCCCGGCAAGTCGTTCATGCTGGTGCACGATTACAGCGGGCAGACCGCCCAGCTCGCGCTTTCACTGGACGTGATCTACCACCTCACCGAGAACGAGGTGTACGAGACCTACATGCAGACCTTGTTCGCCGCCGCGCGGGATTACGTCGTGATCTATTCGTCCGACGTCGACGAATCAAGCCCGCAGAGCGCGCACGTGCGCCACCACCAGTTCAGCCGATGGGTGCGTGCCAACGCGCCGGGCTGGCGGTTGCTGCGGCATATCCCCAATCGCTATCCCTACGCCGGTGACAACGATACAGGCTCACTCGCCGACTTCTATATCTATGGCAAAGGAAGCGTGACCTGAGCGGTTTATCCAGCGCCTGATGGGGTGGCAATGTGGCGGGACCTTGGCCAGGTTTCCACACGCGGTCGTGCGCTCCATCCGGGCCAGCAAGGGCGAGACGCTGAAGTTCTACGCGATCACGACGCCGGCATGGAGCAAAGAAGACGACGTACTCGTGCCGGCGCCGGGCGGGGCGCCCAAGTAAAACCGTATCGATCACGCGGGCACCCGGAGACCGCAGTTGCCCGGTTTTGGCCCGCCCCATCGCTTGCCTCACGCCCAAGTGCACCCACTAAGTGTGGGCGCACCTGGGCGGCGCGGGCAGCGTGGTGCTTACTTCAGAAGCGCGTCGCGGATCGCCGCGCCCACGCCCGAAGCCGACTGCGGGTTCTGCCCAGTGATCAGGCGACCGTCCATGATGACCTTGCTGGTCCACATCGGCGCCGCTTCGTGCAGCGCGCCGTCCTCCTTCAGCTTGTCGGCGAGCAGGAAGGGCACGACGTCGGACATGCCAACCGCATTCTCCTCTTCGTTGGTAAACGCGCTGACGCGCTTGCCAGCGACAAGGTAATTGCCATCGGAGAGCTTGACGTTGGCCAATGCCGCAGGTCCGTGGCATACGGCGGCCACGATGCTGCCTTGCTCATAGATGGCCCGGGTGACGCGCGCCACGTCCGGGCTGGTGGGGAAGTCCCACATCGCGCCGTGGCCGCCGGCGAAATAGATGGCCGAATACCGCGAGGGGTCGACCTGGCCGAGCTTGAGTGTGTGCTTCATGGACTCGCGGAATGACCCGTCGTTCCAGAAGCGGGCATTGGCCGGATCATCAAGCTCCAGGCCGTCGACCGGCGGCTCGCCGCCTTGGATGGAGGCAAATTCGACCGGAATGCCCGCGTCCTCCAGCTCGGCGAGCGGGTGGGTCACTTCGCCCAGGTAGTAGCCGGTCGGCTGGCCGGTGTTGCCTTTGCTGCCGTGGCTGGTGACGACGAACAGGACTGGCTTGACGTGGCTGGATGCTTTCATGGGATGGGCTCCTTGGATCTGAGGGTTGCCGGCAAAGGCGAGCGCGCTCGCGGCAAGCAGGAAGAAGGGGGCTAGCAGTCGTTTCATCGCTGGACTCCTGAAGGGAACGGGGAGCACTCTATTGACCGCCATGGCGGCGATAAACCAGCTCGACGGACAATCATTAGTTCCCAGGGAGACAAGATGGGGCGTCGATTCGACTACCTGGATGATGTGGAAGCCTTCATCGCCGTAGCCGACCACGGCTCGTTCACGGCCGGCGCGGTGGCGCTCTCCACGACAGCGTCCGTGTTGAGCAGGGCGGTGGCCCGTCTGGAAGTGCGCCTGGGCAGCCAGCTGCTACGCCGGACGACGCGCCGCCTGAGCCTGACGGAAGCCGGACGGCAATACCTGGAGCAAGTACACGCGGCATTCGCCCTGCTGGGCGACGCCGAACGGGACGTGCAGGGCGCCGGCAGCCAGCTCACCGGCCAGGTGCGCATCAGCGCCCCCACCAGCTACGGCCACTACCGCCTGCCGCCCTTGCTGGCCCACTTCGCCGAGCTGCACCCGCAGGTGCAGGTGGAAGTGAACATTGCCAACCGCAACGTCGACCTCGTGGCGGAAGGATTCGACCTGGCCATCCGTATGGGCCAGTTCCCCGACAGCGGCCTGGTCGTGCGCAAGCTGGAAGACGCTGCGCTCTGTCTCGTGGCTTCGCCGGCGTACATCGCGCGCAGGGGCACGCCATCATCCTTGGCGGAACTGCAGACCCACGATTGCCTGTCGTTTGTCATGCCGAGCACGGGACGCATCGCGACCTGGTCGCTGCAAGACGAGGGCAGGGATGTCGAATGGATGCCGCCGGGTCGCTTCCAGATTTCGGACGACGTGCTGGGCACGGCCTCCCTTGCCACCGCCGGCATGGGGATAGCGCAGACCTACGACTTCATCGCCGCGGAGCGGATCCGCACTGGAGCACTGGTCGACGTGCTGCCGCGACTGCGCGGCTGCACTCGACCTTTTTCCGTTGTTTATGCGCCGCATCGGCGCCTGTCGGCGGCGACGCGTTCGTTGATTGACGTGCTGACGCACGTCTCACGCGCAGGCGCAGGGTTGGCTGCCCGCTCTTGAACCAACCGAATCGATCAAGGGCATGATTTTCCGCAACTCGATTCCGATAACGATGGGCACCTCGGTGCTTGTTCAGACAATGGATCGCACCACGCCGCCGTCCACGCGAACAGCTGCGCCGGTGGTGGCTGAGGCCTGATCCGAGGCCAGATAGACGCTCAGATTGGCGACTTCATCCACCGTCGCCAGGCGCTGAATCAAGGACGTAGGACGGTGAGTGGCAATGAAGTCACGCTCGACCTCGGCCTGCGAAATGCCTTTCTCCGCGGCGATTTTTCCAAAGAAGTCGCCGACACCCTCGGATCGTGTGGGGCCCGGCAAGATGGCATTGACAGTGACGCCTGTTCCGGCCAGCGATTCGGCGAGACCGCGCGACACGGCGAGCTGCGCGGTCTTCGTGGTTCCGTAATGAACCATTTCTGCGGGGATCTGCACACCTGATTCGCTTGAGACAAACTGAATGCGGCCCCAGCCACGTTTGGCCATTCCTGGTGCGTAATGCCTGGCAAGACGAATGCCACTCAGAACGTTCACTTCAAAGAATCGAAGCCAATCTTCATCGGGAATATCAAAGAAAGCCTTCGGTTCGAAAATACCCAGATTGTTGACCAGTATGTCCGTCGCCGGTACAGCTTCGATCAGCTCCTGTGCACCCTTGCTTGTCCCCAGGTCGCCGGCAATACCCGACACCTTGGCCTGGGGAACGTCCTTGGTGATGGTGGCGATCGCACCATCCACGCGCTGTTGGGTGCGGCCGGTGACAATCACTCTAGCGCCTGCGGCAGCAAGGCCATTCGCGATGGCGAGACCGATACCGGCTGTCGAGCCCGTAACGATGGCGGTCCTGTTCTTAAGGTCGATCTGCATGGAAATCTCCTCTCGAGGTATTCGACAAGGTCATTACTTGGGTAGGCCATGGACCAGCAGGTCTTGCGCGAATCAGGGCGATAAGATTTCTGATATCCCCGTTTGGTCGCTGCCGCCAGCCACTCTAAGGTATGCCAGTAGATCTGGGTGACGCTCCACTTTTGAGTAGCACTGCTATTTGGGGTCCTGCCTCCTCTGACGCGGATTGGACGTAAAGAAGCGCTTTTCCGAAAAGCAGATCATCGGTTGTCTGCGCAAGGAGCAAGGTGGGACGGCAACGTTGGGATGCAGTCGACCTTCATTCCAATACAAACCTAGACCAAGGGGACGCCGGCCGCAGGCGAACAAAGGGTAGGGCGATTGGCCCGTGTTATCGCGGGTAGCCTCGTATTCGCGCTGGCCAGTGCCAAGGTTAAGGGCTCTCGACAATTGTCGTAGTTCTTTAACTCTGTCACTGAGTAAAAGCTATTCATGTACCTAGGGATTTCAATGTTCTCAAGGCTTGGTAAGGTGCTTCAGAGTCATCGTTATGGGCGATTTCCGGCCTAGAGACAACGTAACCGGCCGATATCCGGCACAGTGGATGGGCTCTGCCTCCTTGCTACCGGGCACGAGTGGCCTCCTCCCCTCAAGGAAGGAATGATGGATGTGCACCGACGGTAAAGACGTGAAAGCGCGATATGACTGGGGCTCGCTTTACCCATTGTCTGGATCTAGGCCGCTTTATGTAGATTGGCAATCCACCGTATGCGGGCCTGTCGCTTGCGGACAAGCGTCGCCGTTTCCTGCGCGTCACTTTCCCGAGCATCGAGGTTCGCCCGGACGCGGAGGAAGCCGAACTTCGGGAGCTCTATGATCGCTTGGCCTTCGGTGGCGTGCCTCACGAGCCGAGCGAGCGCGCCGTTACGTCGGTGGAGACAGCATGATCACCCCGGCGACATGGACTGACATCACCTCCTACCTCCTGTCTGCCGGACTTGTTGCACCGATAGCGATATGGGTGTTCTGGTTGGTCTTCATTGAAGCGTCCAAGTGATCGTGGGGTCGCGCGACGCATCCGCTGGGCCGCGCGCTTCTACTGGGTGCGGAGTTGGATGAGCTGTCCCGCGGCGTCCAGCTGACCTGGCGCGGCACGGTCATTCACCGCCCGCGTCGACGGCAAGTGCGAAAGCCCGTCGCCTAGGCGCTCTCGCCTTGATCAGCGCCACCTATCCGGCAGCGGCGCGCGGCGGTGCCATCGGCACCTGGTCAGGCTTTACCGGCATCACCGCCGCTGTCGGCCCTGTGATCGGGGCCTTTCTCGTCGATCATTCCGCCTGGACATGGGCCTTCCTGGTCAATGTGCCGCTTGGTCTGCTGGTGCTGGCGCCGCGTGGCTTTTTATTCCAGGCAATAGGGGCGACTCGTTACCCGAATGAGGCGAAATTACCGATTGACGTCTAGAGGCGGCGTCTGACGGCTGTGCCCTTCCTGCCATGCCTGCTGGCCACGAGCTCGACCAGCGCCTCGCGCACCCAGCGCTGGCCCTGGTGACCGTGATTGCGTTCGTGCCACACCATGCCCACCTCAAAGCCCGGCACGGGAAATGGGCATTCGACGATCTTCAGCTCACCGGCGCGATCGCGCACCAACTGCTGCGGCACCAGCGCCACGAAATCCGACTGCGCCACGATCTGCGGAAGAAACAGAAACGATGCCGCTGAGAGCACTACGCGGCGCTTGTGGCCCAGTGCAGCCAGCGCATGGTCCACCGGAGTGACGAACCCGCCGCCGTGCAGCGATACGACGACGTGCTCCAGTTGCGCGAACTTCTCGACGGTGATGTTTCTGCGCAATTGGGGATGCCCCTGCCGGCCGATCAATACATAGCGCTCATCGAATAGATGCCGTGCGCGCAGACCGGGTGCCGCAGCGCCAGGTGTCGTCAGCGCAAGGTCGACCTCGCCCCGCGCGAGCTGCGTCTCCAGTTGCAGTACGTCCAGACTCCGCAACGCCACCCGCACACCGGGTGCGCGGTGGCGCAGCTCCAGGATCAGCGGCTGCGCCAGCGCCGCCTGAAGATAGTCGGTGCACGCGATGTTCACCGTCAGGCGCGCCCGCGCGGGATCGAAGTTGCCGTGCTGAGCCACCGTGACGCGCACCTGATCCAAGGCCTGACGCAGTGGCTCGAGCAGCTCCAGCGCCTTGGCCGTTGGCGTCATGCCTCGTTGGGCCGGGACCAGCAGCGGATCGTCGAACATATCGCGCAGGCGACCGAGCTGCGCGCTCACCGCCGGCTGACTCAGGTGCAGGCGGCTCGCCGCCCTGGTCACGTTCTGCTCCACCAGCAGGGCCTCCAGTGTGACCAGCAGATTGAGATCCAGGCGCTTGGTATTCATGCAATGGATACTAGGCCAACAAAGATGTAATTTCACGAATGGCAAGCAAGACCCGAGAATAAGCACTCATTCGCACCATGAGTCCCTTGTTCACTCCGGGAAAACGCCATGTCACTCGCCTCGCAGAAACCCCTCATCACTGTCGCTGGTGCGGCCAGCAAACAAGGGCGCAGCGTCGCCGCGGCCCTATTGGACAGCGGCCGCTACCGCGTACGCGCACTGACCCGGCGCACCGACAGCGCGCCGATGCGCCAACTCGCCGAGCGCGGCGCCGAGGTCGTGGTGGCGCCACTGGAGCTTGGTCGACGAGCGGAACTCACCGCCGCCATGCAAGGCTCCCACGGCGCCTTTCTGGTGACCCCGCCGACCATGCCGGTACCACCGCCGGGCCAGCCCGAACTGGCGCTGGGACGAGAGCTGGCCGATGCCGCCAACGCCGCGGGCGTCAGGCACGTCGTATGGAGCGGCCTGGAAAACGTCCATGCGCGGACCGCGGGCGCCAAATGGGCGCCGCACTTCACCGAGAAGGCACTGGTGGAGGAATACATCCGCTCGCTGCCGCTGCGCAGCTCTTTCATCTACCTGGCGTTCTTCTACAGCAACTTCCTGGAGTATTACGTTCCCGCGCGCCGCGGCGACGGTAGTCTGGACTTCGCGATCTATCTTCCGCCCGACACGCCCATGCCGTTCGTCGACCCGCTTACCGCGACCGGGCCCGCCGTGCTGGAGATATTCGATCATCCGGAGCAGTACGCCGGCGCAGTCCTGCCGGTGATCGGCGAGATCCTGACGGCACGACAGCTCGTGGATACCTTCGTTCGCGTCTCCGGGCAGGCGGCGCATTACGCCTCCGCCTATACCCGGGATGAGCTGCTGCGGCACTTCCCTGCGTTCGGCAGCAACCCTTGGCTCGTGGACGAAACGGTAGGCATGGTGGAGTACGCCGTCGAGTACGGCTACTACGCCCCAGGTCGCGACCTGGCCTGGAGCCGAAGGATCAATCCTCATGCCCTGACCTGGGAGCAGTTTCTGCAGCAAACCCGATGGCGGGGCGAGCCCATGAGTTATGGCGTCCCCGCATAGGAGGCGCCGTTCGCGTAGGCTGTTAATGCCCCGGATGCCCGGTGGCGTAATCGAGCACGGTCGAGAACGGCGCCACCCAGATCGTGTCGGAATGAGCTTTGAGATAGGCCAGCAACTGGGCATGGTCCTGCGCGGACACGGCGAGATAGTCACCACCCACGCCATGGAAACCCAGCACGATCATCCCGCCCTTGCGCTCGGCATGCGTGCGGACGTTTGGCAAAGAGGCGGTCAAGGTGCGGCTCAATGAGCTGGCCACCCAGTCAGAAAGCTACGGTGCTGAGAGTCTCGCCCGGGCCATTTATTGGGCAGAAGCAAAGAGGTAACGTCCCGACCCAAAGTGACATCGGCTGTGCCAGGCGCTGGTCGCTTCTGGGTGCCGTAGGGCAGGGTGATTAGGCCTAGTTATCGGGGGGAACCTCATATTTGGGGCAGGCGGTGCCAGCGTTAAGGGCCAGTGCCAGTGTTATAGGCTTCAGTGCCAAGGTTAGGGACTGTCGACAAATACTGTCGAAGTAACTTAAGTCTGTCACCAAATGAAAATAGTTGATTGCATTTGCATTTCGCTCAGCGAGGCGCGCTAGGTACGCGAATCAGTGCCATCGTTAGGGGCTGTGCCGCTGGTCAGTGACAGCTTTACTGACCTATTTGGAACGCCTCCATTGACACATTCGTCAGTGGTTGGATGCTGTCTAGGTTGTGCCGGAATTCCACCGCGCACCCAACGATTGCGCAGCTAAAGGCTTAACCAAGCGGGGCGACGTCGGTCAGTGCTCAAAGGTGAAGTCGTAGTGGGCCATCGGGTCGAAGAGGGGGCGATCTACCGTTTCATAGGTGACACGCTTTACGTCGATCACTTTGCTTGATCCTTCCACCCAGTCGGCCGCCGATGGATCGAATATCACCAGGTTGTAGCCGTCACCGACCGTGCTTCGGAAAACGATGCCATCGAATCCAAGCTGGCGAAGAATCTCCGCCAAAAACTGTGTCACGGTATAGGTGCTGCGATTGCTGGGTGGGGCTGCGGTAGAAAAGACGTCCTCTATGGTGGCGATCAATTCAAGCAACTCCAGCTCCCCATCGCTCCGCCAAAGCTTGGTCAGATCATGAGCGCGGATGTCCGCGACGCGCAGATCACGCACCAGTTCAAAATTTCCCACAGACACCAGTTCACCCGGATGGGGGCGAATCTCCGCAGCGGCAGTGGCTAAGTCTGAGGCGAGATATAGATAGGACACTCCCGGGCGATTCGCACGGCCAGCGGAGGCTATGACTATAGGCGGCGCACCGATATCAACTTTATCGTGGGGTTGATACGCGTAATCGAGCGGTGCCCCAGCATGGGTGATCGAGGCGGATCGCTTCTTGATTCCTTGTCGCGCCCGGTGCCAACGCGTACCCGCTCGTAGCGTCTCGGTGATATAGGGAACGATAGGGCGCAGCTGGTCAATGTATTCCGCTTCGACCAGAAAATGATTTCGCTCCTTAAGCGCCTTTCTCGCCTCAAACAGTATGGCGCTGCCCGCAGACGCGACTGGCGTCATGGGCGCATAGTTATAAATGTCCCGGCCGAACGCTGTAATGATCGAGATTTGGGGCGCCCGGTTAACTATGTCGTAGACGCAGGACATCACGATGTCCTCGCGATCGATGGCGCTCTGCTGTGGATTGATCTTCAGGAAAGGATTCGGATCACGAAAGAAAAGCTCCTCAATGCTGCCATCGCCCAACTTGCTGTGGTACTCCCATTCACCAAAGTGGTATCGGATCAGCGCCTTTATGGCGAGCAAGAATTCGTGGTTCCCAGTGTCTACACACGGCGCGTTGGAAGCACCACATAGGCTACACGTTGCAGGCTGTCCCTCGCGGACAACTACTTGCTTCAAGAGGGGAGCTACACAGCAATCAAAGCAGACGCGGTGCGTATCCACCGGATCAGGGGTGCTATCAACATTGACAATGGGGTCTGACAAGGTTCTTTGCTCCTTTAGGCGGACACTCGGTGGGATGTGCCTCGCAGGTCGAAAATGGCGACTTGGCCGCGGGGTGGTGCTATGCCCAAACCTACGGCTTTGTAGCCTTCGGCGCGATTGCTTTGCGCCGTTTCTCTATCGCCTCAGCCTGTGCATCATCCAGCTCTCCCACTGTGCCTCGAATGACATGCTCTTTGAATTGGATCGGAACAAGTGTTGATAGTTTGCCCGTCGCTGACATGCAGGCGTCGCTGACACGCCTAATTCGGTTCGGCAAGATGGGGAACGTCACCTGTTGTTCGGCAGTCATGTGCTCAGGAGTCACATCCTTGTACCCGTTGAGGTCCGCGACCAACTCATTTCGCGTTTGAATGCATTGCGCCACGGTGGCGGCGATGTCCGCAGGCCCTTTCGCTAGATAAGCGATCTGATCATTGGATAGGTCGGCTGATGCGACGTGACCGCCGAGATGTTGAATGAAGGCAAGGTCGCGCTTGTTCGGCTGAATCATGAGTGCGTCGGGCGATCGCAAACCGATATTCTCCAATTGCCAGTCGGCGTCTTTGGTCGAATCGACTATCTCGTTTAGACGCTCTTTGATCAGCAGTACCGTGGCGTGGAACAGTGCTTCGTCGGTATTTTTGCTTCTGTCATCAGCGGCCTTCGCGAGGGCGAGTGCTTTTTCGCTCGTCTCTCCTGCGATATGTGTTTCGACAACGCTTGCGATGGCCACGACAAGCCCGAGGGCCGCCGCGATAAGCGCATACATGGAAATCCTGTCCGATCGTTTCCATGGTGTTTGCGGGGAAGTGCCGGGTGGCGCCTGCGTATTCGACGGTGGTGATGGGACTGCGGAAGTCGTAGTGGAGGTTGCGTTCGATGGGGTGAGTTGTGTCATTCGGTGGCGCATCCAGTGCAAGGGTCGGAGGTATTGAGCCGCTCTTCGACCCTAGGTGCCATCGCGAGCGATCACTTGTTGAAGTTCGATGATGTGTTGGATGTATCGCTTGAAGTTGTCGATCGGTCTCATGCCAGCGCACGAGCCATTCCCAAAAAGTATGCTTTCCTTTTCCTTTGAATAGTCAATGTGGGCAAGAAGCTCTTCGACCACACGATCATGGGCGATATCTCGAAAGGTCTGAAGCTCGGTCGGCGTCATGTATGCCTGGTAAAGTGAACGCGTTTCATTGAGTTCGCTGATACCAGACTGGATACCGTCTGCAAATTCCTCTCCCCAGGTTTCCGAGGGAAAGCTTTTGACGTTCTTGGGCTTATCGGAGAAGCAGAGGTCTTGGAGGGCGTCCAGCACATTGGGTGCCATGACCTTGTTTAGGTCGACATTCTTGATATAGATGCCGCCGAGATAGTCGCCATGAAAGAGGGCGATGGGCCGCAGGAAAAAGTAGACGGCACGTGCTTCTCCCTGTTTGAGCGCTTTTCGAGCGATTTCTTTCGTCGTCTCGTTCTTGTAGATCTGCACGCACTGTGCGCCGCATGCAACGAGGGCGAGGATCGCTGTCGCGTGCTTGGCATAGGTTGCACGCTTGGTTGCGTCCTCTTTCTTCGGTATGTCACCAAACCACGCTACGGCGGCCGCGCAGAGGGCCAGCGTTGCAATGAAGTAATCCATTCTTCGCTCCGGTAACGAGTCCCCGCAACTTACTGGCTAGAAAGTTGTTGTGCGGTTTTCGATTGTTATCGGCGGCATGTGCGAGGGCTTAAGGGGCGGCGCGTTTGACCTGGACGCAACGAACTAGTCACCAGCGCCTGCGATATCCCGATGGTTGGAGTGTCGTGCAGTCAAGCCGCGTGCAGAAGCAATGCGGTGTGGTGTGGATCGGCTTGAACCATTCCACACCGTCCAACTTTCCACGTCTTGTTGCGCAGGGCGTGCTTACGCCGGAACAGGCGGCAAGGGTCGATGCGCAAATGCTACGTGTCGGTGATCCGGAATGTATGGTCTATGCATCCTTTGGCATTCGAGAGAACGAAGCCGACTTTCGCCGGGACCGCGATAAGCGACTCATCAGCATCGCGCTCGACTTCCGCTGCGATCTCAGCCCCGTGAGCTGCCCGGGGTGGCACGTGGAAGTCCGCGATGGACTGGTGTCGACGGTGCGTCCGCTAACGAAATAAGTCGGGCAAGAGCAATGGCATCGAGGTCGTTTGGGATCGGACGAGGTGGCCACAAGCGACGGCATCCAGGAATGGTCGTGACAGGACTCCTTGTCCCACGCCCCGAAAGAAGAGCGCGGGCGCCAGGACGAACAGATCAAGGCCTCGGGCCGCCATGTACAGGAACGGTAGGGTGGCCGCTGTGGCAAGCAATGCGCCTCCAGCGGCCACCTGGCGTATGCCGAAACGGGACGTCGCCGCCAAATCGCCATCAACAACGCATCCATGGCCAACTCGCGCGCCAGGCTCGATTTCATCGACCAACCGATGACTGCGCGCGAATACAAGTCGATGACCACGGCCAGATACAGCCAACCTTCGGCCGTGCGCAGGTACGTGATGTCAGTGACCCATGCCCGATCAGGGTGCTCGACGTTGAACTGGCGTTGCAGTCGATTGGGTGCGACGACTGCCGGCTTGCCGCCCTTGTAACGACGACGAGGCGGTGAGCGCACGGAACGAAGGCCGTGTTTTCGCATCAGACGCTCCACGCGCTTGCGAGTGATGTGTTCGCCGGCCTCGGTCAAGTCACGATGCACGTTGCGGCTGCCATACACGCCACCTGAGGCGAAGTACGACTCCCTGTCGGGGCAACTTAGCCGGTCCTTGGGCGAGCTGATCGCGTTGGGCCGGATAAGTTTTCGATGGCAGCCAAGCGATCGAGCGTCGGTGGCTGTGGTGTGGCCAGGGGCAGATCGAGACGACGGAGTTGTCCGCGGATTTCATCCGAACTCCAGCCCGCGTCTTTAGCCAAGTCGAGAAAGCGCGCCCGAAGTCGCCTTGCTGAAGTACTTGAGGTGTGCTGACGCGCAGCCCATCGGGAGATTCGCTGCGCCACCGATGCAGCTGATGGCGCGTGTTCCGGATTGAAGAGAAAGGTTCGGCCGTCGGTGACAATTGCACGGAGATCAGCGGTTAGTGCCTCAGGCAGCACGACGGTTGAGCGGGAGTCACGGCGTTGGATGGTTATCAGACTCTGGTTCCAATCGAACGCCGTCACTTCCAGCGAGGCGAGCTCCCCGGGGGTGGCGCCCGTCCAAAAGCTCAACGCCGCGGCTGCGGCATCGAGGTTTTGGATGTGGACCAGGCCGCCAATGGGTGCCTGAGCATGACGCGGTCGAGTAGCGCGTGAGGCTTTCTTGGGGCGAGGGAGAGACCAACGATCAAGCTCAGCCAGGAGCTCAACTGACGCGTGCCTCTGAGTAACGCACCAGCGGAGAAACGCGGAAACGATTCGACGCGACTGCTGGAGAGAACCCTGCGACGGCGCACTGTCCACTTGATGCCGTCGACCGGTGACCAGCTGCTTCCAGAAGCGACTCAGTTGGTCGGGTCCCAGTTCGCCGAGAACAACATGACGCCCGTCGATGTAGGACATCAGACGACCGACTTCGGTGCGATACGCGCGCTGCGTATGCGCCGCCCGGGGAGTGCTTGCCAGCCATGTCGAAAGTAGGTCCATACTTGCGCGTTGTTTGTTCTATTATTAAAATAATCACACGGATTGGTTCCGTATACCATCCCCCGTTAACTCGCCGGAGTGACGTTCCACATGACGACTGCCGTTGCTGAGCGAGCTTCTCTGGGTTTTCGCCGGGTTGCGTCGCGGGAAATCCTCACGGATGTAAGGGGAGGGTCCTTTGATGAATGGATCGGTGGGCGGGTGGCGAATCAGCTATCCACGAACCAAGGCGCAGACGCGCTGCCGTTTCAGCGCTGGCATCGGTTCAAGGAAGCGTTTTCTCCCGAATTGATCGCCGAGGCGGTGCGCACGTCGCCAATCCCTGTCAGGCGCCTGGCGGATCCCTTTGGCGGGTCGGGAACGAGCGCGCTGGCCTGCCAGTTTTTGGGCGTGGAGCCGTCGACCATTGAGGTCAATCCATTCCTGGCTGATCTCATTGCAGCCAAGTTGGCCAGCTATCGAGTTGCACCGTTGCTGACGGCGCTGGGACGTGTGACTCGCAAGGCCGGCGCCTCCCGCGCGCGCGGCGCCCAGTTCGCGCGCATGCTGCCCAAGACGTTTGTCGAGCCGGGCGTCAAGGATCGGTGGCTGTTCGATCTGCCGGTCGCTGTAGAGATTTTTCGATTGCGAGCCGCGATCGAAGAAGAGGTTGATCCCACAACGGTCCGGCTGTTCCGCGTGTTGCTCGGCGGCCTCATTACCGGCTTCAGCAACGCGGTTGTGAGTGGAAAAGGGCGCCGTTACCGGGAGAACTGGCAGGAACGTCGCGTTGATCCGACGTGCGTCATTCCGACGTTTGCCAATGCCGTCGCTGCGGCGATTGTCGAGATTACGGCTTGCGCAACGCGACCTGTGAAAACCTCCACGGTGCTGCACGGGGATAGTCGTGCGCTCTTCGCAGGTCTTCAACCGGTCGACCAGATCGTGTGCTCACCGCCGTATCCGAACTCATTCGACTACACGGACGTCTACAACATGGAGTTGTGGATGCTGGGGTATCTGACCTCGTCAGAAAGCAACGCGACGTTGCGGCGTGCGACGTTGAGCTCCCACGTGCAAATTTCGCGGACGTTTGACGCGGCTCCACGCACCCCCATGCTCGATAAAACCATGCGGGCGTTAAACAAGGTCGCGGACGAACTATGGGACCCCCGGATCCCGGCGATGGTGGGGGCCTATTTCTCTGACTTGCAGAAGCTATTGCAGGCGAGCGCACGACTCCTGCCGAAGCGCGGGCAGGCCTGGTTTGTCGTCGGGGATAGTCAGTACGCCAATGTGCACGTCAAGGTGGCCAAGATCTTGGCGGCGCTGGCCCCGAGCGCGGGCTTGAGTGTGGAGCGTATCGCGCCGTTTCGGTCGATGCGCGTATCACCACAGCAAAGTGGCCGCCATATGCTGAGCGAAGATCTCATCGTGTTCTCACGACGCTAGCGTTTTGCCAACTTCGCAATCGCGTCGATGGTCGGATGAGCGATAAAGATACCAGTGGCGCAATAGGACGCCTAGTTTGGCGGCATCGTCTTTGAGTTCGGCGAAGACATTCTCTTCGCCCACATCGTCGGCGCGCATATCGAAGCAGCAGAGCATCCGTTCGAGGAAATTGCGATGTTCGCCGTAGGTGTGCGCTTGCTGCAAGCCGCTACGAATGTGCTCCTTGATGTCCTTTTCACTGTAGGTGCCGCCGGTTGAACCCTTCTCGCGAAGGACTTTCAACTCAAGGACCGCATGGTGCACGACCTTATTGGCAGGGCGCCCCTGGTCGGCAACGATCTCGATATCGGTACGCCCATCCTTTCCAGGTTGCTCGCTACGAATTGTGCATAGCCTGAAGGCGCCGATCAGTGTCATGCGCAGCGAGTGCTGGACGCGCGCTTCGGCGTTTTCCTGCGCCCACCCCTTCTTGGCGTCCACCCACAGCGGCAGCGTGGCCGACTGATCCGGTGTGATGAGCTCGCCCTTGTAGGCGCGGTCGATGGCCTCCGTAATCTTTTCGGGAGTCACAATATCGTCCGCAACATGCCAGATCTCGGTGTTCTCCTCATCGGCGATGCCTGCTGGATACCAGCTCAGTGTGGAGAATCCCTTTTTGGGGGAATAGATCAGGGTTGGCAGGGTGTCGGCGTTGGCGTTCTTGATCGTGTCGAACAACTCGGCGTCCGCGCCGACGTAGGGCAGCGAATGACCGTTAGCCACTTTGTTGACGAAATGTACGCGCCCGGTCAGCGTGTGATGTCCGGTATTGAGGAGGGGTTGGCGAATGGCTGCCTTAGGAAGGTATTGCTCCTGCCATTCGCCGGGCGCGAAAACGAACGCGGCTGGCTGGTCAAACTCAGCGTCGTTCTGCGCTTCGCGGAGCGCAACCAGCTGTGCAACGGCGCGGCCGAAGCGAACGCTGTCCGGCGCATCCGCGTCGCTGCCTCGGCCCGTCAGTGCGGCCTGCTCCAGCGTGTTGCGCTGGTTGCCCCAGGCGCCCAGATCATGATCAGCCATGGGCCACCCGCTGCTGCAAATGGTCCAGGTACAAATGAAGGCGTTCCGCCGGCGGAAGACTCTGGCCGGGCGCGAATGTCATGGCCGCGTTGCACGAGAAGTTCTTCTCGGCACTCACCCATTGACCGAAGTCGATCACGTTGTTGACGTCAACGGAAACATCGGCGTATTGGGCGTCACCGGTGGCAACATGCCCTTGCTCGGCATCCGACAAGGCGCTGTACGCCGCGGCCAATTCATCGAGAAACTGAGCCTCGATGACATACAGTTCGCGATAGCGGCGCAGCGCCTCGCGCACCTCGGTCCGGCGCAGTCGGTAGGAGGCGCTAATGCGATAGCGATGTTCGACCTCCTCCAGCTCGTAGCGGAAGTCAATCGCTTCCACCAGACCTCGGCCGACCAGCCGATCGATCGTCCGCTGCAGTTCCGGGTAATACGGGCCGGCCTTGCGCTTCAGTAGCGTGGCATCGAGCGGTGGGAGATCGAACACCGGAGCGAGGACATTCGCCAAATAGGCCAGCTCGTGCAGTGCGCGTGTCGATGAGGGCGCCAAGCCCGCAGAGGCCAGCGAGTCAAGCAACGACAGCACGCGAACGGTCTGGGACGTTGCGTTCGGGAAGGGCACATCAGTCATCGTGCACTTCCTGGTGCTCGACCTTGTCGCGGAGCTCGTTCCAGTAACGGTCGTACGCGTCCTTCGATTCGAGCATGGCGCGGGTCGGAACGCCTGCTTCAAACAGGTCGACCACCGGTGCCATGACTGGCGTTTCTGGTTTGGCGGAGGCGAGCAGCAGTTGCGGAACGAGCGCGCCGGCACCCAGGTTCGAAGTGATGATCAACCGACTTCCGGTCTGGCCATTGGCGAATTGGCTGAGAACCTGGGCAGCTTTGTCTACGAACACCGCGTCCAAGGATGATTCCGGGGCATCGACCGCCAGGGTGGATGCGTGATCCGGCGAGGCAACCTCGATGAGCGCCATGCGAAAGGCGAGATCGATGAATTCGCGCTGGCTCTCCGATACCTGGTTAGGGGAGGCGCGCCGCTGCAAGCCGACAAAGTCACTGCCGGACAACTCCACCGCAAACGCTGGGTACTCGACCGGCTCCATGCCGCCCGCCTGGCCGATCGTACGGCTGGCAGGGTTCCAGCTCAGGCCGCTCTCTTCGAAGAGGAACCCGTTGGAAACACGTTCAAAATGTTTCTTGATGGCATCGGCATAGCCCTGAATCTCGCTGCGATAGTCCGCAAGGGAGGCGGCGAACTTCCCGCGCTCTACCTGCAAATCGGCACGCAGCTGCGTGACGAGCTCCTCGAGACCAGCGAGCTTGTTCTGCTGTTCGTTGATCTTGTGCTCATCCGGCGGTAATTGGCTGACCAGGTTCTTGATGTGATCTTGCACATCGTTTCGTTCAATGGTGCATACGCTCAACTCTTCGCTGTTGGCGTGAAACTTGGTATTGGCCTCATCGCGCAGCCGGGCTTGTTCGATTGCACCAATCTTGGTGGTTTCAACCTTGCCCTGTAGCTCCAGGATTCGCTTGTCGCCGATGTCGACAACGTCCGTATGTTTGGGGAGAGGGGATTGGCAGACGAGGCATTGTTGCTGGCCAAGAAGCGCCTCAAGTTCCGTGCGCTTCGCAGTGAGTCCTTTCGTTGCGCACGCCAGGCAGGTTTCATCCGACAACAGGCGCGCGAAGATGAATTGCATCGACTCCTCGGCCTTCGGCAGGTGTGCTTCTACGGCAAGGAGGCGCGCTCGCTCCAGCTCGCGAAGCGCCTGGTCGTATTCGTTCTGTGCGCGAAGCGCATTGAGGCGTGCCTTCTGCCGTGCGTCGTCGCCTTCCTCGACCAGTGCGATCAGGTCGTCGTGACGCTTGTTCAGCTGCTCCAAGCTCTGTTCGGCCGCAGTGAGCGCCGCTTTAATGGCGGAGGCGCCCTGTACTTTTTGCACGGCCTTCATGCGTTCCTTCTGCTCGCGCCGCAGTGCGGCCTGAAGGTTTCGCATGCGCGAGTCCAGACTGAGAATGTCGCGCTCCTGGCGCGTCCACTCACCGGCCTTCGCGGGTGAAAGAAACAAGCAGCGGAGTAGCTGTCGTTGTGCGCCCGGATCCCAGACCAATGCGCGGCGATCCTCGAAGAAGAACACCAGCGTGCGCAGCACCAGCAGCCAGTCTGCGTAGTTCCCCAAGCCGGATGCCTGGAGGATGGCCTCTTGATACGCATCCTCTTCGGGCCGGCCAGGTGCGCCGTCGACCTCGAAGCGAACGATCGCGAGCTCCGTAAGTTCGCGCTCGACCAGAAAGCCGACTTCGCCGACCGAGAAGGTGAGCGTGGCACGGGCTTCGTGCGCCCCGTCGTTTACGCGATCGGCGAACTGTCGCTTGGCGGTACGGTTGAGCTCATGGTCGTCCAGGCTGGAAGAACCAATCTCATCGGGCAAGGTCAGGTCATGGGTACCAGCGATCAGACGATAGATCATCGTCATCAATGTGGTTTTGCCCAAGCCATTGGCGCCGAGGATCAACGTCAAACCGGAGGCAAATTCCAGTTGGAAGTCGCCGTCACGATTCCGGCCAGGATAGAGACCGTACTTTTGAATCGCCAGGTGGCGTAAGAGCGGGAAGTAAACCATGCGCCTGTGCTTCCAATGCGGGCTTCCTGTCAATCGGCAGCGGCAGCCCCTGTCTCCGCAGCGTTTGCGACTCTAGTATTAAACGCGGCTGCTGAGAAGCGGAAAAGATCAAGGCCGAGTAGGCCAAAGGGCATACGGTTCCCATAGAACGCGGAACGGTCGCCGCCACGACCCTGGCGGCTCAAGAAACAGATGAGCGAGCCGATTCTCAGTGCGACAACTGGAACGTCTGTACCTCACTCAAAGATGGCTTGCTGTTACGCATGACCAATGCCCCATGCAGCCCGGTGGCAGGGCCGATCTTATTGTTGAGGGCCTCAAACAGCGTTGCCGAACAAGCCCCATGAGGGCGTTGCCCGCTCGTTCTGATACTTGGTGCCCGTGAGGCCATCATGGGATTCCCCGGTCACTCGCCGAAAATGGCCTTAAGCGTTGTACTCCGCTTGCTCCGACGCGGAAGCACTGCCAGGAAGTAGCCTGAAGGTGAACTTCGCTTTGTTCCGCTCAAACCCATAAATGGCTACCAGCGGCACTGCGGTGACGATCAAGCTCGACAGTACCAGGCTGACCTCCCTGTCGTACGCGCGAAAGATGGGAACCGCCCGAATGCCTTTCGAAATTAGGTGGGCGACATAAACGCCCATCACCGCCGACACGGTGCCCAGCATGATCACTTTGATGCCTTCGAGTTTGGCATCACCCGGCGCCATCAGTAAGCGTACACAACGCACCGTTGACAGCGTGCACTCGCGAACGATGGAAAGGACCAGCGCCGGGAGGTTGGTGAGGATCGAGATGAGGATCTGTGGAATGGCACTGAGCGCGCCAGCAACCGCGCCCTCAATGCCCACCGCACGCGCGCGGTCCCAAATCTTCCGCTCTTCGAACCGGGCAACCAGTCGCGTCGACAGTCGCTCCTGTCTCACCTGCAAATCTGCCAGCAAGCCCTCGCTGCTTAACAGTTTTCCCGTGGCAGCAAGGTCCTTCACCTCGTCGACAAAGATGTCGATGGTCTCTACCACCATCAATCCAACCACTTGCTGTGCTGCCATGGTGGCAGCAACACTGGCAACTTCGACACCCACCACCTTTAGCGCGTCAAGCCTGGCCTGTGTGGCACGTTCTGATGCCTCTTCGTAGCGTTTCTCGATATCAGAGCGGCGCACCGTATGATCCTCGCCCTTGATGGAGAAGTGGAGGATGTCTGGGTCCTTCGAGTCCGGGACGCCTCGGTCGATGTAATCCAGCAGGTCACTGGCGCCTTTTGAACGATTTATAGACCTGTCGGCAAAGATGAGATTCTCATCGGTATTGATGACATCGATGAATTGATCGTCATTAGTTCCCAATCGGACGATCCAATCGTCGTAGAGCTGGCTCTTGGGGATGATGTGCTCGATATCGGTGTCGAAGGGATTGACGGGCAGGTCATGCTGATACCCGTTGTCCAGCAGGGTCCAATCCCTCTGGGCCTGGTATTGCTCGTTCTTGAGTTCCGCGAAATTGGGGTGATCGTGGAGATTGTTCTCCGCCTTAAATTCCTTATAGCTCAGTGAAAGATTGGCGTAGCGGCCTTCGGCATGGCGGTCCAGGCCTTGCATGACGGGCGCAAGGCAAAAGACGGCCACCGCCCGTCGAAGCGCCTCGTTCTTACACTGCTGAAAGATATCGTCGAACGTCTGGGCCGGAACCGGCAGTTTTCGACGAATGTCATCCACCATCTGTTCGGTGCTCTTGTCCACCTCCAGGGCTGACCGGTAGTACGAAACGACTTTTTCCGAGCTTATGGCGTAGTAGCGCTCAAAGCGTTCGCGATGGCGCTCTGCATTGGTGAGTTCTGACCATTCCAGTTCATTCCAATAACCCAGGGTCTTTTCCGTCAAGCTCGTCAACTGCTCTTTGCCTGCGGCCACCATGCCCTTGGACGTATCAGCTACCCTGTCCGTCATCTCGCCCGCGGAAGCTTTGATTGCGCTGGTGACGGTAAGGACCTTGCTCTTCCATTTGCTCATTCAATTCTCACCTTGAGGATCGGCGTCGACCTTGCGTAGCGTATAGGGTGACGCAATCGGATCGTCAATGCCTCGGTGCCGCCGCGCGGCGCCCATCAGTCTGACTGCTGGACAGTGGTCTGGAGGTATTTCGCGAGGCCAAACAACGCGAAGCCATAAACGATGGTTGCGCCGATGATCCTAAACATCTCATGTTCTCCTTTGGGGCCGGGTAGGGGGATAGCGGGCACACCCTAGGATTGGTCAGTCGCAAGGCTTGCGACGAGGCTGGTCGGGCTTGGACGACGCTTTGAAGGACGGTCGTCCGCGCTCCCGGCTAAGGGGGTGGGCTCAAAGTTGGGCTATCGACAATCGACGTCGCCCTACACGTCGCCTGAAGCGAGAAGCGTCTGCGTTGATTCGAGTCAACCAGAAGTAGCGCTCTGCGCCCGAAGGAGCTCCGCACGAAGATGTCGACGTTCGCGGTCCGCTATGGACTTCTTCCACTGAGCGGCGTGAGCACATGGGCGGCGAGTCACGCGCTCCTGAGGGATATGTGCGGTCCTCTAGGCGCCCTGTAGCGATGATCGAAGGCTCTGCAACCGAGTAATACTCCAGAAGGCCACGACGGGATCTGTCATCTTTCTTGCCCTCATGATGTAAGGCTCCGCCTACTTCGTCAGTCACGCTCACCATTGATCCAGTTCGGCCTCCCGCCTTCGCGCGGCAGGCTCCTTGAGGCATATCCCCCGAGCTGCTTGATATGGGTCAAGTTGTCGTGGAGTCCTTCCAGGTTTGCGCCGGAACAAACCGCACGATTGAGAAGCGCATAGTTCTTACGACGTAGGTCCTTGACGCGGGCATCCGGCCTCGCTAGAAAATGCGACAGCCGCACGCAATGTGTGGAACAGGGGGACAATGTGAAGGAGCTTGTGCAGGGATGCCGCTCGGCATGCCAGGGCGTGGCATATCTTTCGTGGCTTTCTCGTGTTTGTGCCGTTTTGGCGGTGACCTTTGCGGCCACCGTGGCACACGCCCAGACCGATAACGGTGTCGAGCCGTACGAAGAATTCGGCAAGAAACTTCGTGCCGCTGAAGAAATTACGCCTCTAAAGAGCGATCTCTTCGGGGACAAGGTCAGCCTGTACAACGGCTCGACGGAGTTCAATGTCGTTGATGTGAGCGTGCCTGGTAATGGCTCCTTGCCCGTGGAATTTCGTAGGCGACTGATCATCGAGGATCGGCGCAAGGATCCGGGCAATATCGGCGGACTAGGTGACTGGGATGTGGACGTCCCCTATATCGAGGGTACGTTCACTCAACAAAACGGCTGGGTCATCGATAACAACGATTCGCCCGACACGGCGCGCTGTACCAATCAACGCTTGCCTTATGTTCGCGTCAGCAACCTGACCTATAAGCCGGATGCTTCCGTCATTTGGGACGGCAACCATCTCCATATTCCCGGCGTGGCAGATGACGAGCTGCTGAAGAATACCGAGGCAAAGCTTCCCGCCATTGCGGACGGCAACACCTATCCTTGGGTAACCAAGGGATATGCGCGTGTGGGTTGTCTGGCCAGTACGGCTAACGGATATCCGGGTCAGGCTTTCGTCGCCATCACTCCTTCAGGTGTGCGTTACACCTTCAATTGGGCGGTGACTCGCACCGCCCCCATTTTGAAGCTAGGCAAGAATCAGCTCGTCACGCGATCAAGGGTGTACATGCTTGCCACGCGCGTCGAAGATCGCTTCGGCAACTGGGTGACGTATACCTATAGCGGGGACCAACTTACACGGATCGATGCCAGTGATGGCCGTGCAATCATCATCGGTTGGTCGGGCACCGCTATCTCAACGGTGACTAGTGCGGATGGAGTGTGGAACTACCATTACACGGCAGGTGCGCTAGATCGGGTCACTCAGCCGGATAATTCGCAGTGGAATTACTCCACGAGCTTAGGTTCGATGATTACGATTAAGGGCGGATTCCCAGACGACTATGTGCCGCCCAACACCCATTGCCAGATGGAAATGGACCCTAACACGGGGGACTTTGAGTACGGCATTGGCGCACCATCCGGTGCGGTGGGTGTATTTCGTTTCACCTACATGAGGCACTACCGAAATTACATCCCGTTGTCTTGTGTTGACGGAAATTCGTACCACCTTTACCCCGATGTGGATGCGTTCTTCGACAACTTTGCGTTGAAATCAAAGAAGATTAGTGGCGCGGGACTAAGCACACTCACCTGGACTTACGATTACGGGTCCGTCAGCGGCAGCTACTTCACGGCGTCGGTGCCCGGCCCTTGGCCGTCGGGCGCTGAAAGCTATGTGCCACAGGGCACCTGCTCGGGTTGCAGCGTATCCAAGACGGTCACCGTGACAGGGCCCGACGAGATCACTAAGTACAACTTCGGCGTGCAGTACGCGCGAAATGAAGGGCGCTTGCTGCAGACCGAGTACGACACGGCGTCTGGCTCACCCGTCAAGACCGTTGTGAACGCCTACGTCGATGACAGCGAAATGGGTGCTCAACTCTTCCCGGAGAACGCGGGTATTTCGGTATTGCCGTCCTACAAGAATCCCATGGTGGGGAGGATTCGCCCCACGCGGTCGACAACGACGATCCAGGATGGGGATAGCTATACCTGGCTTGCCGAGGCGTTTGATGTGTTTGCGCAGCCTACGACGGTCAAGCGCTCCAACAGCATCGCAGGACAGACACCCGTCGAAGAGCAAGTCACCTACCTCAATGATCTTCCGCATTGGGTGATTGGCCTTCGTGTCCAGCTCGACAACCTGACCAAAGGCGAGACGGTCAATAAGGACGTGTACGACCTCACCAAGGTTACGCTGTCCCAGCGTTGGCGCTTTGGCCAATTGGTGAAAAGCTACGCGTTCAACTCGCAGGGTCTCCTGGCGAGCTTCACCGATGGCAACAACAACACTACGACGCTCGGCGACTACAAGGCTGGTATTCCGCGAAACATCGTCTATCAGGATCAATCATCGCAAAGGTTGGAAGTCGACGACTTGGGGCGAATCGTTCAGGTGACCGACCAGCTCAACGCGGTTACTAAGTATGACTACTATCCGATGGGAAGGTTAAGGCAGATCACCTACCCCGCTGGGGATGAGGCCGCCTGGTATCCGAAGGGCTACTCCTACGACTACATGCCGATGGCCGAGCGCGGCCTTGACGCTGGTCACTGGAAGCGAACCATGACCAAGGGTATTGCGCAGACGGTGACATATTTTGACGCGATGCTGCGCCCCGTTCTGGTCGACAATTACATCAAGGACGACGGCAACTCGCACAGCAACGTGCGAAGTGACTACGACTGGCGCGGGCAAAAGACCTTTGCTTCCTACCCTGTCGGTGGCCAGCCGGATCTTGGTTCGATTTCTTTGGGTACGAGCAGTACTTACGACATCGTTGGACGCGTGACCCAGGTTCAACAGGCATCCGAACTGGGCGCGTTGACAACCAAGATGGAATACTTGTCTGGTGCACGCACAAAAACTACAGATCCCAAGCAATATGTAACCACGCGCACTTTCCAGGTTTTCGATCAGCCAAGCGACGACGCGGTCATCCGGGTGGAAGCACCCGAGGATGTCACGCAGACAATTGTTCGGGATGTTTACGGCAACCCCTTGTCAATCACTCAATCCGGACTCTATGGGACGGAAAGCGATAGCGTGACCAAGACGCTGGTCTACGATAGCTTCCATCGCCTGTGCCGCACGATTGAGCCAGAAAGCGGAAGCGAAGTCACCGATTACGACGGCGCCAACAACGTCAAATGGACCGGATCAGGGTTGACGATCACTGGAGGAGCTTCAGTATGCGGTCGCGAGCAGGTGGCCGACGCCGCCAAGACGGTACGCAACTATGATCAGCTGAATCGTCTCTGGACCATCCTCCCGCCGGCCGGCACGCAGAGCACCACCTACCAGTACTACCTGACGGGGACGCTTCGTCAGGCAGACTCAGGTATCACGACATGGACTGGTGTGCGAAACAAGCTGGGGCAGCTCACATCGGAAACGCTCGCCGTCACGGGTAATGGCAGCAATGCCATTCGTTACGGACATGATGCCTATGGGAGCACTCGCACCGTCAGTTATCCCGACGGAACAGTCGTGGACTATGCACCCGACGCCTTGGGGCGCCCGACGCAAGCAGGGAGCTATGCCACCGGCGTTAGTTACTACCCAGACGGGGATATCCAGCACTTCTTCTACGGCAATGGCGCCGAGTATTTCGCACAGAAGAATGAGCGCCAGCTTCTGAAGAACTTCACGTACGCGAAGGGGAGTACTTTTAACATCAGCGAGGACCTGCTCTATGACGCCAATGGCAACATCGGCTCTGTAAATGACTTGACGGGCGGGGTGCGGAGCAAATCCTTCGGCTACGACGGCCTCAACCGCCTAACCAGCGCACAGGCTCCGGGGATGTGGGGTGCAGAGTCCTATACCTACGATCCCATCAACAACCTTCGTACGCGTCTCACCGCAGGGCAGACCTACACCTATAACTACGACGCCACTAACCGGTTAGCGAATATCTCTCAGGGATCGAGCCCGGTCGTGACGCTCCAGTACGACAACAAGGGCAATGTTTCCAACAGAAACGGCGCCACGTTGCATTTTGACGAGAAGAACCAGCTGCTGGACATCCCTGGGTATGACACGTACGGCTACGACGCCTCCGGGCGCCGAGTCGTACGGACGCCCGCCGGCGGGCAAGGCTCCGTGTACTACTTCTATACGGACGCAGGACAGTTCCTCTATCAGTTTGATGCTGCCACGACCAAGACTACTGCCTACATCTATTTGGGCAAGAAGCTGATCGCGCGAAATGAGGCATATAACACCACGGTTCGCGGCAACATCGACGGTGTCAACATTGATGGATCGAATAACGCCACGGTCGTCGGGTGGGCATGCTCCTCCGGCCTGACCTCATCGATCAATGTGGATCTGTATGTCGGCGGACCTGCGGGCACGGGTGCAGCACTCGGTCGCTATTTGGCCAATCAATCGAGCGAAGCTGGGGTCGCGTCAGCCTGTGGCGTGGGGGCAGGGAGCTTCCGCTTCAGTATTCCGCTTACCGCAGCCAATCGAAGCCAATATGTTGGGCAGAGTATCTATGTCTACGGTATTTCGCCTGTAGGCAACGGCAACCCCGCACTGACCAACAGCGGCACCTACGTTGTTCCTGCGTCACCGAATGCGCCACCGCAACCTGCATCGCTTACCGCGACGCTCGCAGGGGACCTGACGAGCATCTCCGTTACATGGGCTGGATCGAGTGGCGCCACGAGCTACACGTTGCAGCAGAACGTAAGCAATGGTGGCTGGGCGCCGGCATACAGCGGATCTGGCACGAGCTATGTCCTGAGCAATCCGGCGGACGGCGACTACGCCTATCGTGTACAGGCTTGCAAATCCAGCGACTGCAGCTTGTTCGTCATTTCAAACACGGTTTCGGTCAGGCACATACCACTGGTGCCCCCGACGATCTCGGTGCCAGCGACCAGCAATGGCCCCCTCACTGTGAGCTGGGCGGCCAGCGCGTACGCAACAAGCTATACGCTTGAGCAAAGCATCAATGGGCAGGCATGGGCCGCCATTTACTCGGGCTCTGCGATCACTACGTCCTTCAGCGCGAGCACGACAGGCAGCTATACGTTCCGGGTGAAAGCCTGCAATACGAATGGCTGCAGTACGCAATACACGACGAGCTCTGCAGTCACCGTGACGATTCCGCCTGGCAGCGCCCCGACGCTAAGCTCGCCGAGCGGTAGCACGACGGGAAGCTATACGGTGAGCTGGACCGGCGTCACGGGCGCAACGTATTACAACCTGCAAGAGCAAGTCGGTGGAAGCTGGAGCACCGTGCAGTCCAACTCCGCCACCAGCTGGGGAGCGTCGGGCAGGGGCAACGGCACCTACGGTTATCGTGTCCAGGCCTGTAATGCCGGCGGCTGCAGCGGTTGGAGCGGTGTAAGCAACACCACCGTTCTGCTTCCACCGACCCCCGCACCTAGCATCAGTGCACCGGGTAGCAACACCACAGGCAGCTATGGCATTAACTGGAGCAGTAATGCCACGGCGTCTTACTACCAGCTCTGGCAGCTCAATCCCGGGGGGGGATGGGCGGTGGTCCAAAGTACTGGCGCCACGAGTTGGTCGGTGAGCGGCAAAACGAGTGGCAACTACCAGTATTACGTGACCGCCTGCAACGCCAGCGGCTGCAGTGCGGCCAGTCCCACGGCGACAGTCGTCGTGCTCCTGGCGCCGGCCAGTGCACCATCGCCGAGCGTCCCGTCGAACAGCACGAACGGTAGCTACACAGTCAGTTGGAATGCAGTCACCGACGGCGCGTCGTACACGCTACAAGAAAGCGTGAACGGTGGTGGCTGGGCAACCGTTCAAGCCAACGGTGCAACCGCTTGGTCGACGAGTGGTCGCGGCAATGCGAGCTACGGGTATCGCGTACAAGCGTGCAACGCCAGCGGATGTGGCCCATGGAGCGGGACCGCAACCGTGACCGTCTTGTTGCCCCCGCCCGCACCAGCCTGGGTCCAGGCACCGTCGTACGTGCATGGGCAGCAGTACTACATCACCTGGGCGAGTTCGAGCACAGCGACGTCATACAACGTGATTCGAAAGAACCTCGATAACGGCAACACTGCCGTCTACACCAGCACCTCAGCGACGACAGTGACCATTCCTATCCCAGGTGCGACGCAATCCATTCAGTGGGGAGCTCAAGCCTGCAACGCCTCAGGGTGTTCGGCGACGACAAATGCGCCAAACATCACCAACACTGACCCGCCCGGTCCGATCCATTGAGGAGCAAGGATATGGAATTCACTGTGAAAGTGGCGGGCAGGTTGGGCTGCGTGTCGCTCTTTTTGATGGGGGTATGCCTTAGCGGACAGGCAAATGCTGGAACTGTCACCTACATTTATACTGACCCGCAGGGAACCCCACTCTCGGAAGCGGATACCAATGGCAATGTGATAGCAAACTTTGACTATCGCCCTTACGGAAGCAACTATTCTGGAGCTGGCATGGCTGCCACGCCAAGCGGGCCAGGATATACGGGGCACGTAAGCGATCCGGACACGGCACTCATTTATATGCAAGCTCGATATTATGACCCTGCTATTGGGCGATTCTTTTCAGCCGATCCAATTGGTCCCCTGCCTGGAGATCCATTCAACTTCAATCGATTTCAGTACGCAAACGGCAATCCAGGGAGGAATACTGATCCTACTGGAGCATGCACGGGCTCATTGTTCTGCGAGTTCCACAATGAAACAGACAAGCAAAGAAACTCTGAGCTTGCCATGCAAGAGGCTGGGATTGCTGGCGTGAAGCACCAAAACGAAAAGCCAAGAGTTCAGGCCAGCAACACGCCCACGCCTCAAGCGAACAATCGATCACGCGGTGGTGGGGTGTGGCAAGGATTGAAGGAAAGGAGTTCGTTTACCGCAGACGGCGCGGCCGCATTTGGTCCTGGGGTCGACGTAAGTGCCACGAAGGAGGTCGGAAAGTCTCCGGATTCACTTGGCGGGACTTTTGTGATCGGCGAAGGCGCCATTGCTTCGGCAACTTACAACCTAAAGGTGTGGTCGGGTTCCAAGGAGTCAAGCAATGGCATCGTATTTCAGGCCGATCCATCTTCGTACTTGAAGGTCAAGCTGGGCTCGGGCCTCGCACTGGGTTTCGTGTTTAAGACAGACGTACACGGCGCTAGCGATCTGAGTATCTCAGTTGGTGCGGGGATCGGTGAAGAAGTCATCTATAAGCCACCAGTATCTGTCGGTGGAAACTACAACATACCCAAGTAGCGCAATCTCTACAGGTGATCCATGAGTGACGAGGCAGGCTATTTAGCCTACGCTATTATTTTTCTACTTTTTTTGAGTGGGCTGACATACTATATCTTGCTGTACTTGCTTGGTCGAAGCGCGAAAGCTCACGATGCGCAACTATGGTCTTACAGCCGAGGGCAAGGCAAATCATCCGATTCCGATTTCAACATTGCCTACAGAGTTATCAAGGACAAGACAGCGTGGGCAATGTTTAAACCTGGCCTCGAAACTGGGCGCCTTATTCGTCTTGCCCGATACAACTTGTACCTGTCTATGACTCTATTCATGATTGTTCTAATCGTAGGTATCTACGCGTCTTTCTAAGTCCGTCCAGCCACTCGGTGGTACGCCCCCGCTTTCGTAGACGGTTAGCTGCTGGATTTTGAGTTAGCCGCCTCGAACATCATTGGCGCAAGGCCACCCAGATGTCCATGGCGACGTTGCCGGTTGTAGAACACCTCGATTTAATCGAACACATCGCTGCGTGCTTCCTCGCGACTGCCGTAGACGCGGCCTCGTACGCGCTCCTTCTTTAGACTGCTGAAAAACGACTCCGCCACCAAGTTGTCCCAGCAGTTACCACGCCGACTCATGCTGACGTCCAGGCCGTGTTCGCGACAGAAGCGGCGCCAGTCATCTCTGCCATATTGCACGTCCTGGTCGGAATGAATCACCACGCCGGACGTCGCCGCCAGATCGCCATCAACAACGCATCCATTGCCAGCTCGCGTGCCAAGCTGGATTTCATCGACCGACCAATGACAGCACGCGAATACAAGTCGATGACCACTGCCAGATACAGCCAGCCTTCGGCCGTGCGCAGATACGTGATGTCGGTGACCCACGCTCGATCAGGATGTGCGACGTTGAACTGGCGTTGCAGACGATTGGGTGCAACGACCGCCGGCTTGCCGCCCTTGTAGCGACGTCGAAGCGGCGAGCGCACCGAACGAAGACCATGCTTGTGCATCAATCGCTCAACACGCTTCCGACTGATGTGTTCACCGGCCTCGGTCAGCTTCAACCATGCGTAGTAACCGCTGCGCTCGACCTTGAGCACACGGCACATCGTAGCGAGGCGAAACTCCCGGCTATGGGCCTACATGAAGGCGTACTTTGCTCTTACCCCTGGGCAAAGTACGCGGCGGCCTTTTTTAAAATGTCGCGCTCCTCTTCGGCACGACGCAGCTCGGTGCGAAGCCGGGCATTCTCCTGTACCAGGTCGACTTCCTTCTGCGCTTTGTGCGCATCGCGGCTGACGCCTCGCTCACGAAACCATGCATAGAGACTGTGCGATGACACGCCGAGCCGCTCGGCCACCTCGGTGACGGGGTAACCACGCTCGCTAACTTGCTTGACCGCTTCAGCCTTGAATTCGTCAGTGAATCGCTTGTTGGTCATAGATCCTCCGATCCTCAATAGACACTATCAGGTGTCTACGGAATCGGCGGCGTACCACTGCTCAGAGAATTAGGGATCGACTGTCGATCTCTGTCTGGCCCGCCTAGCAATGGAGAAATGAGATGCCTGACGTCCAGATGTGGGAACTCGAGCTCGCCTGGGGAGTGACTCCCATGGAGCAGGCTCTATACGGAACGACATTCGCGCTCCATGGGATGAATGTCGAAGGCGGCTTAGCTGCAGCAGACCGGTCATTGCGACCTGTATGGGTCAATCCATACGCCACAGTCAGTGCTGACAGCCTTCTCCTCCTAGCGGATGTTTGACGCAACGACATAGCCGACAGGGCGCCAGTTCTCTTGTGGAAAGAGAATGCTTCCATCGGACATGACCGCGAACGTATAGTTCGGTGTTTGATACGTCCATGCGACATTAGGCGCCCGCGGCGGGGTGGCCCAACCGACCTGAAATGTCTGGCCAGTCATATCATTTACAGCGTAGATGTTGCTCATGTTCGTGACGACATAGTGCACCGGGAAGACCCCGCCGTTATTGTCGTAAAAGACGCACTGCGCTACGCCGTACTCTTGTACTGGCTGCGGCGGCCCAGTCATTGGCCCAGAAGACCCAGGGCCTCCCTGACCACCATTGTTAATCTGTTGCGCGATGTTCCCCCCATTCCCCCGAGCCTCACTTTCGAGTGACTGGCCAAAATCACGAACGTAGTTCCAAGCAAATTCTTCAACTCCCATAGCGGCGTACTGGCGGACATGAGTCATCTCATGCGCCCACCAATCCGGATTCTCCTCGATCGAGGGAGGTGAGGTATTGAACACAATGATGTCATCGACAGTTACAGCATAGTCAGATCCCATAAGCCTGTACGATTGTCCGATCATCGTGGGCAACGTAATTTCGACATTGCCGACGGCATATTTGGCCCTCGCCAGCACCGATGGATCGAAGTATGGAGCGAGCGCACGAGCTACATCCTCAGGAAGTGGCCTGGCTTTTCCAGAAAACCGCTGCCGCGCCGCCCTGATTGCTCCTGCCAAGGGAGCGCCGACCAGCTGAAGAGGATCCTCTCCGCGAAGCACATTGGCCGTCGCGTTGATTGACGCCGACCCCAACTCATTCATCAGTTGCGAATTGAAGGTAGCTACGTCAAACATGAACGAACCGCTATCGCCATCGATATCCTGCGAATACTGCAACGCGCGACGATAAAAGAAGTCTTGCGGCTGCTGCGCGAGCGAATAGCCATCCTGAAGTAGGTCGCCATTCGTCTTGGCCAACTGCTTATAGGGATCGAATATCTGATTAGGGCTCTTTTGACCCGTGGCAGCCTGGGCTGCATTGATCACCGTATTCGTAGGTGCGACAGCGCCTTGCCACACTGCAGCTCCGACAGATCCAACGGTATGTTGGACGTCTTCCCACCAGCCAGCTGACGCTTGGCCGGAAAGAGCGAGAAGCAACCCCAAAAGAACGTACCGCGTACGCAGAGATTCCATGGTGCACCTCTGAGCAACCAATTTTGATCAGAAGACCGAGGACCACGTGCCTGCTGAAACTCCCGTAGCCGCGCAGGCAGCACCCGGCTTCGAACCGCAGGGATCCTTAATCACTGCCGTTAACAGCAACCCCTTGCCTTCGAAACACCGGCCCGGTCCCTTAAATTTCGGAAAGCCAGTGCCTGCGGCACTAGCCTTCTCCCTTCCCCAGGGATCCCTCAATAGAGCGAACGGAATATTCATCTGATTCGGAATCAGGCGTACGTGTAAGCGTGCCGTGGGTTGGCCGCTTCAAAGGGGCGGAGCGCAATTACGTTCGATAGCCCGCGTTTCCTCGTCATGGAAGACCAATGGTGGCTCAACGCCGCGCTGCCAGGATCGATGCACGACATCGATCTGCGATGGAGGCCACCTTAGTTTGGGGGTAGCGCGATTAGGGCAAGTTATCGCGGGTGGCCATGTATTTAGGGGAGTGTCATCGTTAAAGGGCCAGTGCCAAGGTAATGGGCCTCAGTGCCAGGGCTAAGGGCTCTCGACAATACGACGGGAGGAACGGGGGCTTGACTCTAGACCTTGATCAAAGGTCTAGACTTGGCCCATGAACACTCCCCATACCCCCATGACCATTGGTGCCGTCGCCAAGCGCGTCGGCGTGGCGATCGACACCATCCGCTATTACGAACGCGAAGGCTTGCTGCCGGAGCCGCTGCGGCGTGCCTCGGGCTACCGCAGCTACGACGAGGGCGCGGTGCGGCAGTTGCGTTTTATCCGGCGTGCCAAGGATCTTGGCTTCACGCTGGAGGAAATCCGCGACCTGCTGGCGCTGTCGGCCGACCGCCAGCGTGGCGTGAAGGCGGTGAAGAAGCGGGCGCAGGAGCGGCTGGCGGCGATCGACGAGCGCATCGCCGAACTCACTCGCGTCCGCAACGGATTGGAGCAACTCATCGACGCCTGCCCGGGCCACGGCTCGCCCGAGCAGTGCCCGATCCTGCGCGCGCTGGCCGATCAGAGGGACGAAGCATGAACATGGAGAAGCACGCCTGCTGTAGCGCGAAGGAGGCTGCCCCAGTGCCGGAGGCGAAATCCTGCTGCGGCGGTAACCCGGCGGCGACGTCCCATAAGCATCACCACCACGATCACCACGGTCACCACGATCACGACAGCCACCATGACCACGCCGCGCACACGGTGAAGGATCCGGTATGCGGCATGGATGTGGATCCGCACACCGCCGCGCACCACCTGGAGCACGACGGACACGCGTATTACTTCTGCGCCCAGCGCTGCAAGGAGAAGTTCCACGCCGATCCGCCGCGTTATCTGCGGCCGCAGCCGGCGCCCGCACCTGCGCTGGCGGGCGTCATCTACACCTGTCCGATGCACCCGGAAGTGCAGCAGGTCGGCCCCGGACATTGCCCGAAATGCGGCATGGCGCTGGAACCGATGATGCCCAGCCTGGACGAGGACGATGGTCACGAGCTGCGCGCGATGTCGCGTCGCTTCTGGTCGCTGCTGGCGCTGACGCTGCCGGTCTTCGTGCTGGCGATGGGGCCGCATCTGTCTGGCTGGCATTGGCCGTCGCCGTGGGATGGCGTGGCTGCCTGGTCCGAAGCGGCGCTCGCCACGATCGTCGTGCTATGGGGCGGCGCGCCGTTCTTTGCGCGCGGTTGGCATTCGCTCAAGCCGTGGTCGCCGAACATGTACACGCTGATCGCGTTGGGCACGGGCGTGGCATGGATCTACAGCGCCGTGGCCTTCCTGGCGCCCGGCCTGTTTCCCGAGGGCTTCCGCGACATGCATGGCCGCGTGGGCGTGTATTTCGAATCGGCCGCCGTCATCGTCACCCTGGTCACGCTCGGCGATTTCCTCGAGCTGCGTGCACGCCGGCGCACCAGTGCCGCGTTGAAGGGCTTGCTCGAACTGGCGCCCAAGACGGCTCGTCGCGTCGACGCCGACGGGGGCGAACACGATGTGCCGCTGGACGCCGTGCACGCGGGCGACACATTGCGCGTGCGCCCCGGCGAAAAGGTACCGGTGGACGGCGTGGTGCTCGATGGCCGCAGCCATGTGGACGAATCCATGCTCACCGGTGAGCCACTGCCGGTCGCCAAGGGCAGGGACGATCAACTCACCGGCGGCACGCTCAACCAGGATGGCGCCTTGCTGATGCGCGCGGAAAAAGTGGGCGCGGAAACCGTGCTCGCGCAGATCGTCACGCTCGTGGCGCAGGCGCAGCGGAGCAAGGCGCCGCTGCAGCGCGTGGCCGATCGCGTGGCGGCATGGTTCGTTCCCGCCGTGGTGGCGGTGGCCGCGCTGGCCTTCGTGCTGTGGGCGTGGTTCGGGCCTGATCCGAAGTTGACCTATGCGCTGATCGCCGCGGTATCGGTGCTGATCATTGCGTGTCCTTGCGCGCTTGGCCTGGCCACGCCCATTTCCATCATGGTGGCCAGTGGTCGCGCCGCGCAGAACGGCGTGCTGTTTCGCGATGCGGCGGCGATCGAGGCGCTGCGCGACATCGACACGCTGGTAGTGGACAAGACCGGCACGCTCACCGAAGGCAAGCCCGCGCTGAAGGACGTGGTGAGTCTCGGCGCGTATCCGTTCGATCAGTTGCTGGCGCTTGCCGCGGCGCTGGAAAAACCGAGTGAACATCCGCTGGCGCGGGCGATCGTCGATGGCGCCGAATCGCGCGGCATACGCGTACCTGCGGTGGAGGATTTCCGTTCGGTTACCGGCGCGGGCGTCGAAGGCTCGGTGCAGGGACACCCGGTGGCGCTGGGCAATCGCCAGATGCTGGCGAATATCGGTGTCGTTGCCGAGGCGTCGGCGCTCGAACGCGCCGATGCGATGCGCACCGAAGGCGCCACGGTGATGTTCATCGCGATCGATGGCCTGCTGGCGGGCCTGGTTGCCGTCGCCGACCGGGTCAAGGCGAGCACGCCGCGGGCGATCCGCGACCTGCATGCGGCCGGCCTGCGCATCGTGATGCTGACCGGCGACAACGCCGTCACCGCGAAGGCGGTGGCCGCGTCGCTGGGCATCGACGAGGTGCATGCGGATGTCTCCCCGGCCGACAAGGCTGCCGTGGTCCAGTCGCTGCAAGCCCAGGGTCACCGCGTGGCGATGGCTGGCGACGGCATCAACGATGCGCCGGCGCTCGCCGTGGCCGATGTGGGTATCGCCATGGGCAGCGGCACGGATATCGCCATGGAGAGCGCAAAGGTCACCCTGGTCAAGGGCGAGCTGACCGCCATCGTGCGCGCCCGCGCGCTGTCGCAGGCCACCGTGCGCAATATCCGCCAGAACCTGTTCTTCGCTTTCGTCTACAACGCGGTGGGTGTGCCCCTGGCCGCCGGCGCGCTGTATCCGCTGCTGGGCGTGATGTTGTCGCCCATGGTGGCGGCACTGGCGATGAGCCTGTCGTCGGTATCGGTGGTGGGCAACGCGCTGCGCCTGCGGCGGACGCCGTTGTGATCATTGTCACCCGCGATGATTGACGGCCGGCCCTGCCGCACGGGCAGGGCGATGCGGAAGATGACTCCCGCACCAAAGGGGTGCGGGAGGGCATCACATGAACATCATCAACGACACCCGAAGCACGCTGGAAAAGCACATGCCGCTGCTGCTGGGCCTGCTGGTCGCGCTGCTCGCCGGCCGCGCGCTGAAGAAAATGTTCTGGACGGCGTTCGGCATGTACTGGGCGTTGCGCGCCAGCGGCATCCACTTCTGATCGCGCCAGTGCCTTTCCGGCGAAAGCGAGGATCCAGCATTTGCCGGAAAGCACGGAAGCGGCCCGTCTTGGCACGCACGAACGGCACTGCGTCGCGGGCACCCATGCTTTAAGCTGTGTGGCCCGATTCCCCGACGGATGCCGCCATGCCTGCCAGCATTGCCCTCATCGAGAGTTACTACGACGCGTTCAACCGCGGTGATTGGGAGGCCATGCTGGGCCACCTTGCCGGCGATGTGGCGCATGACATCAACCAGGGGCATCGCGAGACGGGGCTGGACACGTTCCGCCGCTTTCTTGAACGCATGAACCGCTGCTATCGCGAGCAGCTGCGGGACATCAGCGTGATGGCCAGCGCCGACGGCAGCCGCGTCGCCGCCGAATACGTGGTGCATGGCCAATACCTCGCCGACGACGAAGGCCTGCCGCCGGCCCGTGGCCAGCGCTACGTGTTGCCGGGTGGCGCATTCTTCGACATTCGCGACGGCCGCATTGCCCGCGTCACCAATTACTACAACCTGCAGGACTGGATCGCCCAGGTCACGGGCGCCTGATCGATGGCCCTGCGTGTCATCACCAGCATGGGCCAGGGCGTGCGTCCGCACCTGGATGCGCTGGCCAGGCTGCGCATCCGCGTGTTCCGCGACTACCCCTACCTGTACGACGGCGACATGGCGTACGAACACCGCTATCTGGAGGCTTATTCGCGCTCCCGGCGCAGCGTGTTCGTGCTGGCGCTGGATGGGGACGAGGTCGTCGGCTGCTCGACCGGCATCCCTTTGGCGGACGAGGTGGCGGCGATCCAGCAGCCTTTCGTGGAACGCGGGATGCTGCTCAGCGACGTGTTCTACTTCGGCGAATCGGTCTTGCTGCCGGAATACCGCGGGCAGGGCATCGGCCACCGCTTCTTCGATCTGCGCGAGTCGCATGCGCGGCACCAGGGCGGTTTTCGCTGGACCGCGTTCTGCTCCGTGGAGCGCGCGGTCAACGACCGGCGCCGTCCGCGCGATCACCGCACCAACGACGAGTTCTGGCGCAAGCGCGGCTACCAGCGCCAGGACCACATGTTCTGTACGCTGGACTGGACCGAAATCGACGCCGTGGAAGCCACCGCGCATCGCCTGGGCTTCTGGCTGCGCCCCCTTGATGCCGACAGGACGAATGCTTTCGCATGACCCGTACCCTCGACGAATGGCTGGCCTACCAGGAGCGCGTGAACGTGCGCAGCATCGAGCTTGGGCTCGATCGCGTACGCGCCGTATGGCAGGCCATGGGCGCGCCGCCGCCGGCAAGGCGCGTGATCACGGTTGGCGGCACCAACGGCAAGGGTTCCACCGTGGCGCTGCTGGAAAGCATGCTGGCCGCGGCGGGCCAGCGCGTCGGCTGCTATACCTCGCCGCACCTGCTGCACTACCGCGAGCGCATCCGCATCGGTGGCGTGGACGCGTCGGATGACGCGCTGATCGCCAGCTTCGAGCGCATCGAGGCGGCGCGCGGCGAGATCCCGCTGACCTATTTCGAGTTCGGCACGCTTGCCGCGCTGGACCTGTTCGCGCGCGCGAACCTCGACGTGGCCGTGCTCGAAGTGGGCCTGGGCGGCCGCCTGGACGCCGTGAACATCATCGACGCGGATGTCGCCATCATCACCACGGTCGACCTGGACCACATGGACTGGCTGGGGCCCGATCGCGACAGCATCGGCGTCGAGAAGGCGGGTATCGCCCGCGCGGATCGACCGGCCATCGTGGGCGAAACCCAGCCGCCGCAAGGGTTGCTCGACGCGCTGCAGCGCATCGGGGCAAGAGTGCAGCGCGCGGGGACGGACTTTTTCGTGGAGCATCTGGCGCAAGGCGGCTGGCGCTGGCGCCATGTCGACGGCACCGGCATGCAACTGCCCGATCCGGCGCTGGCCGCGCCGGTGCAATACGCCAACGCCGCGGCAGCCATCGCCGCGATCCATGCGCTGCAGGCAAACGATGAGGTCATCGCCGCCTCCGATCTGGAGGCGGCCGCCGCCACCGGATTGCGGACCGTCCACGTGGCGGCACGCCTGGAAGCGCTGGGCGGCGATCCTGCCCTGGTGGTGGACGTCGGACACAATCCGCAGGCGGCGCGCGCCCTGGCGGAATGGCTGGATGCGCATCCGGGCGGGCGCGTGCATGCGGTGTACGGCGCGCTGTCCGACAAGGACGTGGGAGGCGTGATCCGCGCGATCGGTTCGCGCATCGACCACTGGCATCTGGCGGGACTCGAACACGATACGCCACGTGGCCTGCCTTCCAGCGTCCTGCTGGATCAGTTGCTGCTGGCCCTGCCTGATGCCCGTTACGACCTGCACCACGATGTGCGTTCGGCCTTGGCGGCGGCGCGCGCCGCATCCAGGGCCGGCGAACGCGTGCTTGCCTTCGGCTCGTTCTTCGTTGCCTCGGCCGTGCTTGCTGAATCGAAGGGATCGCTTTCGGCCTGAACGGGAAGCGGGGCAGGTATAATCGCGCCCGTTTCCGCCCCCCTGCCGTTTGGAGCCTGTCTTGAAAACACGTCTGCTGGGCGCTGCCGTACTCATCGCACTGGCTGTCCTCATCGTGCCGATGCTCTTCTCCAGCAATCCGCCCAGCACGAGTGGCGATGAAACGGTCAGCCTGGCGATTCCGCCGGCGCCCGATCGCGACCTGCAAACCAAGACCATGAGCCTGACGCCTGGCGCAACGCCGGCTACGGCGGCGTCGGCCGCACCCAAGCCGACGGCGCGGGCGCCGACCCCGGCGCCCGCAACGGCCGCGCCGCCGGTGGGCTCGTCCGACCAGCTGGCCACCGTGAACATCGGTTCCAACCGTCCCAAGGATGTGGAAACCGACCCGACCGCGGGCCAGAAGCCCGAGCCGACGACGGTGACCCGACCAGGCTCCAGCGCATCGCAGCCGGTGATACCGGCACAGGGCAAGGCGGACACCACGGCGGCACCCGCCAAGGCGGCCGCGCCCATGGCTTCGGCCACGACGGCTGCCACGCCCGCCGCTTCGCCGGCTACCGCGGCGCATGGCCAGTATTCGCTCAATCTCAGCGCCTATGCGTCGAGCGCGAGCGCACAGAACCTAATCCAGCGCGTGCGCGGCCTGGGTTATCCGGCCTCCGGCCGCAGTATCAGCCAGGGCGGCAAGCAGCTCACGCTGGTTACGGCCGGCCCCTTCGAATCGCGCGCCGCCGCCGAAGCGGCACGCCTGAAGATCACCCAGACCATCCCGGGCGCGCCGGCCCGTCTCGAGGGCAGCGCCAGCACGCCGACCCAGGACGATCCGGCACCGGCCGCCAGGCCCGCCGGCCCGGCCGCGGCTGCCGCGCCGGCCGCCGGTTCGTCGAAGCCCGGCGGCTGGGCCGTGCAGATCGCCGCCATGGGCAGCCAGGCCGATGCCAATGCGCTGCGCGACAAGCTGCGCGCGAACGGTTTCGACGGCTATGTGGATACGGTGAACGCGAGCGGCAAGCAGCTGTGGCGCGTGCGTGCCGGCCCGCAGACCCAGCGCGCCGACGCGGTCCGCATCCGCGATGAGATCAAGACCAAGATGGGCGTGGACGGCAACGTCGTCAGCGCCCCGTGAACCTGAACCCGTCGAGATGCTGACCCGGTGAATTGGGCCGACTACATCATCCTTGCGGTGCTCGCCCTCTCGGTCTTGATCGGGCTGTGGCGAGGCCTCATTTCAGAGGTGCTGGCGCTGGCGATCTGGGTCGCGGCGTTCTGGGTGGCGTGGACGTTCGGGCCCAGCGTGGCCGGGTATTTCGAACACAGCATCCAGCTGCCGTCGGCGCGGATCCTGGTGGGATACGGCATCTGTTTTCTCGCCGTGCTGATCGCCGGAGCGCTGTTGCGCTTCCTGGTGAGCAAGCTGATCGAAGGCACCGGGTTGTCCGGTACGGATCGCTTGCTGGGCATGGTGTTTGGTTTCGTCCGCGGCGTGCTGCTGGTGACGCTCGCGGTGTTCCTGCTCGGGTTTACCGCGTTCACGCGCGACCCGTGGTGGAACGAGTCGGCTCTATTGTCGCAGTTCAAGGGAATGGCTGCGTGGCTGGGCGAGCGCGTGCCGGACAGCGTCCGCCACTACCTCAACCCCCCGGCACTGCTGGACCATTTGCCCGCCTTGCCGGCGGGAGCTTCGGGCGCTTCACCAGCGACCGGGCACCAGACCCATCCGGCGGCCGCATCCACGGCCGCTCCGGCAACGACTCACTAATTACAGGCTTTCAACCATGTGCGGAATCATCGGCATCGTCGGCACCAGCGAGGTCGCCGCGTCACTCTATGACGGTCTGACCGTGTTGCAGCACCGCGGCCAGGACGCCGCCGGCATCGCCACGGTGGACGGCGCCCGCCTGCGCCTGCACAAGGGCAATGGCCTGGTGCGCGACGTGTTCAACCAGAGCGCGATGAGTGGCCTGCGCGGCCGCATCGGCCTTGGCCATTGCCGTTATCCCACGGCAGGCTCGGAGGGGTCGTCCGAGGCCCAGCCGTTCTACGTGAACTCGCCCTACGGCATCGCCTTCGCGCACAACGGCAACCTGGTGAACACCGAGACGCTGCGCCGCGAGATGTTCGAGGACGATCGCCGCCACATCAACACCGATTCGGATTCCGAGGTGCTGCTCAACGTGCTGGCGCACGAGTTGCAGATCCAGGACCGCATGGCGCTCACCCCTGACCACATCTTCAAGGCCGTCGCCGGCGTGCACCAGCGTGCGCGCGGCGGTTACGCCTGCCTCGCCCTGGTGCTGGGCTATGGCCTGCTGGCGTTCCGCGACCCGAACGGCATCCGCCCGCTGGTGCTCGGTGAGCGCGTCACCCCGGAAGGCCGCGAATACGCGGTGGCTTCCGAGTCGGTGGCGCTGGACATCCTCGGCTTCAAGCGCCTGCGCGACGTGGAGCCGGGCGAGGCGGTGTTCATCACCAACGACGGCCAGCTGTTCTCCCGCCACTGCGCCGAGGGCGCGGTGCATGCGCCGTGCATCTTCGAATACGTGTACCTGGCCCGCCCGGACTCGATGATCGAGAACGTGTCGGTGTACAAGGCGCGCCTGCGCATGGGCCAGAAGCTGGCCGAGAAGATCCTGCGCGAGCGTCCGGACCACGGTATCGACGCGGTGATCCCGATTCCCGACACCGCGCGCACGGCCGCCTCGGCGCTGGCCGAGGCGCTGGGCGTGCCGTTCCGCGAGGGCTTCGTCAAGAACCGCTACATCGGCCGCACCTTCATCATGCCGGGGCAGGGCGAGCGCGTGAAATCGGTGCGCCGCAAGCTCAACCCGGTGGAACTGGAATTCCGCAAGAAGAACGTGCTGCTGGTGGACGACTCCATCGTGCGCGGCACCACCTCGCGCCAGATCATCCAGATGGCCCGCGATGCCGGTGCCAGGAACGTGTTCTTCGCCTCCGCCGCGCCGCCGGTGCGCTACCCGAACGTGTACGGCATCGACATGCCGGCGGCGTCGGAACTGGTGGCCGCGGGGCACACCGAGCAGGAGGTCGAGAAGGTGCTCGGCGCCGACTGGCTGATCTACCAGGATCTCAAGGACCTGGTGTGGGCAGTGCAGGACGGCAACGAATCGTTGAAGCAGTTCGATACCTCATGCTTCTCCGGCGAATATGTCACCGGCCTCGACCAGCAGTACCTGCAGCAGATCGAGATGCTGCGCTCGGACGACGCCAAGGCGGCGCGTCGCAGCGCGTAAGCAGCGTACCGTTGTGCCGTTGTAGGAGCGCACCCAGTGCGCGACCGCAGGGCGACGGTGCCTTCGCTCCGTCAGGTGATCGCGCACTGGGTGCGCTCCTACAGTAGACATGTCCGCATGCCCGACCTCCACGCCGCCGCCAAGCGCTGCCTCGACGCCACCGACCCGGCCGAAAAGCTGCGCTTGACGCACGCGGCCTGGGAGGGCTTTCTCTCCGGCGAGCTTCATCCCGATCCCTCGTCGCCCGCGCCCGAACCGATCGGCGCGCCCGGTAGGCCGGAGCGCCCGCAACTGGTTCCCCAGCGCCAGGTGCCGCATCGCGGCCTCGGCACCGCGGACGGCCGCGCCGCGCTGGTGCATGCGGTGGCGCATATCGAGTTCAACGCGATCAATCTCGCGTGGGACGCGGTGTACCGTTTCCGCGGCAAGCCGCTCGACTATTACCGCGATTGGGCGAGTTGCGCGCACGACGAGGCGCGCCACTTCGCGATGCTGTCCGAACGGCTGGCCGAGCTCGGCCATGCCTATGGTGACTTCGATGCCCACAACGGCCTGTGGGAAATGGCCGAGAAGACGGCCCACCACGACACCGCGCGCATGGCCCTGGTGCCGCGCGTGCTCGAGGCGCGGGGCCTCGATGTCACGCCCGGCATGATCGATCGGCTGCTTTCCGTCGGCGATGGCCGTACCGTGGCGATCCTCGACGTGATCCTGCGCGAGGAAGTGGCGCACGTGGCGGCCGGTACGCGCTGGTTCCGCCATTGCTGCGAACGGGACGGCCTCGACCCGCGCGAGACCTTCCTCGACCTCTTGCGCGACTACATGGGTCGCAACCTGCGAGGCCCGTTCAACCGGCCGGCACGCCTTGAAGCCGGCTTCGACCATGAAGAACTCGATCGCCTGGCCGAACTGGCGCTGCAAAGCTGACAGGGGCGTCCGCGGCCACGCAGCCGCGACTTTCCCGTCATCTCTCGCAGGGTAGCCTGCGGCCTTTCCCGGGCATCGCCCATTAGGAGAGGAGCCGGCTCATGAAGACCTTGCCCGGAAAGCTCGTCTGGGTCGAACACGCCAGTACCGATCCGGCGCGGGCGAGCAAGTTTTACGCCGCGCTGTTCGGCTGGGGCGATGCGCCGATGCAGGTGGGCGGCCAGGCCTATCACGTCATCATGAATGCCGGTGAGCACATGGGCGGCTATCGCGCGTCGCAGCCAGGCGAAGCCTGCCAGTGGGGCATTTATCTCAGCGTGGCCGATGTCGACAGGAGCTATGCGCAAGCGCTCGAAGCGGGTGCGTCATCCTGCATGCCGCCCACCGATTTTCCGCCGGTGGGACGTGGTGCGACGCTGCTCGATCCGGCCGGCGCGATGTTCTCGATCTGGCGCGGAAGCAACGACGACACGCCGGATGGCGAGCTGTCGCCCGGCCAATGGTGCTGGCACGAACTTCATACGACCGACGACGCAAAGGCGCTGGCGTTCTACGAATGGCTGTTCGGTCTCGGCCACGACTCCATGCCGGCCGGCGAGGACACCTACTACGTGCTCAAGAGCGGCGATGCACGGCGTGGCGGCCTGATGCGGAACCTGGGCGGCGCGGGTCCGTCGCTGTGGATTCCGTACGTGCTTGTGCGGGATGTGGATGCGAGCGCGGCGAAGGCCCAATCCCTGGGGGCGGAAGTGACCACGGCGCCGGAGGACATTCCCGGCATCGGACGCTACGCCATGCTGCGCGATCCGCAGGGTGCGCGGTTTGCGGTGTTTTTGCCGAATCGCTGAAGCCGCAGCGTTGCCTGTAGGAGCGCACCCAGTGCGCGACCGCGGAGTTGCGGCGTTGCGGCTCCATAGGCTTTTCGCGCACTGGGTGCGCTCCTGCATAAGGAGTCCGCAAAAATGGGCCACAAAAAAGCCGGCGCAAGGCCGGCTTTTTCATCGAATCTTTGGTCGGGGTGACATGATTCGAACATGCGACTTCTACGTCCCGAACGTAGCGCTCTACCAGGCTGAGCTACACCCCGTGGGAGCCGCGTATCTTAATGACCTTCCCTGACCTTGGCAACAGGATTGTGAAATTTTTTCTCCGGCGGAGCAGGGCGCCTTGCTGGAACGGCTCGAACCCAAGGCTCGGGGGCAGCCTTCTGCTAACCTATGCGGCTCTGTCGGACCCATCGCCATCTGGCGGTTTCCCGACGCTTTTTTCACCGCTTAGCAGAGGATTTCATGGCGCTTACCCCGGCCCGTACCATGCCCGGCGTGCTCGAGCTGCTGCCGCTCGACCAGATCGCGTTCCAGCGCATGCTCGACGTGATCCGCCGCAACTATGAGCGCTTTGGTTTCCTGCCGGTCGAGACGCCGGTGATCGAATACTCCGACGTGCTGCTGACCAAGACCGGCGGCGAGACGGAGCGCCAGGTCTACTTCGTGCAGTCCACCGGCGCGCTGGAGCAGGGCGAGAAGCCCGAGCTGGCGCTGCGCTTCGATCTCACCGTGCCGCTGGCCCGCTACGTGGCCGAACACGAGCACGACTTGTCGTTCCCGTTCCGCCGCTACCAGATGCAGCGCGTATACCGTGGCGAGCGCGCCCAGCGCGGCCGTTTCCGCGAGTTCTACCAATGCGACATCGACGTGATCGGCAAGGACAGCCTGTCGGTCCGCTATGACGCCGAGTTGCCCGCGGTGATCTACAGCGTGTTCCGCGAACTGAACATCGGCGCCTTCACCATCCAGCTCAACAACCGCAAGCTGATGCGCGGCTTTTTCGAAAGCCTGGGCGTCACCGACGGCGAGCAGCAGACGCTGGTGCTGCGCGAAGTGGACAAGCTGGACAAGCGCGGCGCCGACTACGTGCGCGACACGCTCACCGGCGAGCAGTTCGGGCTGAGTGCCGGGGTGGCGCAGAAGATCCTGGACTTCGTGCAGGTGCGTTCCAGCTCGCTGCAGGATGCGTTCGACAAGCTCGACGCGCTGGGTCCCGGCCCGGAGTCGATGGAGCAGGGCCGCGCGGAACTGAAGGAAGTGCTCGGCCTGATCCGCGACTTCGGTGTGCCGGAAACGCACTACGTGCTCAACCTCTCGATCGCGCGCGGCCTGGACTACTACACCGGCACCGTCTACGAGACCACGCTCAACGATCATCCGCAGATCGGCTCGATCTGCTCGGGCGGCCGCTACGAGAACCTGGCCAGCCAGTACACCAAGTCGAAGCTGCCGGGCGTGGGCATTTCCATCGGCCTCACGCGCCTTTACTGGCAGCTGCGCGACGCCGGCCTGATCGCCACCGGCCAGAGCACGGTCGATGTGCTGGTGACGCAGATGGACGCGGCGCAGATGCCGGCGTATCTCGCGCTCGCCAATGAGCTGCGCTCGGCGGGCATTGCCACCGAAGTGGTGCTGGAAGGCGGCAAGCTCGGCAAGCAGTTCAAGTACGCCGACCGCGCGGGCATCCGCTTCGTGATCGTGTTGGGCGAGGACGAGATCGCCAAGGGCGTGGTCACCGTGAAGGACCTGCGTCGCGAAGACCAGTTCGAAGTGTCGCGCGCCGAGCTGATCAAGTCGCTGCGCGTGGAACTGGCGCAGGCCGAAGTCGGCCGTTAATCCATCGCGCCTGAAGCGGGGCCGCACTCGCCGGGTGCGGCCGCATCAACTCAATACATGGGCCCGTCCGGGCTGGAGCAAGGCATGACCGCAAAGACGATACTCCTGGACGGCAACAGCCTCACCCGCGAGCAACTGGTGGCCGTGGCGCGACAGGGCCTGCATGTGGCGCTGGATGAAACCCAGCTCAAGCGCGTACAGCGCGCGGCCGACTTTCTTGCCGACAAGGTGAGCTGCGGCGAGCCGACCTACGGCGTCACCACCGGCTTCGGCAGCAACGCCGACAAGCTGCTGGGCGCGCACCGCCTGCGCGACGAGCTTCCCGGCGGCAACCCTGGCAAGCCGGAAGGCACGCTGCTGGAAGAACTGCAGCACAACCTCATCACCACACACGCGGTGTGCGTGGGCAAGCCGTTCGCGCCGGACGTGGTGCGCGCGATGCTGGTGATCCGCATCAACACCTTGATGCGTGGCCACTCCGGCATTCGCGTGGAGACGCTCAAGGCGCTCACCGCGATGCTCAATGCCGGCGTGGTGCCGGTGGTGCCGGAGAAGGGTTCGGTGGGCGCCAGCGGCGACCTCGCGCCGCTCTCGCACCTGGCCATCGTGCTGCTGGGTGGTGGTGAGGCGTTCTACCAGGGCGAGCGCCTGCCGGGCGCCGAAGCGCTGAAGCGCGCGGGCCTGTCGCCCATTCGCCTGTCCTTCAAGGAAGGCCTGGCGCTCAACAACGGTACGGCGCAAATGCTGGCCACCGGCGCGTTGGCGCTGGAGGACCTGGAGCATCTGCTCGACCTCGCCGATCTCGCCGCCGCGATGACGCTTGATGCCTTCGCCGGCCGCAGTGGCGCGCTGCGCCCCGAGGTACATGCGCTTCGCCCGCATCCTGGGCAGGTGGACACGGCCGCGCATGTGCGTGACCTGCTGGAAGGCAGCACGCTGGTCGACATTCCCTATCACCTGGTCCCGCGCTTCAAGCCGTGGGCGGCCGAAGCCTGGGCCGACCCCGCCGACCAGGCGCTTACTTTCGATATCGGTTGGGATTGGGTGCCGGCGAACCAGCGCCATGGCCGCGAGGCGTTCTATGCGCGATTCCTGCCGTTCAAGGGCGGCAAGAAGCACCAGCCGCAGGATGCCTATTGCCTGCGCTGCATGCCGCAAGTGCACGGCGCGGTGCGCGATGCGTGGGCGCAGGCCTGCCGCGTGTTCGACATCGAGCTCAATGCCGTTACCGACAACCCGCTGATCTTCCCGGATGCCGAGAACGCGCAGTTCATCGAGGAGCAGGTGATCTCCGCGGGCCACTTCCACGGCATGCCGCTGGCGCTGGCGATGAGCTACGTGAAGGCGGCGATCCCGGTGCTGGCCTCCATCTCCGAGCGTCGCCTCAACAAGCTGGTGGACCCGGCCACCAACGACGGCCTGCCGGCCTTCCTCACCGGCAACGAGGACGGCACCGATTCGGGCTTCATGATCGTGCAGTACACCGCGGCGGCACTGGTGAACGACCTCGCCACGCGCGCGCATCCGGCCAGCGTGTATTCGGTGCCCACCAGCGCGAACGCGGAAGACCATGTGTCGATGGGCGCCAACGAGGCACGCCACGTGCTGGAGATGATGGAAGACCTCGGCCACGTGCTTTCGCTGGAGCTCTACACCGCGGCGCAGGCGCTGGATTTCCGCCAGGCGATGCTCAACGCGGCATGCCGCCTGGCGTCCCGTGGCGATTGGCAGGCGCTGGCCGGCAAGGTGTCCAACGCGCCGCGCGAAGGCCATCCGCATTACGCGCAGTTCGTGGCCGAAGTGCAGCAGCTCACCCGGGCATTGGCGAGCGTGGGCGATTTCCACGCGGGTGAGGCCGTGCGCAAGGCACACGACGCGCTGCGCGAGCACATCGCCTTCATGCCGCGCGACCGCGCCATGGATGGCGACGTGCGCACGGTGTGCGAGCTGGTGCGCCGGCGCGTGTTCGCGGCGTAAGAGCGGCGCGTCGTTTCCGCATCGACGCTCCTTTTGCAGGAGCGCACCCAGTGCGCGAATCAATCTCGCCGCTGCCCCCGCCATAGCTGCCACGCCGCCCATCCCAACCACAGCAGGATGAGCACGATCAGCAGCTTTTGGGTCAGGCCGGGCGGCAGGCCCCTCCACAGCGCCAGCACCCACATCTGCACGAAGGCGAGCCAGGCCAGCACGAGGCCGGCTCGCCGCGTGCGTGTGCCTTCCTGTCGTTGCCAGCGCGACGACCACAACAGCATGCCCATGACCAGGCAAAGAAAGGTGGCCTGCGCCGCCAGGCCATGCACCAGTCGAGCAAGGTTTTCCTGCGCCGTGTTCTCGAACAACACCGTGTAAGCCACGACCGGCAGCGCCAGCGCCGCGATTATGAAAAGGGCGCTGGCCAGTGCGCTGCGTGACGTATGTGCCGCGGCGCGATAGCCGGCGAAGGCGAATGCGGCCAGCGATGCCGCCATCAGGTAGTAGGCGCCGCGCAACCAGTAACCGCCGGGACCGCGCAGATACGTGCTGAGCGGCATGGCGACGGGATCGAGATCGGCGCGCGTGAACTGCAACGCGCCTGCTGTCAACGCAAAGACAGCGACGGCGGCGCAGAGCAGGGTGATGGACAATCGTTGCAATGCTGCATGATGAGGCTTGTCCATCGTGCTCCTCTCCTGGGTTCAGCTGCCCGCGGCTGCCGGTGCGCCGTGATGATCGCGCAACGGCAGCTCCGGCATCAGCAGGATGAGCAGGAATGCGCAGGCGATCACGCAAGTGCCCACGAGGAAGGTCGTGGTGATGGCGTGTCGATAGAGCGGCACGGCGGTGCTCGCTGCGTGCGACCAGTCGAACGCTGCGCCACCTTCGCCAGGGAGCGGCGAGACGGTCGTTGCGCCGCCATGGGTGCGTAGCTGCCACGCCAGGATCGCGCCCGACCCCGCCACGCCGACCAGTCCGCCCAGCGAGCGGAAGAATGCCAGCGTGGCCGTACCGACGCCGCGATGGACGGGCGCCAACGCGTTTTGCACGGCGATGGTCATGTTGGGCATCACCAGTCCCAGGCCCAGGCCCAGTGCGAGGATCGCCGGCTCGATCACCGCCAGGCTCCGGGACGTCGCCGCGCCCCAGGTGAGCACGGCAAAGGCGAGCGTGGCCGCGGCCAGCCCGGTGACCTGCGCCGGCTTGTAGCGCCCGGCACGCAACAGCACGCGACCATTGAACAGGGACGCGGCCGCCATGCCGATCATCAACGGCCCGATCAGCAGGCCGGACCGGGCGGGACTCGCGCCCATGACCAACTGGAAGAACAACGGGAAGAACAGGCTGGCGCCCATCAGGCCCATGAAGGTCATCGCCATCACCGAGCTGGCGATGACGAACAGCCGGTTGTGGAACAGGCCCAACGGAAGCACCGGTTCTGGCTCGTACTGCACGTGGCGCACGAACAGCGCGCCGCACACCAGGGCAAGTGCCGCCATGCTTGCGAGCGGCGTCGAGAACCACGGCCAGGTCGATCCGCCCAGCGTAAGCACCAGCAGGAAGGCGACCGTCGCCACCGTCATCAGCAACGAGCCGATGTAGTCGATGCGTCGCGCATGCAGCGGCGTGTACTGGCGCAGGGCGCGCCCGATCATCACCATGGCCACCGCGCCGACAGGCAGGTTGATGTAGAAGATCCAATGCCACGACAGCAGGTCGGTGATGACGCCGCCAAGCAGCGGGCCGAGCACGCTGCAGATGGCGAAGATCGCCGCGATCACGCCCTGCCATCGCCCGCGGCGGGTTGGCGTGAGCATGTCGCCGATGATGATCTGCGCCAGCGGCACCAGGCCACCCGCGCCCAGGCCTTGCACGGCGCGAAACACGATCAGCTCGACCAGGTTGCGCGAGGCGCCGCTCAGCACCGAGCCCAGCAGGAAAGTGATCACCGCCACGTAGACCATCGGCTTGCGGCCGTACTGGTCGCTCAGCTTGCCGTACAGCGGCATGGTCGCGGTGGAGGCAAGCACGTACGCCGTCACCACCCACGACAGATGATTGATGCCGCCGAGGTCGCTCACGATGCGCGGCAGCGCGGTCGCCACGATGCTCTGGTCGATGGCGCCGAGCGCCAGCATGATGATCAGGCCGATGAAGACCTGGCGTATCTCGCGTTCGGTGGGAACGATCGTGGTGTCGATGTGCGGGGAGGTCATAGATCCAGTTCGTTCAGGGCCGGGATGGCGGCGCGGATGGCGTTCCGCGACTCGACCGGAAGCTTGGCCAGGGCCTGCGCGAGCCGGTCGGTGCGCCGTTTGCGATGGGCATCGATGGCGTCGTTGCCCTGTGCGGTGGCGACCAGGCCCACGCGGCGCCGGTCGCCCGCGGCCGGTTCGGTGCGCTCCACCAGGCCCGCGGCGACCATCGCGTTGACATGGCCGCTGATGGTCGGGCTGCGCAGGTTTTCCTGCCGCGCCAGGTCGCCGACGCCGATGCCTGGCTGGTCGATGATGGCGATCAGCAACTGCTTGCGTAGGGGCGGAATGCCGTCGTTGTGGGCATCGCGGCGAAGCTGCCGGTAGATGCGCCGCAGTGGCGTGCGCAATTCTTCGGCCAGCAGCCGGGCATCGCTGGGGATCGGGGACATGGCGGCTTTCATCTAAATAGGTAGGCTACCTATTTAATATAGCGCGCTCGATGGCTGCACGGGAAGGGCGTCTGCGAAACATGGGCGGCCACAGGGGGATCACCCCAGTTTTTGCTGCTGTTGCAGGAGCCCACCCAGTGGGCGACCGCGGCGCGTCGGCGTCACCGCTCCGTTGGCTTGTCGCGCACTGGGTGCGCTCCTACAGGGGGGATCACCAGTTTTTGCTGCTGTTGTAGGAGTCCACCTGGTGGATGACCGCCGCGCGTCGGCGTCACCGCTCGGTTGGCTTGTCGCGCACAGGGTGCGCTCCCACAGGCGCGATCACCTTCAGTCTTTGCTGCTGTTGTAGGAGCCCACCCAGTGGGCGACCGCCGCGCATCGGCGTCGCCGCTCCGTTGGCTTGTCGCGCACTGGGTGCGCTCCTACAGGCCCGGGTCGCGTTCGATTCGCAAGAAAACACGCCGGCGGGCCGGTCGCTCGCTTAACGCCTCGCGCGAGTAGCGGCGCGCCCGGTTGCTGCACCGCATCGTGTCGCGTATGATGCGCTCCATTGTATTAACGCATTAGTACGCTATGAAGCGCCGATCGCTCGATCCCGAAACCCCTGCCGAGTCCGCCGAGCTCAGTCTTTGCGAGGCTTTGCTTTCGCTGAAGAACGCCGAGGAAATGTCGGCCTTCCTGCACGACTTGTGCACCCCGGCCGAGCTGGAGGTGCTGGTCGATCGCTGGCGCGTGGTGCCTTACCTGCTCGATGGCGTGGCCTATCGCGAGATCCACGAGCGGACGGCGGTGAGCATCACCACCATCGGGCGCGTGGCGCGTTTCCTCAATCAGGGCAATGGCGGCTACCTCGCTGCCGCCGCCCGCGCTGCCCGTCGCCGGGCAGCCAGCAAGAAGGCCAAGGCATGAAACCGCGGGATCGACTACGTATAGCGATGCAGAAGTCTGGCCGGCTCACCGAGCCCGCGCTGGAACTGCTCAACCGTTGCGGCCTCACGTTTCGCCAGAGCCGCGACAAGCTGTTCTGCTTCGGCGAGGGCGAGCCCGTCGACCTGCTGCTGGTGCGAGACGACGACATTCCGGGGCTGATCGCGCAGGGCGTGTGCGACCTGGGCATCGTGGGCCGCAACGTGCTCAGCGAGTTCCGCTACACCGCCGGACGCGAGGCGCCGGCGCTGGCCGAATGGCGGTCGCTCGGCTTCGGTCGCTGCCGCCTGTCGATCGCCGTGCCGCAGGAGCTCGACTATCGCGAACCCGCGCAATTGCAGGGCTTGCGCATCGCCACCTCGTACCCGGGCCTGCTCGGCGAGTGGTTGCGCACGCATGGCGTGGATGCGGGGGTGGTGACGCTGGCCGGTTCGGTGGAAATCGCGCCGCGCCTCGGCACGGCCGATGCCATCTGCGATCTCGTGCAGAGCGGCGGCACGCTGGTGGCGAACCAGCTGCGCGAAGCCGACGTACTGCTGGAAAGCGAAGCCGTGCTCGCGGGCCCCGAGGCGCTGCCCACCGACGAGCGCGGCGACATGATCGACCTGTTGCTCAAGCGCCTCGACGGCGTGATCCAGGTGCGCGAGTCGCGCCTGCTGCTGCTGCAGACCTCGCGCAACGCATTGGACGCGGTGATCCGCCTGTTGCCCGGTGGTCCGCAACCGACCTTGCTGCCGGTGGCCGGCCAGCCCGACCAGCTGATGCTGCAGGCGCTCTGCGCGGGCGAAGTGAGTTGGCGGCAGCTCGAAGAGATCAAGAAGGCCGGTGCGCGCGAAATGTTCGTGCTCCCGGTCGAGAAGATGCTTGCGTGATGCAGGCGGACTGAAAGGTAGAACGTCATGAACCGCCTTGATTGGAATGCACTCGACAACGCGGCGCGTCGCGCGGCGCTGGCCCGTCCGGCGCAGTCGCGCGCCGAGACGCTGCGCAACGGCGTGGAGCAGATCGTCGCGCGCGTGCGCGCGGACGGCGACCAGGCGCTGCGCGAGCTCAGCGCACGCTTCGACCGCTGCACCCTCGATGCCATTGAAGTATCCGCGCAGGAAATCGACGAAGCCGAAGCGCGCCTGGCACCGGCACTGAAAGCCGCCATCGAGGAGGCCTCCGCGCGCATCGATGCGTTCCACCGCGCGGCGGCTCCCCAGCCGGTGGCGCTGGACACGGCCAATGGCGTGCGCGTCGAGCGCATACTGCGGCCGATCCGTCGGGTTGGCCTGTACGTGCCTGCGGGCAGCGCGCCGTTGCCGTCCACCGCGCTGATGCTGGGCGTGCCCGCACGCATCGCCGGTTGCGCCGAGGTTGTGCTGTGCTCGCCGGCGCGCGCGGACGGACGCTGCGACGAAGCCGTGTTGTATGCGGCACGGATCACCGGCGTGCACAAGGTGTTCAAGCTGGGCGGCGCGCAGGCGATCGCGGCCATGGCCTATGGCACCGTATCGGTGCCCAAGTGCGACAAGCTGTTTGGTCCCGGCAATGCCTGGGTGACCGAGGCGAAGCTGCAGGTGTCGTCCGACCCGGAGGGTGCCGCCATCGACATGCCGGCCGGTCCCTCGGAAGTGCTGGTGATTGCCGATGAGCAGGCCAATGCGGCCTTCGTCGCCGCCGACCTGTTGTCGCAGGCCGAGCATGGCCCGGATTCGCAGGTGATCCTGCTCAGCCCGTCGGCGTCGTTGCTGGACGCCGTCGAAAGCGAGGTGGCGCAACAGTGCGCACTGCTGCCGCGCGCGGACATCGCCACGCAGGCACTCTCGCAGAGCCGGCTGATTGCCGTGTCGTCGCTGGCGCAGGCGGTGGAGGTGAGCAATCGCTACGCGCCCGAGCACCTGATCCTGCAGGTGGAACAGCCGCGCGACCTGCTGGCGGGCGTGCAGAGCGCCGGTTCGGTGTTCCTCGGCGCGTGGACGCCGGAGTCCGTGGGTGACTATTGCAGCGGCAGCAACCACGTGCTGCCTACCTACGGTTATGCACGCAGCTACAGCGGCGTTTCCGTGGCGAGCTACCAGAAGCAGATCACCGTGCAGGAACTCTCGCCGGCTGGCCTGCGCGAGATCGGTCCCTGCACGGCGACGCTGGCCGCCGCCGAGCAGTTGGAGGCGCACCGCCGCGCCGTCACCCTGCGCCTTGCCGCGTTGGAGACGGCCGCATGAGCATCGTGGACATTGCACGCCCGGAGATTCGCGCCATGCAGCCGTATTCCTCCGCGCGCATGGAGGCGAGCGGCGGCGCGATCCTGCTCAACGCGAACGAATCCTCCTGGGCGCCACCCGGCGATGACGCGCTGGACTGCAACCGCTATCCCGACCCGCAACCGCCCGCGCTGATCGAAGCGCTGGCGACGCTCTATGGCGTGCGTCCGGCGCAGGTGCTGGTGGGGCGGGGCAGCGACGAGGCGATCGACTTGCTGGTCCGCGCGTTTTGCCGCGCCGGGGAAGACGCCATCGCGATCCAGCCGCCGACCTTCGGCATGTACGCCGTATGCGCGCGCATCCAGAACGCGGCGGTGCTGGAGCTTCCACTGGCCGAGGATTTCTCGCTGGACGTGGACGCCGCGCTTGCCGCACTGACACCGGCGGTGAAGCTGGTGTTCGTGTGCACGCCAAACAATCCGACGGGCCAGCGGGTGACCCAGGCCCAGGTGGAGCGCCTTGCGCAGGCACTCTCCGGCCGGGCATTGCTGGTGGTGGATGAGGCCTATATCGAATTTTCCGACATGGCGAGCGCGGCACCACTGATCGACCGCTACGACAACCTCGCCGTGCTGCGCACGCTGTCCAAGGCCTGGGCGCTGGCGGGCGCGCGCATCGGCACCCTGCTGGCGAACGAAGAGGTGATCGCGTTGCTCCGTCGCATCATCGCGCCATACCCGTTGCCGCGCCCTTGCGTGGCGCTGGCGCTGCAGGCGCTGACGGCGGCTGGCCAAGCCGATGCGCGGCAACACATCGCCATCGTGCGTGAGCAGCGCGCGCGGATGGCCGCGGCGCTGGCGGCCTTGCCGGGCGTGCGCGCGGTGCTGCCGTCGCAAGCCAACTTCCTGGCGGTGCGGCTGGACGATCCCGCCACGGTCTACCAGCGCCTGCTCGACGCCGGCATCGTGGTTCGCGACGTACGTCGTTATCCACGGTTGGGCGACGCATTGCGCATCACCATCGGCACCGCGGAAGAAAACGACCGCGTGCTCGCCGTGCTCCAGGACATCGACGCATGAGCCGCAAGATACTCTTCATCGACCGCGACGGTTGCCTCATCGAGGAGCCGGCAGATTTCCAGATCGACAGCTTCGAGAAGTTCGCGCTGTTGCCGGGCGTGATCGGCGCGTTGCAGCGCATCGTGGCGGGCGGTTACGAGCTGGTGATGGTGACCAACCAGGATGGCCTTGGCACCGACAGCTTTCCGGAGGCCGATTTCACCGGCCCGCACGAACTGCTGATGCGCATTCTTTCCTCGCAGGGGATCACGGTGCGCGAAGTCCTGATCGACCGCAGTTTCCCGCACGAGAACAAGGACACGCGCAAGCCGGGCGTGGGCATGCTTCGGCACTATCTCGCCGATGATGGATGGAGCCGCGCGGCGTCGGCGATGGTCGGCGACCGCGAGACCGACCTGCAGTTCGCCGCGAACATGGGCGTGCGCGGCTTTCGCGTCGGCCCACAGGGGCTCGCGTGGAACGAGGTCGCGCACCAGTTGCTCGACGCGCCGCGCATGGCCACGGTCGAGCGCAACACCCGCGAGACGCGCATTACCGTGAGCGTCAACCTGGACAAGACCGCCGAGCCGCAGATCCATACCGGCCTGGGCTTCTTCGACCACATGCTGGAGCAGATCGGCAAGCACGGTGGCTTCGCGCTGGCGTTGGGTTGCGACGGCGATACGCATATCGACGAACACCACACCATCGAGGATTGCGCGCTGGCGCTCGGCCAGGCCCTGCGCCAGGCGTTGGGCGACAAGCGCGGCATCGGCCGCTATGGCTTCGTGCTGCCCATGGACGAAGCGCAGGCCAGTGCCGCGCTCGATCTCTCCGGTCGCCCCTATTTCGTCTTCGAGGGACGGTTCCCGCGTGAACGCGTGGGCGACATACCCACCGAGCTCGTGCCGCATTTCTTCCGTTCACTGTGCGAGACGCTGGGCGCCAACCTGCACCTGAGCGTGCAGGGCGAGAATGCGCACCACATGGTGGAAGCCTGTTTCAAGGTCGTGGCGCGGGCGTTGCGCCAGGCGATCCGGCGCGAAGGCAGCGACCTGCCCAGCACCAAGGGAGCGCTGTGATGGGTGTCGTGCTGGTTGATGCGGGCGGCACCAATATCGGGTCCGTGCGCTATGCCCTGCAGCGTCTGGGCGTGGACGCTGCGCTCACCTCCGACGCCGAGACCATCCGCACCGCGGACAAGGTGATTCTTCCGGGCGTCGGCGCCGCCGGCCCGGGCATGGCTCGCCTGCGCGAGCTTGGCCTGGTCGAGGAGATCCGCTCGCTTACGCAGCCGGTGCTGGGCGTTTGCCTGGGCATGCAGCTCTTGTGCGAACGCTCGGAAGAGGGTGACACCGCGTGTCTCGGCGTCGTGCCGGCAACGGTGCGTCGCTTTGCGGAGCAGCCTGGCCGGCGCGTGCCGCACATGGGCTGGAATCGCGTACGCCGCCAGCGCGAGCATCCGTTGCTGGCTGGCCTGGGCGATGACGAGTGGGCGTACTTCGTGCACAGCTACGCGGTGCCGATGGGCGACTATGCGCTGGCTTCCACCGATTACGGCGATGACTTTGCCTGCGTGATTTCGCGAGGCAACTTCCATGGCATGCAGTTCCACCCCGAGCGTTCGGCCAAGGTCGGCGCCCGCCTGCTGAAGAATTTCCTCGAGCTATGAGCTTTACCGTCATCCCCGCCATCGATCTTCGCAGCGGCCGCGTGGTGCGCCTCAAGCAGGGCGACTACGCGCAGCAGACCACCTATGAATTCGACCCGCGGGCGCTGGCTGGCCGCTATGCGCAGGCCGGCGCCGAATGGCTGCACCTGGTGGACCTGGATGGCGCCCGTGGCGGCAGCCTGGAAAACCTCGCGGTGATCGAATCGATCGCCCGCGATGGCATGCGAATCCAGGCCGGCGGCGGCGTGCGTTCGGAAGCCGACGTGCAGCGCCTGTTCGACGCCGGCGTGTCGCGCGTGGTGGTCGGCAGCCTCGCCATCCGTGAACCGGAGCGTGTCGCCGGATGGCTCTCAACGCATGGCGCCGGGCGCATCACGCTGGCGCTGGACACCTTGCAGCAGGACGGCGCGTGGCGCCTGCCCAGCGCGGGATGGACCGAGACCGAAGCGCGTACCCTGGATGAGCTGGCGCCATGGTATGCGGTGCGCGGTGCGCGGCACCTGTTGTGCACGGACATCCATCGTGACGGCATGCTCGCCGGATTCAATCTCGACCTGTACGCCCATCTGTCGGCCACGGTGCCGAGCCTGGCGGTGCAGGCTTCCGGCGGCGTGCGCTCGCTCGACGACATTCGCGCAGCGCGCGAGGCAGGCGCCAAGGGCGTCATCCTCGGGCGGGCCTTGCTCGAAGGCCGCTTCAGCGTGGAGGAGGCCTTGGCATGCTGAGCAGACGCATCATCCCCTGCCTGGACGTGCGCGACGGCAAGGTCGTCAAGGGCGTGCGGTTCCGCGATCACGTCGTGATGGGCGAGATCGTCGACCTCGCGCTTCGTTATCGCGACGAAGGTGCGGACGAACTGGTGTTCTACGACATCACCGCCAGCCCCGAGGGGCGCAGCGTCGATCGTGGATGGGTGGAGCGCGTCGCGAGCGTCATCGATATTCCGTTCTGCGTGGCCGGTGGCATCCGCAGCGTGGAAGAGGCGAGGGCGGTGCTGCATGCGGGTGCCGACAAGATTTCGGTCAACTCGCCTGCGCTGGAGCGCCCGGCCTTGATCGGCGAACTGGCTGCCGCTTTCGGCGTGCAGTGCGTGGTGGTCGGCGTGGACAGCCTGCGCGACGCGGACGGCGAATGGCGCGTGCGGCAGTACACCGGTGATCCGACGCGGACGCAGGCACTGCCGCGCCGCACGCTGGACTGGATCCTGGAGGCGCAGCAGCGCGGGGCCGGCGAAATCGTGCTCAATTGCATGGGCAGCGATGGCGTGCGGCAGGGTTACGACCTTGAACAGCTGGCCGTCGTGCGCGCGCTCTGCCATGTGCCATTGATTGCCTCGGGCGGAGCCGGCGCGCCCGAGCACTTCCATGACGCATTCGCGCAGGCCGATGTGGACGGCGCGCTCGCGGCAAGCGTGTTTCATTCCGGTGCCATCGCCATACCTGCACTGAAGCAATCACTGGCCGCGTGGGGCGTCAACGTACGGCCTTAGCATCGATCGACCGGCGCCTCTTTCGCGCAGCGATGGGCGCCACTTTCCGGACATTCAAGATGACTTCGACTTTCCCCGATTCCACGCAGCCCGACTGGTCCAAGGGTGCCGGTTTGCTGCCGGTCATCGTGCAGCACTGGTTGACCGGCGAAGTGTTGATGCTGGGCTATATGAATGCCGATGCTTTGGCGACGACACGGGCCACCGGCCATGTGACCTTCTACAGCCGAAGCAAGCAGCGCCTGTGGACCAAGGGCGAAACATCCGGCAACGTGCTGGTGTTGAAATCGCTGCGCATCGATTGCGACGCGGACACGCTGCTGGTCATGGCCGACCCGCATGGACCGACCTGCCACAAGGGCACGAGCAGCTGCTTTGGCGATGACGTGCGTCCGGCGGGCGGTTTTCTTGCCGAGCTGGATGCGCTGGTGGCGCGCCGGCACGCCGAGCGCCCGGAGGGCAGCTATACGACGCGCCTGTTCGAAGGCGGCATCCGGCGGATGGCGCAGAAGGTCGGCGAAGAAGGCGTGGAAACGGCGCTCGCCGCCGTCGCGCAGGACGACGACGCGCTGCTCGGTGAGGCGGCCGATCTCATCTTCCACCTGCTGGTGACCCTGCGCGCGCGCGGCCTCGGCCTTTCCGAGGTCGCCACCGTGCTCGCGCAACGGCATGCCGATCGCGGCGGGCACTGACGGGACCCGCCTCATAACCTCCGGGGAATGAGGCGTGCTGCAACGCGACGGACGGCTAGCGCCACCTTAACGGCGCCTATGTTTGATTCTGCATCACGCAGGCAGGCATCGCATCGACGGTGCGTGAGCCTGCGACACAGGCTTCGACCGGGTGATTGGAATCATCCAGTGTCGTGAAGATCGTTTTCACCTGTGGTGTGAAGCTAAGGGGAACGTCGCCGGTTGACCCGTCGTCGACGGATCGTCCGGTGTCATGTCCGCAGTCCGAGGAGCGAGTGATGGCTGATATCGCGGTGATCGGTGGTGGGGCAGCGGGCGCGGCCGCCTTTGGCGAGTTGCTTGCGCAATACGAGGCCGGGACGGTCCATTGGATCGTCGGGCAGCAGACGCCGGGGCGCGGCGTCGCCTACGCCACGGGCGATGACAGGCACCTGCTGAACGTGCGTGCGTCAGGCATGGGGGTGTTCCATGAGCACGCGGAGGATTTCATCCAGCATGCGTCGCGCCAGCTCGGCCAGGTCAAAGGCACGGACTTCCTGCCGCGCCGTTTGTTCGGCGATTTCATCCAGGCGCAGGTCGGTGCGCGCATCGATGCGGCGCGCCGCGCCGGCCGAAGCTTTCGCATCCATCCGGGCAGCGCACGCGAAGTGATGGCGCGCGCCGAGGGTGGTTACGCCGTGCGTATCGGGGCCGACCGCTGGCTTGATGTTTCGCGGGTGGTGCTGGCGATCGGCTCGTTGTCGCAGCGGCCGCTGCGCACCGTGTCGACCACGGCATTGGCCGGCGGCGCCTATGAACTCGATCCATGGCGGCTGGATCGCCACCCCAAACCGCCGCGGCGCATCGTCGTCATCGGCACCGGGCTCACCGCGGTCGACACCTTGCTGTCGGCCGCCGTGCGATGGCCGCACGCGGAACTCTTGGCCGTGTCGCGCCACGGCCTGTGGCCCTTCACGCACTCTGCACTGCCGCTCGGTACCTATGCGCACCAGCAGGAACTCAACCGCGCCTTGCTGGCCAGCGACGGCCCGGCGGCGATGCTGCGGCTGGTGCGACGCGCCATGGCGGAGGCGCCCGATACGGATTGGCGCAGCCTCGTCGATGGCATGCGGCCCATCAATGCGTTGCTCTGGCAACGCATGAGCCACCCGCAGCGTCGCCAGTTCTTGCGCCATGCACGCTGGATCTGGGAAGCCTCGCGTCATCGCATGGCGCCGGCCTCGGGCGAGGCGATCCACCAATTGCAGGAAGAGGGGAGGCTGCAGGTGCTTGCATCGCGCGTGCTCGATGTCGATGGCTCCTCCCCCTTGCAGCTGACGCTGCGTGAGCGCGCGACGCAGCTCGTGGCGACCATCGAGGCGGATCTGGTCATCCAGGCCACCGGGCTGGATACCGCGGTCGCCTATGGTGCCCACGAACTGCTTTCGCAGTTGCTGCGCGATGGCCTCGCCGTGGCCGATCCCCTGCAGTTGGGTATTTCCGCCCATCCGGATGGCCAGCTGCTCGACGATCGCGGCGCGCCACGGCCGGGCCTGTACGCGATCGGGTCGCTGCTTCGCGGCAATCTGTGGGAATGTACGGCCATGCCGGAAATCCGTGCGGCCGCCCATCGGTTGGCGCAGCACATGGTGGCAATGGGCAGCGCGCGCGCGTCCCGCGACAGCGTCAGCGAAGGTTCGTGAGGCGAGTCAAGGGGGATTGCGCTGATTTCGCGCATGGCGAAGCCATGAGGTTATGCCATATTGCGATTTCGCATACGCACGCCGGCCCGATAGTCTGGTCGTTCGTGCCTTCGCAGGAGACGTCATGAATAAGCTCGTTCCGTGCCTGGTGGCGCTCGCTGGCACCCTGCTGGCAGCCAGCGTGGCAGCCAAGGATGTCACCCTGCTCAACGTTTCCTACGACCCGACGCGCGAGCTGTACCGGGACATCAACAACGCGTTCGCCGCGCAGTGGAAGGCGCAGCATGGCGACAGCGTGACCATCCAGATGTCGCATGGTGGCTCGGGCAAGCAGGCACGCTCCGTGGTCGATGGCCTGCCGGCCGACGTGGTCACGCTCGCGCTCGCCTACGACATCGACGCCGTGTCCGATCGCGGCCTGATAGCCAGGAACTGGCAGACGCGGCTGCCGGACAACGCATCGCCCTATACCTCCGCCATCGTGTTCCTGGTGCGCAAGGGCAATCCCAAGGGCATCAAGGATTGGGCCGACCTGGTGCGTCCTGGCGTGCAGGTGGTGACGCCCAATCCGAAGTCGTCCGGCGGCGCGCGCTGGAATTTCCTGGCGGCGTGGGGCTATGCGCTCAAGCAGCCCGGCGGAAACGAAGCCAAGGCCAGGGCCTACGTGCAGGAGTTGTACAAGCACGTGCCGGTGCTCGATACCGGTGCACGTGGCGCCACCAATACCTTCGCGCAGCGCGGCATTGGCGACGTGCTGATCGCCTGGGAAAACGAGGCTTTGCTGGCGCAGCGCCAATTGGGCAAGGACAAGTTCGAGGTCGTCGTGCCGTCGGTCACCATCCTGGCCGAGCCGCCCGTGTCGGTGGTCGATGCGAATGCGGACAAGCACGGCACGCGGGCCGTGGCCGACGCGTACGTGCAGTTCCTGTACACGCCGCAAGGGCAGGAGATCGCCGCGAAAAACTATTACCGGCCACGCCTGCAGGACGTCGCCGCGCGCTACGCAAGCCAGTTCCCGGCCACGCATACGTTCACCATCGGCGAGGTGTTCGGCGACTGGCGACAGGCGCAGGCAAAGTTCTTCGCCGAGGGCGCGATCTTCGACCAGTTGGGCGCGGGACGCTGATTTCATGCGAAGACAGGTGCTCCCCGGTTTCGGCCTCAGCTTCGGCTATGCGCTGACCTACCTGGGGTTGATCGTCCTGCTGCCGCTGGCGGCACTGGCCTGGAAGGCGACCGGCATTGGCTTCCACGGGCTGATCCAGCTGCTGTCCGGCCCACGCACGTTGGCGGCATTGCGGCTCAGCCTGTTCGGCGCCCTGCTGGCGGCATCCATCAACGCCGTGGTGGGCTTGCTGATCGGCTGGGTGCTGGTGCGCTATCGGTTCCCGGGGCGGCGCCTGTTCGACGCGCTGGTGGATCTGCCGTTTGCGCTGCCGACGGCGGTGGCCGGTATCGCGCTCACGACCTTGTATGCGCCCAATGGCTGGCTGGGCCGATGGCTGGAGCCGCTGGGCATCAAGGTGGCGTATACGCCGATCGGCGTGCTCGTCGCCATGGTGTTCGTCGGCTTCCCCTTCGTGGTGCGTACGCTGCAACCGGTGCTGGCGTCACTGGAGCGCGACGTGGAAGAAGCGGCGGAAAGCCTGGGGGCGCGTCGCCACCAGACCTTTTTCCGCGTGATCCTGCCGATGCTGGCGCCCACGCTGCTTACCGGCTTTGCGTTGGCGCTGGCGCGTGCCGTGGGTGAATACGGCTCGGTGATCTTCATCGCGGGCAACATCCCCATGCATTCGGAGATCGCGCCGCTGCTGATCGTGCAGAAGCTCGAACAGTTCGACACCGCCGGCGCCGCCGCGCTGGGCGTGGCCCTGCTGCTGCTTTCCTTCCTGCTGCTGGTGGTCATCGCCCTGCTGCAGCGCTGGAGCAACCGCTGGGCGGAGCGTGCCGCATGAGCAGGCATCCACGGTCGCGTTCGATGGGCTGGCCGCGTCGGATCGCGCATGTCGCGCTGATCCTGCTTGCCCTGGTGTTCCTGGTCGCGTTCCTTCTGCTGCCACTCGCCACCGTGTTCGTGGAGGCGTTCCGCCAGGGCGTGGCGCCTTACCTGCAAGCCATCTGGCAGCCTGAAGCGCGGTCGGCCATTCGCCTGACGCTGCTGGTGGCGGCGATCGCGGTGCCGCTCAACGTGGTCTTCGGCGTTGCCGCGGCCTGGGCGATGACGCGCTTCGAATTCCGCGGCAAGACGCTGCTCGGCGCTTTCATCGACCTGCCGTTCTCGGTCTCTCCGGTGATTTCCGGCCTGGTCTACGTGCTGCTGTTCGGCGCGCAGGGCTGGTTCGGCCCGTGGATGGAAGGGCATGGCCTCAAGGTCATCTACGCGGTGCCCGGACTGGTCCTGGTGACGGTCTTCATCACGTTGCCGTTCGTGGCGCGCGAGCTGATTCCGCTGATGCAGTCGCAGGGCAGCGAGGAAGAAGAGGCCGCGCGCGTGCTGGGGGCCAGCGGCTGGCAGCTGTTTTTCCGCGTCACCATGCCGAACATCCGCTGGGCGCTGCTGTACGGCGTGCTCTTGTGCAATGCGCGCGCGATGGGCGAGTTCGGCGCGGTGTCCGTGGTTTCCGGGCACATCCGCGGGCTCACCACGACCATGCCGCTGGAAGTGGAGATGCGCTACAACGAATACGATTACGTGGGCGCTTTCGCCGTGGCCTCGTTGCTGGCGCTGCTGGCCTTGCTCACGCTGGCCGTGAAAACCCTGCTGGAATGGCGGTATGGTGATGAAATCGCCGCGCACGCGCCGGGCGGGCATTGAGGACACCCATGACGCTCGAGCTGTCCCATCTGAACCGACGCTTCGCCGAATACCAGGCACTGGACGATGTCAGCCTGGAGATCGCGCCGGGTGAATTCCTCGCCTTGCTGGGGCCCTCGGGCTCGGGCAAGACGACCTTGCTGCGCATACTTGCCGGCCTCGATTATCCCGACACCGGAAGCGTGCTGAAGGATGGCAAGGACTTCCTCGCCACCACGGCGCGCGAGCGCAATATCGGCATGGTGTTCCAGCATTACGCGCTGTTCCGGCACCTTACCGTGCTGGAGAACATCGCTTTCGGCCTGCGGGTGCGCCCCTGGCGCAAGCGGCCCTCGCGCGCGGTGATCCGCGAGCGGGTCGAGCGCCTGCTCAAGCGCGTGCAACTGGACGGGCTGGGCCGCCGCTATCCCTCGCAGCTTTCAGGCGGCCAGCGTCAGCGCGTGGCGTTGGCGCGCGCGTTGGCCGTGGAACCCGACATCCTGCTGCTGGACGAACCGTTCGGCGCGTTGGACGCACAGGTGCGCGTCGCCTTGCGCCGCTGGTTGCGCGAGCTGCATGAGGAACTCCAGCTCACGACGGTCTTCGTCACGCACGATCAGGAAGAGGCGCTGGAGCTGGCCGACCGCGTGGCGGTGATGAACAACGGTCGCGTGGAGCAGGTCGGATCGCCCGAAATGATCTATCAGCAACCGGCCACGCCCTTCGTTTGCGAGTTCATCGGCAAGGTCAATCGCTTCACCGTGAGGCGCAACGGTGCCGGGTTGGCCGCCGGTGGATGGAAGCCCGAAGACGATCCCTGGCAGGGCCGGCATACCGAAGCCGTGGCCTACGTGCGACCCGAGCAATTGCGCCTGGCGGTGCCGGCTTCGCAGCCGGCGTGGGAGGCGCGGCTGCGCCATATCTACCTGGCCGGCAGCGTGGCGCATCTCGAACTGCAGGTGGAGTCACTCGAACAGCCGCTGGAAGCCGACATCGCCAGCGAGGACTTGTCGCGACTGGGCCTGCAGGCAGGCATGGAGTTGCGCGTGGCACCCCGTGGCGCGGTGTTGTTCCCCCGCGATGGACAGGGCGCCACGATCAATCACGAGCGCTGGATCTGGCACGCGCGCAGCCCCGTGCCGGCCTGACCCAACGGTGTTACTGGAGGTGCGCGGCCGGTGTCGTTGGCGTGGGCTTGAACGCCACGGCCGGCCCGGGCACGAGGTGGCGGCGCCACAGGGCCAGCTGGTCGGCGATGCCCGCGCCGACGCTGATCTGCGGTTCGGAGGGCGTCAGTTTGTCCTTGGCCTCCCACTGCGCGATCTCGCTGGAGGCCTGGCGGAAGGCTTCCATGAAATCCGGCGTGTGGTTGAGCCCGTCGACCAGCCAGGCACGGCCGAAATAGGTGATATCCGAGTCGCTGCCGCAGCCGAATGAGCTGCGATCGGCGCGGGCGGCCGTGATCACCATGGTGCCGGTGCTCTTCAAGGGAGGAAGAAACCCGCCCGAGTAGCACGCGTTCACCACCACGACCTTCCATTTGAACGGGCGCTTGTTGAGGATATCGGCAAGGTCGGGGGCGCCGATCTGGTCCAGCGGAAGTGGATCCATGTCGACGAGCAGATTGTGTTCCTCGTCGCCGTGCGTGGTCATGTACAGCAGCAGGATGTCCTCATCCGGCTTCATCACGTCGGCCAGCCCGTCCAGCGCGGTCTCCAGGTTGCTCCATGACGCGAGCGGGCGCTCGCCCAGCGAGGCCGGGTTGTTCTCCAGCACCATCACGTGCGTCGCGGCGCCGAAGCGCTGCGGAAACATCTTCGCGGCGTATTCCGTCTCGTTGCGGAACACGTCTTCTCCGCCGTCGCCACCGAAGGCGAGCACATACAAGTTGGGTTGGCCGGCGACGCGCGTGCCCAGGTGCTCCAGCGCCTTGTGCACCATGCCGCGCTGGGCATACATCACCTGTTCGGGCGATGGCGCCTGCTGCGGCCAGTTATCGGATGAGGTGTCGGCCTCGTCTGTCGTCTGGTTGTCGGCGGGTGCGGTGCTCGCGCTTGCCGGCGCGGCACGAGGGGCGGATGCGTCGGGTTCACCGGCGGGCAGCGCATGCCGCGTCAGTCCCACCATGAGCAACACGCCGGCCGCGAAGGCGAGCAGGGCAGTCAAAGCGATACGCATGGCGTGAACCCGGGCAGGTCAGAGAACGATGGCGTCGAAGTCGCGGTAGGCGGGATGGCGCGGCGCGTCGGGCAGCGCCAGCGGCTCACGCAGCAACCAGCCGGTATGCAGGCCGGCGGCCTTGGCGGCGTCCAGTTCCTCCACGATGTCGGACAGGAACAGGATGTGGCCCGGCTGTTCACCGATCGCCTCGGCGATCTTCTCGTAGGACGCGCGCTCGCGCTTGGGGCCGGTCTCGGTGTCGAAGTAGCCCGAGAACAGCGGCGTGAGGTCGCCCGCCTCGCTGTAGCCGAAGAACAGCTTCTGCGCCGGCACGGAGCCTGAGGAGTACACGTACAGATGCAGGCCATCGGCGCGCCACGCGTGCAGCCGGGCGGAGACTTCCGGGTACATGTGCGCCTGGTAATCACCGTTCGCGTAGCCGTCCTTCCAGATCATGCCTTGCAGCGCCTTGAGCGCCGTGGACTTGCGGTCCTCGTCGATCCAGCGCAGCAGCATCTCGATCACTTCCTGCCGCGGGGCCTCGACGATCCCGGCCTCCTTGGCGGCCTCGTGCAGCCAATGCTGCACTTCGGGCGTATCGCCATGGGTTTCCACGAAAGCAGGCAGTCGCTCGCGGGCGTAGGGAAACAGCACGTCCTTGACGAAGCGGATCGAGCTGGTGGTGCCCTCGATGTCAGTGACGATGGCGCGGATGACGGTCATGCGGGGAAAACCAGGGCTACAGGGCAGACAAGCTTACCCGTGGCCGGGGCGCCCGGCGAGGGCTCTCGCCGGCGCGCCCGCAGGAGTGCAACCCAGTGCGCGATCAGCCATCGCGGAGGCCCTGGCCGCACGGGCGAGTTCCCGCAAGGGGATGAGTTCAGGCCGCCTGCGCGGAGCCGTGCGGCGTCATGCGCGGAAAACGCCCGGCGATGTCCTCGCCGGTGAAATTCGCCACCCAGCCGTCCTTGTTGGTGAACAGCCGGATCGCCACGAAGTACGGCGACTCGCTCATGTCGAACCAGTGCCGGGTGCCGTCCGGCACGCCGATCAGGTCGCCTTGTTCGCACAGGATGTCGTAGACCTTGTCGCCCAGGTGCAGGGTGAATTGGCCCGCGCCGGCGACAAAGAAGCGCACCTCGTCTTCGCTGTGCGTGTGCTCGCTGAGGAACTTCTGGCGCAGCGTCGCGCGATCCGGATGGTCAGGCTTGAGGCTGATGACGTCGACAGCCTGGTAGCCCTCTTCGGACATCAGGCGATCGATGTCGGCGCGATAGGCCGCGATCACTTCATCCTGGCTGGCGCCGGGCGCGATCGGCTGGCTGGCTTCCCACTGTTCGAAGCGCACGCCGGCCTTCGCCAGTTCGGTGGCGATCTCGGCGTGGTCGGTGAATACGCTCAGCGGGGCGTCGGGGCGGCTGTCCTGGAAAATGCGCAGGCGGCTCATGCGGAAAGTCTCCTCAGGTCGAGTTCGCAGCCGAGCAGGAATTCCAGCGCCTCCAGATGGCGGCGCGTCTCGGCCATGTCACGGCCCCAGGTGTAGATGCCGTGACCGTTGATGAGATAGGCGTGCAGCGGCTTGCCGGCGTCGAGCCAGGCGTCCACCTGCGCCACCAGTTCGGGCATGTGCTGCGTGTTGGGAAACACCGGGATCGCCAGCTCGGCGTCGTGGGTGGTTTGGCCCGCGATGGCCTTCTGCAGCTCCCACCCTTCCAGCGTCACCACGCCATCGCGCGCGAACAAGCGCGAGGCCACGCTCTGCGTGCGCGAATGCGTGTGCAGCACCACATTCATCCCGGGCATGCGGCGATAGATCTGCGTGTGCAGCTCGGTCTCGGCGCTGGGACGGGCGGAAGTGCCGACCGCCTTGCCCTGCATGTCGATCACCATGATGTCGTCGCGGCCCAGCTTGCCCTTGTCGCGCCCCGAGATCGTGATGGCGGCGTGCTCGCCGTCCAGGCGCATGGAGAAGTTGCTGCTGGTGGCCGGCGTCCATCCTGCCGCGGCCAGTTCGCGCGCGGCGTCGGCGATGGCGTCGGCGCGCTGTGCGAACAGTTCGGCGGGAATCGTGGCGGGAAGGATCTGGCTCATGGGGTTATGGACGTCCAAATGAATGGCAACTATACCACGTCGATTTCACGCCCAATGCCGAAAATGCGATTCGTTCTCACGACTTATCCGTGAGGCTAGTAGCATGTTGTCAGATCTGCCACGGGCGTGGCGGGTATTTTTACGGACGGAGGTTGGACCAATGTCGCATGAAAAAGATATCGAATCGCGTCGTCGCTTTCTCAAGGCCGCAGCCGGGACTGCAGCGGCCGCCGTGGTGATTGGCGGCGGCCTGCCGCGCTTCGCGCGCGCCGCGGACCTTCCGCATGTGGCTGAGTCCGATCCGACGGCGAAGGCCCTCGGTTACGTCGAAGACGCCAGCAAGACGAGCGATGCGAAGCACAAGGCCGGCGACACCTGCGCCAACTGCCAGTTCTACAGCGGCGGCGCGTCGGGCTACGGTCCGTGCCAGTTGTTCCCGGGCAAGTCGGTCAACGCGAAGGGCTGGTGCGTGTCGCACGCGCCGAAGAAAGCCTGAAGCTTCCGACATGGGTTCGACGCGAAGGCCGGCATTGCCGGCCTTCTTGTTTTGTGGCGATGGAAAAACGCGCATGAGCGCGGCGCGCACGCAGCATGCGCATCCATGGCATCGCACAGGCGAGGACGCGACAACACCGCGCTGACCTGATCTTCGCGTGATCTTTATGCAAGTGAGGAAGTACTCGAACCGAAGAACTCGGTGAGTAGAAGATGCTGCCCAGACGCGTCAGGCCGAGGAGCTGACCCGCCTGACGCGCCGGGCGGCAATCCGGGGCCCACTGCCAAGTGATCAACCCACGGAGCACAGATGATACTCCTGGAGGGCGGTTTTGGGGCCTGGCGGCCCCAAAATTTTATCGAAAAAGTCTCGTTAAAACGATAAAAAACAATAACTTATCGTTGTATTCGAGACTGCGCCTCACGAATGCTCCATAGGGACCTTTCATTCGTTACGCCGGGTGGGGCATCGGTCACCCGGCGGTTTCGGCGAAGTTGGCGTCAGATCGCCGAAGAATCCGAATTTTGGCGGACGGGCTGGCGGTGGAGGCGGCTGTGGCGGATGCCGTAGCCGAAGTAGATGGCCAGCCCCATGGCGGTCCAGACGATCATCAGCAGCCAGTTGAACCAGCTCATGAAGGCCAGCAGGGCCAGGCAGCTGATCACGCCGGCAGGGCAGATCACCCACGCCCACGGCACGCGGAAACCGCGGTGCAGCTCCGGCGACGTATAGCGAAGGATCAACACGCCCGCGCATACCGCGACGAACGCGATCAGCGTGCCCATCGACGTCAGGTCGGCCAGCAGGTCGAGCGGGAATACCGCCGCCAGGATCGCGATGCCGACGCCAGTGATCACCGTATTGATGTGCGGCGTGCGGTGCTTGGGATGGATGCGGTTGAACACCTTCGGCAGAAGGCCGTCGCGCGACATGATCATGAAGATGCGTGGCTGCGCGATGATCATCACCAGGATCACCGAGGACAGGCCGATCAGCGCGCCGATTTCCACCACCGTGCGCAGCCAGCCCAGCTGCGGATGGCCCTTGATGGCGGTGACCACCGGTTCGCTGGTGCCCAGGTCCGTATACGAGGCCAGGCCCGTCAGCACGGCAGCCATCGCAAGATAGAGGATGGTGCAGATCACCAGCGACACCAGCGTGCCGAACGGGAGATCACGCTGCGGGTTCTTGCATTCCTGCGCGGCGGTCGATGTCGCTTCGAAGCCGATATAGGCGAAGAACACCATGGCCGCGCCGCGCATGATGCCGGACCAGCCGTACTTGCCGGGCCCCTGGTTTTCCGGAATGAACGGATGCCAGTTCGACGGATCGATGTAGCGATAGCCGGCGACCACCACGATGATGATCAGGCCGACCTTGAGGCCCACCATCAGCACGTTCAGGCCCGACGATTCGCGGATGCCGACGTAGCAGAGCCAGGTGAGCGCCAGCACGATCGCCACCGCCGGCAGGTTCATGATGTGGCCGGTTGCGACCAGGTGCCCATCGGTGAAGGCCAGCGGCGCCTCGGTCAGCGCCTGCGGCAGATGAATGCCGAGCTGGTCGAGCAGGCTGGTGAAATAGCCGGTCCAACTGGCGGCCACCGCGGAGGCGGAGATGCCGTATTCCAGCACCATGTTCCAGCCGATGAACCAGGCCACCAGCTCACCCAGCGTCGCGTACGCGTAGGAATAGGAGCTGCCCGAGATAGGGATCAGCGTGGCGAATTCGGCGTAGCACAGCGCGGTGAAGCCGCTGCAGATCGCCGCCAGGACGAATGAGATCAGCACCGCCGGGCCCGCGTGTTCCGCGGCAGCCTGGCCGGTGACCACGAAGATGCCGGTGCCGATCACGGCGCCGATGCCGAGGGCCGTGATGCCCCAGGGGCCGAGCGTGCGGCGCAGGGTAGGGCCGTGGGAGGTGTCGTCGGCGTCGGAAAAGTCGGTCTTGCGGGCGAGTAGCTGTTTGAGCATGCGTCAACCTGGTGAAGCTGGGGCCGTCATCGCCCCCGGTCATAACGAGAGGGCCGGCACTGGGCCGGCCCTTCGTGTGTCGGATCAGGAGTTTTGCTTGCGGAGCTTGCTATGGGAATACCCATAGAAGAAATAGATCAGCATGCCGAACGCGGTCCAGCCCACCATCAGCGGCCAGTTGGCGCGGAACGACTGCCAGAACAGGTACAGGCAGATCACCGAACCCAGGATGCTCACCACCCAGATGCCCGGCACGCGGAACGAGCGCGGCAGCTCCGGACGGGTGTAGCGAAGGATCAGCACGCCGATGCACACGGTGGTGAAGGCCAGCAGGGTGCCCATCGACACCAGCTCGCCCAGGATGCTGACCGGGAACAGGCCGGCGAGCACCAGCGCGGAAACGCCGGCGATGATGGTGGCGACGTGCGGGGTACGGTGCTTGGCATGCACGCGCGAAATGGTCTTCGACAGCAGGCCGTCCTTCGCCATGCTGAAGAAGATGCGCGAGGTGCCCAGCAGCATCACCAGGATCACCGAGCTGAGGCCGGCCAGCGCGCCGAACGAGACGATCGCCTTCAGCCAGTTGAGTTCGGGATGGATGCTCAGCGCGGTGGCCACCGGTTCGGGCGTGCCCAGCATCCGGTACGGGGCGATGCCGGTGAGGGTCAGCGCCATGGCGATGTACAGAATGGTGCAGATGAGGAGCGAGCCCAGGATGCCGATGGGCATGTCGCGCTGCGGGTTCTTGGCTTCGCCGGCCGCGGTCGACACCGCGTCGAAACCGACGTAGGAGAAGAACACCAGCACGGCGGCGCGGAAGATGCCGCTGGTGCCGAAGCGGCCGGGACCTTCTTCCGGCGGGATGAACGGATGCCAGTTCGAAGGATCGATGAAGCGGAAGGCGAACACCAGGAACAGCAAAATCACGATCACCTTGATCGCCACGATGATCGAGTTGACGAAGGTCGACTGCGTGATGCCGCGATAGCACAGCATCGTCAGCGCGGACACGATCAGGATGGCCGGCAGGTTGATGATGGTGTTGGTGCTGACCAGGAAGAAATGCTCGGAGAACTTCGCGATCACATGCTGGCCGGCCTTCAGGTGTTCAATCTGGCTGCCATCCATGAACGCGAGCGGCGCCGAGGCCAGGCTGTCGGGCAGCGACAGCGACAGCCCCGTCCAATGGCTGAGGATGGAGAGGCACTCGTTGAAATAGCCCGACCAGCCCGCCGCCACGGTGGCGACCGCGAAGAGGTATTCGAGGACCAGGTTCCAGCCGATGAACCAAGCGACGATTTCGCCGAGGGTGGCGTACGAGTAGGCGTAGGCGCTGCCGGAAACCGGGATCATCGCGGCGAATTCGGCGTAGCACAGGCCCGCGAAGGCGCAGGCGATGCCGGCGACGATGAAGCTGATGATCAGGGCGGGGCCGGCGTGTTCCGCGGCGGCCTGGCCGGTGATGACGAAAATACCTGCGCCGATCACGGCGCCGATGCCCAGCATGACCAGATGACGCGCGGTGAGTACGCGCTTGAGGCTGGCCTCGCCTTGCAGGCTGTCGTGCGGCAACTCGCCCGCGTCGACGTGCGGCGACGCCTGGATCGGATGCGTCGCGAACAGGTTTTTCAGCATGTTTCTCCCCTACCGCCTTGTGGTCGTTCTTACCGCTTATGACCGTGCCAAACGTCACGGTCCACTCGTCGCTACCCCGGCAACGACGGGGCACCATAGCCCAGCGGGGTGCGGGCATACAAGTTGCACTGCGGTCGGGCCGCGGGAGCCTCGCAGGGCGATGCGCGGCGGGGGAAGTCCTGAAATAATCGGTGTTTGCCGCCTGCCTCGAGGCGGCGTTCGGTGATCGGTCGGGATGCATCCATGCACAGGTTGACAGAGCAATTCCAGCAATACGGTCGGCGCTGGCCGGAGGAAAAGGACGTATCGCATTTCATCGAGCTGCTCGATGGCGGCGAACACCGCTTCCGTCGCGAATCGGTGGAGGCCCATTTCACCGGCTCCGCCTGGCTGGTGAGCGCCGACAACGAGCGCGTGCTGCTGACCCATCACCGCAAGCTCGGGCGCTGGTTGCAGCTGGGTGGCCACGCCGATGGGGATGTGGACCTCGCGCGCGTCGCGCTGCGCGAGGCCGAGGAGGAGTCGGGCATCGTTGGCCTGAGCGTCGAGCCGGCACCGTTCGATCTCGACCGCCACCGCATCCCCGCGCGTGGAGCCGAACCCGAACATTGGCATTACGACGTGCGCTATGTCGTGCGCGCGGGCGCCAGCGAAGCGTTTGTCGTCAGCGAAGAGTCCCACGCGCTCGCATGGCGCCCGATCCGGCAGATTGCCGACGACCCGCAAAGCGATGAATCCCTGCGCCGCATGGCATGGAAATGGCTGCAGCGCTGAGCAGGCTTCACGCTCCGTTGTAGGAGCGCACCCAGTACGCGATGGGCGTCGCCACCGACGCCGTCAACGCGACAGGCAGGCCTCTCGTGGGTGCGCACCCTGCGCGCGACCTGCGTCAGGCTGATCCATCGCTGCGCCGCATGGCATGGAAATGACCACGGCTCCGCCTTGGGCCCGCGGGTCTGCTTTTTTTGTAGGAGCGCACCCAGTGCGCGATCAACGCTGCGACTAAGGTTGCAATCCCGACAGAATTGCCCCGTGGGAGCGCACCCTGTGGGCGACAACGTCAAGGCAATATGCAGCCATACGGAGTGCATGCGCCTCCATGCGGTCGATAAATGTTGATCCGATGCCGTGACTGCGGCGTCACCCGTCGCGCACAGGGTGCGCTCCCACAAGGCAAGCGGGCTCGGAACAATGTGCTGGTCAGCCGTACTTCGCTGGCGCCGGGTTGAGATGCCCGCACTGCTCGCAGGTGCGCGCATCGATCGAGCGATAGAAGCGTTCGAACACCGGCGGGAAATCATGCTCGATGCTGTCTAGCGTGAAGTACTCTTCATACAGCTTGTGGTTGCAGCGTTCGCAGAACCACAGCAAGCCATCCTTTTCACCAGCCAACCGGCGCCGTTCGATCACCAGCCCGATGGACTCGGGCATGCGTTGCGGCGAGTGCGGCACGCAAGGCGGCAAATAGAACAACTCGCCGGCGCGGAGCGGAATATCGCGTGCGACGCCTTCGTCCTGCACCTTCAACACCATCTCGCCTTCGATCTGGTAGAAGAACTCGGGGCCTTCGTCGTAGTGATAGTCGGTGCGCGCGTTGGGGCCGCCCACGATCATGATGATGAAGTCGCCATCGACGATGCATTTGTTGCCCACGGGCGGCTTGAGCAAATGGCGGTGTTCGTCGATCCAGCGCTTCAGGTCGATGGGTGGCAGCAGGGACATGGCGCCGTCCGATGGTGGGGAGCCATCAAGATAACGCCATGGCGGAGCGGTGGGAAACCCGGTCAGTCGATCCAGCGGCCGTCGCGCACGATGGCCTCCAGGCGCGCGAGCTGGGGTGCGAGGTCCAGCCCTTCGGAAGTGATCCATTCGTCGTTGTAGTACGAGCAGCGATAGCGATCGCCGCCGTCGCAGATCAGCGTGACCACCGGGCCTCGTTCCCCGGTCTCGCGCAATTCGGCCATGAGCTGCAGGGCGCCGACCAGGTTGGTACCGGTCGAGCCCCCGCAGCGGCGACCCAGCAAGTGTTCAAGCAGGCGTAGCGCGGCGATGGAGGCGGCGTCCGGCACGCGCATCATGCGGTCGATGACGCTGGGCAGGAACGAAGGCTCCACGCGTGGACGACCGATGCCTTCGATGCGCGAGCCGCGGCTCAACTGCAGGCTGGTGTCGCGACAGTTGTAATAGTCGTAGAACACCGAATGTTCCGGATCCACGACGGCGAGGCGCACGGGCGCGTGCTGTGCGGAGCGATAGCGGATATAGCGACCGATGGTGGCCGAGGTGCCGCCCGTGCCCGCGGGTACGACGATCCAGCGGGGATCCGGATCGGGCTCGCGCTGCATCTGGCGGAAGATGGATTCGGCGATGTTGTTGTTGCCGCGCCAGTCGGTGGCGCGCTCGGCGTAGGTGAACTGGTCCATGTAGTGACCGCCAAGCGCCGTAGCGAGGCGCTGTGCGGCGCCGTAGACGTCGGTGTCATCGATGAAATGGCAGTGGCCGCCGAAGAACTCGATCTGCGCCACCTTGTCCCGCGAGGTGCTGCGCGGCATCACCGCGAAAAAGGGCAAGCCGAGCAGGCGGGCGAAATACGCCTCGGAAATGGCGGTGCTGCCGCTGGAGGCTTCCACCACGGGCTGGTCCGCCTGCAGCCAGCCGTTGCAGATGGCGTACAGGAACAGCGAGCGCGCGAGGCGATGCTTGAGGCTGCCGGTGGGGTGGACGGATTCGTCCTTCAGGTACAGCGGGATGCCAGGGAAGGCGGGGAGATCCAGGCGGATCAGATGCGTGTCGGCCGAGCGGTTCGCTTCGGACTCGAGGACTTGGACGGCTTGGCGGGTCCAGGCGGTGTGCATCCAGGCAGTCTAGCCCCGGGGTGTGAGAGGGGCGTTGACGTCGATCAGTGCGCGATGTCTTCCTCTCCCCTCTGGGGAGAGGATTGAGGCGAGGGGTGGGTGCTCGCGGTGGCGCTGCACGAGAGCGGGCTTTGAACCGGCCTTATCGCAAGAATGAGCCCTCACCCCAGCCCTCTCCCCGGAGGGGAGAGGGAGCCAGGAGCTTCAGACTTCCAGCGGAGCCGGGAGCTTCAGACTTCCAGCGGAGCCAGGAGCTTCAGACTTCCAGCGTGGCCAGGTCGCCCTTTTCTTCCAGCCAGGCCTTGCGGTCGCCGGCGCGCTTCTTGGCCAGCAGCATGTCCATCAGCTTGGTGGTGCCGTCGTCGGTGTCGACGGTGAGCTGCACCAGGCGGCGGGTGTCAGGATGGATGGTTGACTCGCGCAGCTGCGCCGGGTTCATCTCGCCCAGGCCCTTGAAGCGCGTGGTACTGACCTGGCCCTTCATTTTCTCGCGCTGGATGCGCTCGAGCATCGCGTTCTTTTCGTTCTCGTCCAGGCAGTAGAACACCTGCTTGCCCACGTCCACGCGGAACAAGGGCGGCATGGCCACGAACACGTGGCCCTCGCGCACCAGCGCCGGGAAGTGCCTGAGGAACAGCGCGCTCAGCAGCGTGGCGATGTGCAGGCCATCCGAATCCGCGTCGGCGAGGATGATGACCTTGCCGTAGCGCAGGCCCGAGAGATCGTCCTTGCCCGGGTCGCAGCCGATGGCCACGGCGAGGTTGTGCACTTCTTCGGAAGCGAGCACCGAGCCCGACTCCACTTCCCAGGTGTTGAGGATCTTGCCGCGCAGCGGCAGGATCGCCTGGAACTCCTTGTCGCGTGCCTGCTTGGCGCTGCCGCCGGCCGAGTCGCCTTCCACCAGGAACAGCTCGGTGCGGGTGAGGTCGGTGGCGGTGCAGTCGGCGAGCTTGCCGGGCAGGGCGGGGCCCTGGGTGATCTTCTTGCGCACCACCTGCTTGGCGGCCTTCAGGCGCGCGCTGGCGCGCTCGATGGCGAGCTGGGCGATGCGCTCGCCGAGATCCACGTGCTGGTTGAGCCACAGGCTGAAGGCGTCGTGGATGACCCCTTCCACCATGCCCGCGGCGTTGCGCGAGGACAGGCGTTCCTTGGTCTGGCCGGCGAACTGCGGATCCTGCAGCTTGGCCGACAGCACGAAGGCCAGGCGCTCCCACACGTCTTCCGGCGCCAGCTTCACGCCACGCGGCAGCAGGTTGCGGATGTCGCAAAACTCGCGGATGGCATTGGTGAGGCCCGAGCGCAGGCCGTTCACGTGGGTGCCGCCCTGCGCGGTGGGAATCAGGTTGACGTAGCTTTCCTGCACCAGTTCGCCTTCCGGCACCCAGGCCAGCGCCACGTCGAGGCCGTCGGCCTCGCGCTGCACGTGATGCACGAACAGTTCGGCCGGGATCGCCTCGGCACCGGACAGCTCATCGCGCAGGTAATCGCGCAGGCCGTCCTCGTAGTACCACTCGTTGACCTCGCCGGTGGCCTCGTCAACCAGCTTCACGCTGAGGCCGGCGCACAGCACGGCCTTGGCGCGCAGCAGGTGGCGCAGCTTGCCCAGCGAGATCTTCGGCGAGTCGAAGTACTTGGGATCGGCCCAGAAGCGCACCGTGGTGCCGGTCTTCTTCTTGGGCACCGTGCCGATCACTTCGAGCTCGCTGGCGCGATCGCCGTTCTCGAAGGCCATGCGGTATTCGTTGCCATCGCGGCGGATGGTCACTTCCACGCGGTTGGACAGCGCGTTCACCACCGACACGCCCACGCCGTGCAGGCCGCCGGAGAAGTTGTAGTTCTTGCCGGAGAACTTGCCGCCCGCATGCAGGCGCGTGAGGATCAGCTCGACGCCCGGCACGCCTTCTTCCGGGTGGATATCCACCGGCATGCCGCGGCCGTCGTCGGTGACCTCCACCGAGCCGTCGGTGTGGACGATCACTTCCAGCGACTTGGCGTGGCCGGCCAGGGCCTCGTCCACCGAGTTGTCGATCACTTCCTGCGCCAGGTGGTTCGGGCGGGAGGTGTCGGTGTACATGCCCGGGCGGCGCTTGACCGGGTCAAGGCCAGAAAGGACTTCGATGTCGGCGGCGTTGTAGCGACTGCTCATGGGTAGGTTGAAGCTCGGGAATCGGGGGAGGATGGCTGGGTGAGGGTGAGGGGTCAAGATGGCGGGGTGTATGCCACGGCCGGGCCTGCCTTTTTGTTCGTCATCCCGGCGCAGGCCGGGATCCAGTAGCCGGGCGCCTCGTTCTTCGCTGCCGTCCGGATGGTTCTTCCGCGAAAGCCGTCCATTGGCGCTACTGGACCCCTGCCTGCGCCGGGATGACGGTCGAAAGCAATGGGCGTCGCACGCTTGTATCTATCGCCACGTGCCTAAAGCGGCGCGCAATGCCGCTCCAGCCAGGCCAGGTCCGCATCTTCCAGCAAGGGTGCCAGGGCGGCGCGCACGGTGGCGTGATAGTCGTCCAGCCAGGCGCGCTCCTCGGGGTTGAGCAGGCCCGGTTCCAGCGCGCGGCGGTCGAACGGGCACAGGGTCAGGGTCTCGAAGGCGTAGTACTCGCCGAATTCGGTCTTGTCGGCCTCGACCACCACCGCCAGGTTCTCGTGGCGGATGCCGTGGCGGCCCGGTTTGTACAGGCCCGGCTCGATCGAGGTGATCATGCCCGGCTCCAGCGGAACCAGCGTCGCGCCCGAGACCGGCGGACGGATGCCGTGCGGGCCTTCGTGCACGTTGAGAAAGTAGCCCACGCCGTGACCGGTGCCGTGGCCATAGTCCATGCCGCTGGCCCACAGTGGCGCGCGGGCGAGGGCATCCAGTTGGGGGCCGCTGGCGCCCTTGGGGAAGCGGGCGCGGCTCAGCGCGATCATGCCCTTCATCACCAGCGTGGCGTCGCGGCGTTGTTCGGCGGTGGTTCCACCCAGCGCCAGCACGCGGGTGATGTCGGTGGTGCCGCCCAGGTACTGGCCGCCGGAATCGACCAACAGCAGGCCCTGCGGCTTGAGCGCGCTGTGCGACTCGGACGTGGCCCGGTAATGGGGCAGCGCGCCGTTCGCCTGGTAGCCGGCGATGGTGGAAAAGCTCTCGCCCACGAAATCCGGCTGGGCCGAGCGTTCCTCGCGCAGCAGGGCGTCGACGTCGAGTTCGGTCTGGCGCATGCCGGCATTGACGCGTTCTTCCAGGCGGCGGAACGCGCGTGCCAGGGCGGCGCCGTCGCGGCGCATTGCGTCGCGGATGTGGTCGAGCTCGGCTTCGGTCTTGCGCGCCTTGAACAGCGTGGTGGGGTTGGCCGCTTCGATGAGCTGCACCTTCGGCGAAATGGCCGAGGCTACCGCCACCACGACACGGCCGCTGTCCAGCAACAGGCGATCATTCGCACCCAGCTCGGACAATGCATCGGTGATCGTGGCGTAGTCGGCGAGGCGCATGCCGTCGGCGGCCAGCGACTGCACCAGTACGTCGGTGAACTTGCCGCGCCCGACGAACAGTGTGGCGTGGCCCTCCGCCTGCACCAGCAGGTGGGCAAGGAAAACGGGGTTGCACTCCACGTCGCTGCCGCGCAGGTTGGTGAGCCACGCGATGTCGTCCAGGCTCGATGCCAGATGATGCGTGGCGCCGAGCTTGCGCATGGCGGTGCGCAGGCGCGCGAGCTTGTCGCCGCGAGGCTGCGTGGCAAAACGCGGCGGATGCTCGGTCACCGGTGCCGTGGGCAGGGCGGGGCGGTCGGGCCAGATCTGGCCGGGCAGGTCCAGGTTGGTACGCAGGCGGGCTCCGATGGCTTCGAGCCGTCGCTCCAGGTTGCGCGCCGTGGCCAGCGACACGCTGTCGCCCGCAACGGCCAGAGTCTCGCCGCCCCTCAGGTGCTGCAGCAGCCACTCCACGTGTTCGGGTGCATGGGCCACGCGCTGCTTCATCAATTCGATGCCGGTGCCGGCGAGCTGCTGGGCGGCCTGCGCGAAATAGCGGCTGTCGGTCCACAGGCCGGCATGATCGGCGGTGACCACCAGGGTGCCGGCCGACCCCGTGAAGCCCGACAACCAGGCACGGGCTTCCCAATGTGCCGGCAGGTACTCGGAAAGGTGCGGGTCGGCGCTGGGAATCAGGCAGGCGGCGATGCCGTGTTGCTGCATCGCCTGGCGCAGGGCGGCCAGTTTCGAGGGTGCGGTGGTTTCCATCGCCGCATGGTAGCAGGGCGCCCGGCAGCGGCGATTCAAGCGTTTTTGCGCCGATTTCCTGCCCGCAAGGCGGGTGCTGGCGCTTGCATTTTTGTGTCAAGTAGCCGCAGTCATCTGCGCAAGAATTTTCAGCTGCGACATTGTGTCTCGGAGGCATTCAAACCCGTGCGGCATGCCGCTAGCATGCCGCGTCCCCACGCAGTGCCCCCAGGTTGTTCGTGAACATGCATTCCCTCCTTTCGCGCTTGCGCTACGCAGGCGTTGGCGTCGCCGTGCTGCTCAGCGGCTGCAACATGGAAGTGCTCACCCCCAAGGGTGACATCGGCGCCCATGAGAAATCCCTCATCCTGATCGCGCTGGGTCTGATGGCCATCGTGGCCATTCCGGTCATCGCGATGACGCTGTGGTTCCCGTGGCGCTACCGCTCGGGCAACAAGAAGGCGGCCTATGCGCCGAACTGGTCGCACTCGACCCGGATCGAGCTGGTGGTGTGGACCATCCCCGCCATCATCATCGTCATCCTCGCGGCCATTACCTGGACCAGTTCGCACGCGCTGGATCCGTACAAGCCGCTGCAGTCCGAGGCCAAGCCGGTGACGGTGCAGGTCGTGTCGATGGATTGGAAGTGGCTGTTCGTCTACCCGGAATACGGCGTGGCTTCGGTCAACGAGCTGGCCTTCCCGGTCGACCGCCCGGTGAATTTCCAGATCACCTCCGATTCGGTGATGAACGCGTTCTTCATCCCGCAGCTGGGCAGCCAGATCTACGCGATGGCCGGCATGGAGACCAAGCTGCATTTGATCGCCCGCGAGCCGGGCAGCTACGACGGCCTTTCGACCAACTTCAGCGGCGAAGGCTTCTCGGACATGCATTTCAAGGCCATCGCCACGTCGGAGGATGGCTTCAAGGACTGGATCGCCAAGGCCAGGGCCACGCAGGCCACGCTGGATGGCGAGAGCTACAAGACGCTGGCGCAGCCCAGCCAGAAGGCGCCGGTGTCGTACTACGGCCAGGTGACGTCGGGCCTGTTCGCCAGCGTGGTCAACAAGCACATGGGTGACATGTCGCACGGCGAGATGCCGATGGATTCGCACCACGACATTTCGCAGGCCGACATGCCGATGGACATGCACCACCACGAGGACGGGGACGCTGTGTCCTCGAACACCACCCCGACTCAGGCAGAGAAGTAAGCCATGTTTGGAAAGCTCACCCTTGATGCGATCCCGTATCACGAGCCGATCGTGATGGGCACGCTCGCCGCCGTGATCCTGGGCGGCATCGCAATGTTCGCCGTCGTGACCAAGTACCGTCTGTGGGGCTACCTGTGGAAGGAGTGGTTCACCTCGGTGGACCACAAGAAGATCGGCATCATGTACATCATCGTGGCGCTGGTGATGCTGCTGCGCGGCTTCTCCGACGCGATCATGATGCGCCTGCAACAGGCCATGGCCGCCTCCGACGCCGCCGGTTACCTGCCGCCGCACCACTTCGACCAGGTGTTCACCGCCCATGGCGTGATCATGATCTTCTTCGTGGCGATGCCGTTCATCACCGGCTTGATGAACCTGGTGGTGCCGCTGCAGATCGGTGCGCGCGACGTGGCCTATCCGTTCCTGAACTCGCTCAGCTTCTGGCTGTTCGTGTCGGGCGTGGTGCTGGTGATGGTGTCGCTGTTCGTCGGTGACTTCGCCGCCACCGGTTGGCTGGCTTATCCGCCGCTGTCGGGCATCAAATACAGCCCCACCGTGGGCGTCGACTACTACATCTGGTCGCTGCAGTTGTCCGGCCTTGGCACCACGCTCAGCGGCATCAACTTCATCGTGACCATCATGAAGATGCGCGCGCCCGGCATGAAGCTGATGCAGATGCCGGTGTTTACGTGGACCTCGCTGGTCACCAACATCCTGATCGTGGCTGCGTTCCCGATCCTGACCGTGACGCTGGCGCTGCTCACGGCCGACCGCTACCTCGACATGCACTTCTTCACGAACGAACTTGGCGGCAACGCCATGATGTACGTGAACATGATCTGGATCTGGGGTCACCCGGAGGTCTACATCCTGATCCTGCCGTGCTTCGGTGCGTACTCGGAAATCGTCGCGACGTTCTCCAGGAAGCCGCTGTTCGGCTACAAGTCGATGGTGTACGCCACCTCGTGCATCGGCGTGCTGTCTTTCGTGGTGTGGCTGCACCACTTCTTCACCATGGGGTCGGGCGCCAACGTCAATGCCTTCTTCGGCATCACGACGATGATCATCTCGGTGCCCACCGGCGCGAAGCTGTTCAACTGGCTGTTCACCATGTTCCGCGGCCGCGTCGAGTACAACGTGCCGATGCTGTGGACGGTGGGCTTCATGGTCACGTTCGTGATCGGCGGCGTCACCGGCGTGCTGCTGGCCGTGCCGGGCGCGGACTTCGTCCTGCACAACAGCGTGTTCCTGATCGCGCACTTCCATAACGTGATCATCGGCGGCGTGGTGTTCGGCGTGTTCGCCGCGATCAACTACTGGTTTCCGAAGGCCTTCGGCTTCCGCCTCAACGAGTTCTGGGGCAAGGCCTCGTTCTGGTGCTGGCTGGTGGGTTTCTGGCTGGCCTTCGCGCCGCTGTACGTGCTGGGCCTGAAGGGCATGACGCGTCGCATGAACCACTATGCCAACCCGGACTGGCAGCCGTACCTGATCGTCGCCGCGCTCGGCGCGGCCGTGATCGCGGTGGGCATCTTCTGCACCCTCGTGCAGTTCTACGTGTCCATCCGCGACCGCAAGAAGCTCACCGATCCCAGCGGCGACCCATGGGGTGGCCGCACGCTCGAATGGTCCATCAGTTCTCCCGCCCCGTTCTACAACTTCGCCACGCTTCCGCAGGTGCGTGAGTTGGATCAGTTCTGGGAAGACAAACAAAACGGAGTCGCTTACGTGCAACCTGCCAAGTACGAAGACATTCATATGCCCCGCAACACCGGCGTCGGTGTGGTGATGGGCGCGTTCGGTACGGTCCTGGGCTTTGCGCTCGTGTGGCATATCTGGTGGATGGCTGCCGCGGGCCTGGTCGGCATGGTGGCCGCGTTCATCGTGCGCGCCTACGACCGTGACATCGATTACTGGGTGCCGGCGGCCGAGGTCGAGAAGATCGAGCGCTCGCGCCACGCCAGGTTGCAGCAGGTCCAGACCACGCAGGTGGCTCCGGTGGCGGCGCCCCAGCGTCAGAAGGTGGCGTAACCCATGGGCAGTACCGCAGTTCGCGTCGCCCACGGCGCACTCGACGACGTCCACGGCGGCGGCGTCGACCATCACCACCACGACGATGGATCCAAGACCCTGCTGGGGTTCTGGATCTATCTGATGAGCGACTGCCTGATCTTCTCGGGCCTGTTCGCCACGTTTGCCGTGCTGGCCAACAGCACGGCGGGCGGCCCCACCGGCAAGGAGCTGTTCGAGCTGCCGTACGTGCTCGGCGAGACCATGCTGCTGCTGGTCTCCTCGGTCACCTTCGGCATGGCCATGCTCAACATGCATGCCGGCCGCAAGGGCAGGCTGCTGGCGTGGCTGGCGGTGACCTTCGTGTTCGGCGCCGGCTTCATCGGCATGGAAGTGTACGAGTTCGCCAAGCTGGTCCATGAGGGCGCGGGCCCGAGCACCAGCGCGTTCCTGTCCAGCTACTTCACCCTCGTGGGCACGCACGGCCTGCACGTCACCTGCGGCCTGATCTGGCTGGTGGTGATGATGGACATGGTCCGCCGCCACGGCCTCGACGATGCGAACCGTCGCCGCCTGTCGTGCCTGAGCCTGTTCTGGCACTTCCTGGATATCGTCTGGATCTGCGTGTTCACCTTTGTCTACCTGCGGGGGGCCATCTGATGTCGGGCGCTCACCCTTCCCACGACGCGGCCCATCACGGGGCCGCCCATGCCGACCACGGCAGCACCCGGTCGTACCTGATCGGCTTCGCGCTGTCGGTGGTGCTGACCCTGGCCTCGTTCGGCGTGGTCATGAGCGGCCTGGTGCCGCACGACCTGATGATGCCGGGCATCATCGTGTTCGGCGTGGCCCAGCTGGTGGTCCAGCTGGTCTGCTTCCTGCACATGGGCACCTCGCCGTCGCAGCGCGGCAACCTCGCCATCATGCTGTTCACCCTGCTGATCCTGGCCATCGTGGTGGTCGGCTCGCTGTGGGTGCTGCACAACATGAACGTGAACATGATGCATCCGACGTCGAAGATGATGCCGGTGGAGTAGGGCTGGCTCATCGGAGTAGCAACAAAGGCGCCCGTGGGCGCCTTTGTTTTTGGTCCTTGGCACACTTCAACAGCCGGCTGTAGGCCCCACGCGCCCGTCATTCCGGCGCAGGCCGGAATCCAGTTGCGGTGAGACGCGGCTGTCGTAGGAACGCCCTAGTCGCTCAGCGACAGCCCGGCCATACGGCTGCTGGATTCCGGCCTGCGCCGGAATGACGGTGAGGGGTGGGTCGGCATTTCGGGCTGTGGCTCGGGGCCAAATCTTGAACGATCCAGTCATCTAACCGCCTGCAGCCCTCGCGGCCGGACCGTTCTTCCTCTAAAATACAAATTTCCAGCACGGCTGCATCCCATGACCCCCCTGATTTTCGTCACCGGCGGTGTGGTGTCCTCGCTTGGCAAGGGCATCGCCGCGGCGTCGCTGGCTTCCATCCTGGAAGCGCGTGGCCTCTCGGTCACCATGATGAAGCTCGATCCGTACATCAACGTGGATCCGGGCACCATGAGTCCCTTCCAGCACGGCGAGGTCTACGTGACCGACGACGGCGCCGAGACCGACCTGGACCTGGGCCACTACGAGCGCTTCGTCCATACCCGCCTCACCGGCAAGAACTCCATCACCACGGGCAAGATCTACGAGTCGGTGATCCGCAAGGAGCGCCGCGGCGACTACCTGGGCGCCACCGTGCAGGTCATCCCGCACATCACCGACGAGATCAAGCACTGCATCCACGAGGCCACCCGCGGCTTCGACGTGGCGCTGGTCGAGATCGGCGGCACGGTGGGCGACATCGAGTCGCTGCCGTTCCTGGAGGCCATCCGCCAGCTGCGCATCGAGCATGGCCCGGAGAAGTGCCTGTTCATGCACCTGACCCTGGTGCCGTACATCAAGGCCGCCGGCGAGATCAAGACCAAGCCGACCCAGCACTCGGTGAAGGAGCTGCGCTCGATCGGTATCCAGCCGGACGTGCTGCTGTGCCGTTGCGAGCAGCCGCTGCCGGACGGCGAGCGCCGCAAGATCGCCCTGTTCACCAACGTGCCCGAGAACGCCGTGATCAGCGCGGCCGACGTGGACATCATCTACAAGCAGCCGTTGTGGCTGCACAAGCAGGGCCTCGACGAGATCGTGGTCAAGCGCCTGAACCTGCAGGCCGGCCCGGCCGACCTGTCCTCGTGGCAGCGCACGGTCGACGCGGTGGAGAACCCGAAGGACGAGGTCACCGTCGCCATCGTCGGCAAGTACGTCGAGCACAAGGACGCCTACAAGTCCCTGGGCGAGGCGCTGCGCCACGGCGGCATCAAGCAGCAGACCCGCGTCAATCTCAACTGGGTTGATTCGGAGCAGGTCGAGGCCGAAGGCGCGGCCAAGGTACTCGGTGGCGCCGATGCCATCCTGGTGCCGGGCGGCTTCGGCAAGCGCGGCTTCGAAGGCAAGGTGCTGGCCGCCAGGTACGCCCGCGAGAAGGGCGTGCCGTACTTCGGCATCTGCTATGGCATGCACGCGGCCGTGGTGGACTTTGCGCGCAGCGTCGCCGGTCTCACCGCCGCCGATTCCAGCGAGAACGACCGCAACACGCCTGACCCGGTGATCGCCCTGATCACCGAGTGGACCACCGCCACCGGCGAAGTCGAGCAGCGCAGCGAGCGCTCGGACCTCGGCGGCACCATGCGACTGGGCGCGCAGGAGTGCCGCCTGAAGACCGGCACGCTGGCCCGCCAGCTGTATGGCCAGGACGTGGTGCGCGAGCGTCATCGCCACCGTTACGAGTTCAACAACCGCTATCGCCAGTCGTTCGAGGACCTGGGGCTGGTGATCTCCGGCAAGTCGATGGACGACCTGCTGGTGGAGATCGTCGAGCTGCCGCAGCAGAAGCACCCGTGGTTCCTCGGCTGCCAGGCGCATCCAGAATTCACTTCCACCCCGCGCGACGGCCATCCGCTGTTCATCGGCTTCGTGCAGTCCGCCCGCGAGTTCAAGGCGGTGCGCGAGGGTGAGCGTCTCGCCAAGGAGTCCGTTGCATGAAGTTGTGCGGCTTTGAAGTCGGCCTGGACCAGCCCCTGTTCCTGATCGCCGGCCCCTGCGTGGTCGAGTCCGAGCAGTTGCAGCTGGATACCGCCGGCACGCTCAAGGAAATCACCTCCAAGCTCGGCATCCACTTCATCTTCAAGTCCAGCTTCGACAAGGCCAACCGTTCCTCGGGCACCAGCTTTCGCGGTCCGGGCATGGAAGCGGGCCTGAAGATCCTGGGCGAAGTGAAGCGCCAGCTTGGCGTGCCCGTGCTCACCGACGTGCACGAATACACGCCGATGAACGAAGTGGCCGCGGTGGTCGACGTGCTGCAGACGCCGGCCTTCCTGTGCCGCCAGACCGATTTCATCCAGAACGTGGCGCGCGCCGGCAAGCCGGTGAACATCAAGAAGGGCCAGTTCCTCGCGCCCTGGGACATGAAGAACGTGGTCGAGAAGGCCAAGGCCGTCGGCAACGACGACATCATGGTCTGCGAACGCGGCGCGAGCTTCGGCTACAACAACCTGGTGTCGGACATGCGTTCGCTGAGCGTCATGCGCGACACCGGCTGCCCGGTGGTGTTCGACGCCACGCACTCGGTGCAGCTGCCGGGCGGGCAGGGCACCAGCTCGGGTGGCCAGCGCGAATTCGTGCCGGTGCTGGCGCGCGCGGCAGTGGCCGTGGGCGTGTCGGGCCTGTTCGCGGAAACGCACCCCAATCCGGAAAAAGCCCTGAGCGACGGCCCCAACGCCTGGCCGCTCGGCAAGATGGAAGCGCTGCTGGAAACCCTGCTCGAACTCGACCGGGTGACCAAGCGCCACGTGTTCCTGGAACACACGCTCTAGATTTGCCCTTGGGGGAGGCGAATGAAGCCAATCCCCCGCAAATCAGGCAGGATGGTTCCCCCTCGCTTCATTCACCTCATCAAGCTACGGACCTCATGAGCACTGAAATCACCCGCATCCACGCACGTGAAATCCTCGATTCCCGCGGCAACCCCACGCTTGAAGCGGAAGTGACCCTTGCTGGCGGCGGCTTTGGCCGCGCCGCGGTGCCGAGCGGTGCGTCGACGGGTTCGCGCGAGGCGGTCGAGCTGCGTGACGGCGACAAGTCGCGCTACCTGGGCAAGGGCGTGAAGAACGCCGTGCTCAACGTCAACAATTCCATCGCCAGCGAGCTGAAGGGCTTCGACGCGGCAAACCAGGGCGGCCTGGACGCCAGGCTGATCAACCTCGACGGCACGCCGAACAAGGGCAAGCTGGGCGCCAACGCCATCCTCGGCGTTTCGATGGCCGCCGCGCATGCCGTCGCCGCGCAGAACCGCCAGCCGCTGTGGCAGTACCTCGCCACCATCAACGGCACCACCGGCAAGCCGGGTTCGCTGCCGGTGCCGATGATGAACATCATCAACGGCGGTGCGCATGCCGACAACAACGTCGACGTGCAGGAATTCATGGTGCTGCCGGTTGGCCTGCCGACCTTCGCCGAGGCGCTGCGCGCCGGCACCGAGATCTTCCACGCGCTCAAGAGCGTGCTGAAGGGCAAGGGCCTCAACACCGCCGTGGGTGACGAAGGCGGCTTCGCGCCGAACCTGCGTTCGAACATCGAGGCGCTGGACACCATCCTCGAGGCGATCGGCAAGACCGGCTACCAGGTGGGCAGCGACATCCTGCTTGGCCTCGACGTGGCCAGCTCGGAGTTCTTCAAGGACGGCAAGTACGACCTGGAAGGCGAAGGCAAGGTCTACACGCCGGAGCAGTGGGTCGACGTGCTGGCCAGCTGGGCCAGGCAGTACCCGATCGTCACCATCGAGGACGGCATGGCCGAAGGCGACTGGACCGGCTGGAAGCACCTCACCGACACCATCGGCAAGCGCGTACAGCTGGTGGGCGACGACCTGTTCGTGACCAACCCGGCGATCTTCCAGGAAGGCATCGACAAGAAGATCGCCAACGCGATCCTCATCAAGGTCAACCAGGTCGGTACGCTGTCCGAGACGCTGGAAGCCATCGCCATGGCCGACGCCGCCAAGTACGCCGCGATCGTGTCGCACCGCTCGGGCGAGACGGAGGACACCACCATCTCCGACATCGCCGTGGCGACCACCGCGACCCAGATCAAGACCGGTTCGCTGTGCCGCACCGACCGCGTGGCCAAGTACAACCAGCTGCTGCGCATCGAAGAGGCGCTGGGTTCGGCCGCGACCTACGCCGGTCGCAACGCGTTCCCGAACCTCGCCCACCTGCCGGGCTGACAGGGAGCGACGATCGACGATGGTGCGTTGGGTCGCCCTGGTCCTTATCGTCCTGCTGATCGCGCTGCAGATGAAACTGTGGCACGGCAATGGCGGCGTGCGCGAGGTGGAAACCTTGCGCGCGGCGGTGAAAAAGCAGGGTGAGGACAACGACAGGTTGCAGCAGCGCAACCAGGCGCTGGGTGCGGACGTGGACGACCTCAAGCACGGCGAACAGGCCGTCGAGGCTCGCGCACGCGCCGAGTTGGGCCTGATCAAGCCGGGCGAAACGTTCTACCAGGTGGTCGAGAAGCCGGGCGCCAGCCAGGCGCCCGCGCCGGCCGCATCCACCGGCGGCCGTTGACATGGCGGCCCTGTGGTGTGTGGTGCCGGCGGCGGGTCGCGGCACCCGGGTCGGTGGCGATCTTCCCAAGCAATACCTGCCGCTCGCGGGGCGCCCGTTGATCCTGCACACGCTGGATCGCCTGGCCGCCCATCCGCTGATCGCTGGCCTGATGGTGGTGCTGGGAGAAGGCGACGCGCTTTGGCCCGCCATCGACCAGCTCGGCGGCAAGCCGGTGCTGACCGCCATCGGCGGCGCCGAGCGTTGCGACTCCGTGCTCGCGGGGCTCAATGCGCTTCCCACGGATGTCGCCGAAGAGGCGTTCGTGCTGGTGCACGACGCCGCGCGCCCCTGCGTGCGCGAAGCCGACATCGCGCGCTTGGTCGAGCGTGGCGTGCCGGCCGGTGGTGGCCTGCTTGGTGCGCCGCTGCGCGACACGCTCAAGCGGGCGGGCATGGATGGCCGCAGTCATGAGACCGAACCGCGCGACCATCGCTGGCGCGCCTTCACGCCGCAGATGTTCCGCCGCGGTGATCTTTCACGGGCACTGCAGGCGGCATCGGTCGCCGGCGTCACGGTGAGCGACGAGGCGATGGCGATGGAGCGGGCAGGTTTTTCGCCGTTGCTGGTCGAGGGTGCCGAAGACAACATCAAGGTGACGACGGCCGCGGACTTCGCGCTGGCCGAGTTCCTGTTGCCGCGAACCAGGTAAGGAGTTTCTTCATGATGCGGATCGGCCAGGGCTTCGATGTACACGTCTTCGGCGAGGGCGACCATGTGATGCTCGGCGGCGTGCGCGTGCCGCACAACCGTGGCGTGGTGGCGCATTCCGACGGTGACGTGGTGATCCACGCCCTGTGCGACGCGATCTTCGGTGCGTTGGCGCTGGGGGACATCGGTCGCCATTTCCCGCCGAGCCAGGAACAGTGGCGCAACGCGGACAGCCGGATCTTCCTGCGCCACGCCGCGAAGCTGATGCGTGAGCAGGGTTATGCGCTGGGCAATGCCGACGTCACGGTGATCTGCGAGGCGCCCAAGGTCGGGCCGCATTCCCTGGCCATGCGGGAGGCGGTGGCCGAAGCATTGGGTTGTGAGCTCGGCCGCGTGAGCATCAAGGCCACCACCACGGAAAAGCTGGGCTTCACCGGCCGCGGCGAAGGCATTGCCGCCCAGGCCTGCGTGTTGCTGGTCATGGCATGAGCGAGGCTGGCGCCCGCGGATCGGCTTCGCGGTTGCACGAGCAACTCGACCTGATCAGCGAGTTGCTGCGCAAGCTGCGCGGCCTGGGGCAGCTTCCCGAGCCCGACGCCGACCTGGGCTTCCGCGAAAGCCAGGTGGAACTGCAGCGACTGCTCGACGCGCTGCATCCGGCCGACATCGCCTATGTGCTCGAGGCGCTGCCGCTGGAAGACCGCCTCGCCATCTGGCAGCGGGTGAAGGCGGATCGCGATGGCGAAATCCTGCTGGAAGTGTCCGACGCGGTGCGCGAATCGCTCATCGCGGACATGGACCAGCACGAGATCCTCGCCGCGGTGGAGCCCCTGGACGCGGACGAACTGGCCGATCTCGTCGAGGACCTGCCCACCGAGGTGCTGCCCGAACTGATGGCCAGCCTCGACGCGCAGCAGCGCGAGCGCGTGCAGGCGGCGTTGTCCTACCCGGACGACCAGGTCGGCGCGTTGATGGACTTCGAGATGGTGACCATCCGGGAAGACATCACGCTGGAAACCGTGCTGCGCTACCTGCGCCGCTTCGACGAGCTGCCCGCGCAGACCGACAAGCTGTTCGTGGTCAACCAGGACAACCTGCTCACCGGTGTGTTGCCGGTGCATTGGCTGCTGGTCAATTCGCCGGAAAAGACGGTCAGCGAGGTGATGGCGCCGGACGTCAACACCTTTCATCCCACGGACGACGCATACGCGACCGCACAGGCTTTCGAGCGTTACGACCTGGTCACCGCGCCGGTAGTCGATGGCAACGGCCACCTGATCGGGCGCATCACCATCGATTCGATGGTGGACGTGCTGCGTGAGGAAAGCGAAAGCGAGGCGCTTAGCCGTGGCGGCCTGCGCGAGGAAGAGGACATCTTCGCCTCGGCCTGGAAATCCGTGCGTAACCGCTGGGCCTGGCTGGCGATCAACCTCGTCACCGCCTTCATCGCGTCGCGCGTCATCGGCCTGTTCGAAGGCTCCATCCAGCATCTGGTGGCGCTGGCTGCCTTGATGCCGATCGTCGCCGGCATCGGCGGCAACTCCGGCAACCAGACCATCACCATGATCGTGCGCGCGCTGGCGTTGGACCAGATTTCTCCCGCGAGCGCCCGGCGCTTGTGGGGCAAGGAAATCATCGTGGCGCTGGTCAATGGCCTCGTGTGGGGCGGCGTGATCGGCACGGTGGCATGGCTGCTCTACGACAATCCGCACCTGGGCGCGGTGATGACCGCCGCCATGACGCTCAACCTCGTGCTGGCGGCCTTCTGCGGCGTGGCCATTCCCATGCTGATGACGAAGCTGGGCCGCGATCCCGCGCTGGGCTCCAGCGTGATGATTACCGCCATGACCGACTCGGGCGGCTTCTTCATCTTTCTCGGCCTCGCCACGCTGTTCCTGATGTAATGCGCCGCTGGCGCCATTCAACTTCTTGATGCCGGCGTGCCCGGTGGAGTCCCATGTCCGATCTCGAACTGCCCTATGCCTATGGCAACCCGGCGCTGACCGCGGTGTTGCGGGCTGCCCCGGAAGATTTCCAGGTGGAGGAAATCCTGGGCTATGACGCCGATGGCGAAGGCGAACACGCACTGCTATGGGTCGAAAAGCGCGGCTCCAACACCGACTGGGTAGCGAAAGAACTGGCGCGCTTCGCCGGGGTGCCGCCGCTCAATGTCGGCTACGCCGGCCTCAAGGACCGCCATGCCGTCACGCGGCAGACCTTCTCGGTGCAGCTGGCCGGCAAGCCCGATCCCGACTGGTCCGCATTCCCGCACGCGGAAGTGAAGGTGCTGGCGGCAACGCGCCACAAGCGCAAGCTCAAGCGCGGCGCCCTGCGTGGCAACCGTTTCGTGCTCGTGCTGCGCGACGTGCAAGGAGACCGCGCCGTGGCGGAGCAGGTGCTCGCCCAGATCGCGCAGCGTGGCGTGCCCAACTATTTTGGCGAGCAGCGTTTCGGTCGCGAAGGCGGCAACGTCGCGCAGGCGAGGGCGATGTTCGCGGGGCGTCGCGTCGACCGCGACAAGCGGCATTTCCTGCTCTCCGCCGCGCGCTCGCACATCTTCAATGCCGTGCTGGCCGCGCGCGTCGAGCAGGCCGGCTGGGATGCGCCGATGGAAGGCGAAATCTGGGCGCTGGATGGTTCGCGCTCGTGGTTCGGCCCCGAGCCGTTCGATGCCGTGCTTTCCGAGCGACTCGCCAAAGGCGACATCCATCCTTCGGGCCCGCTGTGGGGGCGTGGCGATACGCCGGCCCAAGCCGATGTGGCCGCGCTCGAAAACGCGGTCGCCGCAGCCAACAGCGATCTCGCGGATGGCCTCGTCGCCGCCAAGATGGACCAGGAGCGTCGCGCACTGCGCATGATTCCCCGCAACCTCAACTGGCGCTGGCTGGCAGGCGACGCGCTGGAGCTGAGCTTCGAGCTGCCGGCAGGGGCCTATGCGACGACGGTGGTGAGGGAGCTGGCGAGGACGTAGGCGACGCGTGCCCTGCCGTCGATGGAACGCGTTGGGAGACGCTATCGTCTCCACGCCGCCTTCTGTAGGAGCGCACCCAGTACGCGACCGCCTTTCGCCTCGATCCCCATGAGCGTCATCCCGGCGTAGGCCGGACAAGCGCGAAGCGCGCAGAGCGCCCGTAGGGCGGCCTCGAAGGGCGAGCGTAGCAAGCCATCCAGTGGCGTCAGTCTTCGATTGTGGCGCCGCCGCCAACGGGACGCCTACGCAGCGGCAATCCGAGAGCCTGCTTTAAGTCCTCTTCGTATCGGCGCGTTGCGGTGTAGCCGCTCCGCTTGAGGTAGTAACGAGCGCACCGTAGCTGGCCTCGGTCATCCGACGCTTCTACCCCGCATATCGCCATGAGCTCTGGCTCTGAAGGCCATTTTCTTTGGGTTACTTTCGACGCGAAGCTAGTCCCCGTGGGATCTTTGACTCCGGGCATCCTGCCCTCCGCCCTACGGGCCGGCTTCGCCGTTCGCACGCGCTCCTGCGCGTGCGTGGGCCAGCAAAAGAAAAGTGACTCGGCGGTCCCACGGGACTAGCTTTGCGTCGTCCCACGGGGACTAGCTTCGCGTCGCCGGCAGGACGTCGAAACGCCCGCTGCGTAGGCGGCACCCTGGCGTTAGCGGAGCTACCGAAGGGAATAGCCTGCTCTCATAAAAGCCACAACCATGCAGACCGCCGCGAAAGGCGGTCGCGCACAGGGTGCGCTCCTACAGAGGCCGGCAGGGGATCGAGCGCCGCGTCACACGGGGACTTTCTACGGTCGTAGGCGGCATGCTCGCGATAGCGTGGCAACCGGAGGCAAACCGTCATCACAAGAGCAATAGACGTGCAGACCGGCGCGAAAGGCTGTCGCGCACAGGGTGCGCTCCTACAGGGGGCGGCAGGACGTTGAAACGCCCGCCGCGTCCCACGGGGGACTTCCTACGGTCGTAGGCAGCGCGGCAACCGAAGGCAACAGCCGGCATCAAAAGAGCGACGACATGCAGACCGGCGCGAAAGGCGGTCGCGCACAAGGTGCGCTCCTACAAAAGAAAGGTGACCGGGACAGTTCACCCCTTCAAAAGCACCACTACCGCCCCCGTTCCCCCCTCGCATCGGCCTTGCCGAAGCAAACGCCACCACGTCATCACGCCGCCTCAACATCCGGTCCGTCAGCACTTTCAGCACCGGGCCGGCCGCGCGCGAGCGCAAGCCCTTGCCGTGCACGATGCGCACGCAGCGGATGCCCCGTCGCTTGGCGTCGGCGAGGAAATCGTTGATGCAGGCCTGCGCCGCGGCGGCGTTCATCTGGTGCAGGTCGATGTCGTCCTGCACGCTGAATTGGCCACGCTTGAGCTGGCGCAGCAGTTTGGGCGGATAGCCATCCCGTAGATAGCTCAGCTCTTCGCCGACTTCGAGCAGCGTGGGATCGAAGGCCATGTCCAGCAGTTCACCGGGTACGGCGGCTTCGTCCGCTTCGAACATGCGTGGCTCGGGGGCCGGCTTGGGCGCGGCCGGCGGCGGAGCCACCGGGTCAAAAGCCTTTACCTCGCCGATGGCTTCGCGAAACAGGCGTGCATCGTCATCGGAGACCTGGGCTGGCGGGCGATGTTTCATGCCTGCATCGTAATGCAGCCGAAGGATTCCGGCGTCGCGGCGGCCATGAGCCGGGTTGGTGGCGGGCCTGCGGAACCGGGCTTCCGGGCAATGTGAAACCATGGCCCCGGTCCGGTAGACTTCAGGCTTCACCCGGCGTGTTTCGTCGAAACCGAAGCGCCGCGATTGGCTTTGAACGGATCATCATGCGAGTTCTGGTAAGCAACGACGACGGCGTGGATGCACCTGGCATCCGCGTGCTCGCCGAGCGCCTCGGCGCGGTCGGCCAAGTCACGGTGGTGGCGCCGGACCGAGACCGTTCCGGCGCCAGCAATTCACTCACGCTGGATGCCCCCATCCGCGCGCTGCGGATGGACAACGGTTATTACCGTGTCGCCGGCACGCCGACCGATTGCGTGCACCTGGCGCTGGCGGGCATGCTCGACCACGAGCCCGACATCGTGGTGTCCGGCATCAACAATTCCGCCAACCTCGGCGACGATGTGATCTATTCCGGCACCGTGTCAGCGGCCATGGAAGGGCGCTTCCTGGGCCTGCCCGCCATTGCCGTGTCGCTGGTGAGCAAGGACCACAACGGCATCCACTACGAGTCGGCGGCGAACGCCGTGCTGCTGCTGATGCAGCGACTGCTGGTCGATCCGTTGCCGGCGGACACGATCCTCAACGTGAACGTGCCGGACCGCCCGTGGGATGAAATCCACGGTTTCGAAGTCACCCGCCTGGGCAAGCGTCATCGTTCCGCACCGTGCATCAAGCAGACCGATCCCCGCGGCAAGACCATCTGGTGGATCGGCCCCGCGGGTGACGTGGACGATGCCGGTCCCGGCACCGACTTCAATGCGGTGCGTCGCGGCTATGTCTCGGTGACGCCCATCCATGTGGACCTCACGCGCTTCCAGGCGCTGGAAAAGGTCAGCAGCTGGGTCGGCGCGTTGAACAAGGGTGTCGGCGGCAAGAACGCCGAAGAGGCGGCGTGAGGGCATGAACGTGCATCCATTGCCGCCATCCGCATTGAAGGGCGAGGGCATGACCTCGCAGCGCGCGCGCGATCGCCTGGCTACCAAGCTCAAGGAAGAGGGCATCCGCGACCAGCGCGTGATCGACGTGATCCGCAACACGCCGCGCCATCATTTCATCGACCAGGCGCTGCACTCGCGCGCCTACGAAAACACCGCGCTGCCGATCGGCCATGGCCAGACCATCTCCCAGCCATGGGTGGTGGCGCGCATGACGGAAGCGCTGCTTGAATTCGGCGTGCCGCAGAAGGTGCTGGAAATCGGCACTGGCTCGGGTTACCAGGCCGTGGTGCTGGCCCAGGTGGTGCCGCAGGTCTATACGGTCGAGCGCATCGAGGAGCTGCTGCGCCAGGCGCGCCGCCGCTTCCGGCAATTGGGCCTGACCAACATCCGCTCGCGTCACGACGACGGCAAGCTTGGCTGGCCGGACGAGGCGCCGTTCGACGCCATCATCCTCACCGCGGCGGGCGATGCGATCCCGCATGCCGTCCTCGACCAGCTCAGCCCCACCGGCGTGCTGGTGGCGCCGGTGGGTTCGCCCAGCAACCAGATGCTGATCCGCATGCGCGGCGACGGGCAGGGCGACTTCATCCAGGAGGAACTGGCAGCGGTCAGTTTCGTGCCATTGCTCGGCGGCATCGGTTGATGCGCCACTGCCTACAAGGACATTCCTGAGCATGCGTCTGTTCGGACCGCTGTATGCGCGCGCACTCACGTGGGCGCGCGATCCCAGGGCTGTGTACTACCTCTGCGGATTGAGCTTCGTCGAGGCCTTCATCTTCCCGATCATGCCGGAAGTGATGCTTGCGCCGATGATGCTCGGCAAGCGTCACAAGGCCTTCTTCTACGCCAACATCAGCCTGCTGTTCTCGTTGCTCGGTTCGCTGGTCGGCTACGCGCTCGGCCACTGGGCTTTCCACGCGCTGTCGCCGCTGCTCGATTCGCTGCATCTGCTGGCGCCGATCGAGAAGGGCGTCGACAACCTGCGCATGCAGATGAACGAGCATTGGCTCGGCCTGCTGGTGGTGCTCGCGCTCGCGGCCCTGCAGCCCGTCGTCCCGATGAAGTTCGTCACCTGGGCGTCGGGCATCGTCGGCGTGCCGGTGATTCCGTTCCTGGTCTGCATGGCCGTCGGCCGCGGCAAGCGGGTGTGGTTGCTCGCGCTGCTGATCCGCATTTTCGGCGAGCGCGCCGAACGCATCCTGCACAAGCACATCGAACGGATCGGCTGGGCGGCGCTGGTGATCCTGGCGGGCTTGCTGGCCTGGTGGATCTGGTCGCGCTGAACGATGGCCGTGGCGCTGACGCACCGTCGGGCGTCGTACGCATGAAAATACCGTGCCGCCTCGCTATGCTCATTGCCATGAATGGATATCTCCGGTCGCTCACCCTGACCTCTGCCATCGTGGTGTTGGCCGCCTGCGGAACGCAGCGCTCGGTCGTGGTCGAACCCACGGCAGGAACCTCCTCCTCTCGCACCGCGGCCACCGTTGCCCCGGCGAGCCGGCCCGCGCCGGGTGGCACCTACAAGGTCAGCAAGGGCGACACGCTCTATTCGATCGCGTTTCGTAACGGCGTCGATTTCCGCGACCTTGCCAGCTGGAACAACATCGCTTCGCCATACACGATCTGGCCTGGGCAGGAATTGAAGCTGGCGGCCCCCAACGGCACGCCGGCGGCCCCTGCGCATGCAGCGCCCGCAGCCGTGGCTGCCACGACTGCCAAGCCATCGACTCCGGCGCCCGCTCCCGCGCATGCCGCCCCTGCGGGTCAGTCGCCCGTGGGCACGCAACCCGCAGCGCCTGCCCAGACGCCGCCGGCTCCGGCCGCTCCGCTCGCCTCGGCGGCGAGCACCACGCCGGTCGTACCGATTGCCGGAGCGCCGGCGGCCACGGCCAGCAACACGCCCCCACCGGCACCGCCGGCCGCCATTGCGCCGGGAGCCACGCGTGCCAACGGCGGCGTGACCTGGCGATGGCCCGCGGACGGTTCGCTGATCAAGCGTTTCCAATCCGGCGACGCCATTCCCGGCATCGAGATCGCCGGCAAGTCAGGCGATGCCGTGCGTGCCGCCGCCGATGGCGTGGTGGTCTACAGCGGCAATGGCCTGGTGGGTTACGGCGAGCTGATCATCGTCAAGCACAACGACAGCTACCTGTCGGCCTACGGCCACAACAGCAAGCGACTGGTGAAGGAAGGCCAGCGCGTGACCGCCGGGCAGCAGATTGCCGAGATGGGTTCCACCGGCGCATCGCGTGACGAACTGCAGTTCCAGATACGCAAGGACGGCAATCCGGTCGATCCGCTGGGTTATCTGCCGTCGCGCTGATTCACCGCGCCGCGATATTCGTTTTGCAGGAGCGCACCCAGTGCGCGACCGCAGCGCTTCAGGCTGGCCCCGAGGCAGGCTATCGCGCACCGGGTGCGCTCCCGCAGGGATGGATAGGGATGCCCGGATCAGCCCGGCAGAATGAAGGCGACCACCACGCGCCGACGCTCGCCGGCCAGCAGGTCATAGGTACGTGCCGCGGCCGCGTTGTCCATCACCTCGATGCCCACGCCCTTTCGCAGCAGGCCGGCCATGAAGGCGGGGGCGGGAAACACCTGGCGCTCGCCGGTGCCCAGCAGGACGACTTCCGGATCCAGTTCGAGGATGGCGTCCACATGGCTGGCGTCCAATTCCTTCGACGCAGCCACCGGCCAGTTTTCCACCGCACGCTCAGGCGAGAGCAGGAAGCTGGAGGTAAGTTCGCGATCGACCACGATGATGCTGCGTGGGCCCACGCGGCGCACGAACAGGTAATTGCCGGGACGGTCGAGCGAAAGATCCATCAGCGGGGCAGGGCGAGCTTGGGCTCGTCTTCGTTGCGGCGGAAAAGCACGACGATATGACCGATCTGCTGCACGCTCTCTGACTGGGTGCCTTCGGCGAGGAAGTCGATCTGCTGCTGGCGCTCTTCCTTGTCACCGCCCGAGAGCTTCACTTTCACGAGCTCATGATGGGACAGGGCAAGGTCCAGTTCCTTCACCACGGCATCGGTCGCGCCCTTGGCGCCGAGCAGGATGACCGGGTGCAGGTCATGGGCGAGGCTGCGCAGATAGCGACGCTGCGAGGGGGAAAGTGCCATGCGTTCAGTCTCGGATTCGCTGCGATAGGACCGCTAAGGTTATCATGGGGTCATCTCCCCCGTATCTGTGGCAGTTGCCGACCCATGTCTCGCAGCAAAAGCAGTTCCCGCTGGCTGCGGGAGCATTTCGATGACGTTTATGTGAAGAAAGCCCAGGCGGAAGGGGCTCGCTCGCGTGCGGTCTACAAGCTGGAAGAACTGATCGACAAGGACCGCCTGCTCAAGCCCGGCATGCGGGTGGTCGACCTGGGCGCGGCGCCGGGCGGCTGGTCGCAGCTGGTGCGGCAGCGCCTGGGCGACAGCGGCACCGTGGTCGCCATGGATATCCTGCCCATGCAGGGCATCGGCGGGGTGGACTTCCTCCAGGGCGACTTCCGCGAGGAATCGGTCCTGCGCGAGCTGGAAAGCCGCCTGCAGGGCCAGCAGGTCGATCTTGTGCTGTCTGATATGGCCCCCAATATGAGTGGCGTGGCCCTGGCCGACCAGATCCGGGCGATGGACCTGGCCGAGCTGGCGCTGGATTTCAGCCGCCAGTGGCTCAAACCGGGCGGGTCTTTCCTGATCAAGTTGTTCCAGGGGACAGGCTTTGACGAATACATACGCAGCTTGCGCGCAGACTTCACCCGCGTAACGATGCGTAAACCTAAGGCTTCCCGCGCGCGTTCGCGTGAAGTGTATGCATTGGCCATGGGGCGCAAGATCCATGGCGGGCAATCGGGCGAGAACCGTGCATGAATGAAATGGCGAAAAACCTGCTGCTCTGGCTGATCATCGCAGTCGTACTGCTGACGGTGTTCCAGAGCTTCAATCCGCATGGCGCGTCCTCCTCGGATCTGCCCTACAGCAGCTTCGTGCAGAGCGTGGACAACGGCAACGTGGCCGCGGCCACCATCAGCGCCGACCAGCCGGCCACCATCAGCGGCAAGCTGAAGGACGGCAGCTCGTTCCGCACCGTCGCGCCGGTCCTGGGCTGGTCCACCAACTCGGTGGTCAAGCAGATGCAGGACAAGGGCGTGGAAGTGCGCCAGGAACCCTCCAACAACGGCTTCTCGTTGCTGGGCCTGCTGCTCAACTGGCTGCCGATCATCCTGATCGTGGGCGTGTTCATCTGGTTCATGCGCCAGATGCAGGCCGGCGCGGGTGGGCGCGGCGCCATGAGCTTCGGCCGCTCGCGCGCCAAGCTGCAGGGTGAAGACCAGATCAAGGTCAATTTCAGCGACGTCGCCGGCTGCGACGAAGCCAAGGAAGAAGTGGGCGAGCTGGTCGAGTTCCTGCGCGACCCGGGCAAGTTCCAGAAGCTGGGCGGCAAGATTCCGCGCGGCGTGCTGATGGTGGGCCCGCCGGGTACCGGCAAGACCCTGCTGGCCAAGGCCATCGCGGGCGAGGCCAAGGTGCCGTTCTTCTCCATCTCCGGCTCCGACTTCGTCGAGATGTTCGTGGGCGTCGGCGCCAGCCGCGTGCGCGACATGTTCGAGCAGGCCAAGAAGCACGCGCCGTGCATCATCTTCATCGACGAGATCGACGCCGTCGGCCGCCATCGTGGCGCCGGCCTGGGTGGCGGTCACGACGAGCGCGAGCAGACCCTCAACCAGTTGCTGGTCGAGATGGACGGCTTCGAGGGTACCGAGGGCGTCATCGTCATCGCGGCCACCAACCGTCCGGACGTGCTGGACCCGGCGCTGCTGCGTCCGGGCCGTTTCGACCGCCAGGTCGTGGTCGGCCTGCCGGACGTGAAGGGCCGCGAGCAGATCCTCAAGGTGCACATGCGTCGCGTGCCGATCGCCACGGACGTCGATCCGATGACCATCGCGCGCGGCACCCCGGGCTTTTCCGGCGCGGACCTCGCCAACCTGGTCAACGAAGCGGCGCTGTTCGCGGCCCGCGAGAACGCGCGCGAAGTTCGCATGACCCATCTGGACAAGGCGCGCGACAAGATCCTGATGGGCACCGAGCGCCGCTCGATGGCCATGAGCGAGGACGAAAAGAAGCTGACGGCGTATCACGAGGCGGGTCACGCCATCGTCGGTCGCCTGGTGCCGGAGCACGACCCGGTCTACAAGGTCACCATCATTCCGCGTGGTCGTGCGCTCGGCGTCACCATGTACCTGCCGGAAGGCGACAAGTACAGCATCAACCGGGTGGCCATCCAATCGCAGCTGTGCTCGCTGTACGGTGGCCGCGTGGCCGAGGCGCTGATCTTCGGCGAGGACAAGGTCACCACCGGCGCCTCCAACGACATCGAGCGCGCCACCAAGATGGCCCGCAACATGGCGACCAAGTGGGGCCTGTCCGACAAGCTCGGCCCGGTGACCTACGGCGAGGAAGAGGACGAAGTATTCCTGGGCCGCGCCGTGACCCAGCACAAGAACGTCTCCGACGAGACCGCGCGCAAGATCGACGAGGAAGTGCGCGCGATCCTGGATCGCGCCTATTCGCGCACCAAGCAGCTGCTTACCGACAACATCGAGAAGCTGCACGTGATGGCCGATGCGTTGCTGCAGTACGAGACCATCGATGCGCACCAGATCGACGACATCATGGCTGGTCGCGTTCCGGGTCCGCCGGCTGACTGGTCGAAGAACAGCACCAGCAGCTCCACGCCGCCGCCACCGCCGCCGCGCGGGGACACCGGCGCCAAGGTGGGCGACCCTGCCACGCAGACTCGCTTCGCGGATCGTTGAGCAACGCGCAGCACAGCAGAAAAGGCGGCCTCAGGGCCGCCTTTTTCTTTGCTTTCCTTTCCGTTGTCGCGCCGCACCGGTCCGGCGTTGCAGCGTCTCCAGTGCGCGACCGCGGCACGATGGCTTGCTTTCTTTGTTCGGCCGCGCGGGCGATGTACCGCCACGCGCAGACACATCGCGGAAATATTTCCAGCGAAGCTATAGCCGAATGTGAAGATGCTCGTTAGACTATGCGGCTCGGGTGAAGCGCGTTCACCGCCGGACATGAAGATTCTTCAACGGCGATGAAAAAAATATGAAAAAAAGTATTGACGCACCGACCTCGAATCTGAATAATTCCGCTTCTGGCTTCGGCGCTTTCCACTAAAATGGTTAAGC
>NZ_BCPR01000005.1 GCF_016586165.1 Dyella sp. EPa41 | reverse complement strand
TCGCCAAGGCAACACCCATCGTGCGCTCGACAGCAAAATGTCGGATGTCTTCCGGGAGACGCTCTTCGATAAAGCCAATGTGTAAATCGCTACCTTTTGCTTCTTCCAGGCACACCTGCACTATCGACGCGTTGAGGTCGGCGTACCGGAGCATGATGTCAAAAGCGCTCCGGTAGTTTGGGCTGCTGACCAAGGCAAACCCGGCGGGAGCCAATGACGTGAATCGATAGCGGCATCCGATCTTCATGCCGATACCAACGTCATCTCCGCACCGAGCGAGAAGATTTCGGATCAACCGAAACTCCTGCTCGAACGTGATCGTCGAATTTGCGTCCTCCAAATCTTCTGGCTTTAGGTCCGCACCCCGAAACAATGCCCGAAGGGGCACACCAACTTCGATGGCAACCTTGGCCATGATCGCTGCGCCAACCATGCTTCGGCGCAAGTTTACCGATGACATATCTTCGCTTTCGTTCCCCTTGTCCCTTTTCATTTATAAGGCGTCCCGGGGCGCTGCGGCAGGCGCATGGCCGATGCGATCAAGAAATTGGCCTAATTGATCATTTCACGTTTTCCCCCGTGCATCGAGACTCCGTTTCGTTGGTTACTCATTCGCTGGACGAAAGTGCTGGGTGAATCCCCTTGCGCCGGGCGTCGGCCAGCCGAACCCAAGTTGTGCGGAACGCTTGTCCACATCCGTTGGACTGACCGGCTGCGGGCAAAAGAGGCGCAGTCGTATCGGTCTCCGAAAAAGACGATCTTTCCGCCGATTTTCAGTTCCAGGAACCGCAAGACACGGAGTCTTTATGATCGTCAATTCGTTTCAGAAGAGAGCCTACGATGCCGTGGCCCAGTCGCTTCCCTTTGGGATCGATGACTCAAAGGTAGAGATTCGGCCAGGCCCTTCTTACGCTCGAAGCACCATAAAGATCCATGATTATGCGGCGGGAGTGATGGCCGCTTACGGGTCCGTCGTTGAACGTCTTGGCACGATTCGAGGCCTGCCAGCGCAGACCATGAAGTTGGACCGCAGGCGCTGCGGACTACTTCTGAATTCACCTCAGCTCCAGTTCTTGAACGGCTATGGCACGCTGATGGATACGTGGCCCGTTGGACCGGACAACGGCACATATCGGGCAAAAGACGGCCGGCACGTGACCATCATCGGTTTGCACCCGCATCTGCGTGATGGGCTGCTCAACTATTTCCAGTGCGCCAATACCGCCGCTGCGATTCAAAGTTCGGTCGAGAAGAAGACGTCCCAACAGATCGAGGACGAGCTCGCTGAGCTACGCCTACCCGCCGGTATCGTGCGATCGCCCGGAGAATGGTTGGCGCATCCCCAGGGCCATCTCGTTGCCAACCGGCCACTCATTGAAATTGAAGAGAGCAAGGGAGATATGGGGCGCCGACTGGGTCCGGCCAGGCGGCGGCCGCTCGAAGGCGTCCGAGTTCTGGAGCTTACCCACCTCGTCGCCGGCCCCACCATGGGTCGCCTCTTGGCGGAGCAGGGCGCAGACGTCATCAAAGTACAGCCACCCATGGGGGATTGGGTGCTGCCTTTGTGGCTAGACGTCAACTGGGGAAAGAAAAGCATCTTGCTTGACGTGAAGAGCCTGTTTGGAAAGAGTCGCTTCGTGCAGCTGCTCGCGAACGCTGACGTCTTGATCAATAGCAACTCGCCGGGATCGCTCGACCGCCTCGGCCTGACCCAGGAAGCGCTGCGAAAGATCAATCCTGGCCTTGTCGTGGCCAATGCGTCTTATGCGCCACCGAATACGCCATGGGCTTCCCGTCGGGGATTCGAACAGATTGGTCAAGCCGTCTCGGGGATGATGCATATTCATTCCGCCGATCTCCCCGATCCAACAGTCGTATCGGTGCTGATCAACGACTATCTGACGGGAAACCTGGGTGCCATCGGAATCATCGCCGCTCTCTGTGAGCGAGAGGAGCGTGGTGGTTTCTGGAATGTGCATGTCTCACTTCAGCGCTGCGCCACGATGGCAACGACGCTGCTTGAGCGCCAGGATGCGGAGCCGTACGCGCCGGTCACCCTGGACGATCTCCTCACGCACGCCGTGGATCAGGAAACGCCTATCGGCGTGTTCACGCGCCTTGCCTCCGCTGTCGAATTCAGTCACGCACCATCATGGGTTCGTCAAGCACCGAGCATCCCTGGTGTAGACCCCGACACCACCGGCTGGGACACCCCGTCCTCGTATGAGCAGACCACCTTCGATATCCCGCACTTCCCGTCGCGCATGGTCAGGGAGGGCCGTATCCGCAACTTCCTCAGCTCATATGGCATCGAAGATCGCGGTGACGGCGGTGGCGGCATGAGCCTGGCATCAAAGGCGCTCTTCGAAGCGGTACTGGCCCTGCGTGCCATGGGGCGCAACGCATGACGTACCTGTTCCCAGGGCCGGCGATTCGACGACCGGTCAACACGCCGACTAAGGCTTCACGCTCGGGGCCGTCGACACGCGTCATCAAGTTCATTCTTCTCCTGCTCGCGCTGCACGCCGGAGAGTGCTTTGCGGATACGGCGACGTCCGGCAATGGACAGTCCGTGGAGTCGGCGACGACCAATGTTGCCGCGACGCTCGATCCCCGCTGGCTGCCCGAGGGTGGAGGCAAGCTTTCCCTGATGGATCATGCGCCCGGCTTGCTCCCGTACTTCAACAACGCGCCGGTCTTTGGCGTTCCAGGGACGGTAACGGGAGACTTCTGGAGCCGCACCCAGCTCACCGGGGACTGGGGAGGCACGCGAACAGATTGGGCCCGGCACGGTGTCTTCATTGACCTCTACACGACAAGTGCATACCAGAACGTTACGTCCGGCGGCCTGAAGACCGGCGAGTCGTTCGTCCAAAGCGCTCAAACATCGCTCAACATCGACTCCGGCCGAGCGGGGCTGTGGAGTGGCGGCGTATTCCATCTCACATTGCAGTCGCGATATGGGTCGCCACCGGAAGACACGTTTACTGCGGGAGCGAGCGTGCCTTCCTACATCGGGCTCGTACATCCCGCGCCAACGCTCTACCACGATACGGAAGCCACCGAGTACTACGTCGCGCAAGCGCTTAGCAGGCACTTCAGCCTTGTTGTGGGAAAGATCAGTGACATCTTCATCCCCGACCAGACCATGATTGGAAACAGTTACAAGTACTACTTCGCAAATTTCAACTTCAACAAGAACCCGATGACGGTCAACTTCTACAACCCCAGCGCGCTCGCCGCGCTGGCGGCCTGGACACCGACCGACAAATTTGGGCTTGCCGGTGGTGTTCTTGATCCAAACACGCAGGCAGACAACTTTGCGCAGCACGCCTTCAATAAGGTGAATCTCTATCTGATGTCGCTGCTGAACTATCAGGTTGATGGACTGCCAGGCCAATTTGCGCCGGCATACAACTGGTCGAACCAGCGTCACATCGATCTGAAAGATCCCTACGGACCACTGACACCTTCGGAAATACCCGCTGCCGTCGGCGGGCTTGTGGGAGGCTCTCGAGAAGGCCTTCCGCAAAACTATCGCAACCGGAGCTCCTTCCTCATCGCCAACTTCACTCAATATGTCTATTTGAGTGATTCCCCCGACGACGTGGCCCGCCAGATGCGGGCCGGCCAGGTCCCTCGAGGCGTGGCGCTCTTCGGGCGAGCTGGATACGCGCCTTCTAGAACGAATCCGATCACGAGAGATGCAAGCCTCAACGTCATCGCGCACGGAATCATCGACGCTCGTCCATACGATAGTTTCGGCGCTGGCTATTACTTCAACGAGATCAGCGATGATCTGAAACAGTCGGTTGCATACCTCACCGGAGGAGCGCGAAAGGTCAAGAACGAGAAGGGTGCTGAAGTTTTCTATGACTTCGCGATAACACCGGCCATCCGCTTCATCACCAGCTATCAGCACATTGTCGACCCATTGACAGCGCGCGTCGCGACGCAACAGGACAAGGCAGACGTTCTGCTTGTTCGGTTGACGGTCGCTTGGTGATTTCGACAGGCGAGTCAGGTCGACGTATCTCAGTCGCATCCAGACTCATCAGCGCGCCTGCAAGGCTCACGCCTACAAGGGACGACCCATGCGACATGGAAAGTATCCTTTCTCTGCACTTTTGACTTGCATGATTCTTGTTGGAGCGACTTGCATGGCTCAAGACGCCCCCAAAGAGGCAGTGGCGAGCTCTCAGGAGCTCGCAAAGAAAATATCCAATCCTGTAGCCGACATCATCACGATGCCGATTGAGTTCAATTTCGATCAACATCTTGGCGCGCTGAACGGTGATCGATATTACGCAAACCTGATACCGGTAGTTCCATTCCATCTCAACGACGATTGGAACATCGTCTCCCGCACGGTTATCCCTGTCGTCCAGCAAAATCGAATCTATAAGGATGAGCTTTCAGAGTTTGGTCTTGGAGATGCCACTGAGAGCATCTTCCTATCCCCTTCGCTCCCAACCGACGATGGGGTGCTCTGGGGCGTTGGCCCGGCCTTCCTGATTCCTCTGGCCACCGATGACCGCCTCGGACACGAAAAATGGGGCGCGGGACCCACCGGCGTCATCATTCGTCAGACGCCGTCGGGTTGGACATATGGAATCTACGCGAATCATCTTTGGTCCATCGATGGCACGCGCCGGCGCGGAAATGTGAGTCAAACCTTTGTTGAACCATTTGTCGCGTACACAACGCCTTCTGCCGTTACCTATACGGTCAAAGTGGAGAGTACCTATGACTGGGAGGCAAGGCAGCGTTGGACGGTTCCCGTCACCGTTACGGTGGGCAAGCTGCTTCACCTCGGAAGGCTGCCCATCAATTTGGCTGGTGGTGTGAGAGGTTTCATGGCCTCACCCGACTCGGGTGCCGATTGGGGGTTACGGCTTACGGTCACTTTCATTCTCCCCAAGTAGCTTTTCATCGGCTTCCGATTTGCTCAAGACGGAGGAAGAAATGGATGCGGTCACCAGATCACTTCTTGAATCGCCGTGGACCCTGGGAAGCATTCAACTTGCTTTCATTCGCGACCTCCAGCAAGGCGTCGTCATTGTGGATGAAAAGGGACATCTAATGCTGGCTAATGAGCGGGCGATAGCCATCCACGGCCAACTGCGTCCCGACGTCGATCCGCAGGACTACAGCGCGATATATGGAGTCTTCACCACCGAAAATCGCCCCTTTCCTTCGACCGATCTTCCCCTGTCGCGAGCCGTTCTGAATGGCGAATTCGTGCCTTCGAGTCTGTGGATGGTACGAAGGCCTGATGGGTACGAGGTGAAGGTAAGAGGAGCGGCCGTGCCGCTTTTCGATGGTCAGAAGAGGCACGTCGGCTGCGCCCTCGTCTTTGAGGAGTCACCTTGAGCCGCGACTCGATGTCCCGGAATCCGCAGCCGCAGGAATGGTTGACGCTGGACGCCGCGTCGTCGCCACCTAGGCTCTATGCCACCGGCGAGTGGACGCTAGCCCACTATGCCTCGCTGCAGAAGGCGGTAAGCGATATGACGGCGTCGATCACTGCCGATGTCGAATTTGACTATAACGGCCTGCGCTCGCTGGACACCTCCGGCGCATTTCTACTAAGCAAGTTGCTGCGTACGTCATCAGCTAGTGATGTCGCCGGGATCGGCCAGAGCCTTCCGAGCGCAAAGAGGAACCTGTTGCGAGCAGTTGCCGCGACCGCAACCGGTGATCGAGCGATCGACAGTCAGCATCAGAGCCACACCGTAACCAACGTGCTCGAGCGTGTCGGCATGACCATGGTGACGATCCAGCATCAGCAGATTCGTCTTCTTGGCTTCGTTGGCCTCACCCTGGAGCGCCTCTTTTATACGATGTGGCACCCGCGGCGCTGGCGCGTCACCTCGCTGGTGTCGCACATGGAACAAACCGGCCTGAATGCCGTTCCCATCGTGGCATTGCTCACCTTCATGGTGGGCGCCGTGGTCGCATTCCTTGGATCAACGGTGCTGGCGGACTTTGGCGCCACCGTCTACACGGTGGATCTGGTGGCCTTCTCCTTCCTTCGCGAATTCGCAGTGCTGCTCACCGCCATTCTTATGGGTGGCCGTACGGCGAGCGCCTTCACCGCGCAGATCGGTTCCATGAAAGCAAACGAGGAGATCGACGCAATCCGCGCGATAGGCCTCGATCCCATGGAGCTGCTCGTGTTGCCCCGCGTACTTGCCATGCTGGCCTCGCTACCGATGCTCACTTTCCTGGCCATGATCGCCGGCCTCACGGGGGGTGGCCTGGTGTGCGCGTTGACGCTCGACATTCCCCCGGTGATGTTCGTCAACCTGATCAAGTCCGACGTTGGCGTACGCCACTTCCTGGTCGGCATCGCGAAGGCGCCAGCATTCGCCTTCCTCATCGCGGTGATCGGCTGCCTCGAAGGCTTCAAGGTGAGCGGAAGCGCCGAATCGGTCGGTGAGCACACGACGTCGAGCGTGGTGCAATCCATTTTCGTTGTGATCCTCCTCGATGCCCTGGCTGCGCTCTTCTATATGGAGATGGGCTGGTGAGCGCGGCGGCCAAGCCCCAAGCGATCGAGGACGTCATCCAGGTACGCAGTCTGGGTAACCGCTTCGGTGCACAGGCCGTTCACCAAGATCTTGACCTGGACGTCCACCGGGGCGAAATCCTCGGCGTGGTCGGAGGATCGGGAACGGGCAAGTCGGTACTCCTGCGGAGCATCGTCGGGTTGCGCCGCCCCTCGTCCGGGCGTATCCACGTCTTTGGACATGACTTGCTTAGCCTGCCATCCGATCAGCGCTCGCGCATCGAGCGGCGTTTCGGCGTCCTGTTCCAGAATGGTGCACTGTTCTCCTCGCTCAGCGTCGTGGACAATGTGGCGATGCCGCTGATCGAACACGCGGGCCTTTCACGACGCGATGCCCAGCAACTCGCCGGCTTGAAGCTCGCACTGGTTGGCCTTCCCGTGGGTGCGGAGACTAAATCTCCCTCCGAACTGTCCGGCGGCATGGTGAAGCGCGTGGCTCTGGCACGCGCGCTGGCACTCGATCCCGACATCCTTTTCCTGGACGAACCGACGGCAGGCCTGGATCCCATCAGTGCGGCCGCCTTCGACCAGTTGATCCTGACACTGCGCGACGCGTTGGGACTCACGGTCTTTCTCGTCACGCACGATCTGGACACGCTCTACACCATATGCGATCGCGTAGCCGTACTTTCACAGCGGAAAGTGCTGATCGTCGGACCGCTGAATGAAGTGACGCAGTGCGCCGACCCATGGGTGCAATCGTACTTCCACGGCCCGCGCGGTCGCGCCGCCGAAGAGGCGAACGACTACAACCAATTCCCCAGAGTGACATGAGATGGAAACGCGAGCTCATCACGTACTTGTCGGCCTTTTCACGGTGATCGTGGTCGTGGCCGCACTGCTGTTCGCATTGTGGCTCGCCAAATCGAGCGCGGACCGGCAGTTCGCCGAATACCAGGTCGAGTTCAACGAGGCGGTGAACGGACTGTCGCTGGGAAGCGCAGTGCAATACAACGGCATCAAGGTGGGTGACGTCACTCAACTCAAACTCGACCCAAAGGACCCGCGCAAGGTGTTGGCGCACATCCGTGTGGGCAGTGATACGCCTGTGCGGCAAGACACACATGCCAAGCTCACCCTAACCGGTGTTACCGGCCTCTCCATCATCCAGCTCAGCGGCGGCTCCCCCGGCAGCCCACTGCTCGTATCGCACGACGGTCAGCCTCCAGTGATCATCGCCACTCCTTCACCACTGAGCCGCATCCTCGCCAACGGCGAAGATCTGGTGACCAATATCAACGAGGTAGTTGAGCGTGCCAACGTGCTGTTGTCACCGGAGAATACCGAGCACGTCAGCCATATGCTCGAGCACCTCGATCAGGCCACCGGGACCGTCGCGGCCGAGCGTGACGACATCCGGTTGCTTCTGCAGCAACTGGCTCAGGCCAGCAGGCAGGCGAATGAGACATTGGCGCAGACGGGCCAACTCGTCCGCAGTGCAAATGGCCTGGTTGACAACCAGGCGCGCGCCACATTGGACAGTGCGCGCAACGCGATGGCGTCGCTGGAACACTCCGCCGCCGAGTTTGACCACATCCTCAGCGACAACCACGCGGCCATCACCGGCGGCCTGCAGGGTTTCAGTGAGCTGGGACCAGCAATACGCGAACTGCGAGGTGCCGCGGGCTCGCTGCGCAGTGTCTCGCGCCGCCTCGATGAGAATCCAGCCGGCGTCCTACTCGGTCGTGAGGGAAGCAAGGAGTTTGAACCATGAGGTCGACGCCCCTAATCGTCGTCATGACGGCAATAGCTTTGCTCTGCGCGTGTTCAGTGCTCCCCAAACCGGTTCCACAGGAGACCTACCGCCTACCTGGAGCGACGCTGCCGCGTAGCCCAGCGCCTAAGGTCAATTGGTCCTTGCGCGTCGATACGCCCAGAGCCGAACGGATGATCGACGGGTCGCGGATCGTGGTGCAACCCGAAGGAGACCTGATGAGCGTGTACAAGGGCGCACGATGGAGTGACGCCGCCCCCGACTTGATGCGTAACCGACTAATCGATGCCTTTCGTGATGACGGTCGTGTCACTGGACCGAGCAGCGATAAGGACGGCCTCCAGGCTGACTACTTTCTATCAAGTGACCTTCGCGCTTTTCAAACAGAATACCGGGACGGAAAACCTGTAGTAGTGATCCGCCTTGACGCCCAACTAGTGCGAGCCAAGACCATGCGTATTACTGCCACGCACAGATTTGAAGTCACATATCCCGCTGAGGCAAGCTCCACGCCCAACATCGTATCTGCCTTTGGCAAAGCTGGCGATGAGTTGTGTTCACAGCTGGTTGCATGGACGATCAACAACGCCGTCGATTGATTTTCTCTGAAGCAGCCAAGACGCCCCATCGTCCCTACGCCATAGCTATCGTCCTCGCCACCGAAACCTTCCACAATTTATGACCGCCAATGCGCTGCGTCATCGTCCATACGATCCCCCGACGAAGTGCTCCACGATGCTCTGCGCGAACGCTTCGCCGAGGAGCCAGTGACTACGTCTTTCCACACAGTGATCGCGCTTGACGCCGAGGATCGTCTGTATGGATCAATTTAGTAAGTTAAGTCATCTGTTCGGATGGCGTGGTCAGACTATGCGAGACACTTGCGGCCAAACTATGTGAGATCGCGCAGTTGCGGAAAACCGTAATTTGGACGAAACGGCCAAATTGTGATTGCCTGGAAAGCATAAGCTGGCCGCCAGGAATCATTAGGCGTGCTCCAAGGAACTTGGCGATTGGTGTCACGCTCTCTTGGCAGGAGCCAAAGATCAGCATCAGCCCGCCACTTGGAGGGCGCCACCTCTCTTGGGGACTCTGCATGATAGGGGGGGGCGGGGAGCCCTTTCTTTGCCCGAATCTGCGCTGCCACATTCATGTGGGTACCGATCGGTGCCGGAACGGAAGTTTCACTCCGTAGATGCTGGTCAGAAGTCCCGAATAGCCCCGAGACATGATGCCCAAGGCCAGCTGGTGGGGGATATGGCCGTGCTGGCGACGTGTTGCCGATCACGCAGGCGCCCACAGCTGAGCGTCAAGGCGCATGTTTGGGCGGTCGTCTGAAGCTTCGATCCGTGGCGGTATCGACGGTGGTGGATTGCTTGACCCTCCAGCAAAGGTGGCTTTTTTACGAGCGTTTAGATGGCTAAACAAATGCTGAAACGGAGGGCTTGAAAACGGTTTTTGGGTGCATACAATCCACCCCGCTGGACGCTTCGGGTCCAGCCTGCCGCGACCGTTCGCGGCGCGGCGAATAGTCCCTTTCCATGTTGCTCATACGAGGATATGGCCATGCGCACTGTTCTTGATTTTTCACCGCTTCATCGTTCAAGCATCGGCTTTGAACGCGTTTTCGGGCTGCTTGAAGCGGCCCAGGCCCAGCAGTCTGACAACTGGCCCCCTTTCGACACCATGAGGCTGTCCGAGGATCGCTATCAGATCACGATGGCGGTGGCCGGTTTCAAGCGTGATGAGATTGATATTTCCGTGCAGGACAACCTGCTCTCCATCAAAGGCGAACGCCAAAGCGATGCGGAGGGCGAATACCTTCATCGAGGCATCGCCTGCCGCCCGTTTGTTCGCCGGTTTGAACTCGCCGAGCACGTGCAGGTATGCGACGCCCAGCTGGCCGATGGCCTGCTGACCATCAACCTGAAGCGTGAACTGCCGGAGGCGATGAAGCCCAGGCGAATCGAAATCGGCACGAGTGACATCGCCCGGCCGAACGTCCGGCAGATTGAGCAGCAGGTCGCTGCCTGACCATCCTCATTTCGCCTCACTCGCAGTGGCGAGGCTCATACGCACTTTTACGCCTGCGCGTGCGCCTGTCGCCCTGCGCAGGCTTTTTTTCGTGATAACTACCTGCCGCGGAGGTCTTTGTCATGAGCAGCCAATTGATACGTCCTTCAGAGTGGCCGCGCCAGGCGATGGCGACGGATCCGATCAAGCAGTTGTTCGACCGAGTCTTCGAGGGCAGCCTGTTCCCGCGGGCCTCGACCGACGATTCGTCGATCGTTACCAGCCAATGGGCTCCCCGGGTCGACATCAAGGAAGAAGCACATCGGTTCGTTCTGTACGCGGATATCCCGGGCGTCGAAATGGATGCCATCGAGGTGCAGATGGACAAGGGCATGCTCACCATCAAAGGCGAGCGCAAGGCCGAGGTCGAACAGAACACCGAGCAATTCACGCGTATCGAACGCTCCTACGGCGCCTTTCACAGGCGCTTCGCCCTGCCCGATAGCGCCGACCCGGAAGGCATCACGGCCTCCGGGCGCAATGGCGTACTGCAGATCGTCATTCCGAAACGTCCTGAAACCACGCCGCGCCGCATCCGGGTGAGCAAGACCGGGTCGGACGAACATTGATGCACGGAGCGGACGCCAGGCCGCCGTGCCGGGATGGGTGCGCGGATAGCACCCATCCCGCCGACGCCCTCTTCATGCCTGTTGTGGAAAACCCGCCATGAAAGACAACATGCTGCGCCCGTCTGACTGGCCCAACATGAGGCCGCAGGATCCGGTCAAACAACTCTTTGATCGGGTGTTCAAGAGACATCCATGCCGCGATGTTTCCGCGGACGACTCTTCGATCGTCATCCACCCATGGACGCCGCGCGTGGACATCAAGGAAGAAGCGCACCGCTTCATTCTTTACGTGGATGCGCCTGGCGTCTCGCCCAGCGACATGAAGGTGTACATGGACCGAGGGCTGCTGACCATCGAGGGTGAGCGCCAAACGGAAGCTCAGGCTGGGCGCGAAACCTTCTTGCGTATCGAGCGCCAACATGGTGCTTTTCATCGGCGCGTCACCTTGCCAGCCAGCGCCGATCCCCGCCGCATCACGGTCACGGCCCGTGAGGGCATCGTGCACATCATTGTCCGCAAGCGCCCTGAGCGGCCGACCTGCGACACCCATGGAGGGCGTGTGGGCGCGGGAGACCTCAGTGACGGGATGACCACATTCAACGCACCGTGGAGGCCAGCCTAGTGCAGGCCGTTTGATCCGGTATCACCATCACCGCCTTGCCGATCACGATGATTGTTTGCGAACGGTGCTGTTACTTCGCGCCCGACCGAATCAATCCGCAAGCAGGTCTGGGCCGTTGCACTGCCCATGCGAGCCACGGCGCTTTTTATCCGGCCGAGAAACACCTCTGCCGGGATTTCCTGTTAAGGAAAGATCATGAAAGCAGAGCCCCCAGGGATGGATGCGTTCAACGAACAGAGTCATCATGAGATCGAGCACAGCCCCTCCTCGTACAGCCGTCGAAATCCGCCGTCTTTCGCGCGATCGGGAGCCCAGACTCGACGACGTCTAGGGATATGACCTTCGAATTGAAGGGGGTAATCCGGGCAGCCTCTCCACTTGGCCGAGGACTCGCACCTTTAGCTGGAAGTCATCGCCCGATGACTGCCTTCGGGCTGAGCCCCGCTGGATGGCATCGGCTCCAGCATGCTGAGCGCACGCTGCAACATCGGATCGACCTTTGCACTGGGACCCTCAGCCATGACGCAGCGGTCTGGGCGCACGATGGCAACCCAGCCCTCCGGTGGTAGTCGAGGTAGACCGATCTCATCCATGGGCACAAGGCGCCGCTCTTTTGGTGTCAAATGTCGTGCGTCGCCGCCTTGGCACCACTGCCAGGTCATTCCGCCCAGACAGCTCCAGCGGGCGAGCAGCTTGCCGTCAAGGTGTGCGGCGGGATCCACGCCGAAGCCGATGAGCGACCACTGCAATCCGAGTGCATTGTCGCCGAGCACGGGTTCGGAATGTTCGTAGGTGCGGATCCAGCATTGCGGCAACATGGAACCTGCGAGGAGCTTGCGAGCCGTTCGGTCACGCCAAAACAAACCGCGATGGAACACCTGCGGTGGCTTGATTTTTAGATCGTCGAATACCGACCGGCCTGCAGGAAGCATTCGCACTGCACGGATTGTCCCGTGGATGGCAAAGGCGACGAGGCGATTACGCGGCATCACCAGCTTGCCGAGGAACCGGGCAAGACTGATGATCTTGCGAGCGTGCGGGCGGCGCTCCTGGTCGTAGCTGGCTAGCACCTGCTCGTTGAGCTGGCCCCGCACCACGCCCGCGATTTTCCAGGCGAGATTCGCGGTGTCGCGAAGGCCGGCGACCAAGCCCTGGCCGGCGAAAGGTGGGGTGACATGCGCGGCATCGCCGACAAGAAAGCAGCGACCTTTCGAGAAGCGGCGCGCCTCGCGGGCGTGGAAGCGGTACACCGCGGTACGCTCGATGCGGATGTCTTCGGGCTTGCACCAGGGGGCGAGCAGGGCTCGAACACGCTCAGGCTTTTCCATCTCGCTGGCTTGTTCGCCGGCGTGCAGCATGAATTCCCAACGCTGTCTGCCACCGGGCGCCACCATGTGAGGCGTGGGGCGTCGTGGGTCGCATAGGAACTCGACGTGGTCGATCGGTGTCGGTACGTCCAGTGCATCAACGATGCGAGCGCCGCACGAGCGAGCCTGCTCCGTCCGCGCCGATCAGGTATCGAGTCCGAACGGGGCGGAGCCCGTCACCATGCCTGAGCATGACTTCGACGCAGTTTCCTTCGTCGACGAAGTTTTCCAGTGCCACGCCCAACTGAACATCCACGTTAGGGTATTGAGATAGCCGGCGGCGCAGCGCGGTTTCCAATTGGGGTTGGCAGAAGGTCACGAGCTTCGGGTGACCGTCGATCATGCGTGCCGTGTTGATACGCGCGAAGCACCCAAAGAGAGGGGGGTGATACTTCACTTGCGTCGTTGCGCGATCTATGGGAATGCTGGGATCATGTCACGGCGCTGGTACTTGTTACGGTCGCCCTGACGACTTTCGCCGTGGCGGTGGTCGTGCGTCATCTGATGCCAGGCATGTCATGGGCTGCCGCGATGACGCTGGGAGCGCTGCTGGCGCCGCCGGACGCTGTCGCGGCCACCACGGTTCTGAAAAGGATGCCCCTGCCGCTCCGCATCCGCATGGTGCTGGAGGGAGAGAGCATGCTCAACGACGCCTCCGCTTTGCTCATCTACAAAGTGGCCGTTTCCGCCACCATGCTCGGAAGTTTTGATGCCGGCCAGGCGGTCCCGTTATTTACACTTGTGGTTCTTGCGGGTGCAGCGGCAGGCGTGCTTTTGTCGTGGCCTGCCAGCTGGCTCATGGCGCGATTCGAAGATGTGTCCAGCGCGGTGATCTTCCAGTTTGGCCTAACCTTCGGGCTATGGCTGGCGAGTGACTGGCTCGGTCTCTCGCCCATCATCACGGTGGTTACATTCGCGATCACCTTGGCCCAGCGGAACGACTATTCAGGACCTGCATACGTCAGATTGTCCTCGTTCGCCATCTGGGATTCGGCCACGGTCGTACTGAATGCGCTTGCATTCACTCTGATTGGTTTGCAGCTCCGCCCTGTGCTTGAGGCGTTGTCACCCGAACAGCGCGTACATTCGATCTTGATGGCTCTTGTCATTCTCGGCGTGGTGATAGGGTCCGCCTCGTTCTGCAGCTGGTCCACTATGCACTCGTTCGGCCGAGGCATCGGTTGGGCGACAACACGTCAACCTGCAGGCCGAGCCTTGGGGGTGCGGTCCTTGTCGGTTGGTCGGGCATGCGAGGCATCGTGACGCTCGCCGCCGCCATGGCACTGCCGTCCAGCTTTCCCTACCGCGACTTCGTTCAGCTCACTGCATTCGTTGTCGTACTGGGGACGCTGACCATTCAAGGCCTGACCCTGCGTCCACTCCTCAGATTCATTCGCCTACCGCCTGACTACACAGTGCAGAACGAACTCGCGTTAGCACGAAAGGTAGCGGCGAGGTCCGCCCTGGCCGAGTTAGGGCAGGACCCTGCGCCTGCAGCCGAACGACTGAGGCAGGAGATCTCCGAAGCATTGAGTGGTGCGGTGCGGGAGTTCAGTCCCGGAAATAGCCATGGCAACGTGTTGCGACGTCAGTTGGTTGGCGTGGCAAGGCACGCGATCGAGGATCTCAGGCGCACTAACAAGATTGGCGATGATGCGTATCGCCAAGTGGAAGAAGAGCTCGATTGGCTGGAGCTAAGCGCCGGCGTTCCGGAGATGGAGGGCGATTCTATGATCTAGCTTCAGTTTGAGTATGAGCGCGGCGCAATCGGCTCGGGCACGTCTTGGCGCGGAGCGTGGCTCTCTCCGCTCTGTGAGGGTGGGGGGGAAGGCTCGGGCCTTGCAGTCTTGGCAGGCAGTCGCGACCGTGGGCTATGACGCCAAAAGCTTGCCGACCCTTTTCCAGGCAAGGCCATCGATGGGCCATGCAGAAGCCGCAAAGCCGAACAGCAACCGATCACCATCGCTTCGCATCCGAAGGCACAGGATCTTCTTCCCGTGCCTTTTTGCTTGTTGCGTGAGGCGGACGCGTACGGCTTCCCGCATCCGCCCGGATGGGGCTCGTGTCGATCCGCCATACACTCGTTCGTCGTATGCATGAAGGCGGCCACCCGGTCGCTCTTTCCACCAAGGAGACAGTCATGTCCTACATCGATGGTTTCGTGATCGCCGTACCCAACGCCAACCGGGAGCAGTTCATCGAGCACGCCCGTACCTTCGACGCCGTTTTCGTGGAGTTCGGCGCCATCCGGGTGGTGGAGTGCTGGGGCGACGATGTACCCGACGGCAAGGTCACCGATTTCCGCCGCGCCGTGCAGGCGACGCAGGACGAATCGGTGGTGTTCTCCTGGATCGAATGGCCCGACAAGGCCACTCGCGATGCCGGCATGGAGAAAATCATGCAGGACCCGCGCATGCCTGGCCCCGGTGACATGCCTTTCGACGGCAAGCGCATGATCTTCGGCGGCTTCGTGCCGGTGGTCAGTCTCCCTGGCTAGGAGGCCTTGAGCCGCGCGCTTTCAGAGCAAGCCTGGCATCCGGGCCGGAACGGCCCCTCACGTCATGCCGTTCCGCCTAGGCCTGTGGCTCCGGGAACTTCCATGATTGGTCGAGGATGGCAGCGCGAGGCCGATAGAGGCGCACGGTGTAGTTCCAGCCGGGCATGATCGGGAGGCAATTGGGGATCTTGCCGTCGCAGCCGCCGAACTGCACGCGGATGGAGCCGTCCGCGCTGCGCTTGGCGGTGATGTCGTTAAGCGTATAGGCGTTCAGCGCATTCTTCTGGAAATAACCATCGGCGTTGTAAACGCTGATGGACCAGAAGGCGTCGACGGGAACGTCTCTCACCGTGAGATGGTAGATCGTCTTGCCGTCGTTCCTGGGTGGCGTAAACCCCAGATAGGTGGCGTCCTTGTCCGGATTTCCGCCCCATCCCGCGGCGGTACCCATGAGGTGCGCGATCGGATCAACCTCGCCCTTCTTGCCAAACGCATTCTTGAACCCCGTCGTTGAAGCGGCGAGCACGAGCAAGGCGTCGCGTATCTTCTTTTGGCTCACCGGGTCCCAACGGGGAACCTCGAACGTGCCATGGCTCGCCTGGCTGACCTTGATGGCATCCTGCAGCGCGTGCACTGCCTGCACATCCTTGGCATCGTTCGGGTCGACCAGGGTGCGGATGGCCACGGCCATGTAGCGTGTGCCGACCTTGTCCTTGTCGAAGGTGTAGCTGCCCGCACCGTAGACCACGGCCGGCACGTAGTGGTCTTCGCTGATCACCTGCATCGACATGAATCGCTTGCCGGCATCAGGAAGAACAACGGTGACAGGACCCGCGTCCAGGTCGAAGACGCCGGAGGTGTACAGCGTGTCGCGATTGAGGCGTATCACGTCCTGCTTGTCGATGGATGCCGGCTCGCGTTCGGAGTGGAGATTGCCGAGGCCGTTGCGTTTCTGGAGAGAAGCGAGGTAGGTGTCCGATTCGGCGCGGACAAAGTTGTTCACCGTGACCGGGACGGCCTCTGCGGATGGTGCAGCGGCATGGGCGGCTGACACGAAGAACAAGGTGGCTGCGACAGCCGGAATGGCCCACTGCATGCCCATGACACCCTCTGCGCGATGGTTGCGGTGAGGTTTAGTAGACAGGAGAACACGGCAACGAAACACCGAAAAACTACTTAGCAGGTGTCCACGGAAAGGAAGGCCTGCTTCCGATTGCACTTTTCTTGCCCGCCTTCGTGCCGCTGCGGCGCGCGATTCCGTGTTGGCTGGAGGATGCAGCTAACGGTCTGGGCATCTGTTTCCGATGCTTGCTCGACGGGCCGTCGCGCGATCTGCGAGGCGAGCATTGCGCTTTGCGAAGCTCACACTTAGTGATGGCGGTTTCACGCGAGGCTGGCTTGCAGAAACCCTCCAGGCATAGGGGGACGTGGCTTGGGAAATCGCCCTTTCTGAACGAAAGGTTATGTGGCCATTTGCTCTTTGGGCCAATGATCTCTAGGGTAGGGGAGCTGAGTTTCAAGGGTCACCCTGAATGGTGGCCCGATGCTGTAGATCGCAGTTCACTACACCGTTGTACCCCCTTTCTCCTTGCAACCAGCTTTTCCGCCGCGTAGCGGCTTTTTTTCGTTCCAAGGAGAAACACATGTCCCAGGCAGAAACCGGTACCGTGAAGTGGTTCAACGATGCAAAAGGTTTTGGCTTTATCAGCCGCGACCAAGGTGGTGACGACGTATTCGTGCACTTCCGTTCCATCCAGTCGTCGGGCTTCAAAAGCCTGGCTGAGGGTCAGAAGGTGTCCTTCATCGTGACCCAGGGCCAGCGCGGCCTCCAGGCCGAGCAGGTCCAGGCAGTCTAAAAACTCCCGCCCAGTCGCAAAAAGCCCGGCCTCGCGCCGGGTTTTTTTGTGGTGCGTTTCCGCGGTGTGCCTCTCCTGCGCATGTGAAGAGCGGGCAACTCATGCCCCGACGTCCGCTTCTGACCCGGATAGGTGGTTGTCGAAGATGGCCGGATGCCAGCACCGGCTCTCGCGGTCCAGCATGCATGCGGAACATTCCACATGCCCAGTGCGATGCCTGACGACCGACAGGTCATGACTTGCCATCCGGGCGAGGAGATCACCGAGCCCCGGCATCCGTAACGTTGCACTTTCGGAAGCTCCACTGGCCCTGGCGGCGGAAATCGCGAGATCCTCGCTGCAAAAGCGTTCAGTGGTCATGCCGAAGCGCCCGCGCAGGGCAATGCCATCGTGCAACAAGCGCCAGCACCATGCCATTGTCCATCCGCGTCGGGGCCGTCGGCCAAGGCATCGACGGAGTCGACACGATCTTTTCCTCGGAAAACTGCTTGGACGCTGGCCTCTTCAGGAAACAGCTGCAATGAGATTCCCCGTCCCACACGGGGAAACTAACATTTGAAGCCAAGCAACAGCGTATGGTGGGGTGGTTGGACACACTCCAGTCGGCCACTCCCACGAGGCGCGCACGGATGCTCGCGACAAAGAGCGCATGAGCACCCATCCATCCTGTGGCTTGAGTTGTAGGCAGTGGGCTCTGCTGGATGAGGTTGTAAAGCGCTGTCCATTGTCACTGCGCACGATAAGGCGCCTTGCCGACCTGCGTCGGCTCAGCGAAGCGGGCTTGGTGACAGTCGATCAAGCAAGGGTTTGTGCGACGCGTTTGGGCATGGAAGCGCTTTGGTATCACAGCCTTCACTAGTCGATAGACCATCTTCTTCCGCGTTGATCTCTCGATGGCGAGAGGCCGACGTGGCCTTGCGCCACCCGTTGCCCAGGAACTCGCCATGACACCACCTACCAAGCCGATCTCGCTGTCAGACATCCATGATGTTTACCGCGGCTCCGAGAAGAAGCGGGATACGGCCAAAGCGGAGCATAGCTATCGGAAAACCAACCGCTTTTCGCGCGATGAAGGCCATTCGGGCGCCGCACCCAATCGTCCGCCATCGCCCAGTGGGCGCAAGGTTCGCTAGTTTTCCGGGTGGATTGGGCTGCGGCAATGCAGCCGCCTGCCCGCCCATGGTGACCCCAGGCCTGGTCAGCCCATGACATGACCCGTTTGCCGTGGGCGTGTCACGAACAGGCCAACACAACGTCGCTTGGTGCGTCATGTGTCACCCACGGAACCACATGACTCGCTCCCCTCCACCTCACCCTGGTTGCAGGGTTCCTCCGGGAGCATCAATGCCAGCCTACGCCACACGCAACGAACGGCTTTCCGTTGGTGGCCACACCTACCGTTTACGGATACTGAGCGACAAACAGCAATTTTCCGACGCCGACGGGCACCGCGCGCGCATGGGCATCTCGACGGCCCAATGGAGCTTGTTTGGTCAGCTATGGCCATCAGAGCGTCTTCTCGCCCAGGCCATGCATCGCTTCGCCGTGGACGGAAAACGCATTCTCGAATTGGGTTGTGGCATCGGACTGGCAAGCCTCGTCCTCCGCCGCCGCGGCGCGGACATCGTTGCGTCGGATGCCCATCCCCTGGCCGAATCCTTTCTTGCATACAACGCTGCACTCAATGCGTTGCCCGCTGTTGATTACCGGCGCCTGCCATGGGACACCCCTGAGCCATCGATAGGCCACTTCGACGTCATCATCGCCAATGACGTGCTGTACGAACCCGCACAGGCATTGCTGGTCGCCGAGATCATCAAGCGGCACGCCTACCCCTCTGCAGAGGTCGTGATGACCGACCCCGGCCGCAGCCATAGCGAATCCTTCAGCCAGCTATTGGCGAATCAAGGCTTCGTACTCACCGAAGAACGTTGCCCCATGGATGACCGCGACGCGCCGCCTTACCGGGGCAATCTTCTGCATTACACCCGACATTGGGAAACCACTTGCACGTGACCTTGCCCACCAGACCCGCCAAGGGCGCCGCACATTGCTCCCGATGCGAAGCGGTTTGCTGTCGCCTCACGGTCGTCCTGCAACCCGAGGACCGTATCCCGGATCACCTCACCACGTACTCGCCCGAAGGCTTGCATGTCATGAAGCATGCCGATGACGGCTGGTGCGCGGCCCTGGACACCGTGCACATGAACTGTGGCATTTATGAAACCCGGCCCTCCGTATGCCGCCGCTTCGTGATGAACGGCCCGTATTGCAGGGCCATACGCGCTGAGTACAGCGAGCATGGCACTGCCTGCACACGGGACAAATCGGCCACCTAGGCTGTATTGCATGGCGACAGATCCAGCGGGTGCACTCCAGGAGGCAGCCGCCACACCACCACTTCGGGAAAGCCCCATTGGCAAAGACAAACTATTCCTTTGAAAAGCGCCAGCGCGAAATCGCAAAGAAGAAAAAGCAGGACAGCAAGCAGGCCAAGAAGATGGCATCGCGTGACGGCACCAGGACGCAGTCCACCGCAAGGGAGCCGGCCGACAAGGATGCCTAGGCCGGGCTGTCATGTCGGACAGTGCCGGTCCAGGCGGCTATCGGTTCATGGCTCATCGTGGATGTTTTGAGCCAATGCAGTGCGAAGCGCCCATGTCGGCTTGTTGGCTTCTCCCAATCCAACCGGAGCATCACATGTCCAGCGAAGATCGTCTCCGCACCCTGGAGGCCTTGTTGGTCGAGCACGGCATGAGCTCCATGGCCATGGAACTTGTCGTGTCGGCGCTCATCGCCACGCACCCAAACAAGGCTGCGTTGGGCCAGGCGATCGGGCAGCTGTTCGCCGATCGCGAAATACGGATCCGGGATATCGGGTCGCTGGATGGCAAGACAGAAGCGGCCGCCAGCAAGACGGCGGACGTCTTCCGGGCCCGCGCCGAGCACTGGCTGCATCTGGTGCGCAAATCGTCGTTGAACTGAATAGCCGATCAGGCTGGCAGCGCCCATGCGTGAAGCAGGCGGCGGTACAACGCATTGTCGGCCCCATGTTCGTTGGTTCCTCCCCTAAACGCCGGCATCAGCGCCGGCGTTTTGTCGTATGGATGGGAAAGAAGCACCGTTGCGCCAGTCCGTTGAGACCTCGACCCGGGGGATCTTCGCCGCGCATGGCGCGCTGTCGCGCAGGATCGTACAGATAGGCGCGGCGCCGGTGTCGCGTTCGCATGGCTGTCGGACCGCGCTGCCCGGATGCGGAACACGTGTCTGGTTATCGCACACCAACAGTGTGTCACGACATCAAGGGAGGCCTTGCCGCTCGTCGTTTAGGGCGTGAGGGCCACAGGACAATTGATGCCCATCGGCTTTCATGTTAACCACCTGTCTCCAGTTCGGTGGATGCCGGCCGGTTGATTCAGGTGGCTCGGACGCCGTGCGCGCCGTGTGACGGGGAAAGATCATGTGGGTACTGATTGGGGTGCCGATTGTAGTGATCGGTTTTGCATTGCGCTTCAACGCATTGCTCGTGGTAACGGTGGCTGGCCTGGCGACCGGGCTCGCCGCCGGACTTGATCCGGTAGACATTGTCAGCGCGTTCGGCAAGGCGGTAGCGGACAATCGTTATATGGGACTCATCTGGCTGACGCTGCCGGTGATCGCCTTGCTTGAGCGCAATGGGCTCAAGGAGCAAGCCAGGCACCTGGTCGCGCGCGTGCATGCGGCGACCGCCGGGCGCGTCCTGATGCTGTATTTCGTCGCCCGTCAAATGACCGCGGCCCTCGGCCTGACCTCGCTGGGTGGCCATGCGCAGATGGTGCGACCGCTGATTGCGCCAATGGCCGAGGCCGCGGCCAATCGCAAGGGCCAGCTCGCCGAGGCGATACAGCAGCAACTTCGCGCGCATGCCGCCGCGGTGGACAACATCGCCGTGTTCTTCGGCGAGGATATTTTCATCGCCATCCAGTCGATCCTGCTGATCAAGGGCTTTCTCGAGCAGAACGGCATCACCGTGGCACCGCTACAGGTATCGGTATGGGCGATCCCGACCGCGGTGGCGGCTTTGCTGATTCATGGCACGAGACTGGCGCTGCTCGACCGCCGCCTGAGGCGAGGCCTTGCGGATTGCGCGTCAGGTGCCGCGCGATGATTGGCCTGGAGGCGCTGTACACGCTCGCAGGCGTGATGTTCGCCGCGTTTGCCTGGTTCAACCTGACCGATCGAACGAATCCGCGGCGCCTCGTCAACTTCGCGTTCTGGGCGATCTACGCGGCGACCTTTCTGCTCGGTTCGCGAGTGCCGCATTTCGTGACGGGCTGTCTTGCGCTGATGCTGGCGCTCATCGCCGGCTCGGGCAAGCTGGGGCGCAGCAAGGCCGAGGCTGTCGCCGACGTTGATGCGGCCGCGCGCCGCCGCGTTGCTGGCGCGAACCGTTACGGCAATCGCCTGTTCCTTGTCGCACTGTTGATACCCATCGTTACCCTGGTCGGTACATTCGTGCTGCCGCACGTGCCCTGGGTCGATCCGAAGAATGTAACGCTGGTCGCGCTGGTGCTCGGCACGGTGATTGCCTTCATCGTCGCGCTGGCCATGCTTCGCGATTCACCCGTCCACGCGCTGGGAGATGCGCGCCAAACCATGGACACGGTCGGCTGGGCCGCCACTCTGCCTCAGATGCTGGCAGCGCTCGGCGCCCTGTTTGCCGTGGCGGGCGTGGGAGGCGTGGTATCGGGTTTGATCACCGCGTGGGTGCCGGTGAACTCGCTGCTGGCGGTTGTAGTCGCCTATACCGTGGGGATGGCGCTGTTCACCATGGTCATGGGCAACGCGTTTGCGGCGTTTCCAGTGATGACGGCAGGCATCGGGCTGCCCTTGATCGTGCACCAGTTTCATGGCGATCCGGCGATACTGGGTGCGCTGGGCATGTTGAGCGGCTTTTGCGGCACGCTGATGACGCCGATGGCGGCGAACTTCAATATCGTTCCCGCCGCATTGCTGGAACTGAAGGACAAGAACGGCGTGATCAAGGCGCAAATCCCCACGGCATGCCTGCTGCTGGTGGTCAACACGCTGCTGTTGTACCTGTTCGTTTCCCGCTATTGACCAAGAGGCGATAAGTCGATGGGCCCACAGCTGACGCCAGAGCTGGCATCCAAATTTGCGTCGCTTGCGTTGTCGCACCTGACGCGCGAATACCCGAACAAGCTCATGCACGTACTCGCGGGGCCGCAGGATGTGCAGGGCCCGCGCGCCCTGCATCCGATATTCTATGGCAGCTACGACTGGCATTCGTGCGTGCATGGCTATTGGCTCGTGCTGCACCTGCTGCGGCGATTTCCTTCGCTGCCGGAGGCCGGGCGCATCATTGCGGTAGTCGACGCACACGTCACCGCGGCGAACGTCCAGGGCGAGTGCGCCTACCTGGCGTTGCCTCACCAGCGTGGCTTTGAGCGACCCTACGGCTGGGCGTGGCTGCTTGCGCTGTCCGCCGAGTTCGAACAGCTTGCGCTGGGCACGACGGTACCGCAGGCCGCAGGCTGGGCGAAGACCTTCGCGCCGCTTACCGAGGTGTTCGTTGGCTGGTTCGAGGCGTTCCTGCCCAAGGCCACCTATCCCATTCGCGTTGGCACGCACTTCAACACGGCGTTCGCGCTCGCATTGGCGCTCGATTTCGCGCGGGCGACGCAGCGCGAGACGCTGGCCGTGCTCATCATGGATACGGCGCGGCGCTGGTATCTGAATGATGTGGCATGCCAGGCGTGGGAGCCGTCGGGCGATGAGTTCCTGTCGCCCGCCCTGATGGAGGCGGAATTGATGCGGCACGTACTCGCCCCGGCCGAGTTTGATCCATGGTTCGCGCGCTTCCTTCCCGAGCTCGCGCAAGGCGCACCGGTAACGCTGTTTGAGCCGGCCACCGTCAGCGACCGCAGCGACGGCAAGATCGCTCACCTTGATGGCCTCAACCTTAGCCGCGCATGGTGTCAGCGCGCGCTGGCTTGCGCACTGCCCGAAGGAGACGCTCGTCGAACGAGACTGCTCGACGCCGCGGCTCGGCATCTGGACAGCGCGCTGGCCCATGTCGCCGGCGACTACATGGGCGAGCATTGGCTGGCGACGTTTGCGACGCTGGCGATGGAGGCTTAAGGCGAGCCGGCGTGAATGGCAGCCGAGGTCGGCGTCGAACCCGGAACGTCGCAAGACGCACGGTAGCCCGCCAGGTTGCATCCATGGAGCGGGATCGAGATGAATCGTCGTTCGAAAAGGACGGCTGCACGTGGGTCGGCTGGGTTGGCCTGAAGTTTTCCTCAGATGAGAGGCTGGTTCATGTGTCGCCCCTGGTGTCTTATGGCGAACCTGATCCATGCTTTCCCCGCTAGATTTCATATCATGATCGTGACGACTACGACTCCCGCTCCACATCCGGTAGCCGCCATTGCTTTTCAAAGAAGGCTTTTGTCGGGCCGTAGGCGCGGAACATCAGTTCGAACCGGCGCTGCGGATCGGTGGGAATCCAGTTGGACTCCTTGCCGGCCGGAGCCTTGGGGCCGAAATAGATATCGATGGAGCCGTCGGCGTTCTTCTGGATCTCGGCGCTGTTCGAGGCGCGGCTGGCTCGATCCATGTGTTTGATGAGCGCGTGTGTCTCGCGGTCGTACGCGGTCACCGACCAATACTGCTCGACGGGAACGTTGGCGGGCACGTGCAGACGGTAGGTTTTCGAACCGTCGTAGCTGGTGCCCTGCTTGTCCTTGATGTTGATCATGTAGAACTGCCCCGCGCCAAGGCGCTTGAGCCCGATGTAGGCATAGGAATAGCTGAGGCCCCGTGCATCCACCGGATAGGCATCCGGGTCGCTGAAGCCCGCCTGGGCCTCCTTGATCAACGCAGGGTCAGCCGGCATCGTCCAATGGGTGCCTTCGTAGAACGGGGGAAAGCCAGCGTCGTATTTGGCGGCCAGGTACTCCTGTGCATCATGAACACCGGCAGTCATGGCCAGGCGCGTTTCCGCCGAGGGCGCGTATGGTTTTCCCTTCTCGATGCCCAGCGAACGCAGCTGGTCGATCATCACGCGATCGCGGTCAAGCCACGGGTCGAACTGGACGACACGATTGAGATTGTCGAAGAACGAATCGTCATAGCGGATGGTGGAATCGAATTCCACGTTCTGCACATCAACGAAGACGGTTTCCGGCGGATGGACCGCTTTTGAAAGCGGATACACCTTCACGCGCTTCGCATAGGCGATCGACCGCGCCACATCCGCCGGTGCGTGGCTTTTCATGTTCGACCGGAAGAGCGCATAGCTGCCGAGCGTGCCGGGCTCAAGCACCTCATAGCCTGCCGGCCACGGGCCCTTTTGTCCCGGCGGCACGATCAGCAGCTTGATGCCTTTGCCCTTGTCGACGCCGAGCAGGCCGGCGTCCTCCAGCGGTGCTTGCCAGATGTTGACGATATTGGCGTTGAGAGAGCCCGAGGCATCGGCGGGAGGAATCTCCACCACCATCGGCCCTGCCTCCTTGGTGTTGAGGAAGGTCATGAAATAGATGGTGTCCGGATTGGGTGTCAGCGTCTGGTTGTGCCAATCCAGCGGACGCCCCCAATAGATGACCTGGTTTTCCTTGCCCGCCGTCTTGGTCAGCATCTGCTGCCGCATCAGGTCGTAGTTCACCGCGGGCATGCCCCAGATGGTGGCTTGGGCGGCGCGACTTTGCAGCAGTGTTTCGTTCGCCTGGCTGGGCGTGGCTGCCTGCGCCATGCCGGCGAGGGAGAGTCCGATCATCAGGGTGAGCAAGGTGCGCATGGGTGGTCTGTCCCCTCGAAGGTTGCCGTCTGCCATGGGGCGTGCGTGGGCAGCATGACGTTCGCGAACGTCATGTGCCGACGGTCAATGGATCTCCTGGAAATCCGCGGGTTTCCAGCTTCCGTCGAAAGCCGCCTGTTCGGGCCCGTAGACGCGGAAGTAGACGAACCAGCCCTTGCCTGGGATGGTCTTGATCCACTGGCCTTCATGTCCCTTGGGGGCGGTCGGGCCAAAGTAGAGATCGGCGGTGCCACTTGTCGCCGATGCGGTGTCCTTCAGTTCGAACAACGAGCGCAACGCGGCCTTGCCCTGGTCGGTGATCACCTGGCTGCGCGTTTCGGCGTCGTAGACCGTCACCGACCAGAACAGCTTGTCGGGCACGGGCAGCGGCACGCTCAACTTGTAGGACTTGCCGCCATCGAGATACGCGCCGGTGTTGTCGCGCAGGCCAAGCCAGTAGACCGAGCCGGCGCCCGCGCCACGGCGGAACATCGCGGGCGAGGCCCCGATGGCCTGGTAGAACCAGAGGTCGCGCGCCTCCAGGTCGGTGTACGACGGCGCATCGAAATTGCCGTTGTCGGAGATGAGGCCGGCCCATTCCCACTTGCGGTCGGGCCACACGACGCGATCCGAGCGGCGATCGGCGAACGACTGCACGCGCATCTGCGCATTGGCCTCCTTGGCGGCCTCGGTGAGGATACGCTTCATGCGTTCGTCCGGATGGAACGGCTTGCCCTTGGCGATGCCCAGCGCGGCCAGCTCGCCATAGAAATTGCGGTAGCCATCGAACGCAGGCTCGCGCTCGACCACCTTCGCCAGCACCTCCCAATAGGTGAGGTTGTCTTCCCACTTCAGCGGCGTGGTGTCCTGAGGCTTGGGCGTAAGGTCGGCCCAGGTGGGGTCTGTCCAGCCGGCGGGTGGATTGAGCGGGCGCAACTTCACCGTCTTGATGCGTGCGATGGCGGCCGGCACGTCGCCACCCACGGGCAATGACCGTATGCCGACCAGCAGGAAGTTCGAAGAGGAGTGCCAGACGTGATATCCGTCGGGGATGGTTCCCTTGTAGTCCGGCGGCAGGAGCAGGTGCTTGCCACCTTTGCCGGCATCCGGCCCGGGCAGGCCCATGTCGGCGACCCAGCGCTGGTTCACATCCATGGCGACGACGATCAGCGGGCCCGCAGGAATCTCCACGGTCATCGGCCCCTGGCTGAGATCCACCAACAGGGGCGCATACGGCGTATCCGAGTTGAGCGTATAGCCCACATGCTTGGGTTTGGTGTCCAGCGTGCCGAAGGCCTTGTTCACCTTCAGGCCGATCTGCAGGTTGCCCTCGAAGATGGCCTCGCCAGAGACGGTGGGATAGAAGAATTTGTAAGCCGCGATGGCCCGATTGAGATCCGCGGCGTCATAGGCGTCCTGCACGGTCTTCGGATCCGGATAGCCACCCTTGAACGTGTACTGTGCGGCCCACGCAGGAAGTGCGCAGGCCACGCTCACGGTTCCAGCGGCCATGATCTTCAGCAAGGTACGCATGGGGCTACTCGGCGGGGGAGGGGCCCTATGCCAGCACACCGGTGGCCATCGGGCGTCGGAACAACTACTGAGCGCCACACAGTAAAATTACGTAGATGGTGTGTATATGGGCGCATCCGCTCTCGACCCATATCGGACACGCCGCGTTTCAGGTGAAGCCATGGATGTGAAACCGCAAACGACCGGACAAGTCCGGAAAGTGCTGAGGGAACTGGCCGCACAAAAGCCGGCCAGTGCGGAAGCACTGGCGCATATGGAGCGTGGCTCTCTGCTGCTTCGGCTACACATTCAAAGCCATGGCCTCGGAACAAACTTGCCCGAGGTCGTCTGGCACTTCCTGTCCGATGCAGATATTCGCTACAGATCATCGGACTATAGAGATACCCAGACAGCCGAACTCCTGTCTGCGCTCGATCGATGGGAGCAGGAAGAAGAAGCGTAAAAGTCTGCTCCGGTCCCAGGCGAACCCTACAACCGCCGGCAGGACCTCACCCTTCCACCCGCATGACATCGTCAAGAAAGTCGCGAATGGCTTCAACCATCTGGTCGAGCCCCGGAAGCTCCAGGGGATAGTGGCCTGCGTTGTCCAGCATCACCTTCCTGACGGGTACGTGCCGGATGCGTCGAAGAAACAATTCGCTCAAGTGCAGCGGGGTCCTGGTCCGAGGAAACGTGTAGGCTTGAGGCGGGGCGTCCGCTTGCGGGGTGGACTTCGGCAAGGCTTGGATCGACCACAGGGGGAGCGTGCGATGCGCGCGTCATGGGAAGACTGGAACAATGGTTGGGCGGAGATCGAGGTGAGCCTGTCAGCCTCAGACGTAGACCACCTCATTGCCTTGCTGCAAATGATCAAGGCCAACCCGGATCAGCACTTCCATGCCACCAGCGACTTTGTCGGCACGGGCGGAATCGGCCAGATCACGTTTCAGATTCAACAGCCGGACGAGCCAGACAACCTGAGCCTGGGCAGCCGGGCCATGGGCGAAGGCGAGTCAACTGACCAGTAATTGGATCGTCCGCTTGCGACCCAAAGCCGGCATTGCACCGTAGGCTCAGTTACCCACCCATCAAGGCCCGAGGATGATCAAATGAAATGGAGTTTCGCTTACTGCCTGTTTACCGTATCAACCGCTGTCGGAGCTGTTGTCATCCGGGCAGACGTTGATGATGTCAAATATCGAGTTCCGGCGTCTGCATTCCCCGCGCTGGTAGACATGCCGGGCGAGGGGCATGGCGTGCTGATTGCACCTCAGTGGGTCGTAACCGCAGCTCACGCGGCGCCAATGCAAATGGAAGGCATGGACGATGACGTATCCATTGGCGGTATGGCGCACAAGATCAAACGCGTCATCATGCATCCCGGCTACAAGAAAGTACCCGATCAGCTGATCAAGGTGGCGCTGGCATCCGGCGATCTATCGAAGGTGCACGCATTTCTCGACTCATCTGATGACATTGCGTTGATCGAACTCGCGTCACCGGTCACGGATGTAACCCCTGTTCCTCTCTATCGCGGGAACAAGGAAGTGGGCATGACCGCCGAGCTTGTAGGCAAGGGCGCCACGGGCAACGGCATCAAGGGCCAGGATGCCCAAAGCCCGCACCGCACCGTGCTTCGACATGCTTTCAATGTGATTGTTGGTGACGACGTGCGCTACGTCTGGTATCGATTTGACGCGCCGCCATCCGCCCTGCCGCTCGAAGGCATCACAGGAAGCGGCGACAGTGGTGGTCCCTTGCTCATCGGGGATGGCAGCTCTAGGCAACTAGTGGGTTTGGCCTCTTGGAGCAAATATCCAAAGGACCATCCATTTTTGAGAGCGTGGACACCAGATCGCCCATTCGTAGAAGGCCTCAACGGCGAAATCGTGAACGCGGTTCGCGTCTCAAGCTATATCCCGTGGATAGAAAGCGTGATATCTGCAGGCGCTCATCCGTAATGCCCGCTTCCGACTGCGGTTTCATCCGTTGCATCGACCGGCTGAAACCGCAACCCCAGGCGGACCTTTGTGACAGCCATTCAAGTCCGGTGCGTATGGGAGATTATCTACAGGTGAAAGGGTTGAGGTGGCAATTCGCTGTGCGACGCCTGGGTCGCGCCACATCTATAGGGGAGTGATGTGTTGACTTTTCTTCCAGTTGTTCTCGGCATTACCTTTGCGCTGCTGACGGCACGTCGCGTGGGTGGACGTGGCACGTCGTCATCCGTGTTCACCTATTCCGAGTTCTTGAAGATCTTCAGTTGCCTACCCTTCACTCGTCCAGCAATTCTGCGCTTCGCCCAGTAGCGGCGGATCGGAACGTCGGCATCTTCAGCCGCCTGGTTGTTGCCCGGCTTCGTGCGCCGATGCGGAAATCCTGGGCCACCACCCCTACGCATTCCTCCTACCAAGATAAGGAACTATGTATGCCCGGCTCTGGTGAACATGAATCCAAAGACATGGAACACGATGTCGAACGCGAGCGGTCGCTGTCCCTAGAGGAACTCAAGGAGCAGGAACGATCCGCACGCGAACGCATCAACCGGCTGATGGGCGCGGACAAGGCTTCCAGCTCCAATGCCACCTACAGGGCCGCGCTGGACGACATCAAAAGCAAAGACCTGGAGGCCACATCGGAGTTGGCGGGCACCATGGCCATGGACGCCGTGGAGTCGCGCCCTTTCGCCAGCGGCTGGGCCGCCGATTTCGCAGCAGACATGGATCGCGCCATCGAACGTGCAAGAGAGGAAGGAAACGAGAAGCTCAAGGATAAGGGTGGCAAGGACGGCGAACAGAGCAAAAAGTCGTACGCCCGTACCCAGTTCTGGGGCATGCTAATTGGCGGGGTGGCGATGCTTTCGTCGCTCGCGTCCAACATCCTGGCCGGCTTCGCGCTGCGACCGACCCGCCCCGACGACCCCGACTACGACGCCCGCGTTGCCGCGCGCGAGCAGTTCAACAAGTGGAAGTCGCTGCCCGGCCCCCAGTTCTGGAAAGAAGTCGGCGACTACGTGCTCAGCAAGCGATTGTCGCTCGCAACGCAGGGCTTCCTGATGCATTACGTCTCCGTCTATTTTTCGGGTGACTACGTCAAGCTGGAGGACGGAGAAGTTGCGCGACTGCGCGATGTGCTTGTCACGGCGTATCAGGACGCCGTCGGCATGAGCCCCAGCCCACCCTCCAGCGCGATCTACGCGACGCTTGCTACCGGCCTGAAGGGCAAGGAAGCGGCGACGGGACACGAGAAAGAGCTGGTCAAGCCGCAGTGCGCGGCCATCGCCCAGTTGGCGCTTTCCAAAATCATCAAGACATCGGAGATCGCCGAATGAGCCACCCACATCGATACGCGGTTGCCCTTGATGGAGCCGCTTCCCTGGACGTGGGCGCGGCGGTCGACGCCATGTTTACTCCCGGCACGGCAGCGGCTTTGCTCGATGGTTGCCGGGGATATCTGTGCTTTGGTGCGCCAAGCCTTGCCGACGCCGAATCCGGCATCAAGGCGCTTGGCGAGGAAGGTACGGAACTGGCGCTCAAAGCCGAGGCATACGCGGAATTTGCGACGCCCTGGTTCGGCCTGGCCGAAGGAACGACATTGCTCAAGACCGAAGTGTCGGTACTGGCCGAGGCATGGAACGGCTTTCCCGAAGGATCCGTCGCGCTTCGTCTTGAAACCAATCGCGGCGCGGTGACCTTTGTACGCAATGACGTGACGATCGGGCTTCGCACAGGGAATGTCTTCCACCACCGGAACCGTGCGCGTGTGGAATCCGAAGTCACAGCGCTCTACGTCGAAGACGGAAGCGCCGGCGACGCGGCGCTGACCCTTGCCGAGTACGCGTCGTTCCTGATCCCCGGTGTCGGCCCCATCGGCGCCGGCCTGATCAACATCCTTCATACGTGGCTACGACCACCCCACAAACCGGCGATGCCGGGTGAGGAGATCGTTCGCGAGATCGGCCTGCTGATGAAAAAGCTCATGGTCATTGAGGACCAGGCTGCCGTCGAGGGCGCGTATCTCGATTACAGCTCCGCCATGGCCAATGCGAAGGATGGTGACAAGGAATCGGTCGCCAACTTCAGGACGAGCGCCTTCAAGGCGCTGGACCAGAACGGAACCATGGTACGCGCTTTCAACTCGCTGACCCTTGATTCGGCCCTCGCCCAAACCGGCATCAGGGCATGGTCTTTCGCGGCCTCCTTCATGCTGCTCGCCCTGCGTCATGCGACGACGCTTTCCTCCCAGGATCGCAATATTCCCGTTGCCAGCACCGACTACTGGCGGCGCCTGCGCCTGGCTTATCACGAGATCCTGACGCACATCGGCAACGTGATGTGCGCAGAGCAGAAGGGGTTGAAGGAACGCCTTGCAAAGATAGGCCCGGTCGAACGGTGGACGCACCAGGATTTCGCCATCATGCCCAAGGGCATCATGATCCCCAGGACCGTTTTTGATGGCTACGGCTTCACGGATGGCGGCAAGCGCGCGGGATTGAAGGCTCCCGACAGGGACACGAGCGACGAAAACCAGCTTCACTCCCAGGCCGTTGCTGACCGCGACGCTTACTACGAGTCGAAGCACAAGGAATTTCTTCGCACCCTGTACGAAGAAACGGATGACGTGGTGCGCCAGATCCAGGCGTCGAACGAGAGTCTTGTTCACGCCTGGCACTACAGCCTTGAGGACACCATTCTGGCTGCCGTAAAGGGATGGAACCCGGGAGACGAATATCCCGTATTGGCGGCATGGCCGAATGGCAGCCTGAACGTCGAAGGCACTTCCGGCGTCAGACAGGATGCCTGGCAGTCGTTTCTTGACTCCAACTCCGGTGAGATGGGAGCCAAAGAGCTGCATCTGAAGCCCGATACGCCGGTATTCCGCTTCATCGGCTCCGGTGAGCCCGGCCCGGGTGGCGGTGCGCTAAAGCTCAAGGTGCCTTCGGAGAAGGGCAAGATATACGCCTTGCGAGTGCGCTACACGTCCACGGAATACTTGCGCACCTTTCGAGTGCACTGGGCGTTGGAGACGTCCCCGGGCAACGACGCTGCGCACCGCGTGCTGGCCCCCAATGCGCGCCATCAGGATGCCAAGCAGCGCTGGTGGATTTCCCGATCGATCACCATTCCGGTGGAAGCGCATCACGACGGCGACACGCTTATCCTGGATGGCTTCGACGGCTGGGCTCCTGACATCGTGAGCCTTGAGTGGTTTGAACTGGAAGGATTCCCGCTGCTGGGTTCATGAACCACGGGCATCTTTTCAAGGTTGCCGGCTCCAAGAGAAAAGGGGCAGAGTGGGCTGTCCCTGATTTTGGGCCATCGCTGATTTCAAGGGCGCTTGAAAGCGAGGACAGCCCAGAGTGCTTTTCTTGCTAACAAGCAAAACCGGGCTCACTCGAAACCGGGGTATCTCAGAGTGCACTTTCTAGCTTGTCCTATAAGCAACGCCCAGAAAGGTGCATGCTGACCCCGGTTTTGGCCCGCCGCCAAGGCACCGAGGCTGACCGCTCAGCGATGATTGCTGCATGTCCACTTTCGATCCGAGGCGGACATCCGAGGTCCACACCTGAAGAGATCCGGCCGGCCTATTTGGCGTCGTGGAAAATGATTCCCAGCGTGTGCCTATGCCCGCGGTACAAACGACTCACGCCGTGACGAAGGCTTGCACGATAGTATCCGCGCGCCGAGCGCACAGGACGATGATTAACCGCGAAGATCACGGCATCTCCTTGACACAAGGGAACTACCTCGGCGCGGCCGGGCTTCTTCGGATCACTCTCGGTGAGCAAGAACTCACCTCCGTCAAAATCTTGGCCCGGTTCGTCAAGGAGAAGAGCCGTCTGGAACGGAAAGACGTGATCGCCATACAAGTCCTGGTGTAGGCAGCAGTAATCGTTCGGCTGATAGCGCAGCAGCAGAGGCGTGGGTCGACGTTGACCGGCCTGATGGCAGATATCGCGAAATTCGATGAGCGTTGAGGGAAAGCGCTCCTTGATGCGCATGGCCTGGTGCCAGCGGTTGGCGATAGGTGCCAGGCGGGAATAGAGTGAACCGCGCAAACAGTCGATCACTTCGGGTAGCGGATAGCTGAAATACTTGTACTCGCCGCGACCAAATGCGTAGCGCTCCATGATGATGTGGCTGCGGAAGCGCGCCTCGTCGTTGAAGAATCGCGCTATCTCGCGGCACTGCTCCGGCCCGAGCAGGCGAGGCAGAACGGCGTAACCATTCGCCGTCATGGACTCTTCGAGACCGCGCCAATCGGTCGCCGCGATATGGGCTACCAGTGCGCTCGGCATCGAGGCGTGAGTATTGGTTAGTGCGCTTCGGTTGGCCATCTAAAGTCTCTGTCTTGCCGGTTCTGAATGTGTGAGTCAGGCGTTGCAATCGCGACGCTTCTTCCATGCCGCGTATTTCTCTGGAAGGCAAACGGCGCAAGGCCGGTAGCCGGCACCGATAGCCGTCGTTTCGTCCTTAAAGAAGACACGGTGCTTCACGTATCCTCCGCGCGCGATCGCCTGGAGAGCAGCGCGGCAATCCAGACGGCCGTAGATCTTGCCGCCACGATGGCCGCCCAGTGTGCCGGGTCTGGTGCTCTGGTACGGCTTGCCGTTCGTGTCGATCAAGGTGTACATCGCAGATCGTCTCTCATGGCGCGTCGTGAAAGGAAAGCTCCACGCCGACGCGATCGCCGTGGCGTACGCGGCTGATGGCGTGCTTGATGTTCGCGCGGTAGTAACCCTTGGTTCCTTTAAAGGGACGTTCTGACGTACTGATAATGGCCGCGTCGCCGATGGCCAGGGGGAGCACCATCGGTCGCGACTGCATGCGTGGGCGCTGCTCGGTCATGACCAACTCGCCACCTCCAAAGTCCGCGCCGGGGTCGGACAAGAGCACGATCACCTGCATGGGAAAAATGCGCGCTCCGAGGTTGCGCTGATGAAGTGAAAGATAGTCCCCCGTGCCCAAGCGAATCACATGCGATAGCGCCTGAGTCTGTCCGTCTCTGCGATTCTGCTCCTGAAACTCTTCGAAGTGACCGGGATAGCGGTACGCCACGCCGAGGGCTTGATTCCACCGATTGGCCATAGGTGCGAGATGCCGATAGAACGCGGTACGTCCCGACAACCAGGGTGTCGGCAGGCTCTGCCCTAAGTACGCCACATGACCCTGGCCTAGATCTTTGGATGCAAGAGACTCGGACTGGCTCGCCAAGAGTGACAGCGATTGGTGCGCCAGGTAGCGGGAGGCATCTGCATTGATAAGGCCGGGCAGATGGGCGAAGCCTTCCATTCCTAGTTTCTGCTCGATGTCGGCCCAGTCTCGTTGTTCAATGGCATCGGCAAGGAAGGTCATGACAAGGTTTCCGATTCGAATTCGGTTTCGCGACGCAGGAGTTCGCGTTTGCGATCCACGCCCCATCGATAACCAGCGATATCGCCGTCGCGGCGTACGACGCGGTGACATGGAATAGCAACGGCAATGTGATTGGCACCGCATGCTTGAGCGACCGCACGCACCGCCTTGGGCGAACCAATACGTTCTGCTATCTCGGTATAGCTCACCGTTGTGCCTGGCGGGATCTCGCGAAGCGCTTGCCAGACGCGCTCCTGGAATGCGGTACCCCGCACATCCAGAGGCAGATTCAAGCCAACCGACGGCGCTTCGATGAACCCCACCACGCGTGCGATGAGTTGCTCGAACTCCGCATCGCCACCAATCAGCTGGGCCTTGGGAAATTGGTCCTGCAGATCGCGCACCAACGCATCGGGGTCTTCTCCCAAGAGAATGGCGCAGATGCCGCGCTGGCTTTGAGCCACCAGGATGGCGCCCAGGGAGCACTGGCCCACTGCAAAACGAATGACCGCGCCCGCACCACCCGCGCGATAGTCGCGGGCCCGCATGCCGAGTAATTGATTGGAAGCCTCGTAAAATCGGCTATTGGAATTGAAACCGGCGTCGTAGATGGCGTCAGTGACCGATGACTTAAGTGCACTCAAGCCTTCACGGAGTCGACGAGCACGAAAGGCCGAAGCATAGGCCTTCGGCGTCAGGCCTGTTTCCGCCTTGAACACGCGATGGAAGTGGAAAGAACTCAAGCCGGCCTTGGCCGCCAGTTCATCCAGATTAGGTGGGGTTTCCGAGGTCTCGATCAGGCGGCAGGCCTTCGCTACCAGGGTGGCACGCTCAGCGGCCGCGGCGGTCTGGTCGCCCAAGGCACGGCGGCTTGCGCGATACCCGGCCGCTTCGGCAGCCTCGGCCGTGTCGAAGAACACCACATTCTCGCGCTTGGGCAGGCGCGCCGAGGAACTCGGCCGGCAGTAGATGCCGGTGGTCCGCACGGCATAGACAAAGTGGCCGTCCGCCGCTGGATCGCGCTTTTTCAGCGCCTCCCATCGCGCTTCATCCGTGGCGAAGGCTTGGCCTGACGAAAGGGAGGTGGTCATGTCGAATGTCCAGTCGGTTTCGAGAATGGCGCCATCGTAGGGCGGAATTCGGTCGCAAGAACTCCGATTCTTGCGAATGAATTTCAGCTGCTCGACGGGACGCGCCACAGGTACCAGGTAGCTACCGTCCGGCATGGACTCCACGCCGCGCCGATGTCTCGCATTTGCCGGGGCGACGGCGCCTTGTCCAAGCCTTTGAGGCGCCGGTAACCGTCACGAACGCCAAAGTCGTCCACCGGCAAGATGTCGGCACGCTGCAAGGAATAGATAAGGAACATCTCCACAGTCCAGCGCCCCACGCCAGGCAGAGACGTCAGGCGGCTGACGAGTGCATCGCTGGGCAAGTGTTGGGCCTCGATCAGGCTCGGCACCGTCCCTTGGATGGTTGCCTCTGCGATACCACGAATCGTGGCGACCTTGGCCGCTGAGAATCCGCAGGCACGTTGCGTGCGGGTGTCCGCGGCGAGCAAGGCGGCAGGTGACGGGAAATCCATCCCTGGGTACAACGCCAGCAGACGCCCCAGGATGGCGTCCCCCGCCTTGGCGTGGAGTTGCTGATAGGCAATCGCACGCACGAGTGCCTCATACGGTTCCCGTGTCGGCTTGGGTTCGAGTCGACACGGACCGATGGCAGCGACATGGCATGCCCAATCCTCATCCAGTTCGGACAGAAATGCGGAAGCCTGCCTATAAGCACGCGGCGAAAGCGTGGCTGCGAGAACTGTTTTAACCACACCTAGAATCCCGGCAGCGTGGCGTTGACATGTCCGGCTTGGGGAGCCATTGCCCCCTCGTGCTCAAGCAACCAACGCTTGCGATGCAAACCCCAGGCGTAGCCCTTGAGGTCGCCATTGCTCGCAATGACACGATGGCAGGGAACGATGATGGCAATGGGATTGGCCGCATTGGCTGCACCCATATCGATAGCCGCACGCGGGTCACTGAATCCTAGTTGCTTGGCCAGCTTGCCGTAGGTGGTCGTGGTACCTACCGGAATCTTACGCAGTGCGGCCCAAACCTGCTGCTGCAGGCCGGACCCGGCCGTCGCCGTGGTGAGCGCATCGAGTGCGTGCAGATCCCCGTCAAAATAGCGGGTGATGGCCTGGGCAATCGCCGGCGGCGCAGGAATGTCCGTCATCTCCGCCGTGCCGTAGTGCTCGCGCAACCCGCGGTGCAGGCGAGCCATGTGATCGGCGAAATCCAATGCACGCACGTTGTTCTGTGCATCGGTCACGAGCCGCATCTCACCGAGCGGCGAATTCAAACGACTCTGGAACAATTCCATACTACGAATCCTCTGTGCTCGCGGTGAGCGATTGATGTAAAGGAAGATGGCCAAAGGTGCGATCCATCAGCGCAGTCGCGTGATGCCTAGATCACCGAGGAGATAGATCTCGCCGTTCTCCATGTGGAGTTCGACTTGGCCCTCGTCATTGACATGCCATTGGGCATGCCCCGTTTCTACGAGCGACTTGAAGAGGACTTCTACTTCGCGTCGCGCCGCAACCACAGGGTCTTTTTTACGCGTTGGGTTCATGATCAAGCTTCTAGGTACGTGTGCATCGTATCCACGCTACTGCCATTTAAAACTCCGACTCTTGCGGTGAAATTCATGGCCGTTAACCCGCCTTGCGCAAGGTCAAGTTGATACGCTGGGCGCCCAGTAGCGGGTGCGGAGCATCTTTGAGCGGCATGACGCCGTGGTAGCGCAAGCGGTCTTCGCCGCCCCATATTGCGACGTCGCCATGATGCAAAGGCACTCTCGTCGTCTTATCCGATCGAGCTGACCCACCGAACAGGAAGACAGCAGACATACCTAGTGATACAGACACGATCGGCGCGTCGAAATCCCGCTCGTTCTTGTCCTGGTGTAACGACAAGCGGGAGCCCGGAAGGTAGCGATTGACCAAACAGGCATCCGGTTCGAAGGCCCCAAATCCAGCGGTAATGGCGACGGTCCTGGCCAGGGCACGTAACGTGGCCGGCATCGCCGGCCAATGCTGATTTGAAACGGGATCAACAGTCGTATAGCGGTAGCCACGGCGATCCGTGGTCCACCCGAGATCGCCACAATTGGTGAGCGCCACAGACATGGTGAATCCACCTGGCGTCTCCATGTGACGAAACGGCGCAAGTGCATCAATGGCCGTAACGGCGCGAACGAGCTCGGCGGCGATCGGCAGGGCAAAACCGCGTAGTACGAAAGCGCAGGGCCCCATGCGGTCCACGATGGGCGGTGTGCTGCGCGGGAAGAGATCAAGCGTCGTCATGCCCATCGCCGTGCATTCCAAAATGGGGTTGGCGCCACGCAGGGCGATATTGTCTTGGTCATCGGGCGCCTTCCTCGACCAGCAAGGTCCGCTTGCGCTCCACACCCCAGCGATAACCGGAGAGATACCCGTCCTTGCGGACAACGCGGTGGCACGGAATGACGACAGCAAGGAGGTTGGCGGCGCAGGCAGCAGCCACGGCCCGTGTGGATGCAGAGGATCCCATCGCCTGCGCGATGTCGCTGTAGGAGCGCGTTTCACCCTCGGGAATCGCGCACAATTGTTTCCAGACCTGCTGTTCAAAGCGCGTGCCACCGATGTCGAGCGTGATGGTGCCCTCGACGGTGCCTTTGTCGATAAAGGCGACGATATGGTCGACCTCGTGTTGCAATGACGTCTGCTCCGCGACCAGTTCACCGGCCGGAAAGGCCGAGATGAGATCACGGCACAAGGCATCGGCATCGTTGCCGAGAAAAATGGCGCAGACACCGTTGAGGCTTCGGGCCACCACGACGGTGCCCAGGCTCGATTCGCCAAATGCATAGCCGATCGCGCCGGAAAGCAAGTTGCCCGGGGCGCGGAAGTTACAAGCAAACGGGAAGCGTTGACGGACGTTCATGGCGATATCACTCGATGGCTTGGACAGTGATGCCAGTGTAGGAACGGACAGCGCGTGGTTAACTCCGCTCCTTGCGATCAAATTGCGTTTGGCTTAACGACTGTTACCAAGGCACGTAATGCGCCATGAGCATGAGCCAACGTGCCAGACATCCGGCATCACTCAGATACTGCAGTGCTTCTGACGCCCGCCAGGTACACGGAACGCGACGCAACCACGTGGAATCGGGTCCGGCCTGATACATCCAGATGAGCGTCGCGGAGAACATCTGCTGTTCGGGGTTCATGGCGCGAAAGTCAGAACGCCACTGTGCCATGTCAGCGGGATAAGGCTCGCCCGCGCGTCGGTGGTAGGCGGCCGGATGCACGCTTCGGTGGTGCTCGCATTCAGGATCTCGGCTGAACAAGGGAGAGAGCCGATAGTGGCGAATGACTTGCAGCAAGATATCGAGAAAGTGCTCCGGATCTCGCCGGAAAAGGACTGATGGCTCGCCCTTCAGCGCGGCAACCGCAGCTGCCTCGTGCTCATCCATGTCCAATAGCTGGAGGACGAGGTCTTCCAGTCGAAGCGCGCTGATATCCGTGCGCGTAAGGGATTCTCGAAGAACCGACGTAATGAGATCTAGCCCGAAAAATGAGGTGGTCGCCGCCCGTGCGTTAGACCGTTGAATGAACATGATGGCGTCGCTCAAGGCGATGGTTGATAAGCTCAGCGAAACGCGTGAGTGCCCTGGCTGGTCCAGGCGTAGTACACGACGACCAACAGAAAAATGCCGACGGCGAGGAAGGGGTGAATGAACCACCCAACGAGCGCCGCAATCGCGAAAAGCATGATGCCAACCGAGGGTCGCAACACTTCCTTGGCGAAGAGGGTGGGGGGAAGGTTGGGTTTCACCAGTTCGGGGTGGCAGCGGAGGTACGAAAATGCGGGTAGCCACGCTGCGGACATAAGTGCCGACACCAAGGCATACAGCACCACGGCGACCTTCTGGTCCATCAAATCGCCGTCGCGGATAGCCTCTGCCAGCACCCCCGTGGGAAAGGGAATCAACGATGAGGTTCCAATGATCCCAAGGTTTATCCAATTGAGTGCTGGATCGATTGCGCACAAGCGCTCAAACATGTAGTGATGATTGAGCCAGATGATGCCGACATAGACGAAGGCCACTACATAGGCCACATACGACGGCCAAGCATTTAGAAGCTCGTGCGCCAAGTGCCCGGGGGAAGCCACGGGTCGGTGAATTTCCAGCACGAGTAACGTGATGATGATCGAGAACGCGGCATCACTGAAGCTCACGGCCCGACTTGGCTCGTGGATGCCTTGAAGATGGTCTTTGCGAATGATGGAAGGTTCGCTGTCAGGCTTGAGGTTCATGGTTCTCACCGTTCAATAAGACGCCTCGGCAAGGGCACCACAGGCCTCCGCGTGAAGCAGTCAATCTCCTGGATGTAGCGACACCTCGGAGGGGCGCCAGGCCATGTGGTCGTCGTTCTCGCGCGTTGGCGAGCTGCCCTGTGGGACTTTGTGTTTCGGCAATCTATCGATCGCGTGCGGTGATAACGCTCCGCTTCTTGCGGTCAAATTCGAAGGGTGAGTCGAGGCATTCGCGGCGAAGGCAAAAGGGGCCGGCGCTTGCGCACCGGCCCCTGGATTGTCATCAACTAGACACGTCCGATACTGCCCTTACTCCACACGGGATCAGGCATCGCCATTCTGTGCGGTGATCTTGATAAGGCCGAGCTGCATGAGTGCTGTTACGCCATCGTCAAGGCCGATCTCTTCCACGATCTTGCCGTCGACCACCTTCAGCACCGTGGTGCCGGTGAAATGCATCTTGCGACCTGTCGCTGCCGGAAGGCCGCCGACCAGGAAGTCGCCAAAAGCCGGCCCCGTGTGGGTGCCGCCACCTTCCCATTGGCCGACGACGTAATCACCCTCGGCGATCAGATCGGCGGTACCCCAGAAATTAAGATCGGGAAATGCCGCACGAAAGTCCGTCATGAACGCCTTGATGTCAGCCCGGCCGCGCCGCGATTCGTGCAACGAATACTTGAGCAGCATGTCCGGCGAAGCGATCTCGTCGACGACCGCCAGATTGACATTCTTGCCCCAGAATTCTGTAAACCAACGGGCGACAACAGCCTTATTGTTCTCTTCTTTGCTCATCGGAGTGCTTCCTCAGGTTGGTGGAGTGATCATCAAAATCACTCGATGACCTGAGGAAGAGGCTAGGCGGCAGGGCTTTGCTGGAAAAATCCGATTCTTGCTCTCGAATTGAACGGCTGCGCGTTACTTTTGGGTGCTAGAGGTATTTGCATCAGCGGTGGGACCTGTGGGCGGTCCAGCACTTGCTAAGCTTAGGGTGTCCGCTGTCGACGGCGGCCTCAACCGGTCGATGCAACACACTAACGACTGCGCAAGCAGCAGGAGTGTTGCAGATGAGACACCGTACCCGCATCTATTACACCGAAGAGCAGAAGTCCCAGATGTGGGATCGCTGGCAGCGGGGTGACTCGCTGCATTCGATCGCGCGGCGTTTGATCGGCACCACTCGTCGGTTCGCGAGATTCTCGCGGCTTCTGGCGGCATCCGTCCACTGCGGCGTCGACGTTCGCTGCGCGCGTTGACGTTGGCTGAGCGGGAGGGCATTTCACGCGCTCTGGTGGCAGGGCATGGCATCCGCGCCATTGCCCTCTCACTGCAGCGCGCTCCCTAGACCATCAGTCGTGAGATTGCTCGCAACGGCGGCCCGCTGGCGTATCGTGCCAGCCAGGCAGACGAGGCGGCCTGGGCTAGAGCACGACGCCCCAAGCTCTGTAAGCTGGCCACGCATCGGGTTTTGGCGCGATGGGTGGCGGCCAAACTCCGGCACCATTGGGCGCCGCAGCAGATTGCAGGGTGGTTGAAGCACTGTTACCCCGACGATACGAGTTGTCAGGTGTCACACGAGACGATCTATCGCACGCTCTACATCCAGTCCCGGGGAGCCCTTAAAAAGGAGCTCCTCGCGCATCTGCGACGCTCGCGCGCGATGCGTCGTTCGCGTCATCACACGCAAAAGACCGAGGACCACGGAAGGATCACCGGCACTGTCTCCATCAGCGAGCGACCGGCGTGTGTCGAGGATCGTGCGGTGCCCGGTCACTGGGAGGGTGACTTGCTCTTTGGCAACAAGAACAGTCAGATCGCCACCCTGGTCGAACGCAAGACGCGTTACGTGATGCTGGTCAAGGTTGATCGGCGCGATACAGAGACGGTGATCAATGCACTAATCAAGCACGCGCATAAGCTACCTCGGGAGCTCTATAGGTCGCTGACGTGGGATCGGGGATCGGAGATGGCGGACCATCATCGCTTTACCTTGGCCACCGACATCCAGGTCTACTTTTGTGACCCGTACCATCCGTGGCAGCGTGGTTCTAACGAGAACACCAACGGCTTGCTGAGGCAGTACTTTCCCAAGGGCATGGATGTTTCGGGCATCACCCAGGCCAAGCTCAATGCCGTCGCCAGAGAATTGAACGAACGACCGCGAGAAACGTTAGGCTTCGAAACACCGGCCGAGCGATTTCAACAAGCTGTTGCATCGACCGGTTGAGGCCGCCACCCGGAGCGGACAATCCGGCCGTAGGTCAATTGAGGGTGGAGCAGAACCTCGCATTGGGAGATTTATCGGCATGAAGCAGTCCACCGCTGCCAACCTAGCTGTTTGCCTGGCTCCTTTAGGATGGCTCATCTGTTTCTTTGCGATGACGTCCCTTCTTGGCGATCCGCCCCCAGGGTACCCACACCAAGCGTACGCGTTGGAGCAACGCGTCTACACGACGGCAACGCTTGTGGGTGCCCTAACACTGTTCGCTGCCCTTGTGGCTTCAGGTTATGCACTAGCACAGGCTCGAATCCGGGCATGCATCGCGATTGCCATTTGCGCCATGCCGATCGCCGCGCTGTGCGTCTATGCGCTGTTTCGCCCACTGTGAAGGCGCGATATTTTGCTTGAAACGAAGGGTCCGCTTCCGACCCGCAGCGGACTATGATCCACAGGGGGCACTATGAACGTAGGTCGGATCGCTAACTTGGCTTTGGCGCTGGCTGTCTCCGGCTGGCTACTGGCGTACTACGGAGTCATGTCCCAGCTTGGCGATCCGGTGCCGGGGACGCCGCATTCTGTTATCGAAAGCCACCGACATGTCTCCGTCTCCATATTGCTTGGCGGTGTCGTGTGCCTGCTGGCATCACTGTGGCTATCTGGACATGTGTTTACTGGCGCCAGGAAACGGTCCCTGTTGGGTGGGCTGCTGATGGCTGGTCCCGCGGTTGCAGTGATCGTGGACTTATACTGATCGAAGGCATCGCTTAGGTCAGCTTCCAACCGACATCGGCGGCCAGATCTCTACTTGCGACGCCAACCTCGCGGGTATGTCCATTTGTTCAGTGGTTCGCAAACATCGCCGTCGGTTGCCTCTCTTAACCACAATCCACGTGAGGTCACTCCCATGGTTCGCCTCCATGTTCCCGCTGCGCTTTCTGCCCTGCTGTTGGGCGTGATGCTTTCCGGGTATGCCGGGCCTTTGCCGGCTGCCACTCACGCCGTGCAGCAGGCAGCGTCGCCGGCGGGTCATCCCGACATATTCCGTTTCAAGATCGGCAAGCTCGATGCGGTCGCGCTCAAAGACGGCGACATCGATGCCGCCAATGACGGCAAGACCTTCGGTGTCGGCCAGCCCAACGGGGCTGTCAGCGCGTTGCTGGCCGCAGCGGGGCAGCCGACGGATGTGCTGCACCTGAGCATCCAGCCATTGCTGGTGCGTAGCGGGAAGCGCGTGCTGCTGTTTGACACCGGCGCGGCGGACGCTTCTTTCGCTCGTGCGGGGCGCCTGCCGGTTTCCATGCGCGAGGCGGGCGTGGCGCCGGCGCAGGTCACGGACATCTTCATCTCGCACCGTCATCAGGACCATACCGGTGGACTGCTCACGCGCGGCGGCGCTCTCGCGTTTCCCAACGCCGTCATCCATATCTCGGCGCCCGAGTGGGAGGCGCTGAAGAAGGATGGCGGCAACGCAGCTCTCGTCGCTGCCATCACGCCCAAGGTCGAAACCTTTGAACCAGGCGCGACGATCTTGCCTGGGGTGGTGAACGCGGTGGATGTCCGGGGCCATACCCCGGGACACAGCGCCTACGAGATCACGTCGGGCAACGAGCGACTGCTCTACATCGGCGACGTCGTGCATCACTACGTTGTCTCGGTGCAGCGACCGGAATGGACGGTGGAATACGACGAAGATGCGCCCGCGGCGCAGTCAACCCGGCGTGCGGAGCTGAAGCGCATGGCGGAAAACAACGAGCGTGTTTACGCGGTCCACTTTCCATTCCCTGGATTGGGACACGTGACGAAGCAGGGCGACAGCTTCGTGTGGGTGCCCGAGGGGCCGTAGCCGCTGGGCGCTGACTAGTGAGAAGCCCTGCATAGGTCCTTGTCAGGTGGTTCCTGGCAGGTGCCCGCCACTGGGAACGGCGACCTTCGCATGGCGCGTCGCCTTTCCGGCAAACGCGAACCGGGCCTGGATTTTCCAGGCACTTCCAAAGGTGAGTACGACCACGCACGGCCTGGCGCCGCTCAATTCACCGCGACGCGAACACGCCCCGGGCATATGCCGCTCACGCGCTTGAACAAACGCCGGAAGGCGGCTTCGCTGCTGTATCCCAATTGCTGCGCGATGCCGGCCACCGATTGCTGGCGGTCGCGCAACAATTGTTCCGCCACGCTCACGCGCCACTGCGTGACGTATTGGATGGGCGGCATCTTCATCAACTGGGTGAAGCGTTCCGCGAAGGCGGAGCGTGACATGCAGGCGAGTGCGGCCATGGACTGCATGGTCCATGCCTTGCCCGGGTGTGCGTGCACGTCTTGCAGCACGCGTGCGATGCGCGGATCGGCCAGCGAGGCAAACAGGCCGTGCCGCTCGGCGGACTGGCGCGCGTAATCGCAGATCGCCAGCGTGAACAACGCATCGGCCAGCTTGTTGAGCAGCACGTGGCGTCCGGCGCAGTCGGCGTGCACGACCTCGGCCATGGTCGCCGCCAGCTGGCGGAAAGGCGTGCTGGCCTGCGACGCACGGATGACCATGCACGAGGGCAGCGCCAGGTTCAGCGGGTGCTGGCCCGAACCTGTGAAACGGAACTCGCCGCAGATCAGGCTGGTGCGGGCTTCGTCGCTGCCGGGCGCGCCAAGCAGGCGGTGCGGGGTGCCGTGGGGGAATATCACCAGGTCGCCGGGTTCCAGCTCCGCGGCGGAGCCCAGCTCGTCGCACTCCACCCGGCATTGGCCGGACCCCACCAGATGGAACAGGCCGCATTCGTAGCGGGGCTCGTCTTCGTACCACGAGCCGCAGCGATGCAGCTCGGCCACGACCTGCACCTGCAGCATCGACCGGTTGAGCAGGGATTCCAGCGCGGGCTCGACCAGCCTGGGGCGCGGGCCGGCGGGCAACGACGGGTTCGGTTCGATGTACATGGGTGCCCTTCGGCGAATGTCTCCATAGTGACTTCGCCGGGGGGGCAGGGCCAGGTTACATGGCGATGCGTCAGCCCATGTCCAGCCTGCCGATCAGGCCGTCGTCCAGCCATTGGCCGAGCAGGGCGGCCATGCGTGGCAGCGCGGCGCGGGTGCCGTGCCGCTCGGCCAGCCGCGCGCACAGGGTCGCAAACGTTTCGCCATCCAGCGCGGCCTGCAGCGCGGGGAGCTCGGCAGGGGCGACGGGGCGATAACGCACCTCCAGCGCGGGTCGCCACACCAGCAGATGCCTGGGCTGGCGCAACCGGCGCAGCGAGGGGCGCGCCATGTGCCGGTCCGCCGCGCGGCGGAACGCATCGACGTTATGCGTGGCACGCAGCAGGCGCGCATGCGGGAGGGGATGCAGGCGCAACGTGGCCCAGGCATCCGCTGGCACCTGCGCCAGCTCGCCGGCGCCGATGGTGGCGTGGTCGGCGGCGTCGAACGCGGTGGAGATGGCCCAGTCGAGTTGCGCCATCTGCGCCAGGGCGGGCCGGTTGCTCCATGGCGCCGTTTGGCCCAGGAAGGTGGCGAGGCCTTCGCCATGCCAGCGGATGTTGAAGTGGCTCGACGGACGGGCGGTCACGTAGTCGTGCAGAACACGCGCAAACTGCTTGCCGGCCAGCAGCGCCAAACCGGGAAACTCCGTGTGCAATGCCTCCACCAGGCGAGCTCGGTAGCCGTGGTGATAGACCGCCAGGCGGCTCGTCGCGTCGGCCACGCCATCGCCGCGCAGCAACGCCAACGACGGCATGGCCTCCGAACGCAGCGCATCGGCGAGCTGCAGCTGCATGGCGCGCAGCCCGCTCATGCGGCCTCCCGCGACAGCGCATCGGCAAGCGCGCGGGCGTGGTCCAGTTCCGCGCGCAAGGTGGCGAGCGGGGGGATATGGTCGTCGCGCTCGATCATGGTGGACACGCGGCCAAAGCGGCGCACGGCTTGCATGTAGAGGTCCCACACGGCATCCACCACGGGCGCGTCGTGGGTGTCGATGAGCAGCGCGCCGCCGTGCTCGTGGCCGGCGAGATGAAACTGCTGCACGCGCGAAGGCGGCAGGCCGTCGAGATAGTCCAGCGCATCAAACCCGTGGTTGTGCGCGCTCACGTGCACGTTGTTGATGTCGAGCAGGATCAGGCAGTCCGCCTGCTCGGCAACCGCCGCGAGAAACTCCCACTCGGTCAGCCGCGACTGCGCATAGCTGATGTAGCTGGAGACGTTTTCCAGCAGGATGCGCCGGCCCAGCCTGTCCTGCACGCGACGCACGCGCTCCACCACGTGGCGCAGTGCCTCCTCGGTGTACGGCAGCGGCATCAGGTCATGCAGGTTCACGCCATCCACGCCGGTCCAGCACAGGTGGTCGGAAATCCACGCGGGCTGCACGTGGCGCGCCAGTGCGGCGAGCTGGTCGAGGTAGGCCAGGTCGAGCGGATCGGTGCCGCCGATGGACATCGACACCCCGTGCATCACCAGCGGGAAGCGCTCGCGAAACCGCTCCAGCCAGCGCAGCGGGCGTCCGCCGGGCACGAGGTAATTCTCGGAGACGATCTCCAGCCACTCCACATTGCCCGGCTCCTCCAGCAGCGCCTCGTAATGATCGACGCGCAGGCCGAGGCCAAAGCCGAGATACGGCAACGAGTGGGACGTTTGCTTGGCGTATGTCATGGCCATGGTTGGCGGGGCCTTCGGCACGGCGCGAAGGCCCCGCCGCAGGTCTTACGCCTGCTTGGCCGCTGCCTGGGCCGCGTCGCAATCGGCCTGGCTCTTCTGCATGGTGAAGCCCTGGCCCTTGCAGGCGTTCTGGCCCTTGCAGGCATTGCTGGCCTGCTTGCAGGCGCCGTGGCCCTTGCAGGCCGACGAGTTCGTGCACTTCACGCTGGCGGTGTCGGCGGTTTTGCCGGCGGCCGTCTTTTCGGCCGCGGAGGCGGACATCGTGGTCACGGCGAACAGGCCGGCAACCATCATCGCCATGGCGGCACCGTTGAGCTTGTGGGTCTTCATGGAACACTCCTGATCAGTGGGTGGCGCCGCCACGTGGCGGCACGGGTAGGAAACGTCGGGCCCCACATGCGCTTTCGACGCAGGAGCCGACGTGGCCATTCTCGACAGGCGCGGGGCCGGCGGCTGTTCCCCGGCGTCTCCGTTTTGTGCCCGATCGTCCGATGGTGGAAGGCCGCGCCACGACGCGCGGCAGGACAGGACGGCCGGCAAGCAACGGCGGACGCACGGCTATGGCGACGCGCGACCGTGCTTCGCATCATCGCCTCACCCCATTCCACGGATTTCGTGTCATGCGTCAGTTCATCGCCGACAAGGCATCGCGCCTGCTTGCAGTACTTCACCGCATCGAATGGCTCGGACCGCTGGTGGTGCGCCTGGTGTTCGGATACTTCTGGCTGGAAACCGGCATCGCCAAGGTCCACAACCTCGACGGCTTCACCCAGCGCTTCATCGGCTGGGGCATCCCGTATCCGGCCTTCAGCGCGGGCCTTTCCGCATGGACGGAGCTGGTGGGCGGCCTGCTGATCATGCTTGGCCTGTGCACACGGCTGGTGTGCATCCCCATGCTGATCAACATGGCCGTGGCGGTGACGCTGGTGGTGTCGTCCAACCTCATGGGCCTGGACGACTACGTCGAAGCCGACGAGATCGTCTACAGCCTGATCTTCTTCTGGCTGCTGGTCAGTGGCCCCGGCAAGGCCAGCGTGGACACGCTGCTGGCGCGCGCGCTGGGCATCCGCACCGCCGCAGACGCCACGCCGGTCCTGCGCATCGGCATGCGCGCGGTCACCGATTGATCCCCCCTGCAGGAGCCCGTCATGAAAACAACCCGTACCTACCGATGCATCGCCGCGACCCTGTTGCTCGCGATGGCCGGCGCGGCCACGGCCGACGAAATGCCGTTCAACCAGGCCCAGTACGCGCAGGCCGTGGCGGCAGGCAAACCCGTCGTGGTCTACCTGCACGCGGACTGGTGCCCCACCTGCCGTGCGCAGCAGCCCATCGTCGATCGCCTCTCGAAGGAGCCTCGCCTCAGCGACGTCACCATCTTCGTGGCCGACTTCGACAAGGAAACCGCGCTGGAGAAATCGCTCAACGTCTCGCAGCAATCCACCTTCGTCGTGTTCAAGCAGGGCCATGAAGTGACCCGCTCGACCGGGCAAACCGCCGAGCCGGCCATTCGCGCGGTACTGGAACAGGCACTTTGATGGATTTCGGTGCCGGCACCTACGCACTCGGCTTCCTCGCCGGCATGGCGACCTTGCTGTCGCCCTGCGTGTTGCCGATTTTGCCCATCCTGCTTGCGTCGGCGCTGTCGCGACACTGGTGGGGCGGCGCGATGCTCGCGATGGGCCTGGCACTGTCGTTCGCGCTCACGGGTACGTTCATCGCCACGCTGGGCGCCTCCATCGGGCTGGACGCCGCGATGCTGCGCACCATCGCCGCATCGCTGATGGTGGTGTTTGGCGCGGTGATGTTGGTGCCGCCCCTGCAGCGCATCTTCGCGCGCGCCACGGCACGGCTGGGCAACCAGGGCCAGCATGCGCTGGGCCGGGTGCATGGAGAGGGTGGACTCAGCCAGTTTCTGATCGGGCTGCTGCTGGGGTTGGTGTGGAGCCCGTGCGTAGGCCCGACGCTGGGCGCGGCCATCACGCTCGCCGCGCAAGGCCGAGACCTCGCTCAAATAGCGCTGCTGATGCTGGCATTCGGGCTGGGCGCAGGCCTGCCGCTGCTGGTGCTGAGCACCGTATCGGGCGCGGCGATGACGCGCGCACGAGGCGTGCTGATGTCCGTCGGCGGCGCGGCGAAAAGCGTCCTGGGCGTGTGCTTCGTGTTGATCGGCGTCATGGTGCTGACCGGGCTGGATCGCCGCTTCGAAGCCCTGGTGCTTTCCATCAGCCCCGAGTGGCTGACGCGACTCACGACATCGTTCTAGCGGCGGCGTTGTCCGCTTCCGCCCTGGGGTAAACGTACGCCCTGTCGGGCGTTGATTCCCTGCCAGGTATGACGAGCCGCCTGACCCGGCGGCTGGGGCTAAGAGCCTGTTCAACATCCCGGTGTCACCCCAGCCACCCCCTCCCAACCTCCCCCTGCACGCAGGGGGAGGAGTCAAGACATGCGTGCTCTGGCCCTCACCCTTGCAGGCAGGGGGAGGAGTGAAAACATGCGTGCTCCGGCCCTCACCCTTGCATGCAGGGGGAGGAGTCAAAACACGCGCGCTCCTGCCCCCTCCCCTGCATGCAGGGGGAGGGTTGGGGAGGGGGCTCTGGCCCTCTCCCCTGCACACAGGGAGAGGAGTCAAAACACGCGCGCTCTGGCCCTCACCCTGCACGCAGGGAGAGGAATCAAAACACGCGCGCTCCTGCCCCCTCCCCTGCATGCAGGGGAGGGTTGGGGAGGGGTGCTCTCCGGCCACACCAAGATTTTGACCAGGCTCTAAGTGCCATGCCGGACATCGACGGCTACGCGGTTGAAGCGTTGAGCAAAGCAAGTCGTTGCTGGCGCCAATCCCCACGACGTCGCCAACGTCGTCTCCGACGGCCACCAGAAGCCCCCCGAGCGCCGAAACCCGAAAGCCATAGCCCCTCATTGATAGCCGTAATGAGCGAGCAGGCCCCGGCCATTTCATCCCCGCCACCGCCCCCTTCGTCGCCCCATGGCCGCTTTCATCGCACGAGCCCTGGAGCCCGTGCCCCGGCTGGCTAAGCTCGACGGATCGACCGAATCGCGCGGCCCGACGCCGGGCATGCCACCGCCGATTCGCCCGCCGTGTCCAGCCCGGGGAGTGGGTTATGCGATGCATCGTCGCGATGGTTTGCCTGTTGTGGTCCGCCCATCTGTTCGCCCAGGTCGACGACGTGGCCGGCTTTGTCGACGAGTACGCCAATGCCCACCACTACAGCGGCTCCATCCTGGTGCAGTGGCACGACGGCACCACCCTGGCCAGAAGCTACGGGCTGGCCAACATCCCCTTGCGCGTTGCCAACACGCCGCAGACAAAGTTCAAGATCGCCTCGGTCACCAAGCTGTTCACCTCGGTGCTGATCCTGCAATTGGTGGAACAGGGCAGGCTCGACCTGGCCAAGCCCATCAAGACCTACCTGCCGGACTATCCGGGCGAGGCGGGCACCAAGGTGACCATCCAGCAGCTGCTCAACCACACCTCCGGCCTGCCGAGTTACGACGGCGTCACCGACCAGGCCACCGCGCTGAAGCAGGGCATGCCCATCTACCAGCTGCCGCACACCAGCGACCAACTGCTGGCGCAGTTCAGCCGCGGCAAGCTCATCAGCACCCCCGGCCAAAAGTTCAACTACAACAACGCCGACTACGTGGTGCTCGGCAAGATCATCGAGCGCCTGTACGGCCAGCCCTACGAGCAGGTGCTCAAGGAGCGCATCCTCGATCCGCTGCACATGATCGACAGCGGCGTGCTGCATCACGGCGATATCGTGGACCGCCTCGCCGACACCTATTGGTATCCCGGCGACAGAAAGATCCTCTCCCGCGACCTGCCGGTATACCCGGAAAACTGGTACGCCGCCGGCGCCATGTACGCCACCACGGGTGACCTGCTGAAGTTCGCCCACGCCCTGTTCAACGGCCGGCTGATCGCACCCGACACCCTGCAACAGATGATCAAACCCGGGCTGGACGAGTACGGCGACGGCCTGTGGTCCTACCAGCTCACCGCCAAGGGCACCAAACACCCTGTGATCAAACGCCCCGGCCTCATCATGGGCACGCAGGCGCAGTTCCTCCACGTGATGGACCAGGACATCACCATCATCATGCTGGGCAATACCAGCGTGATCGATTCCGATGCGCTGGTGGAGAGTATGGCCAAGCGGGCTATCCGCTAGGGGTTCATCGGGGCATGGACAATAGCGTGGTTTCGGTGGGCCGCGCTTTGGTGAGCCGCCAGACGGTTACCTGGACGAGGTGAGCTGGGCATTGAATGACTATCTGTGGGGTAGGTCGGCTGAGCAACGGGGAGGGTGAGCCGAATAGGCGGGCTATTCGGCTCACCGCATGAGCCGAATATAGGCCAGAGCACGCATTTTAAGCAGGCGCAAATCGAGAAATCAGCGGAAGATCCACTCTGCCCCCAATGGTGGGAAGTTCAAGTCCGGTTTGAAATCGGCGCAATACCCGAAGCCAGCGCGACGTCCTATGGTCTTGCTCCGCGCTAAACTCGACGGGAGTCGAAACCAAGCACGGTGATGGGGGAGGGCCGCCAATGACGCCGGAAGGACGCGCGCGGGAAAAGATCGACCGAAAATTGCAGGACGCAGGCTGGGACATCCAGGAAATGCAGTCGATCAACCTTGGCGCCGCCAGCGGTATCGCGGTACGCGAATACCCCACCGATACTGGCCCGGCCGATTACCTGCTGTTCGTGGACCGCCAGCCGGTCGGTGTCATTGAGGCCAAACGCGACGAGTCCGGCGAAAACCTCACCGTGCACGAGGAGCAGACCGAGCGCTACGCCGGCTCCCAGCTCAAGTGGCGCAAGAACAACGCGCCATTGCGCTTCCTGTACGAAAGCACCGGCCAGATCATCCACTTCACCGATGCTGGCGATCCGCGCCCGCGTGCGCGCGAGGTGTTCCACTTCTTCCAGCCGCGCACGCTGGCCGAATGGGCCGCACAGCCCACCACGCTGCGCCAGCGTCTGGCGACGCAGATACCGCCACTGCCCGCCGAAAACCTGCGCGATTGCCAGATCGGCGCCGTCACCGGGCTGGAAAAGTCGCTGGCGATGGCCAAGCCACGCGCGCTGGTGCATATGGCCACTGGCGCCGGTAAAACCTTCACCGCCATCACTTCGGTCTACCGGCTGCTCAAGTTCGGTGGGGCCAAGCGCATCCTGTTCCTGGTCGACACCCGTAACCTCGGCAAGCAGGCGCACCAGGAGTTCATGGCCTACACGCCACCGGACGACGGTCGCAAGTTCACCGAGCTGTACAACGTGCAGCGTCTAGCCTCCAGTCGCATCGATCCTCATGCCCAGGTGTGCATCAGCACCATCCAGCGTATGTATTCCATCCTCTCCGGCGAGGCCATTGACGACTCCGCTGAGGACATCTCGCTGGCCGAGCTGCCACCCGACGCCAAGCTGGCGCGCGAAGTGCGCTACAACCCTGCGGTGCCGATCGAGACCTTCGACTTCATCGTCATCGACGAGTGCCACCGCAGCATCTACAACCTGTGGAAGCAGGTGCTGGACTACTTCGACGCCTTCCTCATCGGCCTCACCGCCACGCCGGACAAGCGCACCTACGGCTTCTTCAACGAGAACGTGGTGGCTGAATACAGCTACGAGCAGTCGGTGATCGACGGCGTCAACGTGGGCTACGACGTCTATGAGATCGAAACACAGATCACCAAAGCTGGCGCAGAGGTCAAAGCGAAGGAATGGGTCGACCACCGCCATCGCGAAACTCGCAAGAAGCGCTGGGCCGAAACAGAAGAAGATACCGACTATACCGGCAAGGAGCTGGACCGCTCCGTGGTCAACCCCAGCCAAATCCGCACCGTGATCCAGGCCATGAAGAGCGCGGTAGAAAACGCACTGTTCCCCAGCCGGCAGGAGGTGCCCAAAACGCTGATCTTCGCCAAGACCGACAGCCACGCCGACGACATCATCCAGATCGTGCGCGAGGTCTACGGCGAGGGCAACGCGTTCTGCAAAAAGGTCACCTACCGGGCCGAGGACGACCCGGACACGGTGCTCTCCAACTTTCGCAACGACTACCACCCACGCATCGCCGTCACCGTTGACATGATCGCCACCGGCACCGACGTGAAGCCGCTGGAAGTGCTGTTGTTCATGCGCGACGTACGCTCCAAGGGTTACTACGAGCAGATGAAAGGCCGCGGCGTGCGCAGCCTGGATTACGAGTCGCTGAAAAAGGTCAGCGGCAGCGCCGACAGCGCCAAGACCCGCTTCGTGCTGATCGACGCCGTGGGCGTGGAAAAGTCCCTCAAGACCGAAAGCCGCCCGCTGGAGAAAAAACCCGGCGCCAGCCTGGAGCAATTGCTCAAGAGCATCGCCGTCGGCGGGCGCGACGAGGACACCGTGCTCAGCCTCGGCAACCGCTTGGTGCGCATGGCTAAGCAACTGGATGACAAGGCTCAGGCGCGCATCACGCAAAAGGCAAACGGCCTCAGCCTGCGCGACCTGGCCCGCGGCCTGATCGAAGCGGTGGACCCGGACCGCGTGGTCGCCGATGCGCTGGACGCCGCCCAGGCTGCCGGCATCACCCGCAGCGAGGAGACGCTCGCCCCGGGCGAACTCGATGCCGCCCGCGAGCGCCGCATCACCGCCGCCTGCCAGCCGTTCGACGACCCGGCGCTGCGCATCGCGCTCGAAACCGCCCGCCGCGAACACGAGCAGCTAATCGACCACATCAACCTCGATCAGGTCACCTTCTCTGGCTACGGCGCGCAGGCCGAGGCGAAGGCGCAGGCTGCCGTGCAGGCCTTTGCTGACTACCTCACCCAGCACAAGGACGAGATCGCAGCACTGGGTTTCTTCTACGCCCAGCCCTACCAGCGCCGCCCGCTCACCTTCACCATGATCGAAGACCTGCACGAGGCGCTGGGTCGCCCGCCGCTGATACTCACCACCGAGCGCCTATGGTCTGCCTACGCCCGCGTGCAGGCCAGCAAGGTGAAAGGTGTCGACACCCGCCGCCAGCTTACCGATCTGGTGGCACTGGTGCGCTTCGCACTAGGGATGGACGAAGAGCTCAAGCCCTTCGCCGACAGCGTCGATAAGCGCTTCCAGGCTTGGATCTTCCGGCACAATGCGCAGCGCGCCACCTCGTTCACCCCCGAGCAGACCGAGTGGCTGCGGCTGATCAAAGACCACATCGCATCCAGCTGTGCCATCAGCCGTGAGGATTTCGACTACGCCCAGCTCGCCGCCAAAGGCGGACTACAGAAGGCGTGGCAAGTATTTGGCGAGCAGCTCGACGGGCTGCTGGCGGAAATGAATGAGGAGTTGGTGGCTTGAAAGAAGTTGTTGTCCCGAGAGGTTGGTCAGTGGCGACGGTGATGAACATTGCCACGGCATCGGGTGGTGGGACGCCACCAAAGAGTGACCCTTCGTATTGGACCGACGGAAGCATTCCGTGGGTATCACCTAAAGATATGAAGGTATTCGTGATCGACGCCACCGAAGATACCGTGACAACGAAGGCGCTTGATCGTTTGACGGAGATTCCCAAAGGCAGCGTGCTAGTAGTGGTGCGCTCGGGAATTCTGGCACGCACATTGCCAGTGGCAATCAACAAAACGCCGGTAACAATCAATCAAGACATGCGCGCTTTTGTGCCTGCAAGCGGCGTCAATTCTCGCTTCCTTGCATGGCAGCTCATCGCCAAGGAACGTGAGATTCTCGATCGTTGCTCAAAAGATGGAACGACGGTCGCAAGTATCGAGGGTCCCGCTCTTGCAGCCTATCCACTCATGGTCGCACCGAGTAAAGAACAAAACCGCATCACCGAGAAGCTCGAAGAACTGCTCTCCGACCTCGACGCCGGCGTGGCCGAACTGAAGGCAGCTCAGCGCAAGTTGGCGCAGTACCGCCAGTCGCTGCTAAAGGCCGCAGTGGAAGGAGTCCTTACCGCCGATTGGCGTGCCGCTAGCGCCGGCGAACCCCAGGAAACCGGCGCCGACCTGCTCCAACGCATCCTCACCGAACGCCGCGCCCGCTGGGAAGCCAAGCAACTCGCTAAGTACGCCGAGCAAGGCAAGACCCCACCCGAGGGCTGGCAGGCCAAATACCCCGAACCGACTGAACCCTCCCACGAAAATGACCTCGCACTGCCTCCAAGCTGGGCATGGGCAACAGTAGATCAAATTTCGATCGCCCAAAAATACGGCTCGTCTTCTAAGACGAGCGAAGATGCCGGCGTTCCTGTCCTTCGGATGGGAAACATTCAATACGGCAGGCTTGACCTGAACAATCTGAAATATCTTCCGAAGGATCACCAAGAGTTCCCGGACCTCCTATTAGAAGACGGCGACCTGCTTTTCAATCGCACTAACAGTCCCGAACTGGTTGGCAAGACGGCGGTGTATCGCTCTGAGATCACACCCTGCTCTTACGCCTCCTACCTGATCGGAGTGAAGCTCACCCCTTCGTGCTCTCCGGAATTTCTCTCCGCATTCATCAACTCAGCTTACGGGCGTGCATGGATCAAGGAGGTCGTGACTCAGCAGGTGGGTCAGGCAAACGTAAATGGTTCAAAGCTTGCCGCGCTTACAGTGCCACTGCCTCCTCACGACGAGCAGCAAGAAATCATTTCTCGCCTAGATGACCAGTTGCGAGCTTCATTTCATGAGCAAGCGATGATCGAGCGAGGCTTGGAGCAAGCGGCAGCTCAACGGAAAACATCCTCAAAGCCGCCTTCGCCGGCCAGCTGGTACCACAGGACCCTAACGACGAGCCCGCCAGCGCGCTACTGGAGCGCATCCGCACCGAGCGCGCAGCGATAGGTCAGGCCAGCACTCGGAAGCGCGGCCGCGAAGCCAAGGCACACGAATGAACTACGCACGACCATGGAAGAGCTTCGCGGATCAACTGCAACTGCTGAAGGCACGCGGTATGGCTGTCGACGACGATGCGGCAGCGGCCAGCTACCTGTCGCGAATCGGCTACTACCGGCTCAGCGCCTACTGGTACCCCTTCCGCATCTGGTCGATGCAGCAGGAGGCAGACACCGGCCGGATCACCCACCAGCGCACCGACGCATTTCAGGATGGAACCCGTTTTGTCGAAGCGGTAAACCTGTATTTGTTCGACAAGAAGCTGCGGCTGATCACCCTGGATGCGCTGGAACGCATCGAGGTGGCTTTGCGCGTGGATATGGCCTACTTGCTGGGTGAACGCAACACGTTCGCCCACCTCGACCCGGCTGAACTGCACCCCGGCTTTGCCGGTAAACTGCAACGCGATGGCCGCACGGCCCATGCGGCGTGGCGCGACCGTTACCAGCAGCTCGTCGCGCGCTCTAAAGAGGATTTCGTCAAACACTACCACCGGAAGCACGGCCCGGATCTGCCAATCTGGGTCGCCATCGAGGTGTGGGACTTCGGCACCATGTCGCAGCTGTTCGCCATGATGAAGGTGCCCGACCAGATGAAAATTGCCGCCAAGTATGGCGTCGTCGATTGGAAGGTGTTCCAGTCGTGGCTGCGGTCACTCAGCTACCTGCGCAACTTGGTGGCGCATCACAGCCGGTTATGGAACCGCAATGTGGTGGAGCAACCCAAGCTGCCTGCGCACGGAGAGATCGCCTGGTGCGATGCATTCGCGGGCAACAACGATCTGCTTGCCAAGCCGTTCCTGCTGCTCGCCATCTGCCGGCACATGGTTCGCCGGATCTGCCCCGGCACGGCATGGCATGTGCGACTTGCCGAGCACCTCCGGTCGTTCCCTGAACAGCGCGTGGCGCAGCCACGATCTGTGATCGACATGGGCACACCGCCGAAGTGGGAGTCCTGGTGGTGATTCCGGACAAAAAAGAACCCCCGCGTGCATCTTTCGACGTAGAGGCGGGGGCCGTGTTACGCGCTAGGGTAAGGGCGCATAAAGAAAATTTCAATATCAGAGGCCAATCGGCAGATGAACGAGAGTTCGCCGAAAGGCCTTTACGGAGTATGTTGTGAATTCCAACACCCTTGTCCAAAAGATCTGGAACTTCTGCCACACCCTGCGCGACGACGGCGTGGGCTACGGCGACTACCTGGAACAGCTCACTTACCTGCTGTTTCTCAAGCTGGCGCACGAGTACGCCCAGCCGCCGCATAACCGCGACACGCACATTCCGCGCAGCTGTAACTGGACCACGCTGCGTAACAAGACCGGCGAGCCGCTAGAAGCGCACTACCTCACCGTACTGCACAAGCTGGGCGAAGAGCCGGGCATGCTGGGCGCGATCTTCTTCAAGGCACAGAACAAGATCCAGGACCCAGCCAAACTGAGCCGGCTGGTGCAGATGATCGACGCCGAAAACTGGCTGAGCCTGGATGCCGACGTGAAGGGCGACCTCTACGAGGGCCTATTGCAGAAGAACGCCGAGGACACCAAGAGCGGCGCAGGCCAGTACTTCACCCCACGCGCGCTGATCGAGGCGATGGTGGAGTGCGTGAACCCCGAGCCGCTGAAGACCGTGGCGGACCCGGCCTGCGGCACGGGCGGCTTCTTCTTAGGCGTGCATGCCTGGCTAACCCGGCCGGGCATGCACCTGGACCGGAAGCAGGCGCGCTTTCTCCGAAACGAGACCTTCCATGGCAACGAGATCGTGCCCAGCACGCGCCGCATGTGTCTGATGAACCTGTTCCTGCACAACATCGGCGAGCTGGACGGAGCCCCTGCGGTGGAACGCTCCGACGCGCTGATCTCAGAGCCGTACAAGACCTTTGACTACGTGTTGGCCAATCCGCCCTTCGGTAAGAAGAGCAGCATGACCATCACCAACGAGGACGGCGAGGAAGACCGCGACGCGCTGACTTACGAGCGCCAGGACTTCTGGCAGACCACCTCGAACAAACAACTCAACTTCCTGCAGCACATCGTCTCGATGCTCAAGACCACCGGCCAGGCCGCCGTGGTGCTACCGGACAACGTGTTGTTCGAAGGTGGTGCTGGTGAAAAGATCCGCCGAAAGCTGCTGGAAACCTGCGACGTCCACACCCTGCTGCGTCTGCCCACTGGCATCTTCTATGCGCAGGGTGTGAAGGCGAACGTGCTGTTCTTCGATAACAAGCCCAAGGACGGTAAAGTGCACACCAAGGGCGTGTGGATCTACGACCTGCGCACCAACAAACACTTCACCCTGAAAACCAAAACGCTCAAGCGCGATGACTTGCAGGACTTCATCGCCTGCTATCACCCAGCCAATCGCCACAAGCGCAAGGAAACCGAGCGCTTCAAATACTTCGACTACAAAACCCTGATCGCCCGAGACAAGGCCAGCCTCGACATCTTCTGGCTCAAGGACGAGAGCCTCGACAACCTCGACAACCTGCCGCCGCCGGACGTGCTGGCACAGGAAATCATGGAGCATCTGGAATCGGCGCTGGCTTCATTCCGCGAGGTTGCAGCAGGACTTCCGCGGACTAGCGATCAGTAGCCGGCCCTCCAAGGAGAACTGTCCATGGCATTCTTTGAAGTCGTCGATGACCGTCTTTCCAGGCTCGTCCCCACTAGCCTGGCTGATGCGCAAATTCGCGAACGACGCGATCTGCAACGACTGCTGCGCGCGCACCTGGTTCAGCTCCTACCAGATCTTCTGGTTATCTCGGAAGAGTTTGGAGACTGGGACGACTCGAAACGCAGGGTGGACCTGCTTGCTGTCGACCGCATGGGCAATTTGGTCGTGATCGAACTCAAACGTGGCGACACTGGCCACCACATGGATCTACAGTCCATCCGCTACGCGGCGATGGTGTCTACTATGACGTTTGCGCAGGCCGTGGATGCATATCGCATTTTTCTTGGTCCTAGCGCTGGAGCCAGCGCGCAGGACATGCTGCTGGAGTTCCTCCGATGGAGCGAACCCAATGAAGATGATTTCGCCCAAGATGTGCGCATCATCCTCTTTTCTGAGGACTTCTCGCGCGAGCTCACCAGTTCCGTACTGTGGCTGCGCGACAAACGCGTGGATATCACCTGCTTCAGGGTCAACGCATACCAAGTGCGCGATCGATTGCTGTTGGATTTCAATCAGATCATCCCTTTGAGGGAGGCCGAAGAATTCCAGGTCAAGGTGCGGGACAAGCAATTGGTTGAGAACGATGCGCGTCGCGAACGGGTACCTTGGAACGGTGAGTTCTACGCCAATTATGGCAATGATGCCGCTCGCTCATGGGATGACGCTTGCAGGTACGGTTTTATCAGCGCCGGTGGAGGACACTGGTTTACGCGTACTTTGAACCTACTGACACCGGGCGCTCGAGTATGGGTTAACCGACCAGGCGTCGGGTATCTTGGCGTCGGAGTAGTAACGGGTGAGCCAACATCCGCACTGGATTTCACCGTCGATACGAAGCAAGGTCGATGCCGATATATCGACTTGGACACCGTGAACGAGGTGATACGCGGTCATGCCGATAGCTCCGAAACGATGGAGGTGTTCGTGCCGATCAAGTGGCTTGCCACCGTTCCAGAGACTAAGGCTATCCGCGAGCCGGGCCTGTTCGGCAACCAAAATTCTGTAGCGAAACCAACTGTGGCCTCGTGGCCACATACGATCGAACGTCTCATGGATGCGTTCGGACTAGTTGGTTAATTGAGCCCTGCGTTGGCGTTTGCAGACCTTGGCTGTTCTTTTCGTTCAACGGCTGGATACTTGCGAGGTTGGAAAGCTCCGTATCCACGCCGTCTTCGCATTCCACCTGTGGTCCATCACTGACACGCAGTCCGACCAGCATTCGCGCACCCGCCACATTCTGCTAGGCGTACGTCCATCTGGCTCTAGCCTGACAGACGATATGCGTGCCGATCGCTAGTTTCGAGAGGTCATTCGCGCGGTCAATTTGGAAGGCTTCGCGAGTGACCATGACATCAAAGTCATGAAGCGCGGGCCGTGAGTGCCGTTAACACCCACGACCCGCTGACCATTACCAACGACCAAGGTTGATCATGGCTAACCGCGATCATACGGTACGCGTTCGCTCGTCAGTTCCCGCTGACGACACCCTCACTGGCCCGCCCGATGACCTTTCTCCTACGGGCGTGGCGTGGCCTGAAACCTTCCGTCGAGGCACCCGTGCCGACATCGCCCTGGCGGTGTTGGCACTGACGCGGTTGCGCATCGACAGCGAGCGATGCCGCCTGGCGCAGGTACGGGGTTACGCCGGCAGACCGCTGGCGTGGCCGCTTTCCGTGGCTGAAATCGCCAGTTTCGGCACGGCCATCCAATGCCTGCAGCAGTACGCCAGGCTGCTCGTTCACGAGGCTCCGGTGAATCCTCCCGCCGTCCAATGATTGCCACCCCGCAGCGCATCGGCCGCCATGGCGATGCGCCGCAACTATGGCAATCGCTGACATGGCCGTTAGGCATTCACTGACGCGAATGGTCGTAAGCACCCGCCCGTTCTACGGGCGTGTCCGACAGGGAAGGTAAGTCCATGGAACTCATCAAGCTCACGCCATGCCTGGGCGTGGATCCGGCATTCCGCCTGCGTTCGCCCGGCGAGGTGCTGTTGAACGACTACATGCGCCCCGAGGCGATGAATCCCGCACAGCTCGCGCGCCGTACGGGCATCCAGGCGGTGCATATCAAGGAGGTCATCACCGGCACCCGGCGCATAACGCCACGGTACGCCATGCGGCTTGCCGCGGTGCTGCCCACCTCCGCGCTCTATTGGCTGGCATTGCAGGCGCGGTACGACCTGGCGCGCGAGGGCAAATGCATCCCCACATGCCTGTACCCGTCCCCGAAAGACCGTCCGCCTCCTGGCGTTGACTAGCGGATCTTTGTAGCCGCTCACGCGATTCGCCAACCACCATTTGAGGAAAAGGCCATGGTGGCGATGCCGGATCTTCAGATATGTACGTAATGGTCGTCGGCATCGGGCCAAGCCGAGATGGCCGTCGGCAGCACGCGATTTGCGTAGACCTTCACCTTGTTTATCCGTGGGCGTAGACCCAGCCTGATCGGCATGCTGTTGGTCTGCTGTCAGTGATCGCTCAATGGTCGTACTTTTAAGAATGTTCTTATGCTCATTCTTTCGTGGATCCGATAAAACGAAGGTCAGACGGCCCGCGACCGTACGTCAGTTTTCAGTTGGCGAATAGGTTGGCCATAGCCGCGCGTACCAGCGTTGATTATCAAACGCCGTAAAGCTAGCGGGCGTCTAGACCTGGGCGGGGTTGTCCGCTCACACGCATAGCAATGGAGACGTATCCATGAAAGAAATCGATATGAGTCAGTGCGAATTGGTTTCAGGCGGCGAGTTCTACTACGGCCTGTCGGTGGACAACGCCAGCAACAGTGAAAACCCGTACTACGGATTCACTGTGCCCTTTGGCCGCGGGTTCTGCTTCCAAACGCCCTACGGAAGCCACTTCTTTGTTTGCACGGCCTGACTTCCGGCCTTCCCAAAGTGAGGCGCGCTCTGCGCGCCTCACTTGCTCTGGACGGGTGGATCGTAGTTCCAGGTGTGCGACCTTCTGTTGAGGATCACGCGCCAATGGCCCTCTATGTATCGGGCGACGAAGTAGTTCTCATAGATGCAATCGCCGCCGCACTGCTCGTACGTATAGACCATGGCCACGTCACCGCTGGCGGAATAGGCCGGCATGCTGATTCGAAGCAGCGATGAGGCCGTGGGGAAGGTCTCACCAAAGGCCGATCCTGGTGCAATGGGCAACCGAGCGCCCGTCGCCACTGGATAGGGGGGAGCCGGTGCGCGCGTCGTCAATGCCTTGGCGATGCGCTGGTCATCCACCCGGTGGATTGCGCCGCACGTGATGCCCTCCGGCAGTGAACGCGTGTCGCGTGTCCGCTGGATCAATGGTGGAACCAGGGTGCTGGTCAAGTCTCCAAATGGATTGAGCAAATCCGTTCGGGCAACCTTGGGGAAAAACGGCCGGGACGAAAGGATGACTTCCATGGCATCCGCTTCCTCGCATTGAAGCGCCAATATCGTCCTCAGAACCTCTTGGTCCGGCTTTGGAGATGACGCCTCCATCGTCGCGGCCGCGAGCGTGTCAGCGCACGCCACGAGTGCCATCCATCCGATGATCCAAACACTCTTCATCTCCCATGCAACCTCTCGCTCATCCGCTCAAGCTATGAACGTGGCGCCCGACAAATGTTCCATGGGAAAAGGGAAGGGCGATTCGCTCGGTCGTTCGAGGTGCTGACCACTTCAATTCATCGCGATGCTGGCCGTGCCTTGAGACGGCATTCCGTGGGTCATGCTGGAGCGGGCCGCCAACTTCCCGCGCCTTTGACCTTGGCTTTGGCTTGAAGTGGACGCAGCAACCATTCGATGATGTTGCCGAAGCATCGGTCCATCTTTGGAACGACCGCCAGACACAGGGGCAGCGTCATGATCACCAGGATCTTCGTGTGTTTGATGGCTTTCTGCCTGCTTCCGGCGCAGGCATGCCGCGCATCGTCGGCCCCTGGTGCACCGGAATCCGCCACGGATGCGCCAGTGGAGACCATCTGTGCCGTGAGGGGGCATCCCAACGCGTACGTGGGCAAGGTGGTTCGTCTGAAGGCGGTCTACAAATCGGACGAGATGTATTACTCGGCGCTCTTCGATGAAACCTGCGACAAGCAGAAGACGCTGGATGTCGAGCACCCCTTGAGAACGCACGGCGACCAGAGCGTTGTGGCGTTCTTCCACGAAGTAAGCGACCGCTGCAAGAAGAAGCAGCAGGTCGTGTGTCCCACAAAAGTCGACCTCGATGTGGATGTGCTGATACGCAAAAAGCAGGATGGCGGTTCCATCGCCGAGTTCATGCATATACGGAGTTACACGTTCTCTTCCTAGCGTGTCGAGGCGGGGCGGAAGGCAAGGCGATCTTCCCGGTGAGCGGGTGGGTATTGCGTCCGCTGGTTGCGGAATGTTCCTGTCCTGGGTCCCGAGCATCGAAGGGCACCCCGGTCATGGCCACGCCATCGGGGCCGGCAAGCGCAGCATTGGACCGGCGTATCGGACGGGCGTAACCTGAGCCGGTCAGCCAGCCGTCTTGTTTCGGGGGCCGGGCCGTTATGGGGAGTACACCGGGCGAGGATGAACTCCAACAGGCGTCTGGACGCCTGACGGAGGCCGTTGTCTCCGGGGGCGGGAGTGGTTGCCCCGCGCAGGCGAGCCCGGGGGCGGAGGCGCTTGCCGGGCGATCGCCGGAGGCATTGCCTGGCGAGCCGGGCTGGGCGCTGAAGCTGGCCCACGTCGGAAGCCTGCAGTGGCACATGGATAGCGGCCAGGTCGTGCTGTCCGAGGAGCTTTGTCATATCTACGGCTTGCCCGGGAGCGGGCGCAAGCTGTCCTTCGCGGACTATCTGTCGTTGCAGCACGCCGCGGACCAGGCCCGCATCGCCCGGGTTTTGGAGCAGGCGCGCGAAAGCGGCGAGCCCTTTGAGTTCGAGGGAAGCTTCATCCATCCCGATGGGTCGCTACGGGCGCTGATGAATCGTGGCCTCGTGCAGCTCGACGAGCGCGGCCAGGCCGTGCGCGTGCTGGTGACCTGCCAGGAGATCACGCTGCACAGGCGCGCGCAGCAGCTGACGGAGGGGCAGCACGACATCCTCGTGGGCATCGCGGCACAACATCCGCTGGCGGAAAGCCTGGCGCGCATTGCCCTGCTGCACGAGGCGCTCAACCCGGGCGCGTTGTGTTCCATCCTGTTGCTGGACGACGCGGGCGCGCACGTGATGAACGGTGCCGCGCCGAGCCTTCCGCCGGCCTACAGCGCCTTGTTGAGCGGGCTGGAAATCGGCGATGAGCGCGGCTCCTGCGGCACTGCGGCGTGGCGCCGCGAGCGTGTGGTGGTGGCCGACATCGAGACGCACCCCTACTGGGCCGGCTACAAATCGCTCGCCCTCGCGCACGGGCTGAAGGCGTGCTGGTCCACGCCCATCTTCGGCAGCGACGGCGGCGTGCTCGGCACCTTTGCCGTGTATTTCCGCGAGCCGCGCTATCCGCGCCAGGATGAGCTGGACAGCATCGACCAGATGGTGCCGGTCGCCAGCGTGGCGATCGAAAGCGCCAGGCTCATCCATCGCCTGCGCGTGCGCGACAGCTTCTTCGAGATGTCGATGGAGCTGTTCTGCATCATCGATCCGGCAACGGGCCGGCTCATCCAGTTCAACCCGTCGTTGCAGCGGCTGACCGGCTACGGCAGCGACGAGCTGAAGCGTCGCAGCTACCGTGAGCTTTTCCCCGTGGAGCAGGGCGCCGGCTTCGAACAGCAGGGGGCCGTTTTCAACGATCAGGGGCAGACGGCCCACGAGTTCGTCACCGGCTGCGTGTGCAGGGATGGTGACCGCCACACCCTGGAATGGGTGTCCTTCGCGGCGCCCGATGGCCAGCTTTACGCGGTGGCGCGCGATGCCACCGCGCGACGCCTGGTGGAAGAGAAGCTGGCGCATGCCTCGTCGCACGACGCGGTCACGGGCCTGCCGCATCACCCCCTGTTCGAGCGCGACCTGGCCGCCATGCTGGCCGCCATGCCCGAGCATCTCTCCACCATGGTCATCGGGCTGGACCGCTTCCAGATGGTCAACGAATCGATTGGCCATCTATCCGCGGACGAGGTGCTCAAGCGCCTGGCCATGCGTTTCCAGGCCGCCTTGCCGGTGCACTCGCCGCTCGCGCGCATGGCCGGCGACCAGTTCGTGATGGCGGTGGAGGGGCGCGATCCGCGGCAGGCGCGTGCGCTTGCCGAGCGCCTCAGGACCATCGTGGCCCTGCCCCTGGAAGGGCTCGACTATCGCCTGCTGCTGACCGCCAGCGTGGGCGTCAGCCATTACCCCCAACATGGACGAACCGCCGACGACCTGCTGCGACGCGCCGAGGCGGCGATGATCCAGGCCAAGCGGGATGGCCGCGACCAGGTCACCGAACTCAGTGCCGCGCAGATGGTGGAGCTGGAGGATCGCGTGGCGCTCGGCTCGCACCTGCGCGACGCGCTCCTCAACCACGAACTGGAGCTTTACTACCAGCCGCAACACCGGGCGGATGGGCTTGCCCTGGTCGGCTTCGAGGCGTTGCTGCGCTGGCACTCCCGCGAGTTCGGGCCGCTGTCGCCCGCGCGCTTCATTCCCATCGCCGAGGCGCTTGGCCTGATGCCCGAGATCGGCGTGTGGGTGCTCGACACCGCGTGTCGCCAGGCGCGTGCCTGGCTGGACCTCGGGCATGGCCGCTTCGTGATCGCCGTGAACGTGTCGGCGCAGCAGTTGCAGCGCCCCGGCCTGGCCGACAGCGTGGCCGGCATGCTGCGCCGGCATGGCCTGCCCGCGTCGACGCTGGAAATCGAGATGACCGAGAGCTCCCTCATGGAAGACATCACGCGTACGCAGGAAACGCTGGCCGCGCTGCGCGGCCTCGGCGTGCGGCTGTCCATCGACGATTTCGGCACGGGCTACTCCAGCCTTTCGTACTTGCGGCAGTTCCCGGTGGACAAGCTGAAGATCGACCAGAGCTTTGTGCGCGGGCTGCCGGGGGACGCCAAGGACACCGCCATTGCCAGCACCATCATCGCGCTGGCGCACCAACTGGGCATGGATGTGGCGGCCGAAGGCGTGGAAACGGAGGAGCAGGCCGCGCTGCTCACCCGGCTCGGCTGCGACCTCCTGCAGGGCCACTATCTCGCGCCCGCCATGTCGACGTGGGAGGCCCAGTCCTATTTCGGCCGCGGCCATGGCCAGGCGATGTGATTGCCCTGGCATGAAGGGTGGTGCGTTTTCGCTTCCTTATGCGGCGAGCGTTTCCGGGGTTGGCACGAAGTGAGCGGCGGGCGGTCGAGGCATTGAGCGTGCGCGTCGCGTGGATTCCGGTCGGGCTGAACATCGATTCCGGCGGGCGCTGAACACGCTACCGGTACTGACAGGGGCCGGGGGCTCCTGTTGGACGCTACCGATCGTATTCTGAAAGGGATCGTTCCCGACTCTCGGCGGACCTGGCATAGGGACGGTCCTGGCCTCTGCAAATCTGGCGACCGGACCTGGACCCCACGGCAAATACGTAGGCGCCCACGGGTGCAAGTAAGTCTTATGGTTGGGGGCGCCGGCTCGTTTCTTCGTTTAAAGTTCGCTGATTCTGGCTCGGTTCGCGTGACACGATATCAGTCCGGAGGCGCACTGCATGGCTCGAGGAGCTTACGGTGAAAGGCTTGGCCGCAGTTTCAATCTTGAAACACCTCCCACGCTAAGCAGCCAAACAGAGCGCGGGAGCCTTATCGTGACCGAGCTGCTGTGCGATGAGCCCGATTTCGGATTCACCGAGCCGATCGCGGCGGAAAGTGCTTATCTCATCGGCTTGCAGATGCGCGGCATCGCTCGTCACGAGTTATGGGAAGACGGGCATTCGATTCCGGTGAAACCCATAGCGCCGGGCACCACGCACCTGTATGACCTGGAATGCAATCCGGTTTGCTACACCGATCAGCCGTTTCACGACCTTTTCTTCTATGTTCCGCGTGAAGCCCTTGCGGAGCTTGGGGATGACGGCACTCCCTCCGTGCGCGACCTGCATTGGCCCCGTGGCGCGTTCCTGGGCGATGAGGTCATACGCCACATTGGTTACGCGTTATTGCCCGCATTGGACGCGCAGCAGCACACCAACCAGACGTTCGTCGACCATATGTTGCTGGCATTGCGCAGCCATCTGGTCGCCACGTATGGCGGAATCCAGGTGGTCAAGACCCTCCGGCCGTGCGGTGGCCTGGCGCCATGGCAAGAGCGCCGCGCCAAGGAGTTGATGCGTAGCCGCTTGGCCGATGGTGTGCCGCTGGTGGAGCTGGCACGGGCATGTGACCTTTCGCCAAGCACGTTTGTGCGCGCATTCAAGCGCAGCACCGGCATGTCGCCGCATCAGTGGCTCTTGGCGCAACGCGTCGATCACGCCATCGCATTGATGCGTGACCCTGCCCGATCGCTGGCGGATATAGCGCTAGCCTGTGGGTTTGCGGACCAAAGCCACTTCACGCGCGCCTTTACCACGCGCATGGGGGTACGGCCAGGTGCCTATCGAGCCAGCTTTTCGCGGAAGCCGGGGTAACGAACATCCCGGGCGCACTTTTTTTCTACGGCTGCTTTGATTATCCAAGACCCCATCCCTGGAGGGGCTGACCATGCCGCGTACACGCCAGCATGGAGATCAGCAGTCATGTCACGTAGTCCCTCATGGCCTTCGACACTGTTAGCACTGGCCCTCGTTGCGGCTTTCGCGGGAATGGCCAGCGCGCAAGATACGACTCCCCCAGGCCCGCCCGCCAAGGAGACGCCTTTAAGCATGGTGAATGCCCTGCATACGGCATTTGGCGATCATCACGCCCGTGCCGTGCACACCAAAGGCGTCATGCTGGAGGGAACATTCAACCCGGCACCCGAAGCGCGAACCGTCACCAAGGAACCCATTTTTGCTGGCGATTCCCTGCCTGTGATCGCACGCTTCTCGCTCTTTGCCGGTGTGCCGGATCTACCCGACAATGCAGACGGCGCCTCGCCGGCAGGCTTTGCGGTAAAGATCAAGGCACCCGACGGCGATGATTTCGACATCGAGTGCAATCAGCACAACGGGTTCATCACGGCCACATTTGACGAATTCGCGGCGTTTCTCCGCGCGGTCGGTGCGAGCGGGCCTGGCGTGCCACATCCGACGCCCGTCGAAACATTCGTGGGTTCGCGTCCGGGGGTGAAGGCCTTCCTCGACAGCCGCACGTATCCCGCCTCATACGCCCAGGCAACCTACTTTGGTATCAACGCGCTGAAGTTCACCAACGCGCGCGGCGAGTCGGTCTACGTGCGCTACAGGATGGTGCCCCGCGCGAAGGAGCACTACCTCACGCCCGCCGAGCGCAAGGCGCAGAGTGGAAGCTACCTGCAGGACGAGCTCGCCCAGCGCGTTGCCAAAGAGCCTGTTGTATTCGATTGGTACGTGCAGATCGCCGGCAAGGGTGACAAGGTCGAGGACCCGTCCATTCCCTGGCCGGACAGCCGAAAGCTCGTGAAGCTCGGCACGTTCACGCTATCTCGTCCCCCTGCCGACCCGGAGACGGCCCAGCGCCAGTTGTTGTTCTTGCCGGGGCAACCGCATCCGGGCGTGGAGGCGGCGGACCCCATGCTGATCATGCGAAACACGGCCTATCCGATTTCATTCGGCCAACGGCAATAGGGCCTGCTGCGTCGGCAAGATTGGTAGGCAAAGGAGTATCGATATGCGGCCAACCATCACCACCATCACTACCGAGCACGTCGATCTACTTTCCGGCAAAGACTTCAGTGAAACGGTCAAGGACCTCACCGCCGAGCTTGGGAAAGCCAGTACGGAAAAGCTGATGGACCGGCTTGCCTCTAGCCAGAGTTGGGAGGCGTATGCCGGCGAGTGCGCGGATTTTGCCGGAAGAAGCAACCTCATCGAGGTGGGCTATCTCAACTGGGGGAGGGTGCTCTCCCTGTCGGGAACACCCATGAAAGCGGCATGCTTCATCGTTGGCAATCCGCTGACCGCCCAGAAGCTGCTAGGGGCCGGTGGCCCGCAGGTAGGTCTTTATCTTCCAACCAAATTGCTGGTGTTCGAGGACGCGGAGGGGGCGGTGCATGTCTCTTATGACAAGTTCTTGCCGATAATGGCGCCTTTCGGTGTTGCTGCACTCAACCAGGTCGCGGGGGCGATCGACAGCGTGCTCGACAAGCTTGCGACCGCTGCGGTCGACTGACTTCATTGGTTATTGGAGCGCTTGTTTCGTCCTTCGGATGGCGAGTTTTTGACTACAGGTTTTACGCGGCGCCTCCCGGCGAGATCACCTCGCCTCACTCAACCCCATGGTCCGCTTCGACGGCGGCCTCCATCGGTCATGCAACACACCGGTAGCTGCGCAAGCAGCGGGAGTATGGCCTTGACCGATGGAGATCGCCCCCGATTTCGGCTCTTTCGAGATCGCCCAATGGGGCAAAAGCAGCAAGGCGACCAATACCAGCGCGTCGTTCAGGCTGTATCGGAACACCGCCCGGTCATCACCCTAATTCGCACTTGTCGCCGCTGGCGCGATGAACGCCATGTTCCGTGGGCCCGGGCGGGTTCTTCCGCGGATGGACAGCGCGTAGGTGGCCATCACTGCACAGCGCCATCCATGGCGATGCCGCAACGCGCGACGCGTTGGGCGTGGCGGGACGTGTGTGGTCCGCGCCTGACGGCCGGCTGTGTCGTTGTTCGATGATGTAAGCGCACGCTGATGCCGACATGAGCGAAGCGAACGTCGCTGTGTGCGGGGTTGCCTGGAGAAGTGGCAGGGCTCTTGAGGCTGATCCAATTTTCCAAAGGGACGATTTTTCAGAATTGTCTTATTGATTGTCCGTTTGGCGGGTCATTAGGCTTGTCGTTGCCTTCGCGCCCATCGCGTTCTCACCCTGTCCGTTCCCCTCGATGCGCAGGATCCATGGGCCATGGCGTTGAAGGGGAGGACGTCATCCAGCTCGTAACATCGGATGGCGTCCTCCTCCCTCCCTCCCAGTACCGTATGAGCCGGCCGCGATAGATGTCGCGGCCTTGCCGTGTTCCTGATGGATGGGCCGCGTCGACCTCGACGTGGGCTTCCGCCCTGGCGTCGACCCTAGGGCAGAACATGCGTTGCCTTATGGAATCGTCGCCATCGGCGCACCGGAACCTGGTGGAAGCCGGCTCACGCGGCACCGCCGAACAGCATGCCCACGGCGGTGGTGATGGCCATGGCCAGCGCGCCCCAGAAGGTGATGCGCAGGGAGCCGACGCGAACGTTGGCGCCACCCGTGCGCGCGGCAACGCCGCCAAGTACCGCCAGGAAAACCAGCGACGTCGCGAACACCGACAGCAGCAGCCCCTTGGCGGGGGCAAGCACCACCACTAGCAGGGGCAGTGCGGCGCCCACGGCGAAGCTCATCGCCGAGGCTGCGGCCGCCTGAAGCGGACGCGCCTTGAGCGTTTCCGTAATGCCCAGCTCGTCGCGCATGTGGGCATCGAGCGCGTCATGCGCCATCAACTGCTCGGCGACCTGGCGCGCCAGCTGCGGGTCGAGGCCGCGCCCGACGTAGATCGCGGCCAGCTCCTTGTGCTCGCCTTCCACATCGGTCTTCAGCTCTTTCTCTTCGCGGTGCAGGTCGGCGTTCTCGCTGTCCGCCTGCGAGTGCACTGACACGTACTCGCCCGCGGCCATCGACATGGCGCCGGCCACCAGGCCCGCGGTGCCGGCGACCAGGATGGCCGATGGCGTGGCATGCGCCGCGGCCACGCCCATGACCAGGCTGGCGGTGGACACGATGCCGTCATTGGCGCCGAGCACGGCGGCGCGTAGCCACCCCATGCGCTCGGTGACATGGCGTTCGCGATGGCGATGCTGCATGGGGCCCTTCCTTTTCGTGACGATGGATCAGAGCACGCGGCGTCGGGCTGTTGCCTTGCTGCCGAAGCACGGTGTCAACGCAGGCCAAGGATATCCGAGCGTTGTTTGAAGAACGATTCTTGTTCAGACGGTTGAGATGAGCCGTAGCGCATGCAACCCATGCAACATCGCCTCACCGGGTTCATGGGCGCGTGAAGAGCGGGGCGCCTGTACTGCGACGTCATCGTTGCTCGGTGGCGCGTTGACCGCGTGACGGTATTCCGCGGCACATCGTGCAGCGACGGAAACCACCGTCTTCCCCGTTTCCTTGATGATGGGCCTGGCAACGCCGCCCAGGCGTGGGCCCGGTGGGTGGCGCGTCGTGGCCCTGGGCCGAAGCCGCGGCGAGCAGGTGCTTGGCCATGTCGCGATCGATGTTAGGCCCGTCAGGGATGTCGGCCAGCAAGGTGCTTGCTTCGGCGCGCAGTCGCTCGCTGGTGGCATGGTCACCGAGCGTGGCATCCACGCGCGCGACATCGGCCTGAAGGCGTGCAAGCAACGCGGTGGAGGTTGGCACGGTGGTGCTGGCGGCGGCCAGGGCGGTGTCGAGATGCCGCGCGGCTTCGTCGTTGCGTCCTAGTCCTTGCAAGAGGTCGCCATAGAGCAGGCGCGCGCGAATGGATTTTTCCGAGCTCTCATCCGCGAGGGCGGCATACATGGCGACGGCTTGCGCGGCGAACACGGCGGCGTGCTGCGCGTCGCCGCTGGCGGCGGCGAGTTCGGCGTTGACGGTGAGTGCGAAGGCGGTGTCGGGATGCGCGTCGCGATGCCGGCGCCGTGCTTCGGCCAGTGCGCTTTCCACCAGCGATCGCGCCTCGCCGAGGTTGCCGCGGGCGACCAGCACTTCGGCCAGCACGGCGCGGTCGTAGCTGCGGCCGTTGTCGGCGTAGTCGGCGCCGAGCAGGCGCTGCTTGCGGTCGATCGCATCGCGCATGCCGGCCTCGGCGTCGGCATAGGCGCCCTGGCGGAAGCGGAGCTTGGCGATGTTGCCGATGCTGATCGCCTCGTTGAGTCGCGACGCGGGCTTGAGCGCTTCATCCACCGCCATCGATTTCGTGTAGAACGCTTCGGCCTGGAGGAACTTGCCCTCCAGCGTGTACACGCCGCCCAGGTCGTTGAGGTGCCAGGCGGTGTGGGCATTGGGGTGGGTGTAGGCGTGGGCGTCGATGTCCAGCGCATCGCGCATGAGCTGTTCGCTCTCGCCGTATTGGCCGAGCTTGGTGAGCGCCGAGACGAGGATGGTGATGCTGTCCGCCACCTCGGCGTGGCGCGCGCCCAGATGCGTGCGCTTGCGGCGCAGCGCTTCGCGCAGCAGCGGTTCGGCGCGGTCGGAGCGGCCGGCGTCCTGGTAGATCCAGCCCAGGTTCAACACGGCCTCGGTGAGCGCTTCGCTGTCCTGCGGCAGGATGCGACGCGCGAGGGCCAGGTCTTTCTCGCCGAGGTCGATGGCTTTACGCGATTCGCCGGCGCGTTCGTCCAGGCCGGCCAGCCAGGCGAGTGCCTGCACCTCTTCGGGGGAGTCGCGGTTGGGCCCTTGTTCGAAGGCGTCGATGGCGCCTTGCAGTCGCGCGGTGGCTTCGCGCACGCGGCCGAGTTCGTCGGCTTCCTTGGCGAGCAGGTATTCGATGTGCAGCGTACGGCGGTCGGTGGCGCCGAACTGCGACCTAGCCAGCGTGGCGGCTTCTTCCAGCGGTTGCCAGGCGCGCTCCGGGTGGCCGCTGCGGCGATCCAGGTCGCCCACCAGCGCGAGGATCTCGGCGCGCAGCGCGGGCTGCGTGGCGAAATCGCGTTCGGCGCGTTCGCGGCCGCGGGCCAGCAGTTCCTCGGCGGTTTCGTTGGCTTCGGTGCCGTGCGCGGAGCTGTCGAACAGGCCTTCCATGAAGGTCTTCAATGCGTCGGCGCGCTGCGCTTCGCTCTCGGCGGCCACGGCGTGCGCGCGCACCTCCCGTGCCGCATGCCCGGCGCGACGCGCCTCGTGCAGGCCGACGATGGTGGTGGTGGCGAGCAGCACGGCGATCACGGCGCCGGCGGAAACGCCGATCGCATGGCGACGGGTGAAGGTGAGCGCGCGATAGGCGAGCGTATCCGCGCGGGCCTGCAACGGCATGCCGTCGAGATAGCGCTGGATATCCGCGCTGAGCGCTTCGACGCTCGCGTAGCGGCGCGAAGGGTCGGGCTGCGTTGCCTGGTGTACGATGGCATGGAGATCGATGCCGAGCGCGTGACGCAGCGCGTCGTCGTCAAAGACGAAATCCTTCGCGCGGGCGTCGGCGCGGTGGGGGTGTTGCCCGCCCAGCAGTTCGGCCAGCAGCACGCCGAGCGCGTAGACGTCGATGGCGGTGGTCGCCACGTCGCCGGTCAGCTGTTCGGGCGCCGCATAGGAGCGGGTGAGCCGGCGCGCCTCGGTGCGCGTGCGGTCGCCGTCGCCGGTGAGCAGTTTGGCGATGCCGAAATCCACCAGCTTCACGCCGCCGTCGGCGCCGACCAGCACGTTGCTGGGCTTGATGTCGCGATGGACGATGAGGCTGCGGTGCGCGTGTTCCACCGCCGAGCAGACGTCGATGAACAGCGCGAGGCGTTCGCGCGTCGCAAGGCCACGCGACGTGGCATGCGATACGAGGTCATCGCCGGCGACGAATTCCAGCGCAAGAAAAGGCGTGCCGGTCGGCGAGAAGCCCGCGTCGAGCAGTTGCGCGACATGCGGGTGCTGCAGCCGCGCCAGGATGTGTTGCTCGCGCAGGAAGCGTCGGCGCTCGTCGGCGTCGTGCACGTCGATGCGCAACAGCTTGAGTGCGACCTTCTGTGGGCCGCCCGGCAGTTCGCGCTCGGCCTCGAACACGCTGGCCATGCCGCCCGCGCCGACAAAGCGCAGCACGCGATAACCCGGGATGGCCGGAAGGCTGTCGTCCAGCGTGGGCAGCCATTGGCCGATGCCGCGTTCCAGCGCCGCCACGCCGGGCGCATGGTCCAGCGCCTGTTCCACCAGCACGCGCAGCGTGGGATCGGTGCAGTGCGCGCGCAGCCAGTCGGCCCGCTCGTGCGCGGGCACGTCGAACAGCTGGTCGATCAGCGGTTCGATCTCGTGCCATCGCTGGGAGAAGGCAAAAATCATGACGGGCGCGTGTTCGTGGCTGGCCTACCTGTAAAGCGCAGGGACGTGGCCGCGACCGACACGGCTCAGGCGCCCGGCATCAGGCAGGCGGAGAGAAAGGTGCGGGCCTTCAGCCAGTCCCGCTCGACGGTGCGCGCATTGATGCCCAGCGCCTCGCCGATTTCCGGGCTGGACAGGTCGGCGAACAAGCGCAGCTCGGCCACGCGCGCGAGGCGTGCGTCGGTGTCGGCCAGTCGCTTCAGCGCTTCGTCGATGGCGAGCACGTCGAGGATGTCCGAGACATCCTCGGGCGCCGTGATGTCTGGCGCCTGGCGCTTCTGCGCCTTTTTTCGCCGCGCATGGTCGATCAGCAGGTGGCGCATCACCTGGCTCATGTACGCATACAGGTGCGCGCGGTCGGTAAAGGCGAGCCCGTCGTTGCTCACCAGCTTGAGGTAGGCCTCGTGCACCAGCGCCGTGGTCTCCAGCGTGTGCGCGGCCTCGTGGGCGCGCTGGTGGCGCGCGAGGCGGCGCAGCGTGGCGTAGACCTTGGGTATCAGCACGTCGAAGGCGGCGACGTCACCGTTGGCGGCGCGTGAAAGCACCTCGGTGATCTCGGGCTCCGCGGTCATGCGCGGCGGCTTCGCGCGGCGCGTGTCGGTAGCCGCATCCCTTTTGCGCTGTAAGGGGAGATGGCGCAGTTGGAAACGGCCGCAGACCCGGGGAATGCCATCGCCCTTCGCATCCATAGAGGACTAGAGATCATGTCGAATCATCGCGCTACGCATGGCCGGCTCACAAGGGCCGCGGGTTTCTTCGCGCTGGCTTTCGCAGGCCTGACCGGTGTTGCCATGGCTGAGGCCGGCACGGCGGAATCCGTCACCACTTACACCTACCAGACGCTCGACGTGCCCGGTGCGTCGTCGACGATCTTCTGGGGCATCAACGATTTCGGCGAACTGGGTGGCCAGTTCGCGGTGAACGGCGGTGCGCCGCATGCCATGGTGTATCGCCGTGGGCAGTTCGAGCCGCTCGACCCCGCGGTGCTGGGCACGTACTTCAGCGCGGCCGGCGGCCCCAACGACGTGGGCTGGACCTACGGCGCGTACGCCGATGCATCCGGCACGCAGCATGGCTTCGTGATGCGCGGCCATCATTTCCAGAACGTGGATTTCCCCGGCCACGTCGGTTCGAACGTGGACGGCTTCAACGAATTCGGCACCATCCTCGGCGTGTACTGGGACGCCGACGGCGCCTTCCACGGCATCATTCGCCGCGGCAGGAACTGGGATACGCCGTTTGACGTGGCAGGCGCGGCCGAAACCTATCCGCTGGGCATCAACGACCTCAACGAATCGGTGGGCTACTGGGACACCAACCCGAAGGCGCCCGCGCCGCATGGCTTCTATCGCGACGCGAACGGCAAGATCACCACCATCGACGTGCCCGGCGCCGACAACACCGTGGTGTTCGCGATCAACGACGTGGGCCAGAAGGCCGGCTACTACTGGAGCGCCCACGGCCCCGACCACTCCTTCGTGGAAACCAACGGCCACTTCCAGACGCTGGACATGCCCGGCGCGGTGAGCACGCTGGTCACCGCCATCAACAATTTCGGCGTGGTGGCCGGCTATTACACGGACGCGAACCACCACCAGCACGGCTTCGTCGCCACGCCCAGTCACTGAAACACGCGTGTCACGTCGGGAGGCCTCGCGAGAGCGGGGCCTTTCCGCGCGAGCGTCCGTGGACACCTGCGCGACTGTCCGGACATCGTCCGCGGACAGTGCGCGTGGCGAGCATGCTTTCGTGGAAATGGCTTGGTGGCGCGGTTTTCCAGGCGTCTGCGAGGTTGGCACGGCGATTGCTCCATGTACATCGAGAGCAAGAAAACCAACCACCTGGAGAGCAGTCATGAAATTCGAGAACCTGATTCTGAATAGCCTGTACGTCGCCTGCTTCGCACTGTGCGTGCTCACCGTCGGCGCCATGATCACCACCACGCCGGCCTCCGTGGCAAGCGCCGCCGCCACCCAGCACGCTGCCGCTTCGGCCGACTACAACGGATAAAAGGGACAGGGACATTCCCTGTCCTCTCCCGGGGCCCTGCGTGTACGCTGCGTGTTCGGACCATACCGTTTCGACGCTGCAACGACCGCCGCAAGGCAGGATTTACGGATGAAGGCCCTGGATCTCGACGCCGTCAACGCATTTGTGTTTGTTGCCGATCTGCAGAGTTTCACGCGCGCAGCGCAGGCGATGGGTACCACCCAGTCCGCCATCAGCCTGAAGCTGCGCCGCCTGGAGGAACATCTTGGCCGACGCCTGCTGGAACGCACGCCGCGACAGGTACGCCTGTCCGCCGATGGCGCTGTCTTCCTCGATGCCGCGCGCACGCTTATCGGCGCCCACGAACGCGCCGTGTCCTCCTTCTTCGTCGAACAGCGCCGCCTGGTCATTGGTGTCAGCCACCTGATCGTCGGCAGCGAGTTGCCGTCCCTGCTTCGCCGCATGAGCGAGCACGACCCGAACCTGGTGATCGAGATGCGCGTGGCCGGTTCGCGCGAGGTCATGCAGGCCTATGAGGAAGGCACGCTGGACGCCGCCATGGTGGTGCAGCCGCCGCATCGGCGGCACGATGGCGAAACGCTGTTCACCGAACGCTTCGCATGGATCGCCGTCGCCGGCTGGGAGCCCGTGCCGGGGCAGCCCTTGCCGCTGGCGACGCAGGGCGAGTCGTGCAGCATCCGCGCCGCCGCCGTGCAGGCGCTGGATCAGGCGGGCCTCGCCTGGACCGAAGTGTTCGTGGGCAAGGGCGCGGCCGTGGTCGGCGCCGCCGCCGCCGCCGGGCTCGCCATCGCCTTGATGGCCAGCCGCACGGCGCCGGCCGGCACGGTGGACGTGGGCCCGGCGCTGTCCCTGCCCGGCCTGCCGACCCAGGACGTGGTGCTGTATTCGGCCTTGAACGACGCGCGTTCACGCCAGGCGCTGCAGACACTGGCGACGGCGTTCAAGAGCCTGTCCAGCGCCTGAGGCGTGCCGCGCCGTTCCACGGCCATGCCTCGCGGGTGTCGTTCAGTCGACGCGCTGCCACACCACTTCGCCATGGGCGCCGTCACCCGAGCCGCTGCTCGGCTTGGCCACGACGTAGGTGAGCTGGTTGCCGTCACGCGTGAAGCTGCTCTTGCCGTCGCGACCGTTCCAGTTGGGAAACGACGCCTGGTCGATGTGCGTCACGATGCGGTTGTCCTCGACATGGATGCTGCCGAAATGGGAGTTGCTGTCGAGTGAGGCCGCGCGGTATTCCTCGGGCGTGCCCTTCGACTTGTCGCCGGCGGCGAACGGCGTGCGCCGCACGCGCGCGATATGCATCAGGTAGTGCCCCTTGGCATCGATCATCCACAAACCCTGCGGATGCGGCCCATACAGCTCGACCCGATGGCCATCCGGATAGACGTTGTCGCAACGCACGAGCGTCCAGGTGCCGACCAGCCAGGTGGGCACGGCGACATCGGTCATGGTCGCCGGGCCGGTCGGCGCATGCGTTTCCTTCGCCGCGCCCGCATGGGCGGTCGACACGACCAGGGCCAGGGCGAATAACCCGGATGCAAAACAACGAAGGCGTAGCGACATGGGGAGTCCTCGGGGGTAAGCGCACACCGGCAGGCTAGGCCCGGCCGCGCGGTCGAAACAGGGGGCGCCGGCATATTTCAGCGATTGCGGATTGACATGGTGGCCTGCCGACGTTGCACCGCCCCCTGTCATAAAGCCGGCCGGGGGGCGGCTCCCATCACAAAACTGTCACCGATGCCCCGGGGCCGCTGTGTTACATTTTTGAGCAAGCAACGGGCCAAGCCCGGTGTTGTCACGGAGATGGTCGAGCAATGTCCTCCGCCCCAGCGGGCGGTATGTCTAGCCAGATGTTCCGGGAGCGCAAGCGATGGCACTCACTCGCCGCGAGTTCATCAAGTTCACGGGCCTGGGCTTGGCGGCATCAAGCCTTGGCATGCTTGGTTTCGGGGCCGCGGGGGAGGCGCAAGCCGCCGCCGTGCGACCGTTCAAGCTCACCCATGCGACGGAAACGCGCAACACCTGCACGTACTGTTCCGTCGCCTGCGGCCTGCTGATCTACAGCATGGGCGATCGCGCCAAGAACGCGCGCTCCAACATCATCCATATCGAGGGCGATCCGGACCATCCGGTGAATCGCGGCACGTTGTGTCCCAAGGGCGCGGCGCTGCTCGACGTGGTGCACGCGCCCACGCGCCTGAAGGCGCCGCGTTACCGGCCCCCGGGAGGGACCGACTTCAAGGAAGTCTCCTGGGATTTCGCGCTCGATCGCATCGCGCGATTGATGAAGGATGATCGCGACAAGAACTTCATCGCCAAGAACGTCGCCGGCACCACGGTGAACCGCTGGACCAGCGTGGGCATGCTGGCCGCGTCGGCGTCTTCCAGTGAAACCGCCTACCTCACCTGGAAGGTGGTGCGTTCCCTCGGCATGGTGGTGTTCGACAACCAGGCGCGCGTCTGACACGGACCGACGGTGGCCAGTCTGGCCCCATCATTCGGTCGCGGTGCGATGACCAACACCTGGCAGGACATCAAGAACGCCAATGTCGTCGTCGTGATGGGTGGCAATGCCGCCGAGGCGCATCCGTGCGGCTTCAAGTGGGTGATCGAGGCGAAGATCGAGAACGGCGCCAAGCTCGTCGTGGTCGACCCGCGCTTTACGCGCACGGCCTCGGTGGCCGACTACTACGCGCCGATCCGCCCGGGCACCGACATCGCGTTCTTGAATGGCGTGATCCACTACCTGCTGGAGAAGGACGCCATCCAGCATGAGTACGTGCGCGCGTACACCAATGCCAGCCTGATCGTGAAAGATGGTTTCGGTTTCCAGGAAGGCCTGTTCAGCGGCTACAACGAGGAAACCCACGCCTACGACAAGTCGAGCTGGGACTACGAGCTGGACGACAAGGGTTTCGCCAAGTCCGACGACACCTGGCAGGACCCGCGCTGCGTGATCAACCTGCTCAAGCAGCACGTGTCACGCTACACGCCGGAGATGGTCTCGCGCATCTGCGGCACGCCGCAGGACAAGTTCCTGCACGTGTGCGAGCTGATCGCCAGCACGGCCGCGCCGGACAAGGCGATGACCAGCCTGTTCGCGCTTGGCTGGACGCAGCATTCGGTGGGTTCGCAGAACATCCGCAACATGGCGATGGTGCAGCTGCTGCTGGGCAATATCGGCGTGGCGGGCGGCGGCATGAATGCGTTGCGTGGCCACTCGAACATCCAGGGCCTTACCGACGTGGGCCTGCTGTCCAACCAGATGCCGGGTTACATGACCCTGCCCAGCGACAAGAACGCCAGCTTCGACGATTACATGAAAACGAGGCTGTTCCAGCCGCTGCGTGCGGGGCAGACCAGCTACTGGCAGAACTACCGCAAGTTCTTCGTGAGCTTCCAGAAGGCGATGTTCGGCGACGCCGCCACGCAGGACAACAGCTGGGCGTACGACTGGCTGCCGAAGCTCGATATCCCGCTGTACGACATCATCAAGGCGTTCGAGATGATGAACAACGGGCAGATGACGGGCTACATCTGCCAGGGCTTCAACCCGCTGCAGGCCTTCCCCGATCGTGGCCGCACGCGCAGTGGCCTCAGCAAGCTCAAGTTCCTCGTGACGATGGATCCACTCGACACGGAAACGTCGCGCTTCTGGCAGGACTTCGGTCCGCAGAATCCGGCGAAGTCGGCCGAGATCCAGACCGAGGTGTTCCAGCTGCCGACCACCTGTTTCGCGGAAGAGAATGGCTCACTGGTGAATTCCGCGCGCTGGCTGCAATGGCACTGGAAGGCGGCGGATGGCCCGGGCGAGGCCAAGTCGGACATCTGGATCATGACCGGCATCTACCACCGCCTGCGCGAGCTGTATCGCAAGGAGGGCGGCGCGTTCCCCGATCCGCTGCTCAACCTCACGTGGAAGTACACCAACCCGGTCGATCCCGATCCGGAAGAGCTGGCCAAGGAAATGAATGGCCGCGCGCTCGCCGACCTCACGGACGCGACCACGGGCGTGGTGACCAAGGCCGGCACCTTGCTGGATGGCTTCGCGCAGCTGCGCGATGACGGCACCACCATGTCGGGCTGCTGGATCTTCTCGGGCTGCTTCACCGAGAAGGGCAACCAGATGGCGCGGCGCGACGCCACCGATCCGCGCGAGCAGGGCATCGCGCCGAACTGGGCGTGGGCGTGGCCGGCCAACCGGCGCATCCTCTACAACCGCGCCAGTGCCGATCCGGAAGGCAAGCCGTGGAACCCGGCCAAGCCGGTGATCTCGTGGAACGGCACGCGCTGGGTGGGCATCGATACGCCCGACTACGGCCCCACGGTGAAGCCGTCCGACGGCGTCGGTCCCTTCATCATGAACGCCGAAGGCATGGGTCGCCTGTTCGCGCGCGACCAGATGGCGGACGGGCCGTTCCCCGAGCACTACGAGCCGCTGGAATCGCCGGTGGACAACGTGCTGCACCCGAAGGTGAAGTCGAACCCGGTGGCGCGCGTGTTCGCCGACGATCGCCAGAAGTTCGGTGACGCGAAGAGCTTCCCGTACGTGGCCACCACCTATCGCCTCACCGAGCATTTCCATTTCTGGACCAAGCACGCGCTGATCAACGCGATCCTGCAGCCGGAGGAGTTCGTGGAGATCGGCGAGGTGCTGGCGAAGGAAAAGGGCATTGCGCAGGGCGGCTGGGTGAAGGTGTCGTCCAAGCGCGGCGAAATCGTGTGCAAGGCGTACGTGACCAAGCGCATCAAGCCGCTCACCGTCGACGGCAAACCCACGCATGTGATCGGCGTGCCGCTGCACTGGGGTTTCACGGGTCAGGCAAGAAAGGGCTATGGCGCCAATACGTTGACGCCGCCGGTGGGCGATGCGAACACGCAGACGCCCGAGTTCAAGGCGTTTTTGGTCAACGTGGAAAAGACCACCGCACCGGTCACGGCCTGAGGGGAACGGACATGTCAGACCTGCAATCGCAAGACTACATCCGCCGTTCCGCCTCGACGATGACGCCGCCGTCGGCGCGCAGCCACGAGGACGAGGTGGCCAAGCTGATCGACGTGAGCCGGTGCATCGGCTGCAAGGCGTGCCAGTCCGCGTGCATGGAATGGAACGACCTGCGCCAGGAAGTCGGCCACTTCGAGGGCTCGTACCAGAACCCCAACGACCTCAGCCCCAGCGTGTGGACGCTGATGAAGTTCGCCGAGTACGAGAACGAGCAGGGCAACCTGGAATGGCTGATCCGCAAGGACGGCTGCATGCACTGCGAGGATCCGGGTTGCCTCAAGGCCTGCCCGGCGCCCGGCGCGATCGTGCAGTACGCCAACGGCATCGTCGACTTCATCAGCGACAAGTGCATCGGCTGCGGCTACTGCGTGAAGGGCTGCCCGTTCGACATCCCGCGCATCAGCAAGACCGACCACAAGTCGTACAAGTGCACGCTGTGCTCCGACCGCGTGACGGTCGGGCTGGAACCGGCCTGCGTGAAGGCGTGCCCCACCGGCGCGATCATGTTCGGCACCAAGGCCGACATGAAGCACCAGGCGGAAGAGCGCATCGTCGACCTGAAATCGCGCGGCTTCGACAAGGCCGGCCTGTACGACCCCGCGGAAGTGGGCGGCACGCACGTGATGTACGTGCTGCACCACGCCGACAAGCCTTCGCTGTATTCGGGCCTGCCCGACAAGCCGGGCATCAGCCCGATGGTCGAGGCATGGAAGGGCGTGATGAAGCCGCTGGCGCTGGCCGGCATCGCGCTGGCGACCGTGGTGGGCTTCTTCCACTACATGATCAAGGGGCCGAACGAAGTCACCGAGGCGGACGAGGCCGAAGGCGAGCGCGTGCTCGATGAAACGGAGAAGACGCCATGAAGACCGTCATCACGCGCTACACCACGGTCAACCGGGTCAACCACTGGCTCACCGCCATCTGCTTCGTGCTGATGGTGTTGTCGGGCCTGTCGATGTTCCACCCCATGCTGTACTGGCTCTCCGGCCTGTTCGGCGGAGGGCAGTGGACGCGCGCGGTGCACCCGTGGATCGGTTGCGTGCTGCTGGTGAGCTACGTCGGGCTGATCGTGCAGTTCTGGCGCGAGAACCTGTGGCACCGCGAGGATACGCAGTGGGTGAAATCCATTCGCGAGGTGGTCGAGAACGACGAGGAACACGCGCCGCCCGTCGGCCGCAACAACGCCGGCCAGAAGCTGGTGTTCTGGTCGATGACGTTCCTGATTCCCGTGCTGTTCCTGACCGGGCTGGTGATCTGGGAGGTGTATTTCGGCGAGGCGACGTCGATTCCGGTGCAGCGCGCGGCCGCGCTGATCCACAGCCTGGCGGCGGTGGCGGCGATCATCGTGTGGGTCGTGCACGTGTACGCCGGCATCTGGGTACGCGATTCGGTACGCGCCATGACCCAGGGTTACGTGACGCCGGGTTGGGCGTGGCGCCATCATCGCAAGTGGCTCAAGGAGCTGGCATCCGACCGGCATGACAAGGACCTGATCAGGAAGCGCCCGTGAGGCAAGCGGAAGCACCACCGACCGGCAAGTGGACCGGACCCAACCATGCGGGCGTCAAGGCCGTCGAGCCTATCCTGCTGCCCGATCCCGCCCGGCGTTTTGCCGCCACGGCGCAGCGGTTGGCTCAGCTCGCCGACGGGCACCCGATGGAAGCGTGGCTGCGCTTCATGGCGGAGCTGTCGCGGGCGCAGCATGCGGTGGCGACGACGCTGGCGCCGACGGCATCGCTCGACCAGGCCTTCGTGGCCCAGGCGGTCGACGCGCGCCTGCCGCCGCTGGCGGCCGATGGCCACGAGCGCGATCCCTCATGGCGCGAAGGGCTCGCCGGGCTGCTCGATCACATCGGTCGCTGCGAGCTGCCGCCGGAGGCGCGCGGCGCCATCGACCAGCTGCGGGGCAGCGATGAGGCGGCGCTCGAAAGACTCGCCGATCAGTTCCTGCGCGGCGGCTTGTCCGCCTCCGACGCGGCGGCGGCCGTCTATGTCGCGGCCGCCCTGCAGGTGTACTTCACGGGTTCCGCCGCGCGCCTGGACGCCGCCGACCTGCGCCTGCTGGAAGAGCGCGGCCTTTGCCCCTGCTGCGGTTCGCCGTCGGTCGACGGCCTGGTCACCGCCACCGGCACCACGCCGGGCACGCGTTTTCTCTACTGCTCGCTGTGCTCCACCGCGTGGAACCACGTGCGCGCGGTGTGCATCACCTGCGGCGGCACGCGCCGCCTGTCGCTGCAGGGCATCGATGGCGACCCCGGCCTGATCAAGGCCGAGGCCTGCGGCGACTGCCACACCTACGCCAAGCTGCTCTACCAGGTGAAGGACACCAAGGTGGATCCGTACGCGGATGATCTCGCCTCGCTGGGCCTGGACATCCTGGTGGCGGAAGCCGGTTACGCGCGGCATGCGCCCAACCCGTTCCTGCTCGTGGGCGACGGTGAAGCGGTAACGGGCTAGCCCGCACGGTTCAGTGCATGCCCAGCCAGGCCGCCAGCGCGCCGCCGAGGATGCCAACGCCGACCACCGCGCTGGCGATCGCCACCAGGGTGCGCACGCGGAACGAGCGTCCCAGCATCGCCAGTGACGGCAGGCTGACCGGCGGCAAGGTCAGCAGCAGGGCGGCCGCCGGGCCGCCTCCCAGGCCGAGGGCCAGCATGGCCTGCACGATCGGCACCTCGCCGGCGGTGGGGATGACGAACAGCATGCCGGCCAGCGCGAGCGCCACGATCCAGAACCACTCGTTGCCGATATCGGGGCCGACGTGCGGAAACATCCATGCGCGCACCGCCCCCAGCAGCAGCACGATCACCAGGTACTCGGGAATCAAGCGGACGGCCATCTGCACGAAGATGCGCAGCCAGCGCCGCGCCACTTCGGCGAACGAACGGGGCTCGGCTTCCTGCGGCGGCAGTTCCACCATCGGCGTCGTCGCCGTGGCCATGCGGTTCACCAGGTAGCCCAGGCCGAACACCATCGGCACGCCGAGCGCGAGGCGCAGCAACGTCCAGTGCCAGCCGAGCACGAAGCCGGTGAAGACCAGCGTCGCGGGATTGAGCGTGGTGTTGCCCAGCCAGAACGCCACGGCCGCCCCGGGCGCCGCCTGGTGCCTGCGCAGGCCCACCACCACCGGCGCCGCGCAGCACGTGCACATCATGCCGGGAATCGCCAGCAGGCCGCCGGCCAGCACGCTGCCGAAGCCGCGGCCGCCCAACGCCCGTTGCACCCAGTTCACCGGCAGCAGGGCCTGTATGCCCGAGCCCAGCAACAGGCCCAGCACCATCGCCTGCCAGATCGCCTTGCCGTACGCGAGGGCGTAGCCGAGCGCCGCGCTCCACGACGGCGCCGGGGCGCTGGGCGCGTCGCCCATCAGGATGGAATGGCCGATCGAATGCTGGCTCGCGGCGACGAAGGCGCGCCCGTAGTACGGGTACCACTTCACGTAGAACAGGCCGGCGATGGCCAGCAACACGAACACGGACCAGCGAACGGTACGCGCGGGCGATAGGACGGCGGCGGGCATGGCTTTCCCCTGCGGGTGGTGCGGAATATCACGGCCCTACAGGGCACGGTATCGCCCACAGGCTGCAGGCCGGACGCACTGCAGAAGGGGCAGGGTTTCGCCGGCGCGATGGCATGCCGGGCGCTGCATCCAACCACGCGACGGCGTGAAGACGGCGTCATCCCGCCTACCTTGCCTTGACCCTTGCTCGGTCTGCAACGCAGCATAGGTATCCCTAGCCTTCATCGTCCGCGGCAAGCGGCGATGCACTGGATGGAGCGCCATGGCCGCATCGGAGGTCAACTTGCTGCGCCAGCTGCCCGCGGTCGCCGCCGTACTGGCCACCGCGGAGGCTGCATCGGTGGTGGAGCGCCACGGGCGGGCCGCCACCACCGACGCCATTCGCCAGGTGATCGATGAAGCACGCGAGGTGTTGCGTGTCGCCCCCGTGGCGGCGCCCAGTGCGGCTGATCTCGCGCTGCGTGCCGGCGAGCTGCTGGATGCGCACCTGCCGGGCCTGCGGCCGCTGTTCAATCTCACCGGGACGGTGTTGCACACCAACCTTGGCCGCGCGGTGTTCGCCGAGACCGCGATCGAGGCGGCGGTGGAAGCGATGCGCCATGCGGTGGCCCTGGAGTTCGACCTCGCCGACGGCGCGCGTGGCGAGCGCGACGATCACGTGCGTGGCCTGCTGTGCGAGCTGACGGGCGCCGAAGACGCCACCGTGGTCAACAACAATGCGGCGGCGGTGCTGCTTTGCCTCAATACGTTCGCGCTCGGCCGCGAGGCGGTGGTATCGCGCGGCGAGCTGATCGAGATCGGCGGCGCGTTCCGCATGCCGGACATCATGGCGCGCGCCGGCGCGCGCATGGTCGAAGTGGGCACGACCAACCGCACGCATCCGGCCGACTACCGCAATGCGATCGGCGAACACACCGGGCTCGTGCTGAAGGTGCATACCTCCAACTACCGCATCCAGGGCTTCACCGCGGAGGTTGGCGCGCGCGAACTCGCCGCGATGTGCGACGCGGTGGGCGTGCCGCTGTTGAACGACCTGGGTTCCGGCAGCCTGGTGGATCTGTCCGTCCATGGCCTCGTCAAGGAACCGACCGTGCGCGAGGCGGTGGCGGAGGGCGCGCGGCTGGTGACGTTCTCCGGCGACAAACTGCTGGGCGGTCCGCAGGCGGGTTTCATCGTGGGCGATCGCGCGCTGATCGAGCAGATCAACCGCAACCCGCTCAAGCGCGCGCTGCGCCTGGACAAGGTACGGCTGGCCGCCATCGAGGCCACGCTCAACCTGTACCGCGACCCCGACCGGCTGGCCGAGCGCCTGCCGACCTTGCGTTTTCTCGCGCGAAGCAAGGCCGACATCGAGGCGCAGGCGCACCGGTTGCAGCCGGGCGTCGCCGAACGGCTCGGCGGCATGTTCTCCGTCGAGGTGGGCGACTGCTTCAGCCAGGTGGGCTCGGGGGCCCTGCCGCTGGATACGTTGGCCAGTGCGGCGTTGCTGGTTCGCTCGTGCGGCAGCCAGCGTTCGCTCGAGCAACTCGCCGCATCGCTGCGCGCGTTGGCGCGTCCCATCGTCGGCCGCATCGCCGAGGGCGCCCTGCGCCTGGACCTGCGCTGCCTGGCGGAGACTGATGAAGCGGCCTTTCTCGATTCGCTGGCCCAGCTCGACGCCAGCGACCTGGTGGACACGCCATGATCGTCGGCACCGCAGGGCATATCGACCACGGCAAGACGTCGCTGGTCAAGGCCCTGACCGGTGTCGATACCGATCGGCTGAAGGAAGAGAAGGCCCGCGGCATCACCATCGACCTCGGCTTTGCCTACCTGCCGATGGACGACGGTTCCGTGGTCGGCTTCGTGGATGTGCCGGGGCACGAGCGTTTCGTGCACACCATGGTGGCCGGCGCCAGCGGCATCGATGTCGCGTTGCTGGTGGTGGCCGCCGACGACGGCGTGATGCCGCAGACGAGGGAACACCTCGCCATTCTCGATCTGCTGCATGTCCGCCGCGGCATCGTCGCGCTGACCAAGGCCGACCTGGCGACGCCGGAGCGGCTCGCCGAGGTGGCCGCGGAGATACGCCGGGCCACCATGGGCACGGTGTTGGAAGGCGCGGACATCCTGCCGGTGTCCACGGTGACCGGGGAGGGCATCGACGCACTGCGCGACCGTCTCGCGGTTGAAGCGCACACGCTGGGCGAACGCGCGGCGGAAGGCCGCTTTCGTCTTGCCGTCGATCGCGTGTTCACCCTGGCGGGCATCGGCGTGGTGGTGACCGGCACCGTGCTGTCCGGCATCGTGCGCATGAAGGACCCGGTGATGCTCAGTCCGTCGGGGCTGGCTGCGCGCGTGCGCTCGTTGCATGCGCAGAACCAGCCGATGGAGATCGGTCGCGCAGGCGATCGCTGCGCACTCAACCTGGTGGGCGAGGACATCGGCAAGGAGGCGATCCATCGCGGCGACATGGTGGTTGATCCTTCGCTGCATGCGCCTGCCGATCGCATCGATGCGCGGCTGCACCTGCTGCCTGGCGAGCCCAGGCCGATAGGCCAGTGGTTTCCCGCGCGGCTGCACCACGGCGCAGCCGAGGTGGGCGTGCGCATCGTGTTGCTCGAAGACGGCCTGCTGCAACCGGGCGACATGGCGGATGTGCAGCTGGTGCTGGAGCGCCCGATCGCGGCCGCGGTGCTCGACCGGTTCGTGTTGCGCGACGTGTCGGCCCAGCGCACCATCGGTGGTGGCCACTTCATCGACCTGCGCGCGCCGTCGCGACAGCGCCGCACCGAAGCGCGCGTGACCCAGCGGGCGGCGATGGCGATCGACGATCCGCAGCGGGCCTTCGCTGCGCTGCTCGACGCGCCGCCCCATGCGTGGGACCTGCGGGCCTTTGCGCGGGACCGCGCGCTGTCCGACGCATGGATCGACGACACCGTTGCCGCCCTCTCGCCCGTGCTGTTCGACGCCGACGAGCAACTCATGGCCATCGCGCCCGCGCACTGGCAGCGCCTGGTGGCCCGGATGGTCGATTACCTGGAGGCCTTCCACGCCGCCAACCCGGACGTGCAGGGCGTGGTGCGCGAGAAGCTGCGGCTGGCGTGGCTGCCGCGGCTGCCTGCCGCCGCCTTTGCGCTGGCGCTGCAACATCCCGATCTCGCCGGGCATATCGTTCGCGATGGTGGTTTCGTGCGGCTGGCCAGCCATTGCCTGCAGCTGAGCCCGGAGCGCGAGGCGCAGTGGCGATCGATCGCGCCGTTGATGGGCGGCGACGTGCGCTTTCGCCCGCCACGCGTGCGCGACATCGCCGGCGTGCTCAAGCGCCCCGAGCAGGACGTTCGGCAGCTGCTGAAATTCGCGGCGCGGCTGGGCCTGGTCGACGAGGTGGCGCATGATCATTTCTTCCTGCGCACGACCACGCACGAGATGGTGCTGGCCGCCGCCGACATCGCCGCCCACGCGACGGATGGGCGCTTCACGGCGGCCCAGTTCCGCGACCGCCTCGACAATGGTCGTAAGGTCGCCATCCAGATACTAGAATTCTTTGACCGCCAGGGGGTCACGCTCAATCGGGGCACCTTGCGCAGGGTCCAGGCGCGATATCTCGACGTGTTCGGACCCGTTCCCGCAGTGGCTTTACCGCATGGAAGAGAATCGTCTCCGGTGGGGCGTCCGGACTTCAAATCCGGGTGAGGCAGGTAAGACTGTCTCGGGTGGGTTCGACTCCCACTCTCTTCCGCCAATCGCCGGCGGCCTGCTCAAACGACCTCGATGCCCGGCGTGCCCGCCACCGCCGTGCCGATGATGCGCGTGCCGGGATAGCCCGCGGCTTCGATCCTGTCGCGGATGGCCGATGCCTTCTCCGCCTTGCATGACACCAGCAGGCCACCCGAGGTCTGCGGGTCGGTCAGCAGCGCACGCCGCCATTCCGGCAGGCCGGCGGGCAGGTCGACGCCATCGCCGTAGCTGTTCCAGTTGCGCCTGGATGCGCCGGTGACATGGCCCGCCTGCGCCAACGCTTCCGCCTGCGTGAAAAACGGAATGCGCGATTGTTCGATGCGAAGCCGCACGCCGCTGCCGCGCGCCATCTCCAGCCCGTGCCCCAGCAGGCCGAAGCCGGTGACGTCGGTGATCGCATGCACGTCCGCGTCCTGGGCCAGTTCGTGGCCGATGCGATTGAGCAGCGTGGTCGACGCCAGCATCTCGTCGTACGCATCGGCGGGCAGCGCCTGCTTCTTGAACGCGGCCGAATAGATGCCGACGCCGATGCCCTTGGTCAGGATGATGGCGTCGCCTGCCTGCGCGGTGGAGTTGCGGCGCAGGTTGGATGGCGCGCACAACCCGACGGCGGCGAGGCCGTAGATCGGTTCGGCCGAATCGATCGAATGGCCGCCGGCGACGGGGATGCCGGCCTGCGCGCATATCGCGTCGCCGCCGGCAAGGATCCTGCGTACGGTCTCCACGTCGAGCTTGTCCAGCGGCATGCCAAGGATGGCGAGCGCCATGATCGGCTTGCCGCCCATCGCGTAGACGTCCGAAAGCGCATTGGTCGCCGCGATGCGGCCGAAGTCGTAGGGATCATCCACCACGGGCATGAAGAAGTCGGTGGTGGCGATGACACAGGTGCGTTCGTCCACCTGCCAGACGGCTGCGTCGTCACCGGTTTCGGTGCCGACCAGCAGCCCCGCGAAAGGCATGGCGGCGGCCTTGTCGGCAAGCAGCTGCTGGAGCACGGAAGGTGCGAGCTTGCAGCCACAGCCACCGCCGTGGGCGAGGTCGGTCAGGCGAACGGAGGTCATGCGAGCTCCTGCGAGGTGCCGATGGCGCGATGGCCAGGTTTCCCGAGCATAGCGAAAAGCGCCATCGGGAAAAGCGGGTTCGCGTCAACGCGGACACCGCCTGGACCTTTGCGTCGGCGGCCCATGCCGCGATCGGGATGGGTATGGCCTTCGCTTGCTGGCATCATGGACAGCTCCTCCCCCGCTTGTGTCACGTCCATGACGTCACGTTCCAACCTTGCCCAGGTGGCGCTAGCCCTTGGTGCGTTGTTGATCGCCATGGTGTCGTACCAGTGTGGTGCGTCGCTGGCCAAGCATCTGTTTCCGCAGGTGGGTGCACAGGGCGCCACCGCGTATCGGCTGGGCCTCAGCGCGCTGTTCCTGTTGCTGTGGCGGCGCCCCTGGCGTCGCTGGGGCGGACGCCGCGATCGGCTCGCGCTGTGGGGCTATGGCCTCTCCATGGGCGTGATGAACCTGGTGTTCTACCTGTCGCTGCGCACCATCCCGCTCGGCATCGCGGTGGCGCTGGAATTCACCGGGCCGCTGGCACTGGCCATGTTCAGCTCGCGCCGCCTCATCGATTTCGTGTGGATCGCGCTGGTGGTGGCGGGCCTGGTGCTGCTGTTGCCGCTGCAGGGCGAAGCGCATGCGCTCGATCCGGTGGGCGTGATGTACGCGCTGGCGGCCGGCGTGGGTTGGGCGCTGTATATCGTGTTCGGCAAGAAGGCCGGCGCGACCTACGGCGCGGATGCGGTGACGCTGGGAACGTCGATCGGCGCGCTGGTGGCGATTCCCTTCGGCATCGCGCATGCGGGCGCGACCCTGCTTTCGCCCGGGTTGATGCCGTACGCGCTGGGCGTGGCGCTGCTGAGCTCGGCCCTGCCGTATTCGCTGGAAATGGTTTCGCTGACCCGCCTGCCTGCCCGCACGTTCAGCACCTTGTTGAGCCTGGAACCCGCGGTCGCGGCGCTGGCGGGCGTCACCCTGCTCGGCGAGCGACTCAGCCCGCTTCAATGGCTGGCCATCCTGGCCATCATCATCGCGGCGGCGGGCACGGCCTTGAGCGTAACCAAACCGGCCTCGCCGGCGAACTGACTTAGGACGCTTCCCGGCGTGGATTGCTTCCGGGCCCGATCAGGCACATGCTCGACGAGCGATGTGCTTTCGCGTGGCGCCCGCAGGCATCGGGAGATGCAACCTTTGCGGGCTGCGCAGGCACCCACCTTGGATCAGCGGCCGATGAACGATTCGCCGCCATGGACGCGTCAGTCCCGACGAGGCCGATGGAATGGCCCGGCCGGAAGCATGGACCGCCGCCCGGATGAAGCTTTCGCGCAGTTCCTTTCCATAAGCATGTCGAGGATTAAGCAATGAACAAGCGTCTCGTGTTGTCGCTGGCGATGGGGGCCCTGGTGGCTGGAGCATGGGTGGCGCCGCCCGCATTCGCCGCCTTGGGCCAGGGCACGACCGCACCCGCCTTCACCGCCCAGGCGAGCAAGGACGGCAAGGCCTCGGAAATCACGCTGGCCAGTGCGCTCAAGAACGGCCCGGTCGTCGTCTACTTCTTCCCCTCGGCCTATACCGGCGGCTGCGATGTCGAGGCGCACGCCTTCGCCACCGAGGCGGCCAAGTTCCAGGCCGCGGGCGCGACGATCATCGGCGTGTCGGCGGACAGCATCCAGCGGCTCAACAAGTTCTCGGCGGACCCGAACTTCTGCGCGGGCAAGTTCCCGATCGCGTCCGACCCGGAAGGCAAGATCGCCGCGTCGTTCGACCTGAAGATGTCCGCCGCCGTGCCGGGCGCGAAGGATGTGCAGGGGGCGGTGATCGATCACGGCTTCATCTCGCGCACCACCTTCGTGATCGGCAGCGATGGCAAGATCGCCGCGGTGTTCGATTCGGAAACCGATCACCTTCACCCGCAGGAACACGTGGCCAAGTCGCTTGCCATCGTTGAGCAGTTGAAGGGCGGCAAGGCGCCGTAAGCCGCGCACGGGTGCCATGGCGCGCCATGGACATGGCTGCCATGGCACCCAAGGAAACGGATGGCCTGGGCCCATGACCTAGGACCTATGACGTTCGTTGACCGTCGAAAGTTGTGTTTTTTGCGCAAGAACCTGGCGATAGATTCTGCGCTCCACAACAAACGCACGTGATACGGAACGCGCCTGAGATTCAGGGGTTGGCGCTGTACGACGCGTCAACCACCCTGGAGCATCTCATGCAAGTCCCGCAAAACGCCGTTCGTGAAACCCCCGTGGCCGTTCCCGCCGACCAGGCGCTTTCCCCCGATCGCCTGCTGCAACTGGGCATGGGTTTCTGGGCGTCCAAGGCCATGCTGTCCGCCGTCGAACTGGGCGTGTTCACGCAGCTCGCGGGCGCCAGCCGAAGCAAGGAAGAACTCGAGCGCTCGCTTGGCCTGCATCCCCGTTCGTCCCGCGATTTCCTCGACACGCTGGTGGCCCTGGGGGCGCTGGAGCGCGACAACGACCAGTACCGCAACACGCCGGATGCGGAACTCTTCTTCGATCGGGCCAAGCCGAGCTACGTGGGTGGCCTGCTGGAAATGATGGAGAGGCGACTCTATGCGGACTGGGGCTCGCTCAGCATGGCGTTGCGCACGGGGCTGCCGCAGAACCGCTCCAAGGATGGCGCGTCGCCCTTTGACGAGCTCTATCGCGACGAGCCGTCGCTGCGTGGTTTTCTCCAGGCCATGACCGGCGTGAGCCTGGGCGCCGCCCAGGCCATCGCGAAGAAATTCCCCTGGGAGAACTACCGCAGCTTCATCGACATCGGTGCGGCGCAGGGCGCGTGTCCAGTGCAGATCGCGCTGGCACATCCGCATCTTCGCGGCGGCGGCTTCGATCTTCCGCTGGTGGCGCCGGTATTCGACGACTATGTCGCCGCGCACGGCCTGCAGGACCGGTTGCGCTTCTACCCCGGCGATTTCTTCCATGATCCCTGCCCGTCGGCGGACGTGCTGATCATGGGCCACATCCTCCACGACTGGGACTACGACCAGAAGCAGGCCCTGCTGGCCAAGTGCTACGACGCGTTGCCCGTGGGCGGCTGCCTGATCGTGTACGACGCGATCATCGACGACGAGCGCAGGCACAATGCCTTCGGCCTGCTGATGAGCCTCAACATGCTGATCGAAACGCCCGGTGGCTTCGACTACACCGGCGCCGAATGCCGGGAATGGATGACGGCCGCCGGCTTCCGCGACGTGCGCATCGAGCCGTTGCTGGGGCCCGATTCGATGGTCATCGGGGTCAAGTAACGATGCTTCGCGCCATGCCCGCGCGGCGGGCATGGCGTGGCGCTGAACCCGGCGGAATGCATCGCCACGGATCAGGCTTCGACCAGCCCGTCCTCTTCGGTATCGGCGATCACGCGATTGCGGCCGGCGCGCTTGGCGCGATACAGCGCCGCATCCGCCTCCCTGCACAGCCTCTTCAAGTCGTGGCCGCAGTACTCGGTGGAAGCGAGGCCGACGCTGGCGGAGAAGGTGACGATGCGGTCATCGCCTTCCACCTTGGCGACGTCGATGGCGCGACGGATGCGTTCGGCGATGGCGATGCCCTGTTCGCGCGTGCAATCGAGCAGCAGGATGCCGAACTCTTCGCCGCCCAGGCGTCCGAACAGGTCCGTCGGGCGCAGTTGCTGCCGGCAGATGGTCACGGTGCGGCGCAGGACGGCATCGCCCGTGGCGTGGCCGTAGGTGTCGTTGATGTGCTTGAAGTTGTCGAGGTCGATGAAGAACAGGCATGCGGTGCCCTGTCTTCGTTCGAGCAGATGGAGGGCCTTGCCGGCTTCGCCCATGAAGTGCTGGTGGTTGTAGACGCCGGTCAGGCCATCGGTCGAGGACAGCTTCTTGAAATGGAGCTGCGAGCGCTTGAGCCGCAGCATCCAGAGCACGGCCGAAGCGAGCACCATGAGCAGCAGGATGATGTAGAGGCGGATCGTCTCGACCGCCTTGGCGTCCAGCGCCTGCTGCAGGCGAAGGATATTGTTCTGGCGGCTGAGCTTCTCCGTCTCCAGCTTCTGCACGATCACGTGCTGCTTGGCCATGGCGTAGGCCAGTGCTCTCGCGCTGACGTCGTTGAGATAGCCGACATCCTGCGCGACGTAGTGCTCGTAGTTGGCCAGTGCCGCCGCCGTGTTGCCCTGCTTCTTGTCGAGGCTGTAGAGCACAAGGTAGGCGTCCCTCAGCGTCTCGTTGATTTCACTGGGGTCGCTCAGGGCGAGTGCCGCGAGCGCGGCCTTGCGGGCGGCATCGTCCCTGCCAAGTCGCAAGTTGGCCTGCGCCAACTCCACCTGCAAGGTCAGCATGTTGGAGTAGTACTGATCCGAGCGGACGCCCGGGGCAATGCGCTGGAGCAGCTCGATCGTCTTCGACGGCTGGTTTTCGTCGAGATGGAGACTGCCCTTGACCAGCCACAGCGTATGGGTGAATACCGATTCGTGCGCCGCCTGGCAGGCGTCGAGCGCGCTCTGCAGTTGCGCGCTGGACGAGGTCAGCTTGCGCGTTTCGTAGAGCGCGGTGATTTCCGCGGTCATCGGCTTGCAGGCCATTTCTCCTGCGGGCAGATCCTGCCCCATTTCATGCGCGTAGCTCGCGGCCAGCTCGTATTGGCCGGCCGAACGCAACAGCTGCGAGAGATAGGACAGCGCGACGAAGCGAGCGAGCTTGTCCTGGGTGCCGGGAAGCTTCTCCACCAGCTGGTTGGCCAGTTCGAACGCTTCCTGATAGCGCTTGTTGCTGCCCCAGTCATCCATGAGTATGGCCGTGGCCTTGACCACCAGCGCAGGATCGCCCGAGTGCTCGATGACGTCCCGCAGCCTTGGCTCTGCCTTGGCGTAGTCACCTTGGAACGAGGCCTCCCAGGCGTCGAGGTAGCGTAAATGCCACCGCTCGGCCATGGACATGGCGGGCGTCCGCGGGCGCAACTGCGCCAGGCGCTCCAGGAAGCGGGGATGGTTTGCCGTGCGCAGGCTTTCCGCCTGCTCAAGCTGCTCGCCGAGGTCCGATGCGGGTATTTCGGCAAATGAGGGTCGGATGGTGACGCAAAACGCCATGGCCGCCAGTGCGGGCCATGGCGAAAAGCGGTGCCACCGGCGTGGCATGCTGAGGTTGCCGGTCAGCCGAGCAGGGAGTCGGGGGCTTCGCCCGGGCTCTCTTCGCCGGGTTCGCCATCGGGCTGTTCTTCGTCTTCGTTTCCGCCGGTGTGGTAGTCATGATTGACCCGCAGCGGATGGTGGCCGAGTTCGGCCGAGAGCAACGAGCTGTCGCCTTGCCTTACCGCGGCGAGCAGGGCCTCGGAGGCGTTGGCCTCGCTCAGCACTTCCGCCAGTTCTTCCGTGGGCGCATGGCGCAAGGCTGCGTTCTTGCCGATGGCTTCCAGCAGATCGATCGTGTCCGACATGGTTTTCCCCCTGTTCCCTGTGATGTTTCAGGTATCTCCGATGCAAGCAATGCCCATGCCAATGACGTCATGTGAAGGTGCGATGTCGCGCATGGACATGGTCGCGCAAACGTTCATGCCAGGGCACACGCCTCGTCCAACGCCTGCAGCCGCTGGCGCACGGCGAGGTTCGGCTTCAGGCGCGCGGCGGGCGGCAACACCACGGTGTCTTCGCCGGTGAGCGTGATATCGGGAAGCTCGCCCAGCCGTATGCGACGCACCCTTGGTTTTTCGATCGGCAGCGTCGCGGCGCGATAAATGATGATGTCGTGGTCGAGCGGATAGTCGGCGCTCAAAACGTCCACCAGCACCTTGCGATAGGCGGGGCCGGTTTCGAAGCGCGTGAGCGACCAGTCGCCGACCAGCGCCACCTGCCACAGCACCAGATAGCCGCACGGGTCGATCTTGCGCTCGTAGAACAGCAACTGGCTGGCTTCGAAGTGCTGGCAGCCGAAGCGGCCGGGGTCGATGCCCAGGTCCGCGTAGAGACAGTCTTCCGCGGAAATGCCGGGCTCCATGTGCGCGACGTGGCCCTCCGCCCGGGCCTGTTCGATGGCGGTGCGCGGCGACCAGGCGAAGATGCCCGGGTGGCCGTAGAAGACGGCGCACACGCGCTTGCCGGCGCGCACTTCGGTCATCATCAGGTCGACCCATTCGCGGTAGGTCTTCTGCCGCGATTTGCCTTCCTTGTAGTAGGGCTGGAGGCTGCGCACGTCCGGATGCATGCGTTGCAGCCACATTTCCGCGGCGCCATGGGCCAGGGCGGCGAAGACCACGTCGGCCTGCTCGATATGGCTGCGCGCCAGCGGCGTGAGATGGGAGCCGAGCGTCATGCCCAGGCCGACACAGGCGAGGCTGCCGCGGGGGGCATCGTTGGGTAAGGAAGGGGCGGTCATGCTGTGATGGTAGGCAATTTTCCCGGCACGCGTGTGACGAACGGCGGGGAGCCCGGTGCCGGCGGTCGGGGGATCGGGAAGAGGGCGCCGGTGGCAGTCCAGGCGTGACGGGCTGGCCGCCAACCTATGGTGGCGTGGCGCGTAGACGCTGAAGCTCTTCCCTGAGCCAATCGGCCGAGAGGCGCTCGGTGCCGTCGCAGTTCACCCGGTAGGGCTTTCCGCTGAAGCTGCTGTCGGTGCCCGCGCGCTCGATGAACTCCTCCGCGGAATTCACCTTGTGCCGTTGCACCAGGTAGTCGAGCTTGTATTGCAGATGGTTCCGCGCCGCCTCGGCATCGTAGGCCTTGCCGTTGCGGATGAACGTGCAATGGCTGCTTCCGACAAAGGCGAGCAAGGCCTGCACTTCGCGCTGGCCCGTGGCATCCAGGTCGGCATGCGCCGTCGCCGCGCATGCGGTGCCCATGGCCAGCCCGAGCAGCCGGGCGGCAAGACGTGTCGAGGGCATGCGTGTTTTAGCCATGGGTGATCCATTTGCGTGCTTGAAGCGGGTGCGAAGCCGGTGTGCATCCCTGCACATGATCGTCACGTCCGTTCGGACGGCCATTCCGATGCTATCGCGCCGCCCGGAAAGCTGTATGGAACATGTGTGCATGCCATGCATGCAGGGTGCAACAGTCAGCCGTGATAGGGCTTGGCTATGTTAAATGGATGATGTCACCGGTCGGTGCGTTTCGTGGTCCTGCGTCGAGGTGCGGACATGCGGACAGATCGTCGGATCGTCTCGTTTGCCTTCACAATCCTTTGTCTGTTCCTTCAGGCGTGTTCCACGCTGCCGCCCAGCACCGCGAAGGAGGAGACGCATCACCTGACTCCCGCCGACGACACCGCGGCGGCCCGCTATGCGCATGCCGAGGTGGACAAGCACCAGAACCAATCCGGGTTCCGCTTGCTGACCTTGAGCACCAACGCGCTGCTCAGCCGGGTGGCGCTGGCCGACCGGGCCGCGCATTCGATCGACCTGCAGTACTACATCTTCGCCAACGACATGACCGGCCACCTGATGCTGCAGCATCTGCTGGCCGCGGCCGACCGCGGCGTGCGCGTGCGCATGCTCATCGACGACAACAACTTCGACGACAAGGATCACCTGTTCGAGGCGCTGGATTCGCATCCCAACATCGAGATCCGCCTGTTCAACCCGTTCCAGACGCGCGATCCCACGCTGCTGTCCCGCGCCACGCAGTTCATGCTCGAGTGGCGACGGCTCAACCGGCGCATGCACAACAAGTCCTTCATCGTCGACAACAACGTGGCGGTGATCGGCGGGCGCAATATCGGCGATCCCTATTTCGATGCGGGCAGCGACACGCATTTCCGCGATCTCGACGTGATCGCCATTGGGCCGGTCGTGCACCAGGCCTCCGAGGCGTTCGATGCCTACTGGAACTGCGATGTCGCCTATCCGCTCAACCAGCTCAAGAAGACGGACGGCTCCGGCCAGCAGCTTGCCGCCGCGCGCCAGGTACTCAAGAAGGAAGTGCGCGCCTTCGCCAAATCGGATTACGCGCAGGCCGTGATCGATGAACTCCCGGACGGCCCGACCGCCGACGCGCGCGGCGCATGGTTCTGGGGCGATGCCGAACTGGTGGCCGACCAGCCTGAAAAGATCGAGGCCTCGCGCGACGTGCCGGCGTTGCGCATCGGCCCCAAGCTCAAGACCATGCTGGACGGAGCGCAGCACGAGATCCTGGCGTCCACGCCCTACTTCATTCCGGGTGACGCCGGCACCAGGCACCTGGCTTCCCTTGCGCAGAACGGCCTGTCCATCAGGATCCTCACGAACTCGCTCGCCTCGACCGACGAGACCGCGGCGCATGCCGGCTACGTGCACTACCGCAAGGCGCTGGTCGAAGGCGGCGTGCAGCTCTACGAACTGAAGCCCTCATGGGGACAGAGCCAGCCGTCGACCTCGCTGGGCAAATCCTCGGGCATCAGCCTTCACGCCAAGACCATCGTGGTGGATGGCCGGCAGGTCTTCATCGGCTCGCTGAACATGGACCAGCGATCCAAGCTGCTCAATACCGAGATGGGTGTCATCGTGGATTCGCCAGGCCTCGCGAAGGCCATCGGCGACTTCTTCCGCACCGCGACCTTGCCGTCCAATGCCTACCAGGTGATGGTCGACCCCGCTTCGCACCACCTGGTATGGCTCACCACGGCCGACGGCAAGCCGGTGATCTACCAGAGCGAACCCGATGCCACCACCAAGCGGCGCACCGAAGTCACCCTGCTGCGCATGCTCCCCATCGACAGCCTGCTCTGACGCGGCGGGTCAATGCATGGCGGCTGGCGCTGCCAGGGCCTGCTTGATCGACGCATGGGCGAGCGGCTCCATCACCTGGTAGCCCATCAATGTCGGGTGCACGCCGTCGGACGACAGGCCATCCTTCATGCCGCCCGACGCGTTCGCCATGGCCGAGAAATAGTCGACGTAGGCGAAACCGTTGCGCGCCGCGTATTCCTTGATCCAGGCGTTCAGCACCTTGATGGTGGGCACGACGACCAGGCCCTGCCGCCAGGGGAATTTCTCCGCCGGCGGCACCGAGCCGAGAACCACGCGGATGCCATGTGCGCGCGCCAGCTCCGCCATCGAGGCGATATTGCCCTCCACCTGCGACAGCGTCACCGGCCCCGTATTGCCGGCAACGTCGTTGGTGCCGGCGAGGATATGCACCACCTGCGGATGAAGCTCGATCACGTCCTGGCGAAACCGCAGCAGCATCTGCGACGTGGTCTGCCCGCTGATGCCGCGATCCACCTTGCCCTCGGTGAAGTAGCCGGGGTCCAGCTTCTCCCAGCCTTCGGTGATCGAATCGCCCATGAAGACGACCTGCGGCGATGCCTTGCCCGACGACAGCGACGCATTCTTCGCGCGGTAACGACAAAGCTGCCCGAAATCGTGCGCAAACATGTAGGGCACCCATGGCTCGCCCGGCATCTGCTCCGGCGATTTCTGGCTGATGCACGGGTCGGTGACGATGCCCGTGGGCTCGTCCTGGGCAAACGCCGTCGTAGTGGTGATGCCCACGGCGCACATCATGCCGAGGGCACGGATCATCAAGCGACCGAACATCAAGGGTGGCTCCAATCGACAAGGAAGGATGGGCATCGCGCATATCCGTCGCCGGCAGCACGACCGATGAGCCGCGGGATGCGCAAGGCAGCATACCCATCTCGGGCAGCGTCGGCATCCTCGTGATCCGTGTTGCGAAACGCATGATGTGCCGAAACTCTCGCGCGGGGCCACGGCATCGAACGCAAGGCCTTGCGTTTCACGAGGGGAAGGCGACGGGAGCGCCATGCGGCTTATTCCGTGAGCGCGATGGCGAGCGCGGCGAGGCCTTCGGAGTACAGGTCCTGCAGGGTCAGATAGACGTCCCGCTCGTGCGTCTCCACCGGTTCGAAAACGCTGGACCACACGACCTTGCAGCCCAGCTCCATGGCGTCCACCTGCAGGGTCGCGCGGCACTCGCGCATCGGCAGGGCGCCGTCGACCCAGGCGTAGATGTAGCGACGCATGAGGTCGTTGCGGGTTTCGAGGCGTTCGACGGCGCGGGTGCCGTCGACGTAGTGCAGGGTGCGAATGCGGCCTTCCCAGGACAGGTCCAGGCGGCTTACCGCGGGATGCCAGCGATGCATGGCGCCGAAATCGCCGATGAGCGCCCAGACGACGTCCGCCGGGCTGGACAAGCCCTGTGCGACCTGGATTTCTGGCATGACGACCCCCGGCGTGCGCACGCGCGTGTCCGTGTTCCCAAGTGTTCAGGCAAGAGCCAAGCCAAGGTCGAAGGGGGCGAAAACCACGCGCGGCGGCGCTTTCACCGTCACGCTTTCGTGAATGCTGTTGCTGTTCCGGGACAGCGGTGGTGACACAGCGCGCCACATGTTGCACTGCGGTTTGCGTCGAGCCATGCAACGGCAGTAGGTTCCAGAGACCGCCTCATGGAGGATGCCGCGGAGCGTGCGATTCGCGCGTCACCCCCACGCCTCCGCAACACCTCTTCTACGATGGAGTTGCGCATGGGCCAGGCCTTGCAGACTGCCTCCTCGCCCCTCATCAAGGGCCTGCTCAGGGAGCGTTTCGGCGACATCGATGTCGCGCCGCACGTGGCGCGCTCATGGCTGCGATGCGTCGAGGAATACGGGCTGGAAGTGGATGGCCCGCGCCCCATGCCCGTGCTCGACAATGCCTCGCTCGTCGAGCGGCAGCAACGTTTCGGCGAGTTGCTCAACGTGGCGCGCGCCGAGATGGAAAACCTCTATGAGCAGATCGCCGGTTCCGGCTATGCCGTGATCCTCTGCGATGCGGAAGCGGCGATTCTCGGGGCGATCACCGATCCCACGCTCAAGCGGGAATTCCGCAAGGCGGGCCTGCGTGCGGGCGCGATCTGGAGCGAACGCTACGAAGGCACCAATGGCATGGGTACCTGCGTGGCCGAACGCAGTCCGGTGACGGTGTACCGGCAGGAGCACTTCCGCCATTTCCACGCCGACCTCTCGTGTTCGGGTGCCCCGGTACTCGATACCCAGGGCAACGTGCTGGCGGTGCTGGACGCATCCACCGTCAACGCGGCGGACACCCGGCTGATCCAGCGCCACACGATGGCGCTGGTCGCGATGTCGGCGAACCTCATCTCGCGCTACCACTTCCTGCTGGAGTGTCGCGAGAAGTGGGTGCTGCGCTTCCACAGCCGGCCTGAATTCGTGGGCCTGCTGCATGAGGCGCTGCTGGCGGTGGACGACAAGGGCATCGTGCGCGCGGTCAACGAGAGTGCGCTGGCCCAGCTCGGCGTGCCGCGGGACCAGTTGGTCGGGCAGGCGCTGGACAAGGTCTTCCCATTTGACTTCCAGACATTGGAAGAACGTGCCTACGCCGATGCGACGACGCTGTGGCCGGTGCGTGACGTGGCCTACGGGAGGCGCTTCTTCGCGATGGTCCGCCCGCCGGGCATGGGTGGCGCTGCCTCGCGGCGGACGGAGCGCGGCAGCGCGCGCCATTACGTCGGCGACGATGCGCACATCCAGCATTGCATGAACTGCGCGCGCCAGCTGTTCGGCCGCCGGGTGCCGTTGTTGCTGCAGGGTGCGACCGGCACCGGCAAGGAGGCATTCGCCAAGGCGTTGCACCAGGCGAGCGCGTGGGCGGACAAGCCGTTCGTGGCGGTGAACTGCGCGGCGATTCCGGAAACGCTGATCGAAAGCGAACTCTTCGGCTACACGCGCGGTGCTTTCACCGATGCCTCGCGTGACGGCCACCTGGGCAAGATCCGCCAGTCCAGCGGTGGTACCCTGTTCCTCGACGAAATCGGCGACATGCCGCTGCACATGCAGACGCGCCTGCTGCGCGTGCTGGAAGAGCACGAAGTGATGCCGCTGGGCGGGGAGCGGGCGATCCCGGTGGACCTGCACATCATCAGCGCCACGCACCAGGACCTGCAGAAGATGGTGCAGGCCGGCGAGTTCCGCGAGGACCTGTACTACCGTCTCAACGGCATCACCCTGCAGCTACCGCTGCTGCGCGAGCGTACGGACAAGGAGGCGCTGGTGGAGGCCATCCTCGACGACGAGTGCCAGGGCCATGTGCGGCCCCGGCTGAGCGACGATGCGCTGGGCCTGATCGTCGGCTACGCGTGGCCCGGCAACATCCGCCAGCTGCGCAACGCGCTGCGCACCGCCGCGGCGCTGTGCAGCGACGGCATCATCAAGGCCTGCAATCTTCCCCACGAAATCGTGGGCGGCCATGGCGCCGAGCCGCGGTTGGATGCGGTCGTCGAGACGCAGACGCCGTTGCGCACCGCCGAGCGGGCGGCACTGCTGCGCGAACTGGAGAGCAGCCACTGGAACATCAGCCGCACCGCCTCGACGCTGGGCGTCAGTCGCAACACGCTGTACCGAAAGCTGCACAAGCACGGTATCGCGCTGCCGGACTGAGCGGGCCTGCCTACAGGTGGACCCGCACCCCCACGGTGAACAGCCGCGGCGCGCCGGGTGCCACGAACAGCGTGGTCGGCGCGTTGCCCGGCGCGAGCTGGGGACGAACCAGCCGGCCATCGGGAAGGGCGTCGTCGGCGACTGCGCCATAGGTTTCGTAGCGGCGGTCGAACACGTTGTCGACGCGCGCGTAGAACTGCCAGGTCGCGTTCAATGCATAGCTCGCCCGCAGGTTCAGCAGCAGGTAGCCCGGCGTGCTCCAGTCGGCGCGCATCTCCGGGTCGTCGTCGCTGATGCGGCCGTCCTCGTTGCCGTTGCTGACGCTGGATGAAGCCGTCGAGATGTCGCCGCCCAGGGTAAGCCGCGAGGTGGCGTTCCAGTCCAGCGTGAACTTGAGATGGTGGCGCGGCAGGCCGGCGATGCGCATGCCCGGGCGCGTGTCGATGACGCGCTCGCCCGCCTGCAGTGGCCCGCTGGATTCATAGGTGGCCAGCAGCAGGCTGTAGCCGACATGCCACCACCATGCACCCTCGTGGCCACCAGCGTCGAGATCGGCGCCCTGGTAGCGCGTGCGGCCCACGTTGGCGAAATAGCCTTGCTGCGTGTTCGGCGCACGCAGGAACAGGATGTCGTCGTGGTTGTCGGTGCGGTACAGCTCCGCGCTTGCCTTCAGGCGTTCGCCGTCCTGCCAGCGCACGCCGAGCTGCCCGTTGCGCGACACCACCTGGCGCAGTGGCGGATCGGCCTGCAGGCCGGTCGGCAGCCGGCACGGTTGACCGGCATCGGCGCAGCCGAGCTCGATCACCGAAGGCGCGCGGTTGCTCTGCGAGGCGTTCACGAACAGCACCCATCGGCCAACCGCCTGCGTGATGCCGAGCGACGGGTTGAGCTTGCGAAAGGTGTCGAGCTGCGACGGTTGTTCACCGTCATCCGCGTTGGCGAGCTGGCTGCGCAGGCGCAGGTCGTTCCAGCGCAGCGAACCGGTAAAGTGGGTGGACGCGCCGACGGCCCAGGTATCGGTGGCGTAGAGACCGATGGCGCGGCTGTCGCCTTGCACCCCGGAGAAGAACTCGACCGGCGCGGCGTGATCGCCCTGAACCGTGCGGTTGCCTTCCGCGATCCACGCATCCTGGGTGAATTGCGCGTAGCGCACGGTGCTGCGGTCGAAGGTGGCGCCCAGCGCGATCTGGTGCCCGCCCGCCTTCGTGCCGAGATTGAACCCGGCTCCCTGGCCCTGCTGTCGGTTCTGCGTGGTATTGAGCACGCCGGTGGGCAAGGCGCCTGCCTGGTTGCGGCTGACATCGCACGAGGCATCCAGTGGCGTACCCCCGCTGTCATACCCCGCGCCGCAGCGGTCGATGAAATCCTGGTAGTCGTCGTTGACGTCGCCGTTGACGGTGTCACGCCGGGTGTGCCGCGTATACGCGAGGGCGGTGAGCGCGGTGTCTTCGCTGAATCGGTAGGTGTCGTGCAGGGCGAGCTGCGACACCTGGCTGCGCGTGATGTCGGGCGCGGTGTAGATGGCGCGCCGGTCGTGCTGGTACAGCCCGGGTTCGAAGGCGCCCTCGCCGTCGTCGTAGCGCGTGCCCGGCAGCAGGCCATTGCCGGACAGGCGGCTGCTGCCCTGGATGGCGGAAACATCCCAATCGTTGCGTTCGCGCTGCCGGCCGAACTTCACGAACAGGTTGCCCAGCCGTCCCGGCGAATCGCGCCGCCAGCCGTTCTCGTTGAAGTACGTGCCGGCGACGTAGACATGCCAGCCTTGTGCATTGCCGGCGCCGTAGGACAGGTCGGTGCGCTTGCGCGCATAGCTGCCATACGACACATCGGCGTCGAAGCCGGGCGAGGTGAGCCCGGATTTGGTCGTGAGCACCAGCGCGCCGCCGAGCGTGTTGGGACCGAACACGGGGTTGGCGCCCGGCAACAGCGTCACCGAATCGAAGGCGAATTCCGGCAAGAGATCCCAGGCCACGATGTCGCCGAACGGCTCGTTCACGCGCACGCCGTCGAGGTACACCGAAATGCCCTGCGCCGCGCCGAGCGTCGGCGAGGCGCGGAAGCCATGGAACGTCACGTCGGTCTGGAACGGACTGCCCTGCACCTCGTTGGTGTTCACCCCGGTGAGGCGGTTGCCCATCACGCCGACCAGGTTGCCGGCGCTGTCGCGCTGCTCGTCGTAGCGCAGCGTCTGCGCCTGGTAGGGCAGGATGGCGGCGTCGAGACCGATGCCGGGCAGCGGCGCCGGCGAGACGTATACCGGCGCCAGATTGGTGACTTGCGGCGCGTCCTCCGCGCGCACGGCGCCCATCGCGCAACACAGCGCGATCGATCCTGCGATGGCGTGGCGGTACCGGATGACCCGGGCGTCCGGCAGGAAACCGGCCACGGTGCTTTCTCCGCGGCCGGTTTCCATCAAGCTCACGCCTTGAGCACGCCCGACGCCTGGGCCAATTTGGTGGCGATGAAATCCATCAGGGGCGGCGACAGGCAATCGTACGGGGGCAGGCCCAGTTCGCGCAGCCGCGCGCGCACCGCATCCATGTTGTTCGGATCGGCACCGGACTCGATGATGGAAGACACGAAGGCGGCGAATCCAGGCGCCGACCATCCGCTCTCCGACGACAATTCCGTGTGGATGAAGTCCAGCCCGTAGAACGGATGGTCTTTGTTCTCGATGCGGCCCAGCATGTGCACGCCGCAACCGATGCAGGCGTGGCGCTGGATGGTCGCCTTGTCGTCGACGATCTTCAGCTTGTCCTCGTTGTCGGTCACTGTCACCTTGTCGCGAGGCGCCACCGCGATCATCGCGAACAGGGCGCCGTCGGGTTTCCAGCACCGGGTGCAGCCGCATACATGGTTGTGCGCCGACTGCGTTGCGACGCTGACCTTGACCGGTCTGTCCTTGCATTTGCATACCAGGGTGCCGCCGGCGAAATCCGCCGAGCCCTGCTTGACGCCGTGGTCGACCGAAGGATGGATGGCGATGCTCATGGCCTTGCCCTCTCGATGGCGCCGTGGCGCCGCTAGTAGATGATCACGGAACGAATGCTCTTGCCTTCATGCATCAGGTCGAACGCGCGGTTGATCTCGTCCAGGCCCATGGTGAAGCTGATGAACGGGTCGATCTTGATGTCGCCCGACATGTAGCGATCCACATAGCCCGGCAGCTGGCTGCGGCCCTTCACGCCCCCGAACGCGGTGCCGCGCCACACCCGTCCGGTGACCAGCTGGAACGGACGCGTGCTGATTTCCTGGCCCGCGCCGGCCACGCCGATGATGGTCGACTCGCCCCAGCCGCGATGGCAGCACTCCAGCGCGGCGCGCATCACCTGCACATTGCCGATGCATTCGAACGAATAGTCCACGCCGCCGTGGGTGAGATCGACGATCACCTGCTGGATGGGCGTGTCCGGATAGTCCCTGGGGTTCACGACATCCGTCGCGCCCATGGCGCTGGCCATCCCGAACTTGTCCGGGTTGGTGTCGATGGCGATGATGCGGCCCGCCCCGGCCATGACGGCGCCCTGCACCACGGCCAGGCCGATGCCGCCGAGGCCGAAGACCGCCACCGACGAACCGGGCTCGACCTTGGCCGTGTTGAGCACCGCGCCGATGCCGGTGGTGACGCCGCAACCAAGCAGGCACACCTTGTCCAGCGGGGCGGCCTGGTTGATCCTGGCGAGCGCGATCTCCGGCAGCACGGTGTAGTTGCTGAAGGTGCTGCAGCCCATGTAGTGCAGCAGCGGCTTGCCGTTGAGCGAGAAGCGCGACGTGCCGTCGGGCATCAGGCCCTTGCCCTGCGTGGCGCGGATCTTCACGCAGAGATTGGTCTTCTTCGAGCGACAGTATTCGCACTCGCCGCACTCGGGCGTGTACAAGGGGATGACATGGTCGCCGGGCTTGAGCGTGGTGACGCCGGCGCCGACTTCTTCCACCACGCCACCGCCTTCATGGCCGAGGATGACCGGGAACTGTCCTTCGGGGTCGGCCCCGGACAAGGTGAAGGCGTCCGTGTGGCACACGCCCGTGGCGACGATGCGCACCAGCACCTCGCCGGCCTTGGGGCCTTCGACGTCCACTTCCTCGATGACCAGGGGTTTGCCTGCTTCAAAGGCAATGGCAGCTCGCGACTTCATGGCGACTCCTGACAAAGTTGGCGCTAGTCCTGGCTTGACGGTGGCCGGCCCGGCGGCACCAGGTCGAGCTGGCGCGCCTTGATGTACTCGTAGATCTGGCGGACCTCCTGCTCCTGGAAGAAACCCGCCCACGCCGGCATGCCCTTGTCGGCGCGTCCGGCCATGGCGGTGGTGAGGAAGGTGTTCCATGTCATGCCCTGGCCCAGCGAGTTGCGCAGGTCAGGCGCGATGTCGCCGCCCACGGCATCGCCACCATGGCAACGGAAGCAATACGAGTTGTAGTTCTCGTAGCCCTTGAAGATGTCGTCGGTGACCTTGGGCGGCTTGTCGTCGAGATAGACCTGGAAGTCGGCGGTGACGGATTTGCCGGCTGGATTCTTGTAGGCATGCGCGCCGCCACCGGCCGCGGCGGTCGCTGCCGCCCCACCCTGGCCGGGCTTCTGCGACAACACCCAGGCCACCGCATCCTGCAGGTCGGCATCGCTCAGCTGGGGATGCGGCGGCATCGGCACGTCGCCCCACACGCCACTGCCGCCTGCCTTGATCTTCTTCGACAGCGTGGCGATAGCCTGCTGCCTTTGCGCGGCATATTTCCTTGCCACGTCCTGGTACGAGGGGCCGACCACCTTGTGGTCGATCGCGTGGCAGGAAAGACAATCGCTGCCCTTGACCACGGCTTCGCCCCTGCCGGCATCGGGTGGGGCGGCGGAAGCCGTGGTGGCGGCGACACACAGCGACGCCGACACCACGGCCCGCCACACGCCTATCGATGCATTTCGCATTCGCTTGATCCTCCGCTGCTAAAGGTTGGCCATCTGGTGCGATGGCGAGGCCGAGCCATCGCTGTCGCCAAAGATCTGGATGCCGTGCTGGTGCAGCACGCCGGTCAGCGCCCCCTGCTGCTGCTTGATCACCTGGTTGAGCGCGTTGCGCAGCGCTTCGTCGTTCTTGCGCACCGCCATCGACATCGGGAACGAATACATCTCGGGCGAGCCGGTGGCGCGGGTGTTGGGCAGCGCCACGGTGGCGAGGTCGGGGTAGTCGTGCAGGAACGCGCCGATCGCCGGTTGCCAGGTGATCATCACGTCGATCGTGCCGTCCTCCACGGCCTGCAGCATGCTGCGTGGCGACTTGCCTGGCGTCTCGGCCACGTCGAACGCCGTGGCGGCCTGGACCATGCCGCGAAGCTGCAGGCCCGACTCCACCGGCGTGTCCGACTCGAAGCCGATCTTCAGCTTGCGCAGGTCGGGCGAGTTCATGTTCTCCAGGTTGTAGTTATTGGCCTTCTTGAACACGAACACGTAGGAAGAGACGTAATACGGATCGGTGGTCAGCTCTTCTTCGTTGCCGTAAGGCATGCTCATCACGACGTCGCACTTGCCGCTGTCGAGGTTGCGCGAGAGATATTCGGCATAACCGCCATGCGCGCGCTGGTTGTCCCAGACGTATTCGAGCCTGGCGCCCATCGCCTTGGCGACGGTTTCGGCCACGGCGTTCTCGAAGCCTTCGCCGGCGCGGTTGGAATAGGGCAGATAGTCGGGGTCGGCGCAGACCTTCAGGGTCTTGCCGGCGGCGTGCGCGCCCGTGATGCCGGCAAGCGCCAGCATCAGGCCGAGCGACACGGATACGGGGAACGTGCGCATGGACTTTCTCCGGTGGCGTGGAAACGGAGACGGCGGCGAAGTCGCCGCCGTCCGTCCGTTCAATCGATGGCGAACACCAGCAAGGTGCCGCCGAGGTTCGTGTAGTCCGCGAGGCTCGCCGTGGCGCCCACCGCGCCGAGGCCCTCGGTCGCCTTGGTGAGGTTTTCGGCCAGGCCAATGGCCGCCCAGCCACCGACACCGCTCAAGATCGCCACGTACTGCTTGCCGTCATAGGTGTACGTGATCGGGTTGCCGATGATTCCCGAGGGCGTCTTGAAGTGCCAAAGCACCTTGCCCGTCTTGATGTCCACCGCGCGGAAATCGCCGGTGAGCGTGCCGTAGAACACCAGGCCGCCGGCCGTGGTGAGCGCGCCGCCCCAATCCTGGAAGCGATCCTTGATCTCCCACTTGGTCTGCCCGCTGATCGGGTCGAACGCGATGAAGCGGCCGCCCACTTCGCCGTGGTCGGCCGGATACATGTTCACCAGCGCGCCGACATACGGGAAGCCCGCCTTGTACTTCACGTTGAACGCCTGGTAGTCCATGCACACGTGGTTGGTGGGCACGTAGAACAGCTTGGTGTTGGGGTCGTACGAGGCCGGCTGCTGGTCCTTGCTGCCCTGTGACGAGGGGCAGATGCCTTTCACGTTGACGTTTTCCTTGGTCATCATCGCGTCGTTCAGCACGGGGCGACCGGTCGCCATGTCGATGTGGTCGGCCCAGTTCACCACCGCGTCGTACTTCTTGGCGGAGAGCAGCTTGCCGGTGCGGCGGTCTAGCACGTAGGCGAAGCCGTTGCGATCGAAGTGGGTGAGGGTCGGCACGGTCTTGCCGTCGATGGTGCTGTCGGTGAGGATGCTTTCGTTGACGCCGTCATAGTCCCAGCCGTCGTGCGGCGTCATCTGGAACACCCATTTCGCCTTGCCGGTTTCCGGGCTGCGCGCGATGATCGACATCGAGTACTTGTTGTCGCCCGGACGTTGCGTCGGGTTCCAGGTGCCGGGGTTGCCGGTGCCGTAATAGAACAGGTCGAGCTTGGGGTCGTAGGTGTACCAGCCCCAGGTGGTGCCGCCGCCGAGCTTCCACTGGTCGCCCTGCCAGGAGGCGAGGCTGGAGTTCTTGCCCACGGGTTTCTGCGTCGCGCCGTCGATGGTCTTGTCCGGGTCGAACATCAGCTGGTCGTCGGGGCCGGTGCTGTAGGCGCGCCACAGCTGCTTGCCGCTGGCCGCGTCGTTGCCGGTCACGTAGCCGTGCACGCCGTACTCGGCACCGGATACGCCGGTGATCACCACGTTCTTCACCACCAATGGGGCCATCGTCTGGGTCTGGCCCAGCTTCGGGTCCGCGTTCTGCACCTTCCACTTCACGTTGCCGTTCTTGGCGTCCAGCGCGTAGAGGAAGCCGTCCAGCGCGTTGGCGTAGATGACGCCGTTGGCATAGGCGACGCCGCGGTTGACCACGTCGCAACAGGCCACGGAGGGCGCGAACTTGTCCTGCTGCGGGGCGAACTTCCACAGGATGCGCCCCGGCTCCTTCAGCGAAACGGCGTACACGTAGTTCGGGAATGAACTTTCGAAATACATGGTGTCGCCGACGATCAACGGCTGGCCTTCATGGCCGCGCAGCGAGCCGGTGGACATCGTCCAGGCCACATGGAGGTTCTTCACGTTGTCGGCGGTGATCTGGTTGAGGCCGCTGTACCGCTGGCCCGCGTAGTTGCCCGCGGGGATCACCCACTGGTTGTGGTCCTGCGAAAGCTTGTCCAACTGATCGTCGGCCGATGCGATGCACGGCAACGCAAGGCTGAGGCATGCGATGGCGCTGAGGTGTCGCCAACGGCAAACGGACGGACTGGGCATGATGGTTCTCCCCGGGCACGTGGAACGAGGACGCACCGGTGACCGCAACGCTGCGCGAGCATCGGCACAGGTAACTGCATCGTGCATGTAGCAGCCCACGTGCCAGCTCCCGATATCGGGAAAAATGACCACACAATCATCGATCTATGGGATTTCCATGGCATGCCCAAGCACGTGCCGGCACGGCGAGTGTCCCCATAACGCCACACTGCGTGCTGCAGAACTGGCGCAGTTTCTTTTCGCTTTCCGTGAAGGAGCGCACCCAGCGCGCGAAAAGCCCACGAAGCGACAACGACCAGCCATCGCAGCACGCCCCCAAGCATGCACGCGATCACTCACGCCGCACTTGCATCGCCACCACCGACCTCGTGATCATGCAGCGCTACCCCACGACGCCACGGAGACCGACGATGTCCTCGCGAAGCCTTCGCAGGATGGCCAGCGTGATGATCGTCGCGAGCTCGCCCTGGGCGACGGTCTTCGCGCAGCAGGCTGGCTCGCAGGGCCAGGCCGCCACGCTTTCCACCGTGCAGGTCAATGCCAGCCGCCTCGGCATGCCGCCCATCGATGTGCCCGCCGCGTTGAGCGTGGTGCGCGTGGCGCCGTCGGAGTCGGGCGAGGCGGGCGTCAATCTCTCCGAAACCCTGGTGGGGGTGCCCGGCATCCTGGCGCGCGATCGCCAGAACTACGCGCAGGACGAGCAGATCTCGATACGCGGTTTCGGCTCGCGCAGCACGTTCGGCGTGCGCAGCATCCGGCTCTATCTCGATGGCGTGCCCGCGACGCTGCCGGACGGCCAGGGACAGGTCTCGCATTTCGTGCTCGACACCGCCGATCGCGTGGAGGTATTGCGCGGACCGTTCTCGGTGCTCTACGGCAACGCGGCGGGTGGCGTGGTGCAGATGTGGAGCGCGCCGGGTACGCCGACACCGCAGACCACGCTTGGCGTGTACGGGGGCAGTGACGACAGCTTCCGCTACAGCGTCGACACGCGCGGCACCGCGGGCCCGATGGACTACAACATCGCCGCGTCGCAATTCCTCTCCGGCGGTTATCGGCAGCACAGCCGCGTGAACCGGCAGTCCGCGCACGCGCGACTGGGTTTCGATCTCGGCCATGGGCAATCGTTGACGGTGGTGGTGAATCATCTCGACCAGCCGCGCGCGGAAGACCCGATGGGGCTCACCAAGGCGCAGGCCGCGGCGGACCCGCGCCAGGCTTCGCCGGCGGCGCTGGCATTCGATACGCGCAAGAGCACGCGGCAGGACCAGGCCGGCGTGATCTACGAACGGCCTTCCGGCGAGGACGGCCAGTGGCGCGCCATGGCGTATTACGGCGAGCGCGAGATCACCCAGTATCAATCGATCCCCGTCGCCACCCAGCTCAACCCGCTGCAACCCGGCGGCGTGGTGGAGCCCAACACGCACTATGGCGGCGCCGACCTGCGCTGGTCGCATCGGGGCCAGCTGGCCGGTGGCGACTACGAATTCGTGCTGGGTGCGAGTGGCGACTACCAGCGGCAGCACCGCCTGGGCTACGAGAACTTCGTGGGCACGACGCTAGGCGTCAAGGGGCGGCTGCGTCGTGACGAGGACGACAATGTCGATGACGTGGCGGCCTACGCGCAGTGGTACTGGCACTTCGCGCCGTCGTGGGCGCTGATGCTGGGGCTGCGCCGCGACGAGGTGCGCTTCAGCGAGCACGACTACTACATCACGCCGCGCAATCCGGACGACAGCGGCAGCGTCGACTATTCCGCCACCACGCCGGTGGTGGCGTTGCAGTATCGCCCCGGCGATGCGTTGCGGTTGTACGCGAGCTACGGCGAGGGCTTCGAAACGCCCAGCTACAACGAGCTTGGCTATCGCAGCGACGGGCAGCCGGGGCTCGCCTTCAACCTGCGGCCCGCGCGCAGCCACAACGTCGAGGCGGGCCTGAAGTGGCCACTTGCGCCGGCGATGGAGTTCGACGCGGCGCTGTTCCGCGCGGATACGCGCGACGAACTGGCCATCGCCACCAGCGTCAACGGACGCACCACCTACCGCAACGTGCATGACACGCGCCGGCAGGGCATCGAGCTTTCCTTCGACGGCGAGCTCGCGCCGGGCTGGCACCTCATCGCCGCCTACACGCATCTGCAGGCGCAGTTCCGCAGCGGCTTCCTTACTTGTGCAGGAACGCCTTGCACGACGCCCACGGTGCCGGTGGCGGCGGGTTCGCGCATGCCGGGCGTACCCGAGGATTACGGTTCGCTACGCCTGCAGCACGGTGGCGACACCGGCTGGCGCGAAGGGCTCACGCTCAGCGGCGCGGGCATGACCACGGCCAACGACATCGGCACGGCCACGGCAGCCGGCTATGCGGTGTTCGATGCCGATGTCGCCTACACCTTCGTGCTTGGCGAGAAGCAACGCCTGCAGCTGAGCGCGCGCGTCGACAACCTCGCCGACCGGCGCTACATCGGCTCGGTGATCGTCAACGACGGCAACGGCCGCTACTACGAGCCTGCGCCGGGGCGCACCTGGCTGTTTGGCGCACGCTTCACTTTCTGAGCGATCTGTCAGCCGGCCGGCGCGTTGAGGTAGTCCAGCGTGGCCTGCAGCATGGATTCCATGCCGAGCTTCAGCGCGCCTTCGTCCATGAAGAACTTCGGCGAATGGTTGGTGGGCGCCTTGAGTGCGTCCTGGCCGGCGGGCGTGGCGCCGACGAAGAAATACACGCTCGGCACTTCCTTGGCGAAGTACGCGAAATCTTCCGAAGCCATCCAGGGGCGCGCCTCGATCACGTGGTCGGCGCCGATGGCCCTGCCGATGCTCGCGCGCACGCGCGCGGCGAGCGCGGGGTCGTTGACCAGCACCGGATTGCTGTCGCCCACCGGTATCTGCGTCTCCACCGTGGCGCCGTTGGCTTCGGCGACGTGCTCGGCGATGGACTTGAGGTTGTCGAACGCCTGCTGGCGCATGCCGGTGTCGAACGTGCGCAGCGTGCCCTGCAGTTCGACCTTGTCCGGCACGATGTTGTAGCGCGAGCCGCCTTCGATGATGCCGAAGCTGAGTACCGCCGGCAGCTCGCTGATGTCGAGCTTGCGGCTCACGATGGTCTGCGCCGCATTGATGATCTGCGCGGCGGTGACGATGGGGTCGATGCCGTTCCACGGCGTCGCGCCATGCGTCTGGCGGCCGTGGATCACCAACTTGAACCAGTCCGAGCCTGCCATCGTCGCGCCCGGCCGCACCGCCACGGTGCCGACATTGAGCGCGCTCACCACGTGCATGCCGAACATCGCGTCGGGCTTGAAGTCGCGGAACACGCCTTCCTTCAGCATGAGCGACGCGCCGCCCTGCTCGCCGGGAGGCGCCCCTTCCTCGGCGGGCTGGAACACGAACATCACTTCGCCGGGCAAGTCCTTCTTCATGCCCGCCAGCACCGTGGCGAGGCCCAGCAGCATGGCCGTATGCGCATCGTGGCCGCAGGCATGCATGACGCCGGTGGGTTTGCCGCGGTATTCGCCCTTGGCCTTGGAGGCAAAGGGCAGGTCCACTTCCTCGGTGACCGGCAAGGCATCCATGTCCGCGCGGATGGCCAGCTTCGGTCCGGGCTTGCCGCCCTTGAGGATGCCGGTCACGCCGGTGTGCGCGATGCCCGTGTGCACCTCCAGCCCAAGCTTCTTCAGTTGCGCGGCGACCAGGGCGGAGGTGCGCGTCTCGCGATTGCTCAACTCGGGATGCTGGTGGATATCGCGACGCCAGCCGGTGACCTGGGGCAGCTCGTTCTGCACCAGCTGGGTGGTGTCGGCGGCGTGGGTGGATCCGATGGCGGCGGCAAGGGCAAAGGCAAGCACGGTCTGGCGCATGGAAGCTCTCCACGGGAAGTGCCTCGATCCTAGCGCGATCGCACGCCGCTGTTTGTACGGGCGCACCCAGTGCGCGACAGCGCTTTCGCGCCGGGCTGCATGGTTTTCTCTTGAGAGGGGGGTGCTGCCTTCGGTTGCCATGCTACCGCCAGGTGCCCCCTACGCACCGTAGGAAGTGCCCGTGGGACGCGGCGGACGTTTCAACGTCCTGCCGACCTCTGTAGGAGCGCACCCAGTGCGCGACAGCCTTTCGCGCCGGTCTGCACGTTTATTGCTCTTGTGGAAGCGGGCTATGCCTTCGGTTGCCATGCTGTCGCGAGCATGCCGCCTACGCAGCGGGCGTTTCGATCCCCTGCCGGCGCTCGAGTCACTTTTCTTTTGCTGGCCCAAAAGAAAAGTAACCCAAAGAAAATGGCCTTCAGAGCCAAGGCTCATAGCCATATGCGGGATAGGAGCGTCGGACGACCGAGGCCAGCCGGGATGGGCTCGTTGCTACCTCAAAAGAAGCCGCTACACCGCCACGCGCCGAGGCGAAGAGGACTCAAGGCAACGTCGTTGAGCCGTGAGGGGATCTATTCATACCGCACCGCCGTTTTTTCTCCCTCTCCCCTCTGGGGAGAGGGCTG